>NZ_CP093379.1:1884166-2580000 GCF_022655595.1 Ignatzschineria rhizosphaerae
GGATTTAGAAGAAACTTCGATGAATGAAGAAGATTTAACGATACATCAAACATTTATGCAACAAGCTTTAATAGAAGCCCAAAAAGCAGGCGCCATAGGAGAAGTCCCCATTGGCGCGGTAATTGTTCAAGATGGTAAAATTATCGCCCGAGGTCATAACCGTTCTATTATCGATTGTGATCCGACCGCACATGCCGAAATCGTTGCGATTAGGGAAGCTTGTCGTATAATGAAAAATTATCGCCTTCCTAATACAATCCTTTATGTGACATTAGAGCCTTGCACCATGTGTGCCGGAAGCTTTTTACATACAAGAATTGATACTGTGGTATATGGCGCTGGCGATTCTCGCAATGGCGCGCTAGGCACCAATTTAAATGTGAATGATTACAAAGCGTTTAATCATAAACTCACGATTATTCCCCGTGTTCTTCAAGAGGAATGTAGTACATTAATCAAAGAGTTCTTTAAAGAACGCCGGACAAAAAATGAGGAATAAAAATCATTATGACAACTATCAAAGATGCTTATTTTAAGCTGATCGAGGAGAAAGGATTTAAGGTTGATCCTGTTCAGGTTTCAGTCGCTGAAAGCTATGACAAACTAAAAGCAAAAATCTTAACGGATGAACCGATTGCCGCAACAGATAACCGCTCTTTTATGAAAAAGCTTATCAGCCCATTTGCTGGTGGTCCTGTAACCTATAGTGATCCGCGAGGCCTTTATATCTACGGCCGGGTTGGTCGTGGAAAAACCTTCCTCATGGATCTCTTTTTCAATAATATTGATGTTCCTAAAATTCGGGAGCATTACTACCATTTTATGCAAGATGTGCATCAAAAAATGCGCCAATATCAAGGGGAAGAAGATCCTTTAAAACTTGTTGCGAAAGAGTTTGCGAAAGAGTGTAAAGTCCTTTGTGTGGATGAGTTTCACGTTATTGATATTACTGATGCGATGATTCTTTATCGTCTCTTAGATGCTCTTCTTGCCGAAGGAATCTTTTTTATCACCACTTCCAACCGTGAACCTGATGAGCTCTATAAAAATGGTTTACAAAGACAGCAATTTTTACCGGCAATTGAGATTATCAAAAACCGTCTTGGAGTAATTGTATTAGATACCGATCAAGATTACCGTATGCGCCATATTGATAGTGCCGATGTTTGGTTTGTAGGGGATGAACAAGCACAAGAGAGCCATTTTAGAACGCAATTTGAAGATATTGCCGGCGAATCGAGTGAACCTGCAACTTTAGATGTTAATGGTCATGCCTTTGAGATGATCGAAATGCATGATAACTGCGCATGGTTTACCTTTAACGAAGCTTGTAAAAAAGCGCGTTCATCTCAAGACTTTATCTACCTTGCCGGCATTTTAGATACGGTGTTCTTTAGCGGTTTACCACAACTGACTCGCTTTTTAGAAAATGAGGCGCGCCGATTTGTCATTATGATTGATGAATTTTATGACCAAGGCGTTAAAGTGATTATTGGTGCAGATGTCCCCATGAATAAACTTTATGAACCCAAAGGTGAAAAATCCCTCGATTTTGAATTTGATAGAACCATTAGCCGATTAATTGAGATGCAATCACAAGAATATTTAGATCAACCTAAACGTAATAGCGGTAAATGACCCCCATGACCAGTGCCACACAATTTGATTCTGTTATAGCGCAATTTTTAGATACCTTAAAACTTAAAAATTTTAGCGGTGATATTGAAGTTAGCGATGCACAAAGACTGATATCTGCGACTGACAACTCTATTTATCAGATGATGCCTGAAGCAATTTTGTTTCCAAAATCAAATCAAGACGTCCAAAAAGTGATGTCACTGCTTGCAGAGCCTCAATATCAATCGGTCACGCTTTCAACGCGCGGTGGCGGCACTGGTACGAATGGCCAATCTTTAAATAACGGGATTATTCTTGATATCTCTCGGCATATGAATCAGATCCTTGATTTTGATGCTGAAAATCGTATTGTCACCGTACAAACGGGTGTTGTGAAAGATCAGCTTAATGCTTTTCTTCGCCCTTTAGGTTACTTCTTTGCCCCTGAGCTCTCAACATCTAACCGAGCAACTATTGGCGGGATGATTAATACCGATGCATCGGGTCAAGGAAGCTGTGAATATGGGAAGACAAGTCAACATGTCTTAGAGATTCTGGCCTACCCTTTAGGCGGAGAAGCAATTAGAAGCCGAGCGCTCACAAGTAGCGAGCTTGCAGATATCGATGAATTTCCTCTAGTAAACAAGCTCTATGATCTTCTTAGCCCTGAGAAAGAGGCAATTCATGCTCATTTCCCGCAACTAAACCGCTTTATTACAGGCTATGATCTTGATCATTTTACACAAGATTCTCATAAAAACCTCAATCACCTTCTGTGTGGCTCTGAGGGAACTTTAGGGGTTTTTACAGAAGCAAAACTCAATGTCTTACCGATCCCTAAAGAGACTGCTTTAATCCTCATTACTTACGATGACTTTATTAAAGCGCTTGAAGATGCGCCTTTTTTAATGCATTCAGATCCTACCCCCACATCAGTGGAGGTGATTGATAATATTGTCATGGAGATCGCTAAGAACGACTTTATTTGGGCAACAACAGAGCAATATTTTGAAGGGATTGATTACGCAAAACTTAAAGCCATTCAACTCATTGAATTTAATGCCGACAACGAGATTGAGTTACAAGAAAAAATTACCGCCTTTACCGCATACATCAGTAATAGCCAAAATGAAAGCCGTCTCTCTGTGCGCCCACTTCTTGGTAAAAAAGCCGTGAATGATATCTATGGCCTTCGTAAACGCGCCGTTGGGCTCCTTGGCGCAGTTCAAGGTAATCGCCGTCCTATTCCTTTTGTAGAAGATACAGCGGTTCCTCCTCAAAATCTTGCACCTTTTATTGCAGAATTTAGAGATATTTTAGATACGGCGAATGTGAGCTATGGCATGTTTGGCCATGCTGATGCCGGCGTTATTCATGTACGCCCCGCACTTGATCTTAAACTTGAAGAAGACAGGCCTAAAATCCGCCATATCTCCGATCAAGTTTTTGCGCTATGCCAAAAATATGGCGGAGCACTGTGGGGAGAACATGGAAAAGGGGTTCGCTCAGAATATGCAAAAACCTTTTTTGGGGATCTCTACCCACTCGTGCAGCAAGTTAAAGCGATCTTTGACCCATACAATCAGCTCAATCCGGGTAAAATCTCCACACCAAATGAAGCCATTCCCCTTCTAAAAATTGATGAAGTGCCCTTACGCGCAGATTTTAACAGACAGATCAATAGCCACTACTGGGCTGAAAATGCCTATAACACAACGCTCTACTGCAATGGAAATGGTGCTTGCTTTAACTACGATACCGATGCTGCGATGTGCCCAAGCTACAAAGCAACCCGGGAGCGTATTCACTCTCCTAAGGGGCGAGCTGAACTCATCAAAGAGTGGTTACGCCAAAGATCGAATAATATTGTAAATAAAGATTTTGAAAACGAGGTCTACGATTCACTCTCGCTATGTTTAAGCTGTAAATCCTGCGCCGGTGAATGCCCGATCAAGGTTAATATCCCCGCATCAAAATCACAATTTTTAAACCAGTATTATCAAAATCACCAACGCCCTTTTTATGAAAAACTTCTCATAAGCTCTGAAAAAATGGCAATTACGACAAGTAAAGTGAGCGGTGCTTATAACTTAATTGCGAGTAGTAAATTGGGCAAAAAAGCCTTTGATTATGTAGGCCTTGTCGACCTTCCTTTAATGGAGCGTCATAAATATCATGTTGCCAACAAGTTATACAAAGAGTTATCCACAGGTAATTTAACAGCGCTTTCAAAGGTAAAAAATAGAGAGAAAGCGGTGATTATCGTGCCGGACTCTTTCTTTATGTTTTATGATGCAACAACCTTTAATGCAACAGTAGAGCTTCTTCATAAACTTGATATTGAAGTTTTTGTTGCACCTTATCAAGCTTCAGGCAAAGTGGCACAGGTCTATGGTGCTTTAACGCAATTTGAGAAAGAGGCACAAAAACAACAAGCGCTTCTTAAAGAGCTTGAGGCTTACGGTATTGCGCTTGTCGGCATTGAGCCCCCTATTACCTTAACTTATCGTGATGAGTATCCAGCAATTGGTCTTAACACGCCAAAAGTAGAACTTGTTCAAGAGTGGTTAAGCCGATACTTACAAACCCATCAAGCGCCGCAAATCAAGACGAAAGCGGATCTTAAACTCATGAGTCACTGCACAGAAAAAACTAACGCCACGCACGCTCCTAAAGCCTGGCAAACGGTATTTGAAGCCTTTGGCTTGCAATTAGAGTTAATGAAATCAGGCTGCTGCGGAATGAGTGGGGGCTTTGGACATATTAAGAAAAATCTAGAAGTTTCAAAAAAGATCTACTCACAATCGTGGGCGAAGATTATTGATCAAAATGAGGCATCTACCCTTTTAGCAACCGGATCTTCCTGCCGCGGACAAGTTAAACGGATTGATCAAAAAACAATTGTTCACCCTCTTGTGAAACTTAATGAATTAATTTCAATGACGCATTAGCGCCATATTCATGCTTTTGCAAGATTATAGTACGACACTTAAATCTATCTCTAGAAAAACATTATATAAAGTTGTACAATATAGGCTATTGAAAAAACATCTTATTTTACCCAATCCCAATCGGTAAAATAAATTGTTTCCTACGAGATTGGCGCATTGAGAAATTCTTGATGCGTTTTTTTTCATCTTCAGAATCTCCATAGACGCATCTATCAATTTTCGTTAAGATGAAAGGATCAGTATTTTATTCAATATCTCTAAATACTTTCAATGATTATAAAAATGAAGATGATTTAAACATCTCAATACAATATTTTAGAGATTCAAACTATAAAGGGAGTCGTCTGTATGAAAGCCGTTATTCTCACTGAATTTGGAGAACCCTCCGTTCTAAAACTGGGTGAAAAAGAGCGCCCAACCTTAAATCCGCACGATATTTTAGTCAAAGTAAAAGCCGCCGGCGTTAATAGGCCTGATGTTATTCAACGAAAAGGTTACTATCCTGCGCCACAAGGTGAACCGCAAGACATTTTGGGACTTGAAGTTGCCGGCATTGTGGAAGAGATCGGCAGCGATGTAACGCAGTGGCGAGTGGGAGATGAGGTTTTCTCCTTAATTGGTGGGGGTGGCTATGCTGAATATGTGCGCATTGATGAGTTTTTAGCACTGCCTAAACCCAAAAATTTAAGCTTCATTGAAGCTGCGAGTATGCCTGAGACACTTTATACCGTCTGGAACAATGTCTTTCAGCGAGGGCAACTTAAAAAAGGAGAGAATTTTCTCGTCCACGGCGGCAGTAGCGGCATTGGTATTACCGCTATTCAACTGGCAAAAATCATTGGAGCTAAAAACATCTTCACAACAGTTGGCAACAAAGAGAAGCAAGAAGCTGTAAAAAAGCTCGGCGCTACCATTGCCGTAAACTATAAAGAGGAAGATTTTCTAGATATCCTCAAAGAGCATGGCGTAGATGTTATCTTAGATATGATCGGTGGGGATTATTATGAGAAAAATATTGATCTCTTAAACCCAGATGGCAGACTTGTCTACATCAACTCTATGGGCGGTGCTAAAGTCACGGCAAACCTCATGAAGATTATGCAAAAACGAATTACACTAACCGGTAGCACGCTTCGTGCTCGCGAGTATGAATTTAAACGCGCGCTCACTGAAGATATTCGTAAAGATGTATTACCGCTCTTAGAAGAAGGGCATTTCAAACCTGTGATCTACCAAGTATTCCCACTTGCTGAGGCTGATAAAGCGCATGAGCTCATGGAATCGAGCGAGCATATCGGAAAGATTGTTTTAGAAGTTTAGGTACTTAATCTTAAAATTCGACAAGACTTATGAAGAGAGCGTTTTAACGAACGCTCTCTTTTTGCATTGAAGATGATGCTAAAACCTACAATCCATTCGCTTTATAGTGATATATAGTTATTTCCAAATAAAATCAAAGGTCGAAATTTATTAGTTAGTCATCCTCCGAAATAGGTTGATGAGCAGCTAAGTCGAATGCGGGCATGTTTTTTGAAATTACGTGCCAGCAGTTTTAAGCCTTTTTCGGTTCGTATCGGAATTTTATGGGTAATAGCTATAAGTTCACAACAGACTGATTTAAATGCCGGCACATCGATTAAAAGAAGCACAAAAGACGTTCTATCCGGCACCATGCAAGCAGGTTTGATTCACACGCTGCACTATTTTACTTTTAAAATAATGTCTCTTAAACAAAATCAGATTGCCGGCGCATCGATTAAAAGAAGCACAAAAGACGTTCTATCCGGCACCATGCAAGCATGGTTTGATTCACACGTTGCACTGTTTTACATTTAAAATAATGTCTCTTAAACAAAATCAGATTGCCGGCGCATCGATTAAAAGAAGCACAAAAGACGTTCTATCCGGCACCATGCAAGCATGGTTTGATTCACACGCTGCACTGTTTTACATTTAAAATATTAATTCTTACACAAAATAGACTCTATAAATAATTATTCTTCTTAATAAAACAATACCTTACCTCAACTCCTTACAACTCAAATATGTTTCTAAATCTCAAAAAACTTGTAAACATTCATATTACAAACCAATTAAGTATGAGATAAAACTTTTCACCGCTTTATAAAAGGAGTAGGATAAATTCGTTTCCCTTTAAATCATATAAAGATGATCGATGATGAGATACCCAAGCTTTATTCCTAAACCTGCTGAGATTCCCGGCATTATTCCAGGGCTATTATTAGCAGTTGCTACCGCACTTGTTGCGATGATCCTCGCAAGCTTTATCCCTGCGATTGGCGCATCCCCGATTGCTATTTTTTTAGGAATTATTGCGGGAAATCTCTATTTTAAGCAAGCAGTCTTTGCAAAAGGAACCCGCTTTGCAGAAGGAAGATTGCTAGAATATGCCATTGTTCTTTTAGGATTTTCTGTCACTTTCTCAACATTAAGTGAGCTTGGACTAACGGGAACAATTTTTATTGCGCTACAAATTATCGGCACCATTTTATTAGCTATTGGCATTGGAAAATATTTTAAATTTAGCCAAAGCTATTACCTCTTAATGGCATCAGGAAATGCGGTTTGCGGCTCTTCAGCCATTGCCGCTACAGCACCTGTAATCGGCGCTAATGAAGCTGAGCGAGGGTTAATTATCACTATCGTCAACCTCATGGGTACTGTAATGATGTTTCTTCTTCCGCTCATTGCACTAGCTATTTATGATCAAGCAATGTTACAAGGTGCCTTTATTGGGGGGATTTTACAATCTGTTGGGCAGGTGATTGCAAGTGCCAGTATGCTCGGCACTGAAGTTATGCGTGATGCGACGATCTTTAAAATTATGCGAATCGCTTCATTAGTCCTTATCGTCCTTGTTTTTCATCAAATAGCCAAACGAAATAAGAAGGAAAAATCAGCTCCAGCACGAGATCAATCGCTGGCAAAACGCCAATCAATTACCGGATTAATCCCTTGGTATCTATTTGGCTTTATGATTGCTTGCACCTTAAACTCTATTGAATTTATTCATGAAGATCTCACCCTCATTCTTCTAAAAACTAGCGGTTTATGTGAAGTTGTCGCTCTTGCTGCTATTGGCCTTCGTTTAAATTTTGGGCTTCTCAAACAGCAAGGAAGAAAGCTTGCCGTTTACGCGCTTATTCTAGGGGCAGGACAGATTGCCCTTGCACTACTTTTAATCCAGATTTTCCTGAACTAAAGGAGAACCCTTCAAGCTCTAACAGTGCTATTTTGGTGGCAATGCCGCCACTATAGCCGCCGAGCGTTTGATCTGCCTGAATCACCCTGTGGCAAGGGATAATAATCGGCAGTGGATTTTTGCTATTAGCAGCCCCAACGGCGCGCATTCCTTTAGGGCTATTCACTTCCTGCGCTAATGCTTTATAAGTCATTACCTCACCATAAGGAATCCTCATCAACGCATTCCAAACCTGTTCTTGAAAGGGCGTTCCACTTGGATAGATTGGTAAAGTAAAAGTGATCAGCTCTCCCAAAAAATAACTCGTAAATTCATTCACAATTCGAAGTAACAATAACTCAACCATTGAGGGAAGTGCGGATAATTGTGATAACACCTTTATCTCTTGTGCTTTTCTTGCCCAGTTTTTAGCCTCTTCTCGCGCAAACTCGGTAGACTCCCCTTTATAAAGCCCTGAGATATCCATCTCCATTAAACCTTGCACATTAAAAAGAAAACCGATTTCACCAGCATCAAAACAGTGATAATAGTAGTAATAAGGTAAAACAGGTGCCTCTCCCACTGATTTCATCTTAAGCTCCTTTTTATGCCAAGCTTTGCTATCATTAGTTTTTTTATAGTATCTTCGGTTTAAAAAGGTCTCTCTTGCGGCGGGAATGCTTGCATTCTTCTTACTACCTTGTACCCGCAATTAAACTCAAAAGCTTTTCTTCACTCGGCACTATAATCAAAAGTAAACTCCATATAAGCATAAAAGCCCTCTTCTTGAGAAGAGGGCTTTATAAATAATTAACTTTACTTGATCTAAAGATCTTAAACAGTCATTAGCCTTCTAGAGATTCCACCATTGAATCCCCAAAATACTGTTGAGAAAAAGCCATGCGTTCTGCAATAGATTCCGCTGGTTTTCCTGCCTTTTTAAGTTCAGCAAGATGCGCTTCAACTTTACGGGCTCTTGCCGCAAGTCCTGCATTATTCGCAATTTGAATATTAAGCCCGGGGCGTGCGTTAATTTCCAACACAAGTGGCCCTTTTGTCTCATCTAGAACCATGTCCACACCAATATATCCTAATTGACTGAGCTCATAACAACTTGTTGCAAGCTCTAAAAAGCCTTCCCAATTAGGAAGCGTCACATTACTCACATGATTATTAGTATCCGGATGGCGCTGAATAATCTCATTGAGCCAGGTTCCTTCTAGAGTTTTCCCAGTTTCAATATCAACGCCGACACCAATCGCTCCTTGATGCAAGTTCGCTTTTCCGCCTGATTGTCTTGTAGGCAAACGAAGCATTGCCATAATAGGATATCCCATCAAAACAATAACACGGATATCTGGCACACCTTCATAACTGATACTACTAAAAATAGGATCAGAGCTAACCTTATACTCAATTAACGCACGGTCTCTTGCACCACCTAAAGAGTAGAGTCCTGTTAAAGTGCTTGAAATTTGATATTCAATCTCATCAAGGGTAATAAGGCGACCTGAGACCGTCTTATAACGGTAATCATCAAACTTATCACCAATCACAATAATGCCATCACCACCAGCGCCTTGCGCGGGTTTAATCACAAACTCTGTCTTATCTTTTAAGATTTTACGAAGATGCTTAATATCGCTTTCAGTCTCAATAACACCATACATCTCCGGCACATTAATGCCCGCTGCTATCGCACGCTCTTTTGTGATGATTTTATCATCAACGTAAGGATAGAATTTTCGGTTATTGTACTTTAAAACAAAATCCCCATTACGCTCATTAATTCCCATCACGCCGCGTTTTCGAAGAGCACGCCAACGTTTAATCATCGTCAACATGATTACTTCTCCTCTTTAAGCATAGCTTTAAAGCGCTTGAGCTCCGTTAAACGATATCCACGATAACGTCCCATCATCAACATAAAGCCGGCAAGTACTAAAAGTACGCCTGGGAAGGTAAAGACAAAATAGACAAATTCAGGAATCTCCATTAAGAGATAAGCAAGAGATGATGCCACTAATGTTCCCATACTAATTTTAAGCACATTTCCAGCGCCACGCTCTTCCCAAGTAATAGATAAGCGCTCAATCGTCATTGTTAAAATCACCATTGGGAAAAGACCAATAGCAAGCCCTTGTGCAAATCCCATTTTATAGCTAAAGATACTTAACACGGCAATCATAATGATTACAAACGTTAACACAACGGAAAGCCTTGAGAGCATCTGTAGTTTTAAATGTTCAAGATAGGATCGCACCAGTAATCCCACCGAGGTAATAATTGTAAAAAATGCAATCCCAAAAGCTAATCCTGTCTCTCTAAAGGCAAGCGCAATTAACACCGGGGTAAAGGTTCCAAGTGTTTGAATACCAATGACGTTACGAACTAGTAAAATAACCAATACACCAAATGGAATCATCAGCATTAACTCATAACCATACTGAATAGAAATGGGTAAGCTATAGAGTGAATAAGCTAGAAAGTCAGAGCTTTCTGCATTATTAGCTTGCGCTAGGCTAATAGCCGTTAATTCTTTATCTGTCACACTAAATGAAACTTTTGGTTTTAAACCATTATTCACAGTGACTAAAGGATCATCTCCAACCCACCAGATAATGGCATTTTTAGGTAAACCAACGCTACCATCTGTAAGATTAAAGTAATACCATTTACCAGTTGTGATATTACGATTGCTATCTTTATCACGGTTAGAAGTTTCAATATAGCTACGTAACCAAATCTGCGTTGGTTGATCAACACTTGGTTTTAACTCTAACGTATTCACTCGCTGCACAGGAATATGTGCTTGTGATAGTAATAACTCTGCAACTGCATAGCGATTTTTAACAGAGTCATCTCCTTTTAATAAAAGGGCAACATTTGCGTTATCAATATCATTAACACGACGAATCGCTTCACTGATAAAGCTTAATGTATTAGAAGAGGTCGCCCGAATATCTGACACTAATGCATCTGCTGCCACTTTTGCCGCGCCTTCCATAGGAATAGATTCACGATAAGTCGTGCCAATAGTTTCTGCAGGCTTTTCTGTGCCACCAAAATTAGGCGATAGTGCTAAGCGGTAATAGATTGTCTCAGGTCCTTTCGTTCTACGAATAGAGTAATGAGCAACTTTATTCCCCACCTCATCTTCTTCTAAAACCTGTCCATACTGCTTATCAGTGATCAGAGATTCACTAAATTTTGTATATTGATTATAGCTTGCTGGAATATAGAACTTCGTTGATACCGATGACTCTCTTGGTACATCAAAAGTGATCTTGGCATCAATTGTCCATAAATTCTCCACTTCACGATCGGTAAAGGGAATTTGTAAGACATAACGCTCATAAGCAATAGAGCCTAAGCCTAAACTAATGAGCAAAAATATTAAAACTTTTAGATGTAAATTTACGGAACGCACGAGATACTTTCCTTATAACAATGTGTTTAAATTCAAAAATTCTTTTATAGGAGGATCTCTTAAGACTGACAATCTGGATCAATCGTATATTTACGACCGGCATCCACTAACGCCTTTAATTGTCTTAAAGATTTTGCACCTAACAGTAGTGGGTAAGTAAAATGCCCTCTATTGGTTAAATTCACTTCAATAATCTCTTGATGCTGCCCAATACAGAGCGTCATCTCAACCACTGGTCTTTTTGAAGAGGCAATATCATCACTATCATCCCCCTCTTCTGCCCTTTGCTTAATACGTGAGATTTTCAAAAGCGGCATCTCCCTTGTTGATAATTCTTGATCATCAATCACAGGGGTAAAACGCACCCAATCATCCCCTTCTTTCTCAAAATACTCTATATCTATCGCATTTAAAGAGGCGGTAAAAGCGCCCGTATCAAGCTTCGCCTTAATCGGTACAAGATCTAACTCAGCAAGCGTAACGATTTCATAACGACCAAATACTGGTTGTTCCATCTTCTCATCTCCCTTCTTTGCCGCAAAACTGATGCCGGCCATCATTGAGATAAGAAAGCACCCAACTACTGCTGCCTTTTTCATTCTTTTTCTACTCATCGTTAGTTTCCATTTAAGGTTTATTTAGCGATTTTTTATACTTTTAATCGCACAGTCTACCACAAATTTTCCAGAGAAAAAAAACAACAACTCTCAGAATAAATATTCTAGATCACTTCTGTAAATATATTACTAAGCTATCGTCTAATATAGAAACTATTCGATTTTAATATTCTAAATTAGAAATAAATTCTCATTTAAAAACAATATTTCATCAAACAAAGACTCAGATCAGGATTAATATATGAAGATTGATCACATAATCTAGCCCGTTAAAAACAGGGTATAATAAACGCTTTATTTATCATTAATTTCAATGGAGTCTCTATTAATGACGATTCAGACAGATATGCAAACTCATCACGCGGCACTTCCTAAAATTATTGCCGGCGACATTAATGCCACAGAACCTCAAGTATCTGCAGCTATTAAACTACTTGATGAGGGTGCAACTGTTCCCTTTATCGCTCGTTACCGTAAAGAAGTAACGGGAGGGCTTGATGATACTCAGCTACGACTTTTAGAAGAGAGATTAATCTATCTACGAGAGCTCAATGATCGCCGAGCAACCATTTTAAACTCCATCTTAGAACAAGATAAGTTAAGCGATGAGCTAAGAGCCCGTATTAATGCGGTAGATACAAAAACAGCGCTAGAAGATCTTTATCTTCCTTATCGTCCTAAGCGCCGTACACGTGCACAAATTGCTATTGAAGCAGGGATTGAGCCTCTTGCTGACCTCTTATTTCAAAATAGCCTCCCCGATGACCTTGAAGTGCTTGCTACCCAATATTTAAATCCTGAACATGATTTTACAGAAACTAAACAAGTTCTCGATGGTGCACGTTTTATTCTCATTGAGCGTATTTCAGAAAATGCAGAGCTTTTAGGTAAATTACGACAATATCTTTGGGATTTTGCAGAATTACACTCTAGCGTGCAATCTGGTAAAGAAGATACCGGCAATAATTATAAAGATTACTTTGAATTTAAAGAAAATATTAAAACAATCCCCTCTCATCGTGCACTCGCTCTTTTAAGAGGCCGAAATGAAGATATCCTCTCTTTAGAGCTAAAACTTCCAGAAGAGATTGAAGATGCGCCACTTGGTACGATCACCAATACTTTAGCCCTCACAAATCCCCATGATTGGCTAAAAGATACTATCCGCTTAAGCTGGCGTGCAAAACTGAACCTCTCACTCTCCTTAGAACTGATTAATCAGCTTAAAGAAGCCGCTGAAACAGAAGCGATAAAAGTGTTTGCCAGAAATCTTAAAGATCTTCTTTTAGCATCTCCTGCAGGTGAAAAGGGAATCTTAGGTATTGACCCAGGGCTTCGCACAGGCTGTAAAGTGGCCGTTGTCGATAGAACCGGGAAATTACTGGAAACTGCAACCATCTACCCACATGCCCCCATGAATAAATGGGACGAATCGCTCCATACTCTCGCTAAACTTGTCGAAAAATATCAACCTGAGCTCATCTCTATCGGCAATGGTACCGCTTCACGTGAAACAGATAAATTAGGTGCTGATTTATGTAAGAAGTTCCCTAAACTCAATAAAGTTGTCACAAGTGAAGCCGGCGCATCTGTCTATTCAGCATCTGCACTTGCGGCAAAAGAATTCCCAGAGTTAGATGTTTCCCTTAGAGGCGCAGTCTCCATTGCTCGGCGCTTACAAGATCCTCTTGCTGAGCTTGTAAAGATTGAACCTAAAGCTATTGGCGTTGGGCAATATCAACATGATGTCAACCAAGTGCAGCTTAATAGAATGTTAGAATCCGTTGTTGAAGATTGTGTGAATGCTGTGGGTGTTGATGCCAATACAGCATCGAGTGCTCTATTAGCTCAAGTGTCTGGCCTTAATGCCACAACTGCGCAAAATATCGTGAATTTCCGTGATGAAAATGGTCCCTTTAAAGATCGAGCTGCGCTTAAAAAAGTCCCTCGTCTTGGCCCTAAAACATATGAACTTGCAGCAGGGTTCCTACGCATTCGTGGTAGTAACCCCCTCGACATCTCAGCGGTTCACCCTGAAGCGTATCCTGTAGTGGAACGAATTTTAAAAGCCTCTAATAAACCTTTAACAGAGATCATCGGCAATAGTAGCTTTATCAAAAGCTTAAATCCCAAAGACTTTGTTTGTGACAAGTTTGGGATTCCCACAATTAAAGATATTTTAGAAGAGCTTGAAAAGCCAGGTCGTGACCCTCGTCCTGAATTTATTACGGCTGCATTTAGAGAAGATGTCTCTGAGTTATCTGATCTTAAAGAAGGAATGCAATTAGAAGGAGTTGTCACTAACGTTGCAAACTTTGGCGCTTTTGTCGATATTGGTGTCCATCAAGATGGACTTGTCCATATCAGTGCCTTAGCTGACTGCTTTGTTAAAGATCCACATGAAGTGGTAAAAGTTGGGGATGTGGTCAAAGTTAAAGTTTTAGAAGTCGATATTCCACGCAAGCGAATTGCCTTAACCATGCGTATGAATGACCCTGTAGGTGAGAGCCAGTCCAAAAATAGCTTTACCCCCGCCTCTAAAAAACAGCAGCGTTCTGTAACAAAGCATCAGGAGATTCCTAGTAACAATCCATTTGCCGCAGCATTAGGAAAACTTAAAAAGTAATTTCTCCTTAAAAATAAATCTCTATAAAACGATAGTATCTCTGGTGCTATCGTTTTTTTATCAAAATTATCTATCTCGCCTCAAGAGAGACCTTTTTAAACCAAGGATACTATATTTTCATGCAGATTCTTAAGCATCTATAATTCTCTGTTATAATGCAAAGTTATCTCACCCTTAATTTGTCTTTATCATCGCTTATCAATCCGATTGATTTCTTAAGACTTTTACCTGTCATTAAAGGATGCAAATGATTAAAAAGCTCCATGCTCTACTGATCGGCATTTGCCTAACTGCTGTAGGATGTTCTCAACAACATTCGCCAGAAGAGAGCATACAGGTTTTTTATGAATCTCTAAGTCATCAAGACTATCCTGAACTGCTCTCTTTATTTAATCTTGAAAATAACCTACAAGATCAACGATCCGAATCTGAACTCTATGAAATCTTAGCAATTATTTTTAAAGATTTAGCATTCAATATTCAAGAAAAAGGGGGAATTCATAAAATTGAGTACCACTCTATTGAATATAATAGTGATAAAAGCCGAGCGACCGTGAGATATACCTTAAACTTTAAAGATGAGAGTTATACCTTTGACACACTCTTTTTAATTAAAGATCACACCGGTTTTTGGCAATTAACGCTTGAATAAATATTAAGCAGATATCCTTCCCTTAATATCTAATACCTCCCTTTTCAGATTAATGCCGTCAATTAGCCTAGATGATACGCTCATACTTTTAAGCGTTATTATTATCATCTTGATCGATAACGTCTTCTATTTATAACCAATACAGTTTAAGAAACACGATTAAGGGTACAGAGTGTGTATCAAATTAGCTTGTACCATGCCGGATAGAACGATTCTTGCGCTTCTCATAACCGATGCGCCGGCAATCTGATTCGGTTACTTTTAAACCGATCTTACTATAGTAAGAAAAATGCAAACATTCTCTGGCGCCGTAAGATAGACCTTTTTAAACCAAAGGGACTATACAATAAAGCCCCACAACCCATAATTGACTTCCTTAAGCACATAAAAAGGGCTTAATATACAATTAAGCCCTTTCATAATCCGAAGATCACATAAAACAAGTAGCCAAACTAATAGCCTACTTCTCTTTTGCTCTTTCTAATTTACGTTTACGTTTGGCACTACCACGAATTTCTGTTGTTTTACCAGGACGGTTAGCATAAGGATTCTCATTTGTACGATACAAGATACGCACAGGCGTTCCTTCAATTTCTAACTCTTCACGGAAAGTTTTACTCAAATAACGAGTGTAACTATCTTTAACATATTGTGTACGATTACCATGAATAATGATTTTTAAAGGATTTTTTCCACCTTGATGCGCATAACGTAGCTTCGGCGCATAGCCTTTATCCATTGGTGGCTGATGACTATGTACTGCATATTCTAAAATATTAGAGAGCTCATTCGTTGTAAACTCACGCATTGATTGATCAAATACACGAATCGCTTCACGAACAACTTGCAATACACCTTGCCCTTTAAGCGCCGAAATAAACATCGGTTCTGTAAAGTCAATAAATGCAAAACGGCGAGAGAAATCTTGCTGAATCCAGCTCTTTTCATCTTCTTCTAAAGAATCCCACTTATTCACCGCAAGAATCAGCGCTTTACCTGCATCAAGAACAGCTCCTAAAAGGGTTGCATCTTGATCCGATAAGCCCTCTTTAGCATCAAACACAAATACTACAACATTTGCTTTCTCAAGAGCATCTAAACTCTTAATCACACTAAATTTCTCGATCATATCCGTAACACGGCTACGACGGCGAACACCGGCTGTATCAATCAAGATAAATTCACGATCATAAGCGGTAAAAGGAATCTCAATAGCATCGCGTGTCGTACCAGCAACTTCTGAAGCTAATACTCTCTCTTCACCCAGCATTTGGTTAATCAAGGTTGATTTACCGGCATTTGGGCGACCAAAAACCGCAAGACGAATAATATCATCTTGAATCTCTTCCTGTTTTTCTTTCTTTTCTGGAAATTCAATGCGCTCATAAGAAGCGAGCATCAACTCATAAAGCCCTTGATGATGAGATGCTGAAATAGCAACTGGCTCACCTAAGCCTAATGAATAAAATTCTCCCACAATCACTTCTGGAGAAATTCCCTCTGCTTTATTAACAACCACGATCACAGGCTTGCCCATTCGACGAAGTCTATTAGCAATCGCATCATCAAAAGCCGTAACACCTGTACGCCCATCGACAATAAAGAAGATGAGATCAGCTTCTTCAGCAGCAATCCATGCTTGCTCGGCAATCAAATGATCCATCTGATTATCATCACCTGATAATCCGCCGGTATCGAGCACATTGTAAGGTCTATCTCCTACCTTTCCAACGCCATATTGACGATCTCTTGTTAAACCTGGTTGGTCCGCAACTAACGCATCTCTTGTTCTTGTTAATGCATTAAATATTGTTGATTTACCAACATTAGGACGCCCTACAAGGGCGATAAGCGGTTCTGACATCCTATCCCTTAAATTGAAACTTTATAAAGTGTACCTGAATAATCTAAGAGATAAATATTGCCATTGATCTCTTTAATATCCAGTAAAAATCCATTGGATCCGATTTTTGTCGATCCTTGAAGCGCTCCTGTTGAAGCGTCAAGCACATGGACATATCCTTGATAGTCCCCGACAACAATACGATTTCCAACTAAAACAGGCTTTGTTAAATTTCGGCCACGAAGATCTCTATTATCCCATACTGGCGAACCATCTTGAGCATTGAGCGCTTGAATTGTACTATCCCGCTCTACCGAAACAACTGCATCGCCTGTAAATACAAGCCCTGCATAGGTGCCTTTTCCTTTTTGCCAGAGCTTACGACCATGATGATTAAGCGCTGTAATCCCTGAAAGATATTGCCCCACAAAGATGCGATCATCTGTCACTATCATTGCCGCATCAACGTCTCGCAAACCACCCATGAAACTACCATTAAGTGGCTCACTTAAAACCGTACTCCATTTTTGAGCACCAGTTTTGGCATCAATTAATGCTAATGTTCCCTCATCACTTGCAACTAGAACATCTGCACCCATAAACGTAGGAGGCGCTGCACCTCTTACTGAAAGCTCTGAGTTATTAAAGATATAAGCCCAGCGATCTTCACCTGTTTGTAAATCAAAGGTCTCTACTGCGCCAAAAAGAGTTCTCACAATAGCTAAATTACCATTACCCACAGGAGGTACTGCCGGCACACCTAAGACTTTCTTAGACCACATAGATTCGCCACCATTTGCTGAAAGTGCTTCAACATAAGCATCTTGTCGTCCAACTAGTAGCACGCCTTGGCTATATCCAACCCCTGTATAAAGCTGAGAACCCACTTTGTGCTCCCATACTTTACTACCAGAACTCATATCAATAGCCGTCACAATCCCTTTTTGCCCTGCAACATAGAGTGTGCCAACGCCATCATCTGCAATTAAGAAACGCAGGTTACTCTCTTTAGGCGTTTGACTACCTGTCTTCACTTCCCATCCTTTAACAACAAGATTTGAAGGAATGGTACTATTTAATTCTGTAGGTTGTACTAGATTACTCTTTCCACGAAGTCCACCCGCACATCCTGCGATGACAAGTGAAACAATAACCGCCGTGATAATTCTATTCATTGATTTATAATCCTATCTACAGTTTTAACTATTGTGCACTTAAGCGATTGAGTTTATTCAAAGCGCCATCTGGAACAATATCACTATTTAACGCTTCTTCATAAGATATCTTAGCATCTTGTGTGCGCCCCATCGATAGATAAATATCGCCCTCAAGCACCTTTCTTAACCCTAAAAACTCTACCGCTTGAACCTGCTTTAAAGATTCTAAAGCGACCTCATTATTGCCTTGATCAAACTGAACAATCGCTAAACGATACTGTAGTAACGCTTTTAAGCCTTCATCATCAGCATTTGTAAGCGCTGAAGTTAAAAGTGTTTCAGCGGTGTTTAATTCTCCCGCATCGTGCGCCTCTTTTGCTAAAAGCATTGCTGAAAAGACTTGGTAAACACCGTCATTATCAGCCACCAGTTTTTCGCTCATTGCAGCGTCTACAGGGGCATTGTCATATTTAGCAAGAAACGCCTCATAACTATCAAACGTGGCATTCGCTTTACTGACGGTGTGACTTTTATAAAACTCAACACCTGCAATAGAACCCACAACCAACACCACTAAAAATAAGAGATATCCGACATTACGTTTAAGCCAATCAATGAGGACTTCTGCACGTTGTTCATCTGTTTCGTATTGATTTAAAGCCATTAAAATTAACCTTCTTACTATTTATAAATTATTTTGTAAAAATTTCGAAAGCTCGTCGCGAGAAACCGCTGTTTGTTCCCCATCTGTACGAAGATCTTTAAGAATCACGATATCCTTATCTAATTCATCATCGCCCATAATTAAAGCATATTTAGCGCCTGAACGATCAGCTTTTTTCATTTGTGACTTCATACTACCGCCACCTAAATTAGCGCTAATGAGGATATGAGGCATTTCATCACGAATCTCCTCAATTAATCCAAGCCCTTGAAGAGATGCTTTCTCTCCTAAAAATACGGTTGTTAAAAGTGGAGAAGACTCATTCGCTGAAACCTCACAAGCCTGACATAGGAGAATTAATCGCTCCATGCCCATTCCAAAGCCAATTGCAGGCGTTTCTCGCCCACCAAGCTCTTCTACCATCTTATCGTAACGACCACCACCACAAACTGTACCTTGAGAGCCTAATTTCGTTGTGGTCCACTCAAAAACTGTACGAGTATAATAATCCATCCCCCGAACAATTCTTGGATTAATCACATATTTTATCCCTAAAATATCTAATTGTGCACAAAGTGTATCAAAGTGTGCTTTAGATTCATCATCAAGATGATCTAAGAGTTTAGGTGCATTGGTGATCATCTCATTGAGATCGGGGTTTTTAGAATCTAAAATGCGAAGCGGATTGGTATAAAGGCGTCTTGTAGAATCTTCATCTAACTGATCTTTAAACCCTTCAAAATAAGCAATCAACTTCTCACGATATACTTTACGACATTCAGCAGTTCCCATTGAGTTAATCTCAAGCTTCACTTCATTCTCAATTCCTAAACGCTTCCAAAAACGTGCAAGCATTGCGAGCATTTCAGCATCTGCATCGGGAGTTTCAATTCCAAAAATTTCAATATCTGCTTGATGAAATTGACGATAGCGCCCTTTCTGAGGACGCTCATAACGAAATGCCGGCCCTATTTGCCAAAGCTTTTGAGTCTGATTATAAAAAAGCCCATGCTGAACACCTGCTCTAACGATACTCGCTGTCATTTCAGGACGAAGCGTTAAGCTCAAGTTATCGTTTTGATCTGGAAAAGTGTACATCTCTTTTTCAACGATATCTGTCACTTCACCAATCGAGCGGGTAAAAAGACGCGTTTCTTCCATCATCGGCGTACGGATCTCTGTATATCCATACTCTTGAAATAGCGAGCGAAGATGACCTTCGATCATCTGCCAATAGCCAATTTCAGAGGGAAGAACATCGTGCATTCCACGCAAAGCATTTATTTTTTTACTCATTACTTAAATTATTCCTAGCGATACTGTTCAGAATTAAGGGAAAATCGAATAGAAACAGCCTCTTCTGTTAAAGGCCTATAATAATACTCCGGAATCATCTTTCCGTTAACCGTTATTTTATCAATAACTGCAGGGTTTCCTAAATAAACATCGTAAATTCCCTGCCCCTCAAGCTGATACTCATCCCCTCTTTTCATCACTCTGTTAGTAATTACGCGCCCTTTAGGGTCTTTAATATCTAAAGTTGTAATATCTTCAGCCACAATTTTAAAGACCGCCTTTTTAGCAAGGTAGTCGCTATTATAGGTGATTTTTTCTTCCAAGAGCGAAGCTTCCACTAAAAGCTTCTCTAAAAGACTATTTTCAGCAGCCTCTTCTTTAACATTTAGCGGCACCTCATCTGTACCTGAAGCTAAAAATCGCTCTTTAGTTTCAATTTTTTGAGTAAGATTTGCTAACTGCGCTTTCCAGCCCTCTAAACGAAACGCTAAGACTGTCTGATAAATAAAAGGATAAAACCCACTTTCCCGATCATAAAGTGATAATACCTCTTTCATACGTTGATTCATTTTATCAGAAACAATTTTTGGCATCTCAAGCCCTAATCGAATATCAGAAGGGGCTGCATAAAAATAATTAATATGTTTTTTAGGGGCCATAAAACGACCAGAAACATTACTTGAGCCAAGATCAATAAGTGGCAAAGCCGTTACTGAGAGTAACGGCGCATAATATCTTAAAGCGGTTCCTAAAACTTCAAACTTCCCAGAAGCTTTATATCGAGACTTACTGATCTCAGGAGGGCTCTCTTCATTAACGATCAACTCATTCTCTTTATTAAGAAGCACCAAATGTAGATCTTCATTAAGCGCCCCAAGCGCTGCATCTTCTTCCAAAGATGTTAAAGATTCATCAAAGTGAAACTCCTCAATCATGGAATTTTGTTGCTGCTTTGCAGAATCAATTAAAAGATCCTCAAAACTCAACTCTTCCCTTGCCGTAACCTCATTTCCACGTAGATTATACTCAAGCTCTAATGAGGGCAAACGCTCATTAGGAAGTGACACTTCCTCCTTACCGCCTGATGAAAAACGCTCTTTAAAAGGTGAGGGAATCACCCCACTTTGATAAAGATAAGCAAAAATAGCAATGACGATCATTACAAAGAGCAGATAATATTTAAAATGATTAGAGCGCTTCTTTTCAGCAGCTTCATGCTTGACCTTTAAAGTCTCATAAAAACCTTGGCTTTTAGGATCCACAGCCACCGTTAATTGCTCTAAATCACACTCTATCTCATTTGCATCAATGCCTAAAAACTTCCCATATTTGCGCAGATAATTCTTCACATAAAGTAAAGCGCCAATTTCACGGTAATTTCCATTTTCAAGAGCGGTCACTAATGAAGGTCTTAACGAAAGTACTCTAGATACTTGCTCGACAGACAATTTTTTCTCAAGTCTTGCTGCTTTTAGCTTTTCGCCTAACTCTTGAGCATTCATTCCTTGGCCTTCTCCTATATTTCCCCGTTAAACTGTGTTTTAAGCACATGCTGATACTTTGTCATCTCTTGTTGATCTTTTAAAGAACGGTTAATGGAATACCCTAATTGCGCACTCTCTTTAGTGTAACCGTTAAGATCATTAAATTGATTAATCGACTGTTTAGCATCCTGATATTGCTGATCGTGATATTGAATCTTTGCTAAATAGAGATAACTGAGCGCATAGCGATCGTCAAGCTTTATCGCTTGTTCCACAGCTTCTCGCCCTTTTGAAAAATGATTCTTACTAATATAACATTTCGTAGCCGCAGTATATAGTCGAGATTTTACTCGTCGATCTCTTGCCTCAACTGCATTTTGCTCAATCTCCTCACCTCCGGCAACATAACATTTTAAATCACCATAATTATTAACCGCAATACTATAATCAGGATTTAATGCGATGGCTCTATAAAAAGCCTTCCCGCTCTCAGTTACTCGCCCCCGACGCTCGTAGATCACCCCTAATGCATTATAAGCATCTGGAAAATCAGGGTATTCTTCCACCAGAGATAATAATTTAGTTTCCGCAACATCGTAATGCGCTGAATCAATATAATGTAAACTTAATTCATAATGTTTTTGTTGCGCTTCAGATAACATCGATATATCGATGACTTCCTGATTAGAAGATAAAAAAGGGATCTCCACCATTGAGCAGCCAGATAGCGCAACAACAATAGTACTCTTTCCTAAATATCGTCTAAAAGTCCTAAAGATAGTACCATTTTGCTGATTCAAGATCATTCTTAGAATACCTTTTAAGCGTTTATTAATTAACTAATGAGGTTTAACCTTCCTAAGAGTAAAGATTTCATGAACAGTAATCAAGCTGAATTAATCAAACAGATAAATAAAATTATAATATTTACAAAATAAATACAAAAATATTATATTTAGAAAATAAATATCAAATCCCCGCTTACAGCTACCATAATTGCGCTCTATTACTTCTCAACAAAAAAGGACTCATACTTCGTATCAGCCCTTTTCCCCTCTTATTACATATCGCTTAATAGATAATCTTTTAAACTATATTAACTCGCGTGCTTCTATTGTCCGTTTTGTACGATCTTTCACTTTCCCTGCAAGCTGACCACATGCCGCATCAACATCATCGCCTCGAGTTTTTCGAGTAACAGCAACAAGCCCATAACCCATTAAGATTGATCTAAAATGATCAATTTGCTTACGATCTGAGGTCTTATAGTCCACCCCATCAAATGGGTTAAATGGAATAAGGTTTACTTTCCCTGGAATATTACGAATTAAACGTGCAAGCGCATGCGCATCTTCATCACGATCATTCACACCACGGAGTAATACATACTCCCATGTGATCTTTTTATTCGTTCCGTCAATATAGTTACGACAAGCATCTAATAGTGTCTCAATTGGATATTTTTGATTGATTGGCACTAGCTCATCACGCAATGTGTTATATGGCGCATGCAGTGAAATCGCAAGCGCAACATCAATATCTTCTTTAAGACGATATAACGCCGGAACAACTCCTGAGGTACTTAAAGTCACACGACGTTTTGACAATCCAAAACCATAATCATCGAGCATAATTTTCATCGCTGAAATCACATTACGATAATTAAGCAGCGGTTCGCCCATTCCCATAAAGACAATATTCGTCACTTTACGAGGGGTAAAATTATCAATCTCTTCAAAATCATTTAAGAGCAATTTCGCAATCATTAATTGCCCAATAATCTCTTCTACTGCAAGGTTACGATTAAAACCTTGTTTTCCTGTTGCACAAAAAGAGCAATCAAGCGCGCAACCTACTTGAGATGAAACGCACAGTGTTCCACGATCATCTTCTGGAATGTAGACCATTTCAATAGAGTTGCCAGAATCTAGGCGTACCAGCCATTTACGAGTCCCATCATCTGAAAGATTATCCATGATTACTTCAGGAAGATGAAGGGTTGTCATCTCTTTGAGTTTTTCTCGTGTTTTCTTTGAGACGTCTGTCATCTCATCAATTGAGCGAATGCCTTTATGATAGAGCCACTTCATAATCTGTGTTGCTCGATAAGGCTTCTCCCCAATTGAGGCACAAAACTCTTTTAAATCATCAAACGTCAGACTATAAAGATTCGTCTGACGTTTAACGTTTTCTACTTTAATGTCAATATCTAACATAGATATTTAAAGTCCTTTTTTTACTTATTTAAGCCGGCAATTATGCACACACTTTTGGTGCTGCTACTGCGTTAGGGCCAAAGAAGTATTCGATTTCAACTGCTGCAGTTTCAGGCGCATCTGAACCGTGAACAGCATTTGCATCAATTGAGTCTGCGTAATCGTGACGGATTGTACCTGCTGCTGCTTCTTTAGGGTTTGTTGCACCTAAGATTTCACGATGCTTAACAATCACGTTATCACCTTCTAAAACAGAGATCACAACTGGACCTGAGATCATGAATTCAACTAAGTCGTTGAAGAAAGGACGCTCTTTATGAACAGCGTAGAAACCTTCAGCTTCTTCACGTGTTAAATGGGTCATTTTTGCTGCAACGATTTTAAAACCTGCTGCTTCAAAACGTGAATAGATTGCACCGACAACGTTTTTTGCAACTGCATCTGGCTTAATGATTGATAAAGTCTGTTGTTTGCTCATGTGAACTCCCGAAAATCAATAAATATAAAGATAAAGCGGCTTAGTCTACCATATTCTTAAAAAATCTACCCAAAAATGTCACCTACTTCACAATCCCTACCACAAAGAGATCTCATTTAATCTTGAGCTTTATTTTATAGTCAAATCAGTTTAAGAAATGCAAGTCTTAAACAGCTGGCTCGCAGCTGGCTCGAGGTTTTAGAAAGGACACGAAACATTCCCTTTAGCCTTGCATAAATCTATAAGGGTACGTATTAAACAGTGTTTGCAAGATGCCAGATAGAACATAATTACTTATTATTAATAGCCGAGCCGATGCCCGGCATTTAAATCAGCCTATTTTGAGCCTATTTCACTATCAATCGGATTGCCCGGTGTATCCGTTATGAGAAGCACAAGAATCGTTCTATATAGCATTATACAAACTGTTTTGATTCACGGGCTATCCTGTTTTACTTTTAAAGCAGATTTTCTCAAACCGAATCAACTAAAACCGAATCAACTATAATGCGAGTTCAGCATCCTATTGCCATATTTATTGACTATTAAGACTCATTTTTTCCGTAAACTAATTCTGCAAATACTCGCCCTAATCTACGCATTGCTGTCACCGATGGAATCTGGGTATAAAACCCTTTAATTTCATAGACTCGGTGATTTTGCACCGCATCTACAGATGATAAAAACTCCCAACGAGGTTTAATTTGCGCTATCTCTAACGCATCACGCGCCGTATCAACACTACCAATACCGCCATTTAAAATGAGTATCCACTCAGGGTTTAAAAGCGCAATCGCCTCTCGGGTTAGCTCTGGGGCATTAAGGGAGCCGAGATAAACATTCTCCATCGATAAAGTCTCTAATAACTCTCCATGAAAACTTCTACCTGCAGCCAATCTAGGTAAGATTCTTGCGGCATTATCCCCATGATTATAAAGTATTAGTACTCTAGGCTTTGCAAGACCAACACGATCTTTAGGAACAAAACCTGCTAAATAATCTCGTAAGGTATCCCCCCCAATGACAACTTCCCCTTCACAATAATGCCCAATCTCTTGCTTAGCAGCTTCCATCTCATCTAATGTATCTAAAGAAAATACACGATTTTTAATCCCTAAAGCATCAAGCTTTTGAGAAACAGGATTTGTTGATGTCCCTTCTAAAAAGACAATATCCGGCTTTAAAGAGACCACTTTTTCAAAATTAAGATCAAAATATCCCCCAACAATTTGCCGATCTGAAGATGGGGGTAATTGACAATAACGTGTGGCACCAACAATTCGATCATCTAACTTAAGCTCCGTCATCATATCGCTAAGCGCTGGCGATACTGATACGATTCGCCGGCAGCTATGACCTTCGCCTTTAGGAATGACGACATAATCCGCCGATGCCATATTTCCTATCCATAGGAAACACAACATGCTTACTTGGATTATCCAATGAAACGGCTTTCCCCAATTCATACTCATCAATTCCTCTGTAATATTACTAATTCACCATTTATGAAGGTCTCTTGCGTTATTTTACTATAAAAGTGGTTTACAAGTCACTGAACCAGATTCCCTGCGCATCGATGATAAATAACATTGAAAAAATACCTTCAAAACCTTCACTATCATAATCATACAAAAATAGCGCAAGAATTTCTTACGCTATTGATCAATATCTCAGGTTTTATCCACTTTTTATTAAAAAATCTACAGCTATAAAGAGATCGTTACTCCAATATAAGCCGATCTTCCACGCTCACGGTAACCATCGGCAAACTCATATTGCTTATTGAAAAGATTCTGAATCTTTGCATCAACTTCAAAGGTCTCATTGATTTTATAACTTCCAGCGACATCAAATAGTGCAAATGATTTTAAGGTGATATCAGGATTTTCAAATGTTGAGTCTTTTCGCTCACCATAATAAATAGCTGAAGCATTCAAGGTAAGGTTAGCCATCGGCTTATAAGCAACATTTGCGGTAATCTGATGTTTAGGACGGCGCAACATTTTTTCATACTCGCCATTGCCTTTTCTCTCTTTTGCATCAAGGTAAGTATAACTTCCTGAAAGTGCGAGCTGATCATTCACCTCAATAGTTGCAACCGCCTCAAACCCCTTCATTTTTGCGCGATCAAGATTGCTATAATTACTATTTGCATTCGACCAGTTAATCATATTCTTATAACGAGTTTCAAATACAGACATCGTAATCACCGCATTACTGACAGGTTTTAACTCAATCCCAAAATCATAGCCACGGCTTGTTTCAGCTTTTAAATCATCATTTGACTTCACCCACTGCCCATCCCCAAAGATTTGGTAGATATTTGGCGTAGTAAATCCTGTACCAAAACTCCCTTTAAGGGCAAACATTTCATTAAAATTATAACGTGAGGTTAAGCGATAAGTTGTTTTACTACCAAATTTTGAATTCTTATCATAACGAATACCGGCGGTATTAAAAAAGCGATCAGCAAAATCGAGCGATTGCTCTAAATAGATGCTTTTACTGTTTTGTGAGTGACTGCGGTGATTATCACCAGAACCTTCTTCCTTTTGATAAGCTAAACCAAAACGAGTCTTAAAATCTTCATAAAAACTGAGCTCGTTATCAAAATTTACAGTTTGTGTTTTACCGTGGAAACGATTATGCGTTTGCTCAGTTCCTGCGGGCATCCAGTTTTCATCATAAACATCCCCACCACTATAACTATCTCTATCAAGCTTCATTAACGCGTAGCTCAGTGTCGAGGTCCATTGATCTTCTAAAAAAGAGCCGTTAAGTGCTAACCTCCCCGTAAAAAGCTTGGATTTATTGTAATCGTTAAAGTCTGTGTAATTAAAAAGATTATCATACTCGGAGTAGCGATTATTATAGGTAAACGCAAAATCAAGATCTAATTCTTCTGTTAACAGATAGTTAAATCGACCTGATAATTGGCGATTCTTATTACGATCACGATCATAAGTATTGATTGGCTTTGACGTTGCCGTTGTGGCATCAATACCTTTGATATTTTCGATTAAGCCCCCTAAAGAGTAGCGAAAATCACCAACTTGACCCGCCGTTGTTGCACTGGTCTGAATTGTACCTTTAGAACCTGCCATTAAGCGTAGCTTTGTCCCTGATTGGTTTAGATTATTGGTAAAGATCTGGACTACGCCTCCCATTGCTGAACTTCCATAAAGGGCACTTTGGGGTCCTTTTAAAACTTCAATACGATTAACATCTAACAATGCACCTAAAAGACCGAAATCAACGATTCTTCCCGTCCCCATCGCATCACCTAAAGGCACACCATCTACTAGCACTAATGTATTTTTACTCTCAGCACCTCGAATAAAAAGAGAACTAGGACCATTGATCCCATTTTGACTGAGAATCACGCCAGGTTGATGCATCAAAGCTTCCGTCGCTGTGTGATATTGCCTGTTTTGAATCTCTTGCCCTGTGATCACTACGCTTTGGCTACCAACCTCACTAACAAGGCTTGCGCTACGATTTGCCGTAAAGATAATCTCATCGTCATTTTCAGTGGTTTCAACACGCTGATCTGCCACGGAGTAAGAGAGAGAGAGCGCTGAAAGAAGTGCGAGCGCAATCGCTTTTTTAGAAAACTGCTGTAACATCATCCTCTTTAACCTCGAGAGTCGTTGAAGTAAGGTGGTATCTGACTTAGCTAATTCTTAGCATTACAGTGGCGGGTCCGTGAGGGGGTTTCACCCTGCTTCCCAAAGCTTACTTTAATTGTTTAAAATATATTCTTAGTCAATGATATTCTTTTCAAATATCCTCAAAACAGCAATATCATACCTCTTTTTATAAATTTTTCTGCTAGTTATTATCTTTAGGGGCTATAAATTTCTGTACTCGCCCTTCTCGAAGCAAAACAAAAAGAAAAAATGGTGCCCCAAAAATTGCCGTAACAACCCCTACAGGAATTTCAGCAGGCTTTAATATCATAGATCCTAAAGTATCCGCTACCACTAGCACAAAGCCTCCTAAAAAAATCACGGCTAGAAATAACCTTCGATGATCTGCGCCTAACAATTTACGGGAAACATGGGGGATGACCATTCCCACAAAACCTATAGGGCCGGCAATTGCTACAAAAACGCCGGTCATTAAACTGACAATCAAAAAGAGCAGCCCCATCACTCTCCCGCTATTAACACCTCGTGATAACGCAACTACCTCGCCTTGTTGTAAGAGGTTTAATTCCGGCAGATAGCGGTAAATTAAGGCAAAACAGAGAATCGTGACACCAAGTAGCTGATAAAGATCCATCAAGGAAACAAAAGATAAGCGTCCCATCATCCAACTCATCATGGCAAGGGCTGAGGAGGATTTTCCAAGTGATTGCAGTAACATTAAAATACTTGAGATAAAAAACGTTAAAATCACGCCCATCAACAATAATTTAAAAGGAGAATGCCCACTACGAAAATTCACCTGATAGATCATTACCGTAATTAACCCCGCGCCTATAAAAGCAAAAAAGCTAATACCACTAATTACACCAAGAGTTAATGTAACGCCAAAATAGATATAGATCGCAGCCCCAAGACTTGCACCTGCAGCAACGCCTAAGGTAAAAGGCTCTGCTAAAGGGTTACGTAATATTGCTTGAAAAACTAAGCCAGATAATGATAAACCAGCGCCAACAAGCCATGCTGCAAGCGTCCGAGGGACTCGCATTTGCCAAAAAATATCACTCCCTTGACTCCAAGGGGTTAAAAACGTTAAGCCAAACATCGGCGCAATGATAAGAGATAGAAGGCTCATGCTGACAATCACAATCATCACCCAAAAATGCCGGCGATAAAGGCTATCAAGTAAACCTACCCCTTTTTCATTTTGCCTAGTTGAACTATTTTTCAAATCTTGCACCATGGCCTCTCTTAAAAATAACGCACACGATCATCATGCCAAACTTCCGTAAAGGGATAATCAAACAGCTCTGATAATAAATCTTTCGTTAAGATTGCGTGTGTTTCACCAAAAGCGATACTCCTCCCAGATTTTAATGCTAAAAGATGGCTGTAATGATGCAACGAGTTCATATCGTGAGTGACTGAAATAATGGTTTTATCCGTTAGTGAATGCAGTAAGACTTCCATCTCTTCTTTATATTTAGGATCCATCGCCGCATTAACCTCATCTAAAATAATGATCGGCGTCTCTTGCGCTAAAATACCGGCAAGATAGACCCTCTGCCGCTCCCCACCACTTAAACTCATAAGGCGCCTTCCTGCAAAAGAGAGCGCGTTACAACGCGTCAAAGCCTCAATGATAATGGATTCATTCTCAGCTTTACTAGTCGTATGGGGAAATCTGCTTAACTCGCACCATTCCCAAACCGTCGTCTCTGCTTCCGGCATTTGTTGCTGCCCAATATAACTTAAAAGTCTTGCTCGCTCTTTTAATGCGATGTTTAAAAAAGGTCTTTCAGCTATTAGATACTTTTCAAACATTGTTGGAATCATCCCAAGTAACCCCTGCATCAAGGTACTCTTTCCTGATCCATTTGCCCCAATTACCGCAAGCTTTGCCCCTTTGGGTAAAGTAAAAGAGATCTCTTGTAATAACTTTTCACCATTAGAGAGCATCGCTGACATCTTCGATAATGTCAGTATCGGTTTCCACACTTCTTTTGTGTATGATAACAACGTAATCCCCCCTTTTATAGTGAAGTCGCCTTAAAATTTTCCCAGTAAACTCCATAAATATTGATCTTAAAGTAACTTTATAGTCGATCTGGTTTAAGAACTACTATTTTAGAAAATAAAAGAGTACAGCATGTACCTTAAACCGGCGTGCACAATGCCGGAAAAATGACTCTTAGGATTCGCATAATCGACGTGCCGGCAATCTGATGCAGTCACTTTCAAACCGATTTTACTATACCTAGCTTTTCACTGCTGACAAAGCCTTAAGATTAATTCTCAACCTTTCTAAAAATATTTATTTTCTCTTCCCTATAATTTTAATAAAACCAGCCATTAATCATCAAGAAGAAAACCCCTCTTAGATGGGGTTAATGTAATTGAAAACGAATAGGCTTTAAATCAATCCCCGTTGCCGGCACTTCCTGAATATCAATTGAACTTAATATCTTTTCTACCGCAGAAATAGCACAACGATCTAGACGCTTAAATCCTGAGCTTTCAATCATCATGACCGATAAGCTTTGCTGATCTTTCACAATCATTAAGCGCACAACGCCCTCTTCCCCTCTTCGCTTTGAGCTTTCAGGATAGCATCCCTTTATTTGTGCATGAATTTTAACGGCTAATTCAGAAGCAAACTGATCCCCCGTTCTAGCTTGAAGATTCCGCGATCTTTCTGCTTCTGTTTTTACCACTTGTTGCCTTTCTTCTAACTTTTGAGCTTCTAACTTACGAGCTTCTAGCGGCTTAGAAAGTTCATTTTTTGGGTTAGTGGTTAAGGATGGCTCTTTTTCTAACATGTCATCAATGCTAGAGATTTCACCAACCTCAGAGGCCTTCGGAAGAACTTGCTCAATAGCAGGCTCCTTTAAGGCTATCAGATCTACGGCGCCATACTCCTTATCCGCTAAAGGCATTGACTGTAATGAAGTCTTACGACTTTCATCCTCTACTGATTTAAGGAGCTCATCATCTTCTACGGTTTTTAAATCGAGAGATGCATCCTTAGAAGGTCTGCTTACAACAATCTCTAACGTAAAATCCATCTGTTGTGTTTGACTGCCAGCAACTTGAGAAAGGGCAAGTTCTTGCGCTTGATAAAAAGAGAGCCCAAGCAGCAAAATGCCGGCATTGAGCATTAGGGAGAGTAGTAATGCCAATAGCTTAACTCTTCCCCACTTCATCACTTATTGCCCTTGCCAAAGCTTTAATAACTGCATAAAGCGCTTATAATCAACAAGGTAATCTGCTAAATCTGGAAGCATCCAAAATTGCCAGCAAAGATAGAGCATACTCAGCGTTATTACCCCAAAAATAGTAGATAATATGATTGAGAAAAATTGCATCGCTATAGATAACGTCTTTGGCGCTCCATAACGATTCTTCACGCTTTGACTAGGCACTGCTATCGCAGAAATTAAAATTGCGATATAGAGCAAAATTACAATATTAAACCACCGTTTTTTCTCTGCTAAAAAAGCAATCCATTCCGGCGAGAAAAGTCCTTGAAACAGTGAGAGACTTGGAGTCTCTATAAACTTCTTCATCTTTGCCATAAAGAGTAGGAGATTACTCTCCTTTAACAGCGCAATCAGCTCTGATGCAAAGAGAATTAATATCCCATAAAACAATAATAGTGGCATCAAGGCTATTAAAGGAGAGATTCCAGCATCTTTAAAACGGCCAATATAACCATAACTAAAGCCAAACATTAAAAATAACGCAAACGCCAATAGATAATATTGTAAATTCACAATCTGCATAATGAACGTCATAATTGCCGGTAAGCTCGTATTCCTAAGTGGTGCATAAGCCATCACAATGGCATAAACTACCACCAAAAATAGTAGCCATAACATACCAGAAATCGATAGAAATAGACGGCGATTTAAACGGGGGATACTAAAAAACTCCGGCATATTTCCTCTCTTAATCAAAACTTCATATAGTACGATAATTGCTTAGGTAACTGATAATAACGGTTGATCACTATTCTAATTAAAATCTGTCTATAAAAACAATTATTCAATAGTTTTAGTTTTTATCTCAGAACGCTTTGCCGTAATTTTTAGCGCTCAAGTGTATCGAGCATTGCTTGTAATCCTGCTAAAGTTTTCGTGGTATTTTCTCGCATCGCTTCTTTTGATGGCGCTTCCCCTGTTTTATGCCAAGTGATATTGTCTTCTGGCAGTTCATGAAGAAAACGACTTACTTTACAAGATTCCCACTCACCGTAACGCTTACGTTGCCGGCAATAGGTGATATCAAGTTTTTGCCTAGCCCTTGTCACGCCTACATAAAAAAGCCGGCGCTCCTCTTCCACCATATCGTTATCGATACTATTGCGATGCGGTAAAATATCTTCCTCTAATCCCACCATAAAAACATAAGGGAATTCTAACCCCTTTGCGCTATGAAGCGTCATTAAGGTCACGGCATTCTCCTCCTTTTCCTCGTTTTGATTCTCTAAAATAGAGATCAAAGTCAGATGAGAGAGAATCTCCCCAAGCGGCGCTGACTCCCCGGCGAACCATTCCCTTAATGCATTGACACTATTTTTTTTACGCTCAAAAGCTTTGGGAGATGACGATTGCTCCCTTAAATACTCATCATAACCAATGGCATTGGTGAGCTTATCAAAAAGCGTCTCCACATTCATCTCATACTTGCCAAGCTCTCGAATCATTTTGGCAAACATGGCGCATTTTTGCCCACTTTTACCGATAAAACTACTTAAGTGCGGATGCTCTAATGTTTCAAAAAGGGAAAGGTTATGTAACGTGGCAAACTCTGTGATTTTCTTTAAAGTCACCGCGCCAATCTCTCTTTTAGGAATATTAATAATCCGTAGTAGTGAGGGATTATCCTCTGGATTCATAATCAATTTTAAATAAGAGAGAAGGTCTTTTACTTCTGGCTGCTGAAAAAAGCTCGTCCCCCCCACAACCTTTACCGGGATACCGCGCATTCTTAGCGCCATCTCAAAAATTCGTGACTGATGATTCCCTCGATAAAGCACCGCATAATCACTATATTGACTACCATGAAGCATCGCATCATGAACGATCGTTGTGGCCACATATTCCGCTTCTGCTTCGGCACTTTTAAAATCCCGAATTTCAATACGCTCACCATCCCCTAAATTAGACCAAAGCGCCTTATCATAAAGGTGAGGATTCAGAGAGATCACATGGTTTGCTGCTTTTAAGATATGTCCTGTAGAGCGATAATTTTGCTCTAGTTTCACAAGCGTTAATGTGGGGAAATCAACTTTCAGTTGATGTAAATTCTCAGGCCTTGCCCCGCGCCAAGCGTAGATTGATTGATCGTCATCCCCAACAACTGTAAGATGCTTGCCATTACCAATTAAGAGCTTCACTAATTCATACTGACATAGATTCGTATCTTGATATTCATCCACAAGCATATAACGAATCTCTTTTTGCCAATAGCTTCTCACCTCGATATTTTCTCGAAGAAGTTGCATCGGCAATAAAATAAGATCATCAAAATCAATGGCATTATAAGAGAGCATCTGCGCTTGATATCGCTCATAAAGTTCAACTAAGCTCTGCTCATACTCATCTATCGCATCTTCTCTTAAAGAAACTAAAGAGCGCATGTCATTTTTCCACATGGAAATTCGATCAAGTGCTAAACGAATTGTATCGCTATCGGCTTCAATTAAAGATTCCATAAGCTGAAACGTATCTTTTTGATCGTAAATTGAGAACCCCTTACGAAGCCCAAGAAGTTTTCCATGCTTTTTTAAAATGGATAATCCTAAAGTGTGAAAAGTAGAAACTTTCACTTTTCGCCCTTTCTCTTTACCTAAAGTTCCCGCTAAACGATCTGCCATCTCTTTTGCGGCTTTATTGGTAAAAGTTACGGCATAAACAGCTCTAGGATCGTAAAACTGTGCTTCGATTAGATATTTAATCTTCTCAGTAATCACTCTCGTTTTACCAGATCCGGCGCCCGCTAAGACTAATAATGGCGTGTGAATATGATTGACGGCACTTGCCTGTTCAGGATTTAATTTCATAGCACGTTTTTAACCTCTGACGCTGACCTATAGTTGACCTATAGCTAATCTATAATGATTACTTATCACGATTACCTTTCAGGGCAAAATGAAAGCCTCTTTACCGGCAAAAAATGATGGCTCAAGCATCTGCCTAAGCCATATTATGATTCTTTAATAGAGACACAATCTTGAGATGCCGTCTCTGATAATTCTTTTCTTTAAAAAATATTGATCAATACCTTAAATAACGCGTGCTTGTAATAGATGATGCATGTGAATTAGCCCTAGCACCACATTATTCTCCACAACAGGTAACGCTGTAATACGCTTAGTCTCCATTAAATGAACCGCATCCACGGCTAATGCTTCCGGGGAGATTGTAAAAGGCGTTCTTGTCATACAATCTGCCATCGTTAATTCATGCACATCTTTACCTGTCATTAGTGACCGGCGAAGATCCCCTTCGGTAAATACCCCCAAAAGATGGTGCGCATCATCTACCGCAACAGAAACACCTAAAGGCTTTTGCGTCATCGCTAATAATGTATCCGTCAGAGAGCTAGTTTCAGGAATTGCCGCAAGTTCTTCAAAGGGCGCCATAATATCTTGCACCCGCAAAAGTAAACGACGACCTAACTTGCCACCAGGATGGGAGAATGCAAAATCTTCTGAGGTAAACCCGCGCATCTCAAGGAGCGTCACCGCAACCGCGTCACCCATCGCAAGTGCTGCCGTTGTACTTGCTGTAGGCGCAAGATTTAGTGGACACGCTTCACGCTCGACCTTCACAAGGAGATGAAAATTAGAAGCACGAGCCAGTGTGGAGTTAGCGTTCCCCGTCATAGAAATTAGCGGAATTTGACGACGCGCAATAATGGGAAGAATCGAGATAATTTCATCTGTTTCCCCCGAATTAGAGAGTGCTAAAACCACATCAATCTCTGTCAGCATTCCTAAGTCACCATGACTTGCTTCTGCTGGGTGCACAAAAAATGCCGGCGTTCCGGTACTTGCTAGTGTTGCGGCAATTTTACTACCCACATGACCTGATTTCCCCATTCCTGTGACCACAACACGTCCACGGCAATCTCTTAGTAACTCACAGATTTTGACAAAATTGGTATCAATCTCTGATTGCAATGCTAATACCGCATCTGCTTCAATTTTTAATACTTCTTTTGCGCTCGCAATATAGCTCTCTGCAGTTCTCTCTTTCATCTTCATCTCACAATCGCTAGGTTATAAAAATGTTTCAATTATAGCGCATCAAGTTTTTTATCAAAAATTACTTCTCTAAAACACCACTAACACATTGATATCTAATAACCTTCATGACTATAATTGCAAAGCAATCAATCTTATAGTAAGCGTTTTAAAAAAATCTTTTACTTAGAAAATAAAGGCGCGATTAACTTAGAGCTTCTTGATAACAAGAAAACCATATCACTTATTAAACAATCCCCCCTAAGGCTATATGAATAATCATAAAATTATCCTCACCGTTACCTCGCTCTATCTCATAATCATCTATCTTGTTACTTATTTTATTTACCAAGAAAATATCTATTATCCCGGTTGTTCCGGAATGAGCTGCGTGGTTGGCAATATGATGACAGGATTTTTAAGCTTTATAGGTTTTCTAATACTTATCGTGCTAAATTTCATCTTTACCAGAAAACTCATCAATAAATATGCGCCGCAATATCTAAACCAATTAACCACGCTTCATTTAATAAGTTTGGGCACTCTGTTACTACTATTTTATATCGATTAGCTAACGTTATAGTAAGATTAAGTAAGATCGGTTTAAAAGCCACTGAATCAGATTGCCGGCGCATCGGTCATGAGAAACGCAAAAATCATTCTACCCCGCATCGTGCATGCAAGCTTGTTTGATTGACATGCTGTACATTTTTACTATTTTAAGTAGCGTTTATTTAACCAAATAGACTATAAAAATCACTACCTGTTAGAAATCGGCGGGTTGTTTACACTTCAGTGTTAAAATAATTTTCTAAAACTTCATAAGGCGTTAAACCATTAATACCCTTATGAGGTTTTACTGTGTTGTAATAGTTTAAAAATCGTTTTAGCTTCTTTTTCCGATCATCTGAACTGATAAACTCTTCCTGATTATGCCACATTTCCATGAGTGTTCGAATGACTCTTTCTGCTTTTCCATTCGTTTGAGGGCAAGCTGGCTTTGTAAACTTTTGATTAATCTTATGTGTTAGACACATTTCGACAAAGGCATGTTCTGATGTACCTTTATACTCACGACCATTATCCGAATAGGTGCATTCTACAGTATAGGGACACTGTTCTAACAGATCCCATCGAAGAAATTCAGCAGCACTAAACTGTGATTTATCAGGATAAATACCGGCATAAAGTTCTCTTGAAAAATCATCAATTCCTACAAATAAATACTCTCTAGTGCGATTTTTAAGATCCCCTTTTAAAAGAGGGAGCCGTTTAGTATCCACATGGACCATCTCGCCAGGATAGTTTTTGTTATAACGTTTAGCCCTCTTTTTAAGTTTCTCTTCAATAGATTTTTCAATCTTTGCAAGACGTTTAATGCCATACTTAATTGTTCTATAACGTTCATTTTTACTAGCTAATGGCACAAACAAGTTCAATCTACCTTGTTTTAGTACTTTATAGATCGTAGGTCTGCTTACCATAAAACGCTCAGCTAGATAGGTTACGGTAAATTTTTCTTGATGATGTAATCGCCAAATCTCTTCTCGATGAAACGGCGTTAATTTTGTTTTTCGATGGATATTCATAACAGTATTTTCTCCTAATACTGTAAACAACGCGATAAAATCCTACAACTACCAAATAAAATCTTATCCAATAGATGTTCTATTTGACAAGGCAATAAGATTAAAGGTGTTGTAAGCAAAACATCCTTTATCATTAGCGAAGCAAAGGTGAAAATCATTCCCAAATGAGATTTTATCCAGTAGAATATTGATAGTTAATTTATAATTACAACATTAATATTAAATATTAATATAAAAAATATAAAAGGATTTTAATTTTATGTTAAAAGCGCTTGAGGAGAGACAGACACAGCTATATGCCGGCATTATTTTAATGGCTGTAATCATCGGGCAGAACTTCAAAGACTCATTAACATTTTTGCCACAACTTATCCCTCTCTCTTTGGGCTTTTTAATGTTTAGCATGTTTGCCCAAATTCCTTTCTTAAGTTTAAAGCGCGCCTTTTCTCACCCTCAATTTTTCGTGGCTCTTTTTATGAGTAACTATGTTGTCGTGCCGCTAATTGTCTGGATGTTACTCCATAGCTTTTCTCCCGATACCACCTTAAAAATTGGGATTATCCTTGTGCTTCTTACCCCTTGTATTGATTATGTGGTGGTTTTTACCAAGCTTGGTAAAGGGGATGCAGCGCTCATGCTCAGCGTGACACCTTTTCTCTTTTTTACCCAAATTATTTTATTACCGCTCTATTTTTGGTTTTTTATCGGTAGTGAAACTCTAGAAATCATTAATATTAAATCCTTATTATCAACATTTCTCTATATGATAGTTATCCCTTTCTCTCTTGCCATGTTATTGCAATTAGGAGCCACTAAAACCACTTCTTTCCAGCACCTTTTAAAACTATCAGCATGGTTTCCTGTTCCCTTAATGGCGCTTGTGCTCTTTCTTATTATCGCTACACAAATTCCGCTAATCACAGCAAATCTCGAACAGATCTCAGCCATCATTCCCCTTTATATTCTCTTTATGGTCATTGCCTTTATGTCCGCCCTTTTAATCGGGAAGCTTATGAGCTTTCCTCGGGAAGAGATCCGCACCCTCATCTATAGTACTGGCACTAGAAACTCCCTTGCCGTTCTTCCTTTTGCCTTTGCCCTATCCCCTGACATTGCCGGCATTGTTGCCGCTGTGATTGTCACACAAACATTGGTAGAGCTTGTGGGTGAGTTAATTTATACTAAAATGACGCCCTATATCTAAACTAAAATTGAAACATATCTTAGATGGTAAAAAAGGCTCATTAATTCTCTTTTTGACAATTACGTCCCCTATCCCCCCCTTTTTTAAATACCAACCCTAAAACAATTACGTCCCCTATCCCCCCCCTTTTTTAAATACCAACCCTAAAACAATTATGACACTGCAAACCTTTGATATTATTTTATATAGCACCCTTGATTGCCAGCTTTGCGAAGCTGTTGAAGAGCGCTTACAAGCTGAAAATATTACTTATCAATATATCGATATTATCCACGATGATGCGCTTGTTGATGAATATGGTTGGTTTATTCCTGTCATCAAATGGCAAACTGAGATCTTTAAAAGCCCCCTAGATCTAGATGATATTATTGCAAAAATCCGTAATAAATAGTCTCTTGCAATAAAAATAACATAATTGCAATATTTATCTTTGCGAGAAAATACATTTATGCAATAATAACCTTATTAAACGTTTTAGCACCTATCAAAATAGATAGAATAACCTGCACAATCTGCGCGAATATGAGGTTCTCCGATGTTAATTGATCTCTACGTAAAAAACTTTGCCATTATTAATGAGATGCAACTTGATTTTTCCCCTAACCTAACAGTTATTAGTGGAGAAACAGGCGCGGGAAAATCATTAACTGTCGATGCGCTCTCTATCGTTCTTGGCGGCAAAGCTGATGGGGCAATGGTCTATCAAGGGGAGAGTCAAGGAGAAGTTATTGCAACTTTTGATATCTCAAACATCCCTAGAGCTAAAACATGGTTAACGGAAAACTCTATCGGCTTTGATGATGATCTTTGCATTGTCCGCCGTGTTATTGCGGCATCAGGGCGAACCCGGGGGTTTATTAATGGCCGTGCAATGCCACTTCATGCACTTAAAAGCATTGGTGAAAAGCTAGTCGATATTCATGGTCAACACGCGCATCAATCACTAACCAGAGCTAATGCACAGCGCCATTTAGTAGACCAATATGCAAGATGCACCGATGAAGTGACCGAACTTGCAACTTTTACCCGCGAAATGCAGGAGCTAGAGACAAAGCTCAATGAGCTTAAAAACCGTGATGAAAGCACTCAAGATCGGATCAACTTCTTAAAATTCCAGCTCGCGGAATTTACCAGCGTTAAACCCCAAGAAGGTGAATGGGAAGAGGTCAACGCGCGTTTTGATCATCTTAATAATTTCGAACTTCGTATCGCCGCAGTTGAAGAGGCAATTAGCTATCTGAGTAATGATGAATATGGCATTACAAGGCAACTAGCCCAATTAGAGCAATCTTTAGAGACCATTAAAAACTTTGATCCAAGCGTGAAAGAGATTAGTGAGATGATCTCTAACGCTCTTATTCTCTGCTCTGAGTCTGAAAATGAGCTCAATAGTAAAATGGATCATGAAGGTTTTGATATCGAAGAGATGCGAAGTGTTGAATCACGAATGCAAGAACTCAATAGCTTAGCGAGAAAACATCGTATTGATCCTGAAAATCTCTTACTCAAACAACATGAGTTAGAAGCGGAACTTAAATCTCAAGATGTCTCTGAAGAGGAGATCGAAGAACTTGAAGAAAAAATTAGCCAAATGAAACAAACTTGGCAAAGCATGGCCGATGAGATCACCCAAAAACGCCTTGAAGCGATTCAAGAGCTTAATGTAAAGATTACAGCATCAATGCAGGATCTAGCAATGGATGGCGGGCAATTTGCCATCAATCCACTTCCCAATATCCCTTATCACCCTTATGGCAATGAAGCAGTTGAATTTACAGTTTCTGCAAACCCAGGACAACCTTTACAACCTTTAGGCAAAGTCGCTTCTGGCGGAGAGCTTGCCCGTATTAGCTTAGCTATATCTGTCATTTTAAGTATGCGCTCTTCCCTACCAACACTTATCTTTGATGAGGTTGATACCGGTGTCGGTGGCGCTGTTGCCGAGATGATTGGTCGCCATTTACAAAATTTAAGTATTGGGCGCCAAGTCTTTTGCGTCACGCATTTACCACAAGTGGCAAGCTTTGGTCACCATCACTTTGTCGTTGCTAAAACTAAAGGGGAAACCTCAACAACAACGACAATCCATCAGCTTAATGATAAAGGCCGTATCGATGAAATAGCTCGCATGCTTGGCGGCGTTAAGCTCACCGAAGCAACTTTTGATCACGCTAAAGAGATGATCAAAAGCAATTGCGCAAAATAAAGACAAATAAAGGCCTATGCCGATACCCGAGCGCTTCTATTATCATGTCTACATTTATATAATGAAATCGGTTTAAAAGTGACTGAATTAGATTGCCGGCGCATAGATAATGAGAAGCGCAAGGATAGTTTTATCCGGCATCATGCAAGCTGATTTGATTTACACTTTGTATTGATTTTATTTTTAATAACGGTGCTTCTTAAACTAAATTGATGTAATAAAGAGGTACAAAAAAGAGGCTTTATCGCCCTTAATTACAGCTTATGCGTCTGAATTTTAAAACCTAGATCCCGATAAAGGCGGTAACGATTACGGCTCTCTTCTAATACTTGTGGATCTTGAGTTATCACTTCAAAAATTCGAGAAAATCGCCCCTCTTTTGCGGCTTCTGGCACAATTGGATGAATATTCATTAATAGTGATCGCTTTTCTAAATTCCACATCTTATCTGCAAGATAGATAAAGTCATATTCATTGATATCTTCTTCTGTTTCAATAAGTGCATGTGGCAAAAAATCCACTGTGGGAACTTCCCATAATTTACGATCAATCGCGCGAAGCATCTCGATATTATCACTATAAAGTAGCGCAGGCTCATTTGCCTCATAGGCTTTTTCCATCAATTTAAGCAAAAGCTTTTCACGAGCAGCTTCGTTACTTGTGGGTAATACATAAAAACTTACTTCAACCATATCTTTTCTTCTTTATCCCTAGTGACAAAACAACTTATCGCTTTCAAACACAACATAAGCCTAAAGTGATAAGACTTTGTAATCTTTAGCCAATGAATATCTGCATTTTTTCTCGTTTAACGGTAAAATAATACCATTTAAATTCTGGAAAAATAAGCAAACAATGAAATTTGAACTTCTCAAGACAGATGGCGCTGCGCGCCGTGGTCGTATTACTTTTGAACGTGGCACGATTGAAACCCCGATCTTTATGCCAGTTGGGACAATCGCAACGGTTAAAGGTGTGACGCCACAAAACTTAAAAGAGATGAATGCCCAAATTATTTTAGGCAATACCTTCCATCTTTGGTTAAGACCTGGTCTTGATGTAATTAAAGCCCATGGGGATCTTCATGACTTCATGCAATGGGATAAGCCAATCTTGACTGATTCCGGTGGATTCCAAGTCTTCTCTCTTGCGGAACTTCGTAAAATTGAAGAGAAAGGGGTAACTTTCCGCTCACCTTTCAATGGTGAAAAACTCTTCTTAGATCCTGAAAAATCGATGGAAATTCAACGAGTGCTAGGCTCTGATATTGTGATGGCATTTGATGAATGTACACCATATCCTGCAACGTATGAACAAGCAAAAACCTCAATGGAACTCTCTATGCGCTGGGCAAAGCGCTCTAAAGAGGCATTTGTGCAAGGGGAAAATCCCAATGCCCTCTTTGGAATCGTTCAAGGCAGTATGTTTGAAGATCTTCGAGAGCAATCATTAGATGCCCTTACAGAGATTGAATTCAATGGTTATGCCATCGGAGGCTTAGCTGTAGGCGAGCCTAAAGAAGAGCGTGATCGCGTATTAGAATTTTTAGACCCCAAAATGCCTAAAGATAAACCGCGCTATCTTATGGGTGTTGGTAAACCTGAAGATTTAATTGAAGGCGTTAAACGTGGTGTTGATATGTTTGACTGCGTTATTCCGACTCGTAATGCTCGTAATGGTCATCTCTTTACCCGTTTTGGAGATATACGCATTAAAAATGCTCGCTATGATCTTGATACAAGACCACTTGATGAGACCTGTTCATGCTATACCTGCCAAAACTTCTCAAGAAGTTACCTGCGTCACTTAATTCGCACCAAAGAGCTATTAGGCGCTCATCTTGCTAGTATTCATAATCTTCATTACTTCCTCTGGCACATGCAGCAAATCCGTGATCATATCGATGCTGGTACCTTTAATGAGTACTATCAACAGTTCTATAAAGAACGCAAAATGGTCGATGAAGAGAATAAATAATCTTATAAAGGATAGATGAATCGATGAAGCTCATTAATCGCTATATACGCCGCGAAATTATTTCAACTTTTGCAGCGGTCTTATTGGTACTTATTGCCATTTTGCTGGTGCAACGTTTGGCATTTTACCTAAACCAAGTGATTAATGGCTCTCTTTCTCAATCTGCCGTCTTTTCCCTATTAGGGTTACAAATTGTTCGTTTTGTTACCGAACTTTTACCACTGAGCTTTCTACTTGCTTCCATACTGGCATTTGGTAGGCTCTATAAAGATAGCGAAATGACGGCGCTATATGCTTTAAGCATGCCGGTAAAAAGACTCTATCGCATTTTATTGCAGATCGGAATCCCTTTAAGTCTATTTCTTTTAATTCTTAACTTTTGGATAGTGCCTGAAATAGCCCAGATTCAAGATGTTGTCTTAAAAAAAGCACGTGAAGATGCGCAATTAACAATCTTAAAACCGGGTGTCTTTCAGAAATTTGCAAATGGTAAGCATACAATCTACGTTCAATCTATCGATACTGAAAATGGGGCTTTAAGAAATATTTTCATAAAATCTAATACCGATAAAAAAGATGATTTTGCACTTTTAACGGCTGAAAAAAGCGAAGAAACCAAGAAAAATAACGAATATGTTGTGACGCTAGCGCAAAGAGGAACTCAAGAGATTGATGAAAATAATGTTCGCTTCATCATTCTAGAGCAAGGATCTAGAACCTCCTATTTAGAAGAATATGCCGAAGTTACCTACTTTGATACACTTCGTCTTCGAATTGATGTCGACAACTCTAACTCATGGCCTAGCGCCATCTCTTGGAGCTTAGGAACGCTTCTTCAAATAGATAATCCTTATGTTACAAGAGAGCTTCAAAGAAGACTCTCAGGGCCGATCTCGATCTTTTTATTAATTTTAATTATTCCAGCGCTCTCACACTCAAAACCTCGACAAGGTCGATTTAATAAGCTAATTCTTGGCGTGATCTTCTATGTCTTTTATTTTAACTTTATTGGAATGGGACTGGCTTGGATTACTAGTGGGAAAATCCCTGCAAGCATTGGTATCTGGTGGGTTCATATCGTGATGTTTATCTTTGCGTTTTATATTTATCGACGCTACAACAGATCCCTATAACGATAAACTTCTAAAGAGGATTTTATGCTAAAAATCGATCAATACACTTTTAAAACTTCGCTACTCTTTACGTTGTTTTGTCTTTTAATGCTCGTCATTATTGAAACTTTTTTTACCTTTCTTAACGAACTTCAAGATCTTGGTGATGAAGGATATCAATTAACGCAGATGGTCCTTTATCTGCTTTATGATATGCCTTCACGAATTTATCGCATCTTCCCTATGGCACTACTATTAGGAACCCTTCTTGGGCTAGGACAGCTTGCGAGCCACAATGAGCTTACTGCCATTAGAACTGCGGGTTTTAATAAAATCAGAACCTTAAGAGGGGCAATATACACCACGATTATCTTAAGTATTGTTATTGTATTTGTCGGCGAACTAATTGTCCCTAAAAGCCATGATCAGGCAATGATTGTCAGTAATAAAAGTAGCTCTGGCAAAGGTTTTTGGGCCATTGATGGCGACTATATAGTGGAGGTAAAATCGATTGAAAATCTCACCCTAACAGATATTACGGTTTATGGTCCGAAAGATGGTGTCTTACAAAAATTAATACGAGCGCCTTATATGGAGCTTATAGACAATCAATGGGTGATGCCAATCCTTACAGAAACCACGTTCACAGAGCATCATATCCAAAGTAAATCTTTACAAAATATCTCTATTCAAACCCATATTGATGAAGCCGCATTAACGGCTCTTATCAACGACCCTGAGTATCTCTCAAGCCGAAGCCTCTGGCGCTTTATTGGCTATCTTGAAGATAATAATTTAGATAGTAGCGAATATCGACTCGCCTTTTGGGCAAAAATCTTCAATCCTCTTACCAATATCTCCATGATCTTAATTGCCGCACCACTTGTATTTGCTCAGCAGCGAAGACAAGGAATTGGTGAGCGGATTTTAGTAGGGGTCATATTAGGATTAATTATTTATCTTACAACCCAAATGTTAGGGCACTTTATTCTTTTATCAGGATTCCCGCCACTATTAGGGGCGCTTTTACCTACGGCTTTAGCCATTGGTATTGCCTATTTACTCTTTAAGCTACTCCCCTAGCACGACCCTTTCGCAATCCTTTACAATATTGCCACACTGAAAGCCCAATGATCATTGGGCTTTTTTACGCAGCTATATTATGATGCTATCACCTCTCCCTCGATTTTAGAAAACACCTTATGAATCATACCTCTTTAAGTAAATCTAGCGCTTGTAGCACCTATATCGTCATTGCACTCTTTGCGATCTTTCAAGGGCTTATATTAGGCATATATACGGAGCATTTATTACAAAATATCTGGGATTCAAGCACCCCTTACTTCTATCTGCCTTTACTATTTGCTATTTTTTTGCCTACCACCCTGAGCTACCTTGCTATCAATATAAAATCATTACCGCTTTATAAAATGGTATCTGTAATTATCTTACTTATTTTATGGATATTTCTCTGGCAAACAGCAAATATTGCGCCTGATAGTAGTAATGAGCCGATCTTAATGATTCCAACGCTTATTGTACTTATCTTCTTTCTATTGCCTTGGTTACAAAGCTATACTAAAAATAAAACTTTTAAAATCGCCTACGCTGACATCATTCGATCTTACATTCAAAATATTCTTTTTGGCTCAATATCGGCGATTATTAGCGGGCTTTTAATTGCTCTTACCTTGCTTGCTAGCTATTTATTTAAGCTCATCAATCTCTCTCTTCTTAGCGAGATACTATCTCATACACTGATCTTATGGCTTATTTTCACTTTAGGATTAAATATTGCTTTATACTTCTTGCGCCGCAATTTTGAGATAGAAGTTAATCGAATTTGTAGCTATGTTGCAAGATTATTCCTCCCCCTTCTCAATATCATCTCCTTAATTTTTCTTATTGGACTCATCTTTACCAATAATATTGAGATTAATTCTGGGATTATGCTGGGTTTAACTGCAGCTTCTATTATTTTAATTAATCTTGTCTATGAAGATGGTTGCCAGCAATATCAATTTCCAAAAGGGTTAAATGCTTTTATTCTTATCAACATTTTATTGCTCAATGCCTTTTCAATCTTAAGCATCTACGGTATTACAACACGTATTGCCCAATATAGCTTTAGTATTGGCAGGCTCTATGCATTAACTTTAGCCCTCTTTTTTACATTTTTAATTCTCACTTATAGTTTTTCGATCATTCGCCATAAAAATTATTGGATGCGCTCTTTAGGGAGAATGAATAGTTACTTCTTACTGTTGATTCCTTGCATTATTCTCCTCATTAATAGTCCTTTGCTAAACTTTAATAAAATCTCAGCGAACAGCATTTTAAAAGGGGTTGAAAAAGGAGAAATCCCTATTGATTATGAACTCAAATATACACTTAATCATTTAGGAAAACATGGTTATGAGGCTCTGAAGATCATTGAAGAAAACCCAGCATTTCAAAGCTTAAAAGAGAGTGAAGCAATGTCAGAGCCTATTAAAAAACCTATTACACCCCTTCCTCAAGATACTTTTAAAATAGCAAACCATTCAAATAGCATCCCCCAATCTTGGTGGGAATCACAAAATGATAATTACTACTGCACCACCGCTAGCAATGCCCATCAGTGCCTAGTATTTACCCAAGATATGAACACGGATGGTATTGATGATATTGTCAGCTGCTTCATTAGAAGAGGGGATTACCCTTGGATTCGCTGTAAAATCTGGCAAGAGAACAAAAATCAGTGGCAAGAAATTGAGGGACAATCTTTCTCTTTTGACACAATACTAGAAAGAGATCAAGCTTGGGATAAACTTCTTAATAAAGAGATTGAGGTTCGCCGTAAAGAGTGGCTAGATCTCTATATCGCACCATAAATGCCGCTTGATCAATAACTATCATGAACAAGCCCAAACGATAAGAGTTTGGGCTTGTTATAGTAAAATCAGTTTAAAAGTGACTGAATTAGATTGCCGGCGCATTAGTTATGAGAAGCATAAGAATCGCTCTACCCGGCATCGTGCAAGCTCATTTGATATACACTCTGCACTCTTAATGCTTTTAAAATAGTGTTTCTTAAACTGAATCTACTATAAATAAGGCTGTAAAATAGATTCGATCTGTTCTTGCAGTAATGAAACAATGCCAGTATCACCCTCAGCCTCAATATTAATACGAAGATAATTTTCTGTATTAGAGCGCCGAACGTTAATTCTTGCATTAACTAAGCGAAGACTAATCCCATCGATCTCATCCATTGTAATGGCTTGATCTTGGTAAAATGCAAGAATCTTTGCCATTACAGAAGCAGGATCTTGCACAACATAATTAAGCTCACCACTGCAAGGGTACGCTAATCTTGCAGATTGGACGAGATTTCCAATTGTCTTTGATTGTTGCACTAAAAGGGAAGAGACCAATAAAAAAGGAATCATACCTGAATCGCAATAATGAAACTCTCTAAAATAGTGATGAGCACTCATCTCTCCACCATATAATGCTTTTACCTGACGCATTGTTCGCTTCATTGGAGAATGCCCACCTGCGGAGATGATCGCTTCTCCTCCGGCATTTTTAATCACAGATTCACTATTTAGAGTCTGACGAGTATCAATGACAATCTTTTCTGCAGGATGATTTTTTAATAAAGCTTCGGCAATTAAACCAATAACATAAGAGCTATCAATAAACTCGCCCTTTTCATCAAAAAAGAAACAACGATCAAAATCACCATCCCATGCCACCCCAAAATCAGCTTGATGTTTAATAATAGCGGCTTTCGTTGCCGCTCTTCTTTCCACAATTAAAGGATTAGGGACGCCATTAGGAAATGAGCCATCAGGCTCATGATGAACTTTAATAAGTTCAAAAGGAAGATAAGGTTCTAAACGATCAAGTGTATCGCCGGCACAACCATTGCCACTATTACAAACTATTTTAAGAAGACGAGAGTTATCAGATACTTCGTGATGCTTTAAAAGCTCTGGCGCAAAACTTAAAATTGTCTTGATATAAGGACTACGATCTTCATAACACTGCATTTCGCCACTATTATCTGCAAGCTGATAGTCACTTTGTAAAATACGATTTTTTAAAAGTAACAATCCCGTTGTTAGACTTATCGGCTCTGCATTTTTACCAACCAGCTTAAACCCATTATGACTCTTAGGGTTGTGGCTTGCTGTAATCATAATACCGCCATCAGCATTTTGATAAACCGTATTAAAATAGACCTCTTCAGTCCCACAAATACCGAGCGATACAACATCACAACCCGCATCGATAATGCCAGCGACTAATCGCTCAAATAAAGAGGGGCTACTTTCTCGAATATCACGCCCGACAATTATTTTTGTTGCACCATATTGTGCAACAAAAGCAAGACCTAGCTGATATGCTAGGTCTTCATTGATATCTTCTGGATATTTTCCGCGGATATCATAGGCTTTAAAAGCTTTTATAGTCATTTAATGGTTACCGACTAATCAAATGGGTCTCTTAAAACTAAAGTTTCATTACGATCTGGGCCCGTTGAGATAATATCAACAGGAACTTTCACAAGCTCTTCAAGACGTTTGATATAGTTTTGTGCCGCTTGTGGTAATGCTTCAAATGACATCACACCAACTGTGCTTTCGCTCCAGCCTGGCATCGTTTCATAAATCGCTTCACAACGAGCAAAGTTCTCAGCACCATAAGGTGGATAGTTTACAACTTCTCCATCTAGACGATAGCCTGTACAGATTTTAACTTCATCCATACCATCTAAAACATCTAACTTCGTTAAGCAAAGACCTGTGAGGCTATTGATATCGATTGAACGCTTTAATACAGGAACATCAAACCAACCACAACGACGTGCACGTCCTGTTACAGAACCAAACTCATGCCCACGCTCTGCTAAACCTTGACCAATTTCATCCGTCAACTCTGTTGGGAATGGGCCTGAACCTACACGCGTAACGTAAGCTTTCACAATTCCTAAAACATAATCAAGAGCAAGCGGGCCAACCCCTGTTCCGGTTGCCGCGCCACCTGCTGAAGTATTGCTTGAAGTCACAAATGGGTATGTTCCATGGTCAATATCAAGGAACGTGCCTTGTGCCCCTTCAAACATCACCTTAGCCCCTTGATCACGAAGGACTTTAAGATCATAAGAGACGTCTGAAACAAGCGGTAATAAACGCTTTGCCAGTTCCATGGTTTCATTGTAAACATCATCAACAGAGAGCGCTTCTTTCCCAAGATAGTTTACTAATACAAAGTTGTGATACTCCATCACAGCTTCGAGTTTTTTACGAAATACTTCAGGATAGAAAAGATCAGCCACACGAATTGCACGACGCGCTACTTTATCTTCATAAGTCGGACCAATACCACGACCTGTTGTCCCGATCTTATTTTTTCCAAGCTTTTCTTCACGAGCCTGATCAATAGCCACATGATAAGGCATTACAAGTGGACATGCTTCAGAGACTTTAAGACGCTCATCAACGTTGATACCACGACTTAATAATTCATCCATTTCACTTAAAAGCGCAGCAGGTGAAAGAACAACACCATTACCAATATAGCAGGTAACATGTTCCCGTAAAATTCCTGATGGAATCAAACGAAGTACCGTCTTCTCTCCGTTAATTACAAGTGTGTGCCCAGCATTATGGCCACCCTGAAATCGAACAACGGCTACAGCTTTATCGGTTAAAAGGTCAACAATTTTCCCTTTGCCTTCATCGCCCCATTGCGTTCCGATAATAACAACATTATTACCCATTTAAGTTTTTCCTCATGAAAATGAATAAGGCGTCATATCAAGATATTATCCGCCTTAGTTTTAAAAATTATTTTTTTTGCTGAAAGTGTTTAAAGAAATCACTATCAGGATCAAGAATCAGGAGATCCCCACTATTTTGGAATGCATTACGATATGCTTCAAGGCTTCGATAAAATGAGTAAAACTCAGGATCTTGACCATAAGCTTCCCCATAAATGGTGGCAGCTCCGGCATCTCCCTCACCTCGAATCTTTTCCGCTTCTTCATAAGCAGTTGCTAGAAGAATGATACGGTTACTATCGGCTTCAGCTACTTTTTCAATATAAGCCGCTTCCCCTTTCGAGCGAAGCTCTGTAGCTACACGTTCACGCTCTGTTCTCATACGTTTAAATACGTTTTCTGTAACATCTTCCGGTAATTCAACACCATTGATACGAACATCAACAATCTCAACACCATACTCTTTAGCTTCAACTGATAATGCTACTAAAATTGTTTTCTCAATCTCTTGACGAACCGTGTTATTAAGATCAATCTCTTGTCCTGCAATAACGGGAACTACATTCTCTTTACTGCGAATTACGATATCGACATCTTCAGACTGAACTTTTTTTAAGGTTGTTTCATCTAAAGTTAGTGCATCGCTTGGCTTATCTACAACAATGACGTTTTCTTGTTTAATCGCATCAGCTGTCTTAAGTGTAACCGTACCACCAACCACAGTCTGAACATCACGCTTACCAAATGCAGCTCTAAAATTATTTTTAACAATGGGTTCAAATAGACGATTAAAAACACCAGGGTTTCCTGAAACCTTTTGATAATAAACCTCAGGGTCTGTTACACGCCATTTGATAAATGTATCAACAATTAAGTTTTTCTTCTCTGAAGTTAAAAATGGCTCTGGTGGGGTATCTAATGTTTGAATTCTTCCATCAAATACTCGAACATTGTCAATAATTGGCATTTTAAAGTAAACACCTGGCTCATCATAAATCGCAACAATACGCCCAAAACGAAGTTGCAATCCTTTCTCCCACTCTTTCACCACCACAAGGGAGCTACTTAAGATGACGAGCGCGATAATCACTATTGGTAAAATAACTCGCGTTAAAATTCTCATGTCTTTGTCTCTTCCTCTCTATAATTATCGGGTGATGCGTGCACGACTTCTAGAGTCATTTACATTACTCGGCTGAACCTGAATCACTGATTGCTTAGCACCGCTTTGTGGCGTTGCTGTTTCAGTCTTAGGAGCAGCAGCACGGTTACTATTTGATGAATCATTCAATCCCATGTTGCCAGTCATTTTATCAAGCGGTAACATCATCAAATTATTGCTATCTGAACCCATATAGAGTTTATTGCTGTTTTGTAATACTTCTTCCATATTCTCAAGATAGAGACGCTCACGAGTGACTTCTGGAGAGACTTTATAAGCACTATAAAGTCGATTAAATCGCTCCGCTTCCCCTCGAGCTTGGGCTACTTTACTATCTCTGTAAGCTTCTGCTTGACGAAGAACACGCTCAGCTTCCCCTCGCGCCTCTTCATGAACCTTACTCTGGTAAGCATTTGCTTGGTTAATACGGCTCTGTTCATCTTCTCGTGCACGAATTGCATCAGAGAAGGCATCTTGCACTGCCGCCGGTGCTTGCGCATCTTCTAAGTTGACGTTAGTAATCACAAGACCAATTTCATAGTTATTTAAGATACTTTGTGCAAGCTCTTTAACTTCCTGCATTAATTGCTCACGACCATCTGTTAAAATATCATCAAGCGTTGTTTGCCCAACTCGCTCACGTGTTGCACTATCAACAACCTCTTTGAGCGTTTTATCAGGATCTACTGAAGTAAACCAATATTGCATCGGTTTATCATTATTAATTTGATATTGGACTTCCACACTCACATCAACTAAGTTCTCATCTTTAGTCAACATAGCAGCACGGCGATTACCTTTTGCAATCGAGCCAATTTTCTGTGAGAAACGGCGCTGAATATCAATAATACGGTGATCACCGATCGGACTTGGTAAACGCCATCTTAAACCTGGATCTTTAGTCGCATGATATTGGCCTAAAAGAAGCTCAACTCCTTTTTGCCCCGCATCAATGGTATAAAACCCTGTTGCAAGCCAACCACAAAGAAGCACCGCACCACCTAGTGCGACATACTTTCCTAACCCTTGAGGTTTATGTCCATGACCACCCTTGCCACGGAAAACACCCCCTAACTTCTTAAAGATCTCATCTAAATCAGGACCTGAACCGTTACCTTGTCCATGAGGCTTTCGACCATCATTATTAGATGGACCACCTTGACTATCCTTAGGCTCTTGCCAAGCCATCTCTAAGTTATTTTTTTTCATTTAATCCCTTTAAATACAGATCTTACCGAAATTTGTACTTTCAACTCGACAAGATACCAATTTTTTACCTATTTTGCACCTATAGATATTGTTCGAAATAAGTAATTGCCTTCGGCATCTCTTTCAGAAGCCTTTTAAGGCGATATTTCGCCACGTAAAGATGCAATTCAAATTCACCTTTTTCACTAAATGATTCATTTTTTACAGCATCTAAAGCATATAGCTCCGCACGTAACCGCCCCTCGCTTGGAGGCAACGTTACTTTCATCTCTAAATGCCCTTTTTGAAAATGCGATGCAACCCCCTCTAAAAGAAGATCAATCCCTTCATTTTTGACAACAGAGATCCAGACCGCATTTACTAAACCATTACCATCTTCAGATATATGGGGGCTAATTTCTGGATTTAAATCGATTTTATTAAATACTTGCAAACGAGGCACTTCATCGGCGCCGATTTGCTCTAAGACTTTATCAACTTCCCGAATTTTAAGCTCTCTTTCAGGGTCTGCCACATCAATGACTTCTAATAAGAGATCTGCTTCCACCGCCTCTTGCAATGTCGATTTAAATGCCTCAACTAAATCATGGGGTAATTTTGAGATAAACCCAACCGTATCAGCAAGCACCGTTCGTCCGACATGTTCGATATCTAGGGCGCGATGCGTAGGGTCTAAGGTTGCAAAAAGCTGATCTTGCACATAAGCATTAGCATCTGTTAAAGCATTAAAAAGAGAGGACTTTCCGGCATTGGTATAACCGACTAAAGCGACTGTCGGAACTTCATTACGTTCTCTTGAAACGCGCCCTTGATGGCGCATTTTTGTAACCGTTTCTAATCGTTTTTTAAGCTGACGAATCCGATCGTTAATTACTCGTCTATCCATCTCAAGACGAGTCTCCCCCGGTCCACGAAGCCCTACGGCCCCACCACGCTGTTGAGAGAGATTGGTATGTTTACGAACTAATCTTGTGGAGAGTCTTGTTAATTGTGCTAATTCAACTTGTAATTTACCCTCAAAGCTTTGGGCTCTTTGAGCAAATATATCTAAAATCAACCCTGTACGATCTACAACCCTCACACCACACAGTGCTTCTAGGTTTCGATTTTGACTAGGGGTTAAATCGTGATTAATGAGGACGACATTAGCATCATATTGCGTGATGGCATCTTTTACCTCATCGGCCTTACCTGTACCTAAAAAATATTTATGATGGGGCGTTTGCCGTGAACCTGTAATGCAACATTCAATTGTTACACCCGCAGAAGTTACCAGCTCTTTAAATTCTGCTAAATCACCATCTTCACTCTCTGGCATTTCCAAAGATACAATAATCGCTCTATCATCAGAATGACTAAACTCTTCTACTATATGACCCATTATTTAGAGTACAAACCTCATCATGTTGAACATTAAAAAATTTTTAAATAGCACCAAAACAAGCCTTATCAATTCCCCCTCTTATTGAGGAAATTGATAAGGATAAAATATAACTAACATGAGATACAAAACCGCTAATGATTGATTTCAACAACCCTAAAACTTACTCCAAGAGTTTATTAAAAATCTTTTTAGCCTGTTGTTATTCTTGTGCATCGTCTGATGCATCTAATTCTGTTCCTAAATTCACATTACGTGCAGGAACAATTGTAGATACCGCATGCTTATAAATCATTTGGCTTACGTTTGATCTTAATAAAATCACAAACTGATCAAAGGACTCAATTTGCCCTTGGAGTTTGATACCATTAATTAAGAAAATTGATACAGGGACTCGCTCTTTACGGAGCAAGTTTAGAAAAGGGTCTTGGAGGGATTGCATTTTTGCCATTTTTTATTCTCACTTATTTGTTCTTATCTTCATACATGATGAGTTCTTTATTGTTTATAGCACTTCGCTACAAGAAAGCCGACTCTATTTTATCATAACCCCTGAATCATTCAGGCTTGTCATTGCAGTAATTATAATCCATTTATCGCTTAAGGGATAAATTAGTTTTATGACAACTTAAAAAAATAGCACTCATCATCCTAAAATTAGATTATTCTGAAAAATGATCTAAGGTTGTCGCTAAGCCGTAATCACACTATACTCTCTAGTTCAGTATATACGAGTAATCAATCAATTAAAGGGATTCTTCATGACTTTTAAAGCGCTTTTTCTCGATTTAGATGGCACAAGCCTCAATGATAACAATTCATTATCCCCTGCGCTAAAAGAGATTCTCATTACCTTAAAACAAAAAGGGATTCATATTATCTTCAGTACAGGCAGAAGTTTTGCCGGCGCCTTACCTTTTGCTAATGCGATTGGCGGTACTGAATTTATCATCAATTATAATGGCGCTCGTGTTTTTGATTTTAAAAATGAACGGATTCTCCATCAAGCAACACTGCCTAAAACTGTTTTAGAGCAAGTATTTGATTTCTCTCACCAATATCAATACCCGCCTATTTTTTATCACAACAATGTGATCTATACAAAAGATGGGATTCCTCATCACTATACCTGCCCAGGTGAACGCTTTGAAGTATTAGATCCTCATCATGATTGGATCAATGAAACTTTAACTAAAGCGCTATTTGTAATGCCGGAAACTGAGCTTATGAAGCATCTTCACATTGCTTATAATCACTTTGATGGCGCATCTGTTTCAACCTCCTCCCCTACCTATTTAGAGATTATGCCGCAAGGTATTAATAAATCTGTCGGCGCCAAACATGTCTTAGAAGCGCTCAGTATCGACCCCAAACATTGCGTGGCATTTGGAGATCAACTCAATGATTTTGAATTATTATCCCTAGTTGAACATCCTTTTATTATGGGCAATGCCAATGATGCTTTAAAGTCACATTTCCCCTCACGCATTATTGACACGAATATCAATGACGGAGTTGCGAAAACATTAGATCAGCTCTTTAAGTTGAACTATTTTTAATTTCTAAACTTAAAAGCTCCACAATCATCTATTAATTTACTCCCTATTATGAATAACTATAAAACTTTAGCGCGCAATATCAGCATCGTGTTCATCTGCTTACTGCTCATTCCTATTACCACTTGGCTGATAGATTGGCATTGGCAATCAGGACAGCGATACGGCTTCTTTGATCACCTACTATTTATCATTACAGAATCCGGATCTGCGCCTTATTTCGCACTCATCACCTCACTCGTTCTCGCTATTTGGCTCAGCATGCGTTGCAAACTTCTTAAGCATCATTGGGTGGTGATTTTTTTAAGTGTATTTCTGCTACAAGGCACAACACAAGTTATCAAAAGCACGATTAAAACGCTCTGGGAAGAACCTCGTCCTTATATGAGTTATATGGTCGAAAAAGGCGTTGAGCTTGAGCCCTTCTATGAGCTTTCTCGAAAAGAGCGGGGAGTAGTTATTCAAAAAACGTTAGTTGATGATAAAACAACACCACAGTGGCTTGAACAGCACTGGCAAAAAGAGACAGGTTACTCTTTTCCTTCCGGCCATACGATGTTTGCGGTGATGTGGGCCTTTATCATCGTTGGTTTCTTAACTCGAGAAAAAGACTCTAAAACACCACTTGCCATGGGAATCATGATTTTATGGGCCGGCTTAATGATGATCAGCCGCATACGATTAGGGATGCATTTCCCTATTGATCTCTTTGTCAGCACCCTCATCGGATACCCTATCGCACTATTTTTCTTTTACTTTCTAGCAAAAAGAGATACTCTGATTGATGGGACATTTAATAAACCAGCGCCTAAAAAACAGAATGTTACCCAAAAAAACTGACGCTGAACATAATCTTTATGATCCACGCTTGTACTTATCGTACTTTTTCTATAAAACTAATAAGCAGAAACTCACAAATAGTTTTATCGGTAAACCTACAACGAATCATAAACACAGGCGTTGCTAATATTCAATTAAAACAACAATAAGAGGATTATTATGCTGTTTTTACTTTCACCTGCAAAGATGTTGGATGAACATACTCCACCACCCATTACGAGCCTAGAAGAACCAAAACTTTTAGAGCACTCTCAAATACTCATTGATACCCTTCGCAACTATTCGGCCGAAGAGATTCAGAATTTAATGAAAGTATCTGAGCGCATTGCTGAGCAGAATGTAGAACGATTCCAAGCATACCAAACGCCCTTTACCTCGCAAAATGCCAAACCGGCACTCTATCTCTTTAATGGCGATGTCTATCAAGGGTTATCAGCCTATGATTTGCCAGAGCCATGTGTGGAATTTTTAAATCGCCATCTTGCGATCCTCTCAGGTCTTTATGGCGCGGTTCGTCCTTTAGATTTAATTGCGCCTTATCGCCTTGAAATGGGAACAGCGCTCACCACTGAGCGAGGCAAAAACTTATATGAATTTTGGGGAGATCTTGTTACTGAATATCTCAATACTCGCATTGATGAGTTAGATGCAAAAGTTGTCATTAACCTAGCTTCTAATGAGTATTTCAAAGTGATAAAACCTGAAAAACTAAAAGCTCGAGTCGTAACACCGATCTTTAAAGATTTTAGTAACGGCGAATACAAAGTCATTGGCGTTTACGCAAAGAAAGCTCGCGGCTTAATGACGCGATTTGTCAGCGAAAATAATATTACAGACCTTCAAGAGCTCAAAAAATTCAACCACGAAGGCTATGCTTACAAACCCAATGATGTTACGGGTGAAATTGTCTTTATTAGAGGTTAACCGAGGTTTTTCCGATCCATTTACCGATCCATTTAAATTGATGGTCACTAAATATCTTGATCTTCTATTTAAAAGAGGATTACTTACATAAAGCTTTATCGATAAACACAAACAAACCATGTAAATGCTAATAACAGCAGCATCTACATGGTTTTTTCATTGAAGATCTTTTAAATAGATCATCGCTCCTTGCAATCTACTTCAAAAAGTAAACGCTTAACCCCCCCCCTTCACTAACAATACTCTACATTACCCAAATTCTATATATCCAAAGTGGTTTAAGGTATGATATCCCTTTAGTTTGCGATTACGACTTCGCAACAAACTACTTCAATTTTATTGATTAATAATATTCATAAAGGCTAGTAAAACCATGCAAGCAGATAGCAACCTTCTCTGGATCGATCTTGAAATGACAGGGCTTGATGAAGAGATTCATCATATTATTGAAATCGCATCCATCATTACAGATAAAGACCTTAATGTTCTGGCACAAGGCCCTAATCTTGCAATCTATCAGCCCGAAGAGATTTTAAACTTGATGGATGAGTGGTGCCAAACAACACACGGAAACTCCGGCTTAACAGCAAGGATTAAAGAGAGTAAAACTTCTGTAGAAGAAGCGATGCAAGCGACGATTGATTTTGCAATAAAATGGATTCCTGAAGGCAAAACGCCACTTTGTGGCAATAGTATCGGCACGGATCGCCGTTTTTTAAAAAAATATATGCCGGCACTAGATCAGTTTTGTCACTATCGTAATATTGATGTTAGTTCATTTAAAGAAGTTGTTAAACGATGGTACCCTGATGCTAAAAACTATGAGAAACAGAACACCCATCTAGCGCTCGATGATATTTTAGAATCAATCAATGAGTTACGATTTATTCGCGAAAACTATTTCAAATAACGTAAAATCTCTTTAAATTTACTGACATCAAATTAGCCGTTACGCTACTCATTTTAAGGATTTTTTATGAAACCAAAAATCACCATTAAAACACCTTGGCAGTTTATTGCTTCAGGATTTGGTTCGGGCTTATCTCCTATCGCGCCAGGCACAATGGGAACTTTAGCAGCGATGCCTTTTTGGTTTCTCTTTGCCACTTATCTCCCCTTTTGGGGTTATCTGCTCATCATCATTATTTCAGCGCTTTTTGGCATTGTTATTTGCCAAAAAGCCAGCGATGAACTCGGCGTCCATGATCATGGCGGGATTGTTTGGGATGAATTTGTCGGCATGTGGATTACGATGATCTGTGTTCCTGTTTCTATCCCTAATGCCATTTTAGGCTTTTTAATATTTCGTTTTTTTGATGTTTTAAAACCATGGCCAATAAAAGTGATCGATGAGAAGGTTCAAGGTGGCTTTGGCATTATGCTAGATGATATCTTAGCGGCAATCTTCTCCTTAATTACAATCCACCTTATTCTTACTTGGATATTCCCCATTTTCGCCTAAATTTATCCTATAAAGTCTGTATGAAACAACATCAGACAAATTCCAATAAGGTTTTTGCTTATTTAAAAAATGGTATAAAACAAAAAGTTAAAACCCAAAAACTACCATTGGTAACTTTCTTCTTATTTATCATAGTATTTATCTGTTCTTTTCTTTGGAGTAATGGACCATTACCTAATGTTACAGTTGATTACAACTTAGCAAAGGAGGAGATGTATCACTGCACATTACATAGAATTATTGATGGTGATACGGTGGTTGCGAACTGCCCTTTAAAAAATCCAAAGCTTGTGAATATTCGTATTTGGGGAATGGATGCACCTGAAACAAACCAAATTCCCTGGGGAGAAAAAGCCACAAATGCATTAAATAGGATTTTTCTTATGAATAAACATGATATTATTACCATTCTAATAAGAGATATAGATCAATATAATCGTTATGTTGGTCAAATCTTCATTAACAATAAAGAGATAGATGTCGGACTACAAATGGTAAGTGAGGGCTTTGCAGTTGTTTATAAACAATATAATAACGATCCACAATACCTTTACCATGAAGACCTTGCAAAAAGCCATAAAAAGGGGATTTGGCAACACCCTGGACCACAACAAAACCCCGCTGCTTGGCGAAAAGTTAATCCTTTTTAAGAAGCTATGCGATAATATCTATCATCTACGAAAATGAGCTTAATAAATCATGATAACGCTTGATAAAAACACGATATATATCGATGGGGACTGGACGCTTTCCAATCTTAAAGCGATCCAAATTGCGGCTGACAAATTTAAAGCTCAATCACTCAATCTCAAATCAATCACAATTGATGGATCAAAACTCAAAAATCTAGATACTATCGGTTGTCAGGAATTATATATTGCCTTAGAGGCGATCCCCAAATCAACCTCTGTTGATTTTACAAACTTTGAGAAAAAGCAGATTGATCTCTTTCAATTTATTAAAACTAAAATTGATGATGCCGGCATTCAAAAAACAGCCCCGAGCAATCACTGCTCTCTCATTGGAAGAGTTGGTTTAATAACAGTTTCAGCACTAGATGAGATGCAAAAATTCATCGAATTTATAGGCGAAATATCGGTTATTGCCATGAAAAGAGCCTTTACGCCCTGGAATATTCGCTGGGGTGCTTTTTGGTCAAATATTCAATCTGCGGGAGTTATGGCTCTTCCCATTATCGGACTCCTTAACTTCTTAATTGGCGCGGTTATTGCTTACCAAGCGGGAAACCTACTACGGATGTTTGGGGCAAGTATCTATATCGTTGACTTCTCTGCAGTTGCTGTACTGCGTGTTTTAGGGCCGCTTTTAACCGCTATCATTATCGCGGGACGTACAGGGGCGGCTTATGCTGCGCAGATAGGGACAATGGTGGTTAATGAGGAAGTAGATGCCTTAGAAACAATTGGTATTAATAAATATGATCAATTAGTACTTCCAAAAATGTATGCGCTAGCAATCTCACTTCCCTTACTAACCCTATTTGCGGACATGATGGCCATTTTAGGTAGCATGGTATTAGCCTATTTCTATTTAGATATCTCATTTGGAGAGTATCTTTCAACGATTCCTAATACCATTACATGGCGCTCTCTTGTTGTCGGATTAGTACAGGCCCCTGTCTTCGCTATTGTCATTACACTTGTAGGTTGCTATCAAGGATTCCAAGTTTCTGGAGGCGCAGATAGTGTTGGCCAACAGACGACTAAAGCGGTTGTTCAATCAATCTTCTTAGTTATTGTTATTGTGGCGCTCTTCTCAATTTTAATGCGCAATGTGGGACTATAAAGGGGAAATCATGAACGAACAAGGAAAACAATCTCCTCAAACAGACAAGGCTCAAAAAGATGATGTCATTCGTGTAGAACATGTCTATAACAGTTTTGGAACTCACTCTGTTCACGAAGATCTCAATATGACGGTCAAACGGGGAGAACTCGTAGCATTAGTCGGTGGTTCAGGCTCGGGAAAAACGACCCTTCTTCGCAGTATTATTATGCTCCAGCCGCCAACGAAAGGTCAGGTTTATCTCTTTGATAATCCTGTCTGGGGCGCTTCCCATAAAGAAGAACAAAAGCTTCGACAAACTTTTGGCATGCTATTTCAGGGAGGAGCGTTATTTAGCTCCTTAACCGTGCTAGAAAATATCATGGTTCCTTTGCAAGAGCACACGAGCCTCAGCCGCAAGGATCAAGAAGAGATTGCCATGCTTAAATTAACGCTTTCAGGACTTAAGCCACAATCGGCAAATCTTCTTCCCAAAGATCTTTCAGGAGGAATGATTAAACGCGCAAGTCTTGCTCGTGCTTTAGCATTAGACCCAGAGCTTCTCTTTTTAGATGAGCCAACAGCTGGGCTTGATCCTGTTTCTGCAAGTGATTTTGATGGCTTAATGCGCCAGTTAAAAGAATCTCTTAACCTCACAGTCGTTATGGTCACACACGACCTCGACTCGATCTGGGCTATTTCTGATAAAGTTGCATTTTTAGGTAATAAAACCTTAATTGCTTATGAGCCTATTCAAGATCTTGTAAAAAATGATAATCCTTTAATTCAACATTACTTCCAAGGTCCTCGCGGCCGAGCAGTGGGAGAGGCATATGGAACACAAATTTAATTACACAGTTGTCGGCATGTTTGTCCTTGGATTTCTTGCCTGTTTAATCGCTTTAATTATCTGGCTGACAAATGGCTTTGAAAAAGTGAATACAAATGAGTATCGCGTCATCACGAGTGAATCTGTTTCAGGACTTACGGTTAACTCCACTATTGATTATCGAGGTGTCACTGTCGGTAAAGTTGCATCAATGGAGCTAAATCATGATGATCCTCGTTACGTCACAATCTATCTCAATATTGATGCGGGCACTCCTATCAAAACAGATACAGAAGCCGTTTTAATGAGCCGAGGAATTACAGGGCTTGTTAACGTGAGCCTTTCAGGCGGCACTCCAGATGCAAAGGATTTACTACCCACTAAAGAAAATCCTATCCCAACCATTAAAAATGGGGCCTCTCTCTCTCGTCGTTTAGATGAGGCGTTAAATAACATTACCCACTCTCTTTCTGAGTTATCGAAAAAGATGGGGTCTATCTTAACGACCCAAAATATTGATAATCTTAGCAATATTTTAAGCAATACAAATGCCTTTACCTCAGATCTTGCCACAATGGGAAATAAGATTAATACCTTTACAGATAAAGCAACAGGAACGATTGATACGATACAGCCTCAAATTAAGGATGCCGCTCAGGCATTAGCATCCTTTGCAGATCATCTTCAAGGTTCAACAAAGCAGCTCGAAGGGATGGCCGTTAAAATTAATAGCACTTTAGATACTGCAACATCCACATTAAATACATGGGATAGCTTAGGGCAAGAAGCAAATGGAAGCTTACAAGATATCTTCCCTGTTTTAGAAAATGCCCTCTATAATCTCTCATTATTGATGCAAGAATTAGAAGCAAAACCAAATGCCATCATTCTTGGTAAACCACAACAAAAACCTGGACCTGGAGAATAGATAGAAAATTATTAAAAGAACATATTCATTATTCTTACTAACAATTTTCTCATCATTCTTTTGCGCACAATATTCATGTGAGCTTCAACCTTATCCTATAAGGAGACCGTTTACGATGTACCATTTTAAGAAATTTGCCCTATTATTAATTCTTTCACTCGTTGTAACAGCATGTGCTTCAGCGCCTGTTAAAAAAAGCTATATCCTCACGACTGAAACGACAAATATTACAGCCGGTAATGCACAATTACCATCACTACTGATCTCTCAAGTAAGATCTACCAATAGACTCTCAACAGATATGTACTATAGCCGTAGTGCTAATGAAGTGGAGATATTCACAAAAAGTGATTGGATTACCCCCCCCACACAAATGCTTCAAGCAGCGATTACACAAAACTTAGATGCACAAAATATCTTTCAATACATCATCATGGCCCCCAATAGTGTAACTGCACAATATCGCCTTGATATGACAATTGTAGAGATGAATCAATATTTTGATGAAGCCGCAAAAAGTAGCCACATTGTCTTAAAACTTCAGGCTCGCCTCATCAATAGCACCAATAACCGCATTGTAAAATCCTTTAGCTATCAAAAAGTAGAACCTAGTTCAACCTATAATGCCGAAGGCGGGGTCGCAGCTTACAATAGAGCACTACAAGCAATTGTCTCTGAACTTACGCAAAACTTAACACAAACACTTCGCCGCTAAATAATTATTACAGATGCTTGAAAACCTCTTTAAATACCTACCGACACCTCAATTTAAACACTATCTGCCGCTGACCTTTCATCAGCAGCAGATAGGCTGGGTTCATCTTGATTATCTGGAGATTTTGCATCACTTCCCTGAAATTTTTACAATTAAAAGTGATCAAATCCAATTCACAGAAAAATTTGTACAAGCCCCCTTTAAAGAGAGAACAGCTCAGTTAGCAGAATTTTCTAGCGCTTTACAGCAGACTGGTATTATTACTAATTGGCGGGATGAATCCTATGGGATCTATCTCCCTGGATCTGATCTTCATAATGCCCTTTTTACAATCGAAAGAGGGGTTGCGCCCCTGTTAGGATTTAGAGTTTTTGGCGTTCATATCAATGGTTATCAAAAACCAATATCTAATACAGCAATTGAATATATCTGGATTGCTAAACGTTCAAAACTAAAAAAAATCGAACCCCATAAACTCGATAATCTTGCCGCAGGTGGCTTAAGTTATGGAGAAAACCCCCTGGAAAGCGCACAAAGAGAAGCGATGGAGGAAGCAAATATTCCACAAATCTTAACTCAAAACTTACATTTTTCTGCGCCCTTTAACTATCTTGCTGAGTTTAATAAAACTATTCGTAATGAATGTATTTATGTATTTGATCTCGCTTTGCCAGAAACTTTCACGCCTACGATTAATGATGGTGAAGTTGAAAACTTCTTCAAGCTCTCTCCTAAAGAGATTATTACAGCGTTGCTTGACGGCGAGAAATTCAAACCCAATAGTGGTTTAGTCACACTTCACTTTTTATTGCGCAATGCTTTAACCTCTTTTTCAAATAATGAAAAAACCTTACTACAGCAAAAGCTAGGGCTAATATAAGGTAATATCTGACGTACCGCCTAAAATAAGCATGGGAGTCAAACCAGCTTGCCTGATGCCAGATAAAATAACTTAGCTGATTCTCGTAAGCGATATGCCTACAATCTTAACAACATAAAAAAAGATCACATCTAAAGTGATCTTTTTTGTATCTTAAAACAGATAATTCTTATAATAAAGAAGATGCGAGATAAACAAACTTATCTGCAAAAACTTTATATTTAGGACGCTTTTCCCACTCTTCCAAAGTCACCGGCACGGCATTTTCTAAATCTTCATAGAACTGCGCCGTCATCTTCTCTGCAAAATCTCGATCATAGACAATTGAGTTCACTTCAAAGTTTAAGTCAAAACTTCGAATATCCATATTCGCTGTTCCAATCATCGCTAAGCTTCGATCATAGACACTGGTCTTTGCATGGATAAAGCCTTTACGATAATGGTAAATTTCAACCCCAGCACGTAATAGATCAAGATAAAGCGCTCGGCTTGCCATACGCACTAAGAGAGAGTTTGTCCGCTCTGGCACTAACAGTTTTACTTTTACCTGACTTCTTGCGGCAATCTTTAACATTGTTAAAATTTGCTCTGTCGGAATAAAGTATGGTGTCGTAATTAAGACCTCTTTCTCCGCAAGCGCTATTGCTTGCATCACAGAATTCATAATATAAGGCTCTTCAGAATCCGGACCACTTGCAACAATTTGTACCGCAGTTGTTCCCTTATCTTCACGAAGATCTATCGGAAAAAGCTCGGCATTAGGCTCTACCTTTTGCTTAGCACAAAAGTTCCAATCTGATAAGAAAAGGTGTTGAAGCGCATAGCAACTATATCCTTCTAAACGAACATGCATATCTCGTAAAATCGGCTTACCGCTATTAGGCACATTAATATAATCATCCCCAATATTAATTCCCCCGACAAAACCAACGCGCCCATCTATCACAATAATTTTACGGTGATTGCGGTAATTTACCCGATTTGCCCAAAAAATAAAGAGAAGCTTTCTAAATGCAAAGACCTCTATGCCAGCATTTCGCATCTCTTGAGCAAAGGCTTTACGAATTTTACTACTTCCAAAATCATCATAAATAAAGCGAACTTTAACGCCCTCTTTCGCTTTCTTAATAAGCGCATCTTTTATCTGATTGCCAATACCATCATTACGAACAATATAATATTCTATGTGAATCGTCTCTTTAGCCTCAGCAATCGCTTTAAGCACTTCTGGATATTTATTTTCACCATTTTTTAAGAGTTTAACATCATTGTTAAGGCTCATCCAATGCACATCCTCTGTTGATACAGAGTGAGCTAAACGCTTAAATTGTTCAATAACAGGATTTTCAATCGCTAAAGGATCCTGATCAATATGTTTGGTATATTCATAAATCTCATCTTTCAAATCCCCGTTATACTCAAGCTTTTTGTCATACATCGCTTTATTACGATAATTAACCCCTAATGAGAGATATAATATGACCCCAAATAGCGGTAAAAATACTATCAATACTAAATAACCTAACGTTTTACTAACACTTGTTGTGTCATAAATAATTTTAACGCAGATGGTTAAGATAAAAATGATATAGATAATCAAGGCAATCATGCTGCCTGCCCATAAAAAACTTCCAGTAAGTATCGATGTAATCATTGATTGGCTTTCTTATAACGTATAATGAGAGGGAATATGTTTTGCATATGATATTATAACAGACTCTTTATCTTAAAGAATTTTTGTCCATTTTAGTAAATAATATTTTAAATATGTCTACCCAAAAAATCGGTTTAATCGTTGGTAAGTTTTACCCCCTGCATCAAGGGCATATCAATATGATTCTCTCTGCGAAACTAACCGTAGATGAGTTACATGTTTTTGTCTGCAGTGAAACCAAAAGAGATTGGCAACTCTACCTTGAAAGCGCCTTTACAAAAGCACCTACGAGTACCGATCGTGTTCAATGGGCTAAAGAGCTACTACAGGGTATTGAAGGTATTATAGTACATGGCTTTAATGAAGATGGCATTCCTGCTTACCCCAACGGCTGGCAAGCCTGGAGTGACCGCTTAAAAGAGACTTTAATTGCCAAAAGTATCAAGCCAACGATGATTTTTAGTAGTGAATTGCAAGATAAAGATTTCTATCAAAAATATTTTGAAACAGCTGTCACCTTAGTCGACCCTCCGCGAGATGCTTTTCCCGTTTCAGCAACTAAAATTCGTAATACCCCTTTTCAATACTGGACCTATATTCCGACGATCATTCGCAGCTTTTTTACCAAAACAATTATCATTGAAGAGCAACTTTCCCCCAATACGGCGCTACTTCCGGCAATCTTAAAACTTTTTAATGCTGTTGAAGTTCTGGGATATGAGAAAATCACCTTTCAGACTATTTCAATGCATGAAATACCCAAAACGATCAAAATGCATCAAGCTGATAATCGGCAAATCTCTGCCATTATTGGCTCACAGGGCTTTATTAATGAGATACAACAACAAGCAGATCCGATAGATCTCTTACAAAAATGCACCACATTATCCATTAAGCCTCAAGATCTGTCCCTCCAACATGAAGAACACGCACTTTTCAATGAAATCTCTAGCTTCATTAATCGTTTAATGATTTTAGATCAATAAACTAGATCATCATGAATTCGCTAAAAAAGAGCCTACTTTTCCTGTTTTGAAATATAGCCGTGCAGTTTAAAAAATACTACCTTAAAAGTAAAAGAATACGGCATATCGATCAATTCAGCTTGTATGATACCCAAATAGAACGATTCTTTTGCCTCTCATAACCGATACTCCGGCAATTTAATTTAGGATCGTTTAAACCCATTTCACTGTAACGCTCATCCCTCTTTATTGATCAGCCCCTCAATATTAACCTATTTTAAAGATTGACAATTTATTGCAAATAATTAGAAATAATCAACGATACAACAGAGAGCCTATAGATGCTCTTTTCTCGAAGTAAAGCTTGATAACTCTACTGCGCTCAGGCATTCTGTTCTACTTAGATAATCATTTTTTTGTAATCACTAAAGGTCAATTATTCATGAATTCGTTAATCCGGGATATCCTATCTGCCCGTGTCTATGATGTTGCAAAAAATACGCAACTAGACAACCTCTATCTCCTAAGCCGCCAATTAAAATGTAATATTTGGCTCAAACGTGAAGATCTCCAACCGATTTTCTCATTTAAGATTAGAGGCGCATTTAACCGAATTTTCCAATTAAGCGAAGAGGAACGTGCTTGTGGAGTGATTTGTGCATCTGCGGGTAATCATGCTCAAGGCGTTGCGTTAAGTGGCCGTTATCTTAAAATTGACACCACTATTGTAATGCCTGTATCTGCACCTGACTTAAAGGTTAATGCTTGTCGGGAGATGGGAGCAAATGTGATCCTTCATGGCAATACGTTTGATGATGCTTATGATCATGCCCTTTACTTATCTAAAACCGAAGGTAAATGTTTTGTCCACCCCTTTGATGATCTTGCTGTTATTGCCGGTCAAGGCACCATCGGCAAAGAGATAATGGATCAAAAACCAGATCTTGATGCAATCTTTATTCCTGTTGGTGGTGGTGGACTTATTGCCGGCGTTGCCGCTTTCGTAAAGTTTATCGCTCCTAATTGTAAAATTATTGGCGTAGAGCCGGAAGAGTCCGCTTCAATGAAGGTCTCTTTAGAAGAGGGAAAACGCATCAAGCTCAACCAAGTAGGTTCATTTGCAGATGGCACTGCGGTAAAGCTTGTTGGGGAAAAAACTTTTGAACTATGCCAACAGTATGTGGATGAGATTATCACGGTATCTACAGATGAGCTCTGCGCAGCGATGAAAGATATCTTTAATAATACACGCGCACTTAGCGAACCTTCGGGGGCATTGAGTGTGGCAGGTATTAAAAAATATCTACAAGAAAATCCCCATTGTGGCTTTAAAAATGTTGCCGGCATTTTAAGTGGCGCCAATATCAACTTCGACCGTCTTCGCCATGTAGCTGAACGTACAGAACTAGGTGAACGTAATGAAGCACTCATTGCGGTAAAAATTCCAGAAACCCCCGGAAGCTTCCAAAACTTTATCAATATCATCGGCAAAAGAAGCATTACAGAATTTAACTATCGCTATAGCAATCCTCAAGAAGCCGTGATTTTTGTCGGCTTACAGCTCACGCAAGGAGACGATGAAAAAACACATATCATCGATCGCCTCACTGAACATAACCTCAATGTGATCGATCTTAGTGACAATGAGATGGCAAAACTACATATTCGCCATATGGTTGGGGGAAAAGCAAACGTCAGTGATGAACGTCTTTTTAGATTTGAATTTCCAGAAAGACCTGGCGCCTTATTACAATTTTTATCAACACTTGCCGGCAGATGGAATATCAGCCTATTCCACTACCGAAATCATGGATCGGACTATGGCCGCGTTTTAATTGGCATGCAAGTTCCTGATGAGAATATCACAGATGGTTCATTCCAATCATTTTTAGATGAGTTAGGTTATAACTTTGAAGATGAAAATGACAACCCTGCATTTAAGCTCTTTCTATAAACGTTGATAATCGATTCAATTTAAGAAACCGTATTTTAAAAATAAAACGATACAGCGTGTAAACCAAACCCGCTGATACGATGCCGGATAGAACAGCAGTTATGCCTCTCATAACCAATGTGCCGGCAACCTGTTTTAGCTATTTTTAAACCGATTTGACTATAAAACTAAAAAAGCGCCATAACGGCGCTTTTTTTATCTTTTCTTTCTAAGGGAATCAATCTTTATGCTTCTTCTGAAGGGCGTAATAATTTGGGGAGAGGAAAGACAATATCTTCCTCACATCCAGGCATATTCCCTTCTAACGCATAGCCATTATCTTTAAGATAAGTAATCACTTCTCGTACTAATACATCAGGTGCTGAAGCACCCGCTGTAACACCAAGATTCTCATGCCCATCTAGCCACGCAAGATCAATATCCGTTGCTCTATCGATCAAAAAGCTTACAGCGCCCTCTTTCTCTGCAAGTTCCCGTAAACGATTTGAGTTAGAGCTATTTTTAGAGCCCACTACTAAAATCAAGCTACACTGCTCTGCCAATGTTTTAACAGCATCTTGACGGTTTTGTGTTGCATAACAGATATCGCTCTTTTTTGGTCCTTGAATCTCAGGAAAACGCTCCCGTAGGCGATCGATAATTTGCGATGTATCATCAAGTGATAAGGTCGTTTGCGTTACATAAGCGATTTTTGATGGATCTTTAACCGTTAATTGATCAGCATCCTCTAAATCTTCAATAAGATGAATCTTGCCACCATATTGCTCATCAAACTGCCCCATAGTTCCAATCACTTCAGGATGCCCTTCATGACCGATGAGCACCGTATCCATTGCATCTTTGGCAAAACGCGTCACTTCTAAATGAACTTTTGTCACAAGTGGGCAAGTGGCATCAAAAACTTCTAAGCCTCTATTTTTAGCATTATCTTGAACCGCTTTAGAAACACCATGTGCTGAGAAAATAACAATTTTCCCATCTGGCACTTCATCTAATTCATCCACAAAAATTGCGCCGCGATCCTTTAAAGTATCCACAACGTATTTATTATGAACCACCTCATGGCGCACATAAATCGGTGCCCCAAATAGATCTAATGCTCGCTCTACAATGCTAATTGCACGATCAACGCCAGCACAAAAACCTCGAGGATTTGCTAAAAATATCTTCTTAGTCATGACTTCCCTTCAACTGATTTTTCTCGCTCTTCATCAAGCAAATTAATATTTTCAACATAGCCATTCACAACCGTATGCAACTTCCCTGTTGTCGGGTGAATCACTAAACCATGAACAACAACACGCCCTGGCATCAATGGGTGGTTACGAATTTTATCCACCGTAAATCTCACACTATCTGCCACATTATCAAACCCACGAAGCCAGCCATCAAGGTCAATGCCGGCATTTCTTAAAGTTTGAATTGTGCCATCTGTAATACCAAACTTACGCGCCTTATCTAAAAGATGCTCAGGGTCAAAGCCGCGCATACCACAATCGGTATGCCCAACCACCATAATCTCTTTTACATTAAACTCAAGTGCCGCAACTAATAAGCTACGCATAACAGCCCCCCAAGGATGGCTGATTAAGGCGCCGGCATTTTTAATAATTTTTGCATCCCCATTACGGATTCCCATCGCTTTAGGAAGAAGCTCTACAATACGAGCATCCATGCAGGTTAAAATGGCAATCTCTTTATTAGGATATTTATCCGTACAGAGATTGTCATACTCTTTAGAATCTACAAACTCACGATTATGATCTAAGATCTTATCGAGCATTGATTTATCATCAGCCATATTTTATATCCTATTGCTTGATATTACGCTTGATTGTCATCTGCTACTTGTGACAATTTTCGTTTCTTTTCTGTAAATGATGACAAGATAATCAGCCCCACTCCTGAGGTTACAAATATATCTGCCACATTAAAGATCGGAAAACTACGCCCATTGTAAGTGACGTGAATAAAATCAATTACATGTCCTAAAACAACTCGATCAATCAGGTTACCAATTGCGCCCACTAAAACACACGCTAAGCCAAATCTTAAAAGCTTCTCAACTCTATCAGTTCTCTTAATCCAAAAGAATAAGACAATGGCAATGACAACGGTAATTCCGATAAAAAACCAACGTTGCCAACCTGCTTGATCTGCTAAGAAACTAAATGCAGCGCCAGGATTATAAGCCAAAGTCCAGTTTAAAAACCCGGGGATTACAGGGATCGGCTCCCCATAAAGCAGTAGATTTTCAGCTAAAGACTTTGTCCCAAAATCGAGAATAACCCCAATAATGACAAAAAGGGACCAGTAAATCATGTTTACTGGTCTCTTTGATGAGGAATGATCCTTACGCATAATGACGCACTTCACCATCTGTTGTTAAGTTTTCAATACAGCGATCACAAAGCTCTGGATGCTCAGCGTGATGACCAACCTCTTTACGATGATGCCAACATCTTACACATTTTTTGTACTCTTCATCAGAAAGTACTTCCACAGCTACTGAGAATTTCTCCCCATTTAACTCATGAACTTCTAATGATGTTTGACGTTCAGCAAATGGCTTCACATCAGCATAGGAAGAGAGTAAAACAAATCGTAACTCATCTTCTAACATCGAGATCTCTTGAAGAAGATCATCAGAGGCATAAACCGTTATACGAGTTTGTAATGACGAACCGACCTTCCCTTCGCTACGAAGCACTTCAATTTGTTTCGCCGCTTCCCCACGCACCGCTAGAAGCTTATTCCAAAATGCGGTATTAAACGGACTTGATGCATCTAAAGGTGCTAAGCCATCATAGAATTCTGTTAAATATACAGATTCTAATCTCTCATTACCCCGCTCACGCATTGCAAGCCATACTTCTTCTGCCGTAAAGGTCAAAATAGGCGCCATCCAGCGAACTAAGGCTTCAAGCACATGGAAGAGTGCTGTTTGTGCACTTCGTCTTGCTAAAGACTCTTTTGCTGCCGTATATTGACGATCTTTAATGATATCTAGATAGAAACTACCTAAATCAATTGAACAGAAATATTGAAGCTTCTGATACACATTATGGAATGAGTATTCTAAGAAGGCTTCCTTAATCTCTTCTTGTACTTCAAGAGCACGCGCTACAATCCAACGATCAAGCGGTAACATCTCATTAAAAGAGACCCCGTTTTTAGCTAAATCAAATTCATTGGTGTTCGCAAGTAAGAAACGCACCGTATTACGAATACGGCGATAAGTCTCTGAGGTACGTTTTAAGATCTCATCTGAAACAGGAATCTCCCCACGATAATCTGTAGACGATACCCAAAGACGAAGGACATCTGCCCCCATTTTATTAATAACATCAGCAGGCTCAATACCATTACCGAGAGATTTAGACATCTTACGGCCTTTTGAGTCAACCGTAAAACCATGCGTTAATAATGCTTTATAAGGTGCAACGCCATTAATCGCAACCGATGTAATGATCGATGAGTTAAACCAACCTCGATGCTGGTCTGATCCTTCTAAATAAAGATCTGCAGGATATGCCAGTTCTGGTCTTCTTGCTAAAACACTATAATGAGTTGTTCCTGAATCAAACCAGACATCTAATGTATCTGTATTTTTTTGATATTCATCACAGCCATCTGCTTTAGAGAGATAATCTTCAACCGTCGCCCCGAACCATGCCTCTAAACCATCTTTACGAATGCGATCTGATACTTCTTGCATCAGCTCATCATTTTTAGGATGTAGCTCGCCGCTCTCTTTATGGATAAAGAAAGGAATTGGCACGCCCCAATAACGTTGACGAGAGATACACCAATCGCCACGACCTTCAATCATCGCATAAAGGCGCTCACGCCCCCATGAAGGAATAAATTGTACTTGATCGATCTGGTCTAAAACTTCTTGGCGAAGACCCTTGTTATCCATACTGATGAACCATTGCGGCGTCGCACGATAGATCGTTGGCGTTTTATGTCTCCAGCAATGGGCATAACTATGGCTAATTTTTGTTTTATGCAGCAAGATGCCTCGCTCTTCTAGATAAGCGACCATGTTTGCTTCATTATCTTTAATATTTTTACCGGCAAAAACTGGCGTCGAATCGCTGTAAGTACCATCGCCTAATACAGGGTTTTCAAATTCAATGCCATATTTAAGCGCTACAGCATAGTCTTCCTCACCATGGGCTGGCGCTGTATGTACAAATCCCGTTCCGGCATCTAAAGTGACATGATCCCCTAAAATAACAGGGACCACTTTATTAACATCAATAGGATGTTTTACTTGTAAGTTTTCAAGGACTTTTCCTTCAAACTCCGCAAGTACCGGTAATTCACAATTCCAACTTTTCTCAAGCGCTTCTACAAGATCTTTTGCCACCAATAATTGTTGACCATCTTTATCAACTAGCGCATAGATAAAATCAGCATGGGCAGAAACAGCCGCGTTTCCTGGTAACGTCCAAGGTGTTGTTGTCCAAATTACAACGGCCACGTTATCAGAGACCGCATGCCCAATGCGTTTTGCTAAATCAGCACTATCGACTACTGGGAAAGCCACATCAATACTCAGTGATGTCTTATCTTGATACTCAACTTCCGCTTCCGCTAAAGATGATCCACAATCTAAACACCAATTAACAGGGCGAGCGCCTTTCTCTAAATGCCCCTTTGCAACGATATCTTTAAGTGCTAAAACAATATCTGCTTCACTATCTTGATTCATCGTTAAATAAGGTTTCTCTTCATAAGATAAAACCCCAAGACGTTTAAACCCTTTAGCTTGAATATCAATTTGAGAGCCGGCAAATTCACGGCATTTTGCTCTAAATTCTGCAGGCGTTAACTTCTCTCCGACTTTACCATAAGTCTTTTCCACCACAAGCTCGATAGGCAAACCATGACAATCCCAACCTGTTACATAAGGAGAGTCAAATCCTAATTGGCTACGTGATTTAATAATCATATCTTTGAGAACTTTATTAACGGCATGACCTAAATGAATTGCACCATTTGCATAAGGAGGGCCATCATGAAGAATAAACTTTGGCTTACCTTTAAAAATCTCACGTTGTTTATGATAAAGCTCAATACTATCCCAATATTGAATAAAATCAGGCTCACGTTTTGGTAAATTTCCACGCATTGGGAAATCTGTTTCAGGTAAGTTTAACGTATCACGGTATACGTGATCATTCTTGTCTTCGTTCTTGTTTACTTTACTCACGTTCATATCCTACTTTTGAAGATTAAAATAATCTTTCGAAGCCTTAGCATCTGCTAAAATCTGTTTTTTTAAGGCTTCGATGTTCTCAAATCGTTGCTCATCTCTAATTTTAGAGAGAAACTTCACGCTAAAAGTTTCCCCATATAAATTTCGATTTACATCATGTAAGTGTACTTCTAAATTCGGCTTTACGCCATTTACTGTTGGGCGATAACCGATATTAGCAACACCATTTAATATTTCATCAGTGCTACAAAGGCGAGCCTCTACATTATAAACACCTGTAAACAGAGGTTTAAAGCGCTTAATAGGTAGATTGATCGTTGCTGTCCCGAGCTGTCTTGCTAACTGATTACCATAGACAACTCGGCTAATAATCTCGTAAGATCGCCCCAAATAAAGGGCTGCTTGATTGAAGTTTGCACTTGCTAATGCTTCACGCACTAAAGTTGATGAAACGCGAACACCACCAATGTAGTAATAGTCTTCCTTGATGACTTCAAAGTTAAACTTTTCAGATGCAGCGAGTAGGTCATTAAAAGATCCCGCAGCCTTAGCGCCAAATCTAAAGTCATCTCCCACAACTATCGCTTTAACGCTTAAATCTTTCACTAGAAAATCATTAATAAAACTCTCTGGCGATTGATCACGAAGCATTGCCGTAAAGGGGAGAATAATGACTTCATCTACTAAGTTACGGGAACGAAGAAAGATCAGCTTCTCTTTCAAAGACATGACTCTTCCTGGCGCATCTTCGTTTAAGAAAAACTCATGAGGCAAAGGTTCAAAAGTAACCAAGGTTCGCTTAGTACCTGGATACTTTTTTTGCAATTCATTTAATTGATGTAATAACTTTTGGTGACCTAAATGAATACCATCAAAAGCACCAATCGTTAAAACCCGTGGTTCCCTAGGGATATTACATGAATCTCGGTAAAAGAAAAAATTCATATTTTCGACCGTTAAATAAAAAAGCCGGCTATAAGAATAACCGGCTAATAAATAATTTATGGTTTAGCTGGCATCAGCTTCGTTTGTTGCCGCTGGGCGATCTACAAACTCAATGTATGCCATTGGAGCGTTGTCTCCTGGACGGAAACCACACTTCATGATACGTAAGTAACCACCGTTACGATCTTTGAAAAGTGGACCGTAAACTTCGAAAAGTTTAGTAACCATTTCACGTGATCTGAGTTCAGCGAATGCTTTACGACGATTAGCGACTGTATCTACCTTCGCAAGCGTGATTAAAGGCTCAACAACACCACGGAGCTCTTTCGCTTTTGGAAGGGTAGTTTTAATAATTTCATGTTCAAGAATAGATACAGACATATTTTTGAACATAGCTTTTCTATGTGCTGAGGTGCGACTAAATGCACGACCTGCTTTACGATGACGCATTGTAATACTTCCTATTCAATTAATTAAAATTATGCTGGTGGCTTTGATGTATCTAAATTAGGTGGCGGCCAGTTGTCTAGCGTCATGCCTAATGATAATCCGTATTGCGCCAACACATCTTTAATCTCTGTTAATGATTTTTTACCAAGATTAGGTGTTTTAAGTAGCTCTGTTTCTGTTTTCTGAATCAGATCACCGATGTAATACACACTCTCTGCTTTCAAACAGTTTGCAGATCGAACAGTTAACTCTAAATCATCAACAGGTCTTAACAGCGTAGGATCAATTTCGAACTCTGGTTCTTCCTCAACAGGCTCCTCTTCAGGCATTGGTTTAAGGTCTACAAAGACGCTTAATTGCTCATGAAGAATTGTCGCAGCATTGCGAATTGCTTGCTCAGGATCTAAAGTTCCGTTAGTTTCTAACGCAATTACGAGTTTATCTAAGTCAGTACGTTGTTCAACACGTGCTGTTTCAACACGGTAGCTTACGCGATTGACAGGACTAAATGTCGTGTCTAACTTGAATAAACCGAGTGCGATAGAAGAGCTATCCCCTGCTTCGTTTTCACGATTTGCAGCTGTGCTGTACCCGCGACCACTCTCTACTTTCAAGCGCATTTTTAATGATCCACTTGAAGTAAGGTTTGCAATTACATGCTCAGGATTCACGATTTCCACATTATGAGGAATTTCGAGATCTCCTGCTGTGACAGCACCCTTACCTTTCTTTTCTAAGGTAATGTATGCCTCAGGTGCATCATGAAGAATAATCGCAATGCCTTTAAGGTTTTGCAGAAGATCGATAACATCTTCATGCATTCCTGGAATTGCAGAATACTCTTTAGAAACACCTTCAATTTCACACTCTGTAATCGCTGCACCTGGCATCGAAGATAGCAGAATACGACGAAGGGCATTCCCTAACGTGTGCGCAAAGCCCCTCTCAAGAGGCTCTAACGCTATTTCAGAGAAGTGGTTTTCGTCGGTTTTGATCTCCACTATACGTGGAGTTAATAACTCATTTAAAGCCATATGTATTTACCCGATTGATCTAAAATAATAAGAAGGAACGAAATAAAACCAATATGCTTATTATTTTGAGTACAACTCTACAACTAATGACTCGTTAATATCTGCTGGTAAATCTGAACGTTCAGGAATTCGTTTAAACTCGCCTTCCATTTTTGTCTTATCAACTGAAACCCAGTCAACAAGGCCATTTGCTTCTGATAATTCTAAAGCATATGCGATACGAGCTTGTTTCTTAGAGCGCTCTCTAATTGACACTGTATCTGTTGCTTTTAATTGATATGAAGGAATGTTTACCTTCGCACCATTAACAAGAATTGAATTGTGGCTTACTAACTGACGCGCTTCTGCACGAGTTGAAGCAAATCCCATACGATAAACAACGTTATCTAAACGGCACTCGAGGATTTCAAGAAGGTTTTCACCTGTTGAACCCTTACGACGGTCCGCTTCTTTATAGTAAAGATGGAATTGTTTCTCTAATAAACCGTAAATTCTTTTTAACTTTTGCTTTTCGCGTAACTGAAGACCATAGTCTGAAGTACGGCCTGGTTTAGAACCGTGCTGACCTGGTGCTCTGTCATGCTTACATTTAGATTCGAAAGAACGTGCGCCTGATTTCAAATGAAGATCTACGCCTTCACGTCTTGCTAACTTACATTTTGGGCCAATATAACGTGCCATGACTATCTATACTCCTTAAAAATTTAATTACACTCTGCGCTTTTTAGGCGGGCGACAACCGTTGTGTGGAATCGGTGTCACATCAGAGATACTAGTGATTTTATAGCCAATTGCGCTAAGAGCACGAACTGCTGAGTCACGACCAGGACCAGGACCACTTACGTTAACGTCTAAATTTTTAAGACCATACTCTTGTGCCACGGTGCCCGCTCTTTCTGCTGCGACTTGCGCTGCAAAAGGAGTCGATTTTCTTGAACCACGGAAGCCTGAACCACCCGCTGTTGCCCAAGATAAAACATTTCCTTGACGATCTGAGATAGTCACGATTGTGTTATTGAACGACGCTTGAACGTGCGCAATACCGTCAACAACACTTCTTCTAACGCGCTTACGCGTTTTAACTGAAGGTTTTGCCATTTTAAAATTTCCCTAACAAATTATTTAACAAGTCTTCTTGGACCTTTACGAGTACGCGCATTAGTTTTAGTGCGTTGTCCTCTTAAAGGTAAGCTACGACGATGACGGATACCGCGGTTGCAACCGAGATCCATTAAGCGTTTGATGTTTAAAGAAACTTCACGACGTAAGTCACCTTCAACAACATATTCGCCTACTTGCGCACGAAGTGCATCAACTTGCTCATCTGTTAAGTCTTTTACTTTTGTCGTTGGTTCAACGTTTGCTGCAACACAGATTGCTGCTGCGCGAGTTGGGCCAACACCATAAATAGATTGCAGTGAAATAATCACATGCTTTTGTACTGGTATATTGATACCTGCTATACGTGCCATATAAAACCTATCCTAAAATCATATCAGCAGATTATTCTACATGATAATTTAAATTTACTCAATATTATTAGCCTTGACGTTGTTTGTGACGACCATCTTCACAGATGACGCGAACAACACCAGCGCGTTTTACAATCTTACATTTGCGGCATATTTTTTTAACCGACGCTCTTACTTTCATTTATAACTCCGATAATTTTACTAAAAGTTTGGTGGGGTACCATTCAATGCTGAACTAATATTTGCTTTTTTCATTAAAGACTCATACTGCTGAGACATTAACAATGCTTGAATTTGTGTTACTAAATCCATCACAACAACTACCGCGATTAAGATTGAAGTACCACCGAAGTACATTTGCACAGGGCTAATACCGTTAAAGAACTCTGGCAATAAACAGATAATGGTAATGTAGAGCGAACCCCACAGCGTAATACGCGTTAATACTCTATCTAAATATTGCGAGGTATGAATACCTGGGCGAATTCCTGGTATAAAACCACCATTTCTCTTAAGGTTCTCTGCCGTTTCCTTAGAGTTAAACTGCAATGCAGTGTAGAAGAAACAGAAGAAGATAATGAGCGCTGCAAAGAGAATCATATATGCAGGCTGACCTATAGAGAAGTACTTAACTCCATAAAATCCGAGCTTATTAAGTGTCAAGGATACATAATAGCTAAAGCTCCCCCAAAGCCCTGTATCCGCGTCAGTCAATTCAGGCACGTTAATTTTGCTTAAACCAGTACTGATTGTAAAAACAAAAGATAGGAATGCCGAACCGAAGATTGCCGGTATAACTCCCGACATATTGAGTTTTAATGGTAAATGGTTAGTTTGATTGCCAACCGACATCATTCTACCTTGCTGTCTACGTGCATATTGAATTGTAATACGGCGTTGACCACGCTCAATAAATACAATCACAAAAATGACCGCTAAAACCAGCAAGAATAGAACAACGATTAATAACCACATTGCACCACCTTGAGTGGTAGCAGTTTCAAATAGGAAAGCAACCGATGAAGGTACTCCCATTAGGATACTTGCAAAGATAATCATGGAAATACCGTTACCGATACCTCTTTCAGTGATCTGCTCTCCTAACCACACTAAGAACATCGTTCCAGTAACGAGTGTTAATGTAGAAAGTGTCACAAATAATACTGGCGGAATAACAACTAGCTCAGCATTAACAAAACCACCATTCATGATTGCGATTGAATACACAATCCCTTGCACAACACCAAAAGCAATCGTCATATAGCGAGTATACTGTGTCATCTTACGACGACCGGCATCACCCTCTTTTTTGAGTTGCTCTAATGGTGCGTAAACCACAGATAACATCTGGATAACAATCGACGCTGTAATATATGGCATTACACCTAACATAAATACAGACATCTTCTCAAAAGCACCGCCCGAGAAGAGGTTTATCATCGCAGATATACCACCTTGCTGGCCTTGTTGCTCCATTACATTTGAAAGTGTAACAGCATCAATACCTGGTAGTGTGATATACACGCCAATTCTATAAACAACCAATGCCAAGACTAAAAACCATAGTCTTGACAAAAGTCCTGAGAAACGTCCGAGGTTACTAGACCCTATTTGATTTTTTTGCATATTTACTCTTCAACAGAGCCGCCAGCAGCTTCGATCGCAGCCTTAGCCCCTTTAGTAACATGAATACCTTTTAAGGTAATTGCTCTATTAATCTCACCTGAAAGCATTACTTTCGCACGCGTATATTTTGCAGGAATAATATTGCTATCTACTAATGAAGTGAATGTAATCTCGTTACCTTCCACTTTGTTAAGTGCTGATAATGGAACTTCTACCGTTACAAGACCGATTTGAGAGTTGAAACCAACTTTCGGAAGTCTTCTTTGTAATGGCTGTTGACCACCCTCGAACCCTACTTTATGGTAGCCGCCTGATCTTGAATGTTGACCTTTATGTCCACGACCAGCTGTTTTACCAAATCCTGATCCACAACCACGGCCTACACGTCTTTTGTCAGTTTTACTACCAAACGCAGGTTTTAATGTATTTAATTTCATTTGTATACCTATTCCCAACTACTCAACTTTAAGTAAGTAAGCTACTTTGTTAATCATCCCCATATTCTCAGGTGTCGCTTGCACCTCAACAGTATGATGAAGACGGCGTAAACCTAAGCCTTTCACACAATCACGATGTGATTGTAAACGGCTATTTGTACTCTTAACGAGAGTTACTTTAACAGTTTTCTGTGTCATAACTTACCCTCTAATTTCTTCAACAGATTTACCACGTTTTGCTGCAATCTCTTCTGGAGTTTGCATTGACGCTAAACCTTTGATAGTTGCTTGCACAACGTTCACTGGGTTACGTGAGTTTTGGCATTTTGCTAAAACATCTTTAACACCAGCAACTTCGAATACAGCACGCATCGCACCACCTGCAATTACCCCTGTACCTTCAGAAGCTGGTTGCATGTATACGCGAGCTGCGTTATGAATTCCTGTTACAGAATATTGAAGTGTACCACCATTAAGTGAAACATTCTTAATATTACGCTTTGCTTGCTCAATTGATTTTTTGATTGCAACTGGCACTTCTTTTGCTTTCGCATATCCGTAACCAATCTTACCATTACCATCACCAACAACTGTAAGTGCTGCGAATGCGAACTGTCTACCACCTTTTACAGTTTTAGAGACACGGTTCACTGTCACAAGCTTTTCTTGGTAACCGTCAGTAGCAGCTGCTACGTTTTGATTTTCAACTTTTGTAGTCATTTATTTCCTTCCTTATTAAAACTCTAATCCAGCTTCTCTAGCTGCATCTGCTAGAGCTTTAACGCGGCCATGATATTTAAATCCTGAACGATCAAAAGCTACATTTGTAACACCAGCTGCTTTCGCTTTAGCGGCAATATCCTTACCTACTGCGATTGCTGCATCTACGTTACCAGTGCCTTTGATTTGTGATTTAACATCTGCTACAAGCGTTGAACTCGCAGCTAACACTTTACTTCCACATCCGCTAATTACTTGAGCGTAGATGTGTCTTGGAGTTCTATGGACAGTTAAACGATCAACCTTTAACTCTCTCATTTTGATACGAGCCTTAAGGCTTCTTCTGTATCTTGCGTCTCTTTTTTTCATCGTTCTCACCTATTTTTTCTTAACTTCTTTCAATGAAACAACTTCATCAGAATAACGAACGCCCTTACCCTTATATGGCTCAGGTGGTCTATATGCTCTGATTTTCGCTGCAACCTGGCCTACTACTTGCTTATCAACACCTTTAATCACAACTTCTGTTTGTGTAGGAGTTTCACAAGTAACGCCTTCTGGCATAGCGTGAACGATAGGGTGAGAGAAACCTAACGTAAGATTCAAGTTTGAACCTTGCGCCGCGGCACGATATCCAACACCGTTTAAAATTAATTTTCTTTCAAAGCCTTCAGATACACCGATCACTAAATTACTTACTAATGAACGCATTGTACCTGCAATAGCATAGCTACCTTTGCTTTGCTCAAGATCAGGAACGATTTGTAACTCGCTACCATCTTGTTTGATGCCTACAGATGAATGCAATTGAAGATTATGCTCACCTTTAGGACCTTTTGCTTTAACATTGTTACCAGAGATAGTGATTTCAACACCCGCTGGAACAGTAATAACCTGTTTAGCTACACGTGACATTCTAATCTCCTATTAAGCTACAACGCAGATCACTTCACCACCGAGCGATAAAGATCTCGCTTTATGGTCAGTCATCATACCTTGTGAAGTAGAAACAATCGCAACACCTAATCCACCTAAAACTTGAGGAAGACTGTTTTTGTCACGATAAACACGTAAGCTTGGCTTACTAACACGTTCAATACGCTCGATTACTGCCTTACCTTGGTAATATTTCAATGTAAGCACTAATTTCTTGTTAGAAGCTTTGTCACCCGCAGTTTCAATACCTGCAATGTAACCTTCTTCAAGAAGGACGTCAGCGATTGATTTTTTTAAGTTTGAGAAAGGAATCTCAACACTTACTTTTTCAGAAGTTTGCGCATTACGAATGCGAGTTAACATATCTGAAATTGGATCATGCATACTCATTTATTAATTCTCCTACCAGCTAGATTTTCTTAAGCCAGGAATATCACCACGCATAGTGATTTCTCTCAACTTGTTTCTACCAAGACCAAATTTACGATATACACCGTGTGGTCTACCTGTAATGCTACAACGTCTACGACGTCTAGATGGAGAAGAATCTCTTGGTAACTTCTGAAGTGCAACGACAGCTGCTTCTTTTTCTTCAGCAGATGCATCTGCACTTACGATAATCTTTTTTAATTGCTCGCGTTTTTCTGCATACTTTGCTACTAGCTCTGCACGCTTTTTCTCGCGATTAACCATTGATACTTTAGCCATAATTTCCTGCTTTATAATTAATTACGAAATGGGAAGTTGAAAGCGCTAAGGAGAGCTTTTGCTTCTGCGTCAGTTTTAGCAGTTGTTGCGATACTAATATCCATACCACGCACAGCGTCAACTTTTTCATACTCGATTTCAGGGAACACGATCTGCTCTTTAATACCGAAGTTGTAGTTACCACGACCATCAAATGAACGTGCACTTACACCGCGGAAGTCTCTTACACGTGGTAAAGAGATATTTACTAAGCGATCTAAAAACTCATACATTGTTGTACGACGGAGCGTTACACGGCAACCAACAGGCCAACCGTCACGAATTTTAAATCCAGCCACAGACTTACGTGAAAGCGTAACTTGCGCTTTCTGCCCTGATACCGCAGTCATTTCAGCAACTGCATTGTCCATAACTTTTTTATCAAGAACCGCTTCACCAACACCCATATTTAATGAGATTTTAGTGATTTTCGGAACTTCCATAGGATTAGCGTAGCCAAACTCTTCAATAAGTTTAGGTACTACGACTTCATCATAATACTGCTTTAATCTTGCTTTCATGATATTCCTCAATGCCAAACGGATATGTCTTTTAATGCGATACATCCTGTTTGGCACAGTAATTATTTATAAAATAAGCTGGCTATAATACCAAAAGTATTTTAACTAGCCAACTTTTTTATTTGTAGATTTAAAAACTCTCTCACGAACAACTTTAGTTTTACCGTTTTCACGTGTCTCTTCAGTTAATTCGATTTTGATTTTATCTTGTTTTTTCGTCTCAGGATTATAGATCATCACGTTAGAAAGATCGATGAAAGATTCCTGTTCAACCTTACCACCTTCGATACCGAGTTGTGGGTTTGGTTTAACATGTTTAGTTACTTTGTTTGCACCAGCAACTTTCACACGTCCATCTTTCACTTCAAGAACATTACCGCGATGGCCTTTACTGCTTCCTGCGATTACTACAACTTCATCACCTTTACGGATTTTTGTCATTTCAATTACCCTCTACTCTTAGATAACTTCTGGCGCAAGCGAGATAATTCTCATGAATTTGTCACCACGTAACTCACGAGTTACTGGGCCAAAGATACGAGTCCCGATTGGGTCTAAGTTATTGTTAAGAAGAACAGCAGCGTTACCATCAAATTTGATGAGTGAACCATCTTGACGACGAACGCCTTTACGAGTTCTTACGACAACCGCATTATACACATCACCTTTTTTCGCACGACCGCGTGGAATCGCTTCTTTAACAGAAACTTTAATAACATCTCCAACGGTTGCATATCGACGATGCGATCCACCAAGAACTTTGATACACATAACTTTACGTGCACCAGAGTTATCAGCTACGTCTAAAACTGTTTGTGTCTGAATCATTATTAACCTCTCGACTCTTCAACTACACGAACTAAATCCCAAGTTTTTTTCTTAGAAATAGGACGTACTTGTTTTATCTCAACGATATCACCGATGTTACATGTATTCGCTTCATCGTGCGCATAGAACTTAGTTGAACGCTTGATGTATTTTTGATACTTCGCGTGTTTTACTAATCTTTCTACGTATACAGTAATGGTTTTATCACCTTTGTTTGAAACTACTGTACCAATCACAGTACGAGCATGTTGTTGTTCAATAGCAGCAGTCATTATTTACCACCCTCTTCTTTTTCACCAAGTACTGTGTTAATTCTCGCGATTTGCTTACGAGATTCATTAAACTGGTGAGACTTTGCAAGTTGACCAGTTGCTTTTTGCATACGTAAGTTAAATAAACCACGTTGCAACTGAAGTTTTTCTTCTCTTAACTCGTCAACAGATTTATCTCTTAACTGAGTTGCTTTCGTTACTTTAGTCATGAATTTCCTCACCTATTAAAGAACTGTACGTTCAGCAAACGCTGTTTTAACAGATAGCTTCGCTGCAGCAAGTCTAAATGCTTCGCGAGCAACAGATTCAGTGACACCTTCAATTTCAAAAAGCACACGACCTGGTTGAACTTTTGCTACCCAATATTCAACGTTACCCTTACCACTACCCATTCGAACTTCTAATGGTTTACCAGTAATTGGAACATCTGGGAAAATACGGATATAAACTTTACCACCACGACGGATGTAACGAGTAATCGCACGACGTGCCGCTTCGATTTCACGAGCGTTAATGCGTCCGTTTTCAGTAGACTTCATACCGAATTCGCCGAAATCTACCTTATTACCTGCTGCCGCAACACCTCGGTTACGACCTTTACGCATTTTTCTAAATTTAGTACGTTTTGGTTGCAACATGATTACTCACCTTTCCTTCTTCTGTTTCGTCTCTTAGGTGCCGCTTCTTCTTGTTCTACAGCTAAGTAATCAAATACCTCACCTTTGTAGATCCAAACTTTAACACCTAAAATACCATAAGTTGTTAATGCTTCTGCTGTTCCGTAGTCAATATCTGCACGGAATGTATGTAATGGCACACGACCTTCACGATACCACTCGGCACGAGCAATTTCAGCACCATTTAAACGTCCTGAAACGTTTACACGGATACCTTCAGCACCAAGACGCATAGTATTTGTTACCGCACGGCGCATTGCTCTTCTGAACATTACACGGCGCTCTAACTGCTGAGCAATTCCTTCAGCTACTAAGTATGCATCAAGCTCAGGCTTTCTAACTTCTTGGATAGAAACGTGAACTGGGCAACCCATGATTTCAGAAAGTTCTTTACGTAAAACTTCAATATCTTCGCCTTTTTTACCAATAACAACACCAGGTCTAGCAGTATGAATAACTACTTGAGCTGATTTTGAAGGGCGACTGATATGAATTTTTGAAACCGCAGCACCTGCAAGTTTCTTTCTTAAAAATTCTCTAACTTTAAAGTCAGATTCAATAAACTCAGGGAAAGTCTTAGAATCCGCGTACCAGCGCGAATTCCAGTCTTTTGAGATCCCTAAGCGTATACCGGTTGGATTTACTTTTTGACCCATTTTGACTTACTCCTATTAAGCTTCAGCTACGATTACAGTGATATGACTGGTCTTCTTAAGGATACGGTCACCACGGCCTTTAGCACGTGGACGCATTCTTTTAAGAAGCGGCCCTTCGTCAACCATAATTGTTTTAACAAATAGGCTGTCGATATCAGCTCCGAAATTATTCTCAGCATTTTGCATTGAAGATTCCAACACTTTGAGAATAAGATCTGCTGCTTTTTTATCACTAAATTGTAATAAAGTAAGTGCACGATCAACAGGCAATCCACGTACCTGATCTGCAACTAAGCGCGCTTTCTGAGGAGAAATTCGCGCATGGCGATGTACTGCTCTACTTTCCATGTTTTATCTCCTTATTAACGTGCTTTTTTATCTGCAGCATGACCGCGATAAGTACGAGTAAGTGCAAACTCACCTAACTTATGACCAATCATGTTTTCAGTGATTAAAATCGGCACATGAATTTTTCCGTTATGTACGGCAATTGTAAGTCCAATCATTTCTGGAAGGATCATTGAGCGACGCGACCAAGTCTTGATAGGACGACGGTTGTTTGACGCTACAGCTTCATCTACTTTCTTTTGTAGATGATGATCGATAAATGGACCTTTCTTTATAGAACGTGGCATATTTTACCCTTTATTCGATTTAATTATTTAGTACGACGGCGAACGATATATTTCGTTGTGCGCTTATTAGTACGTGTTTTATAACCTTTAGTTGGTTGACCCCAAGGCGTAACTGGGTGACGACCACCTTTTGTACGACCTTCACCACCACCATGAGGGTGATCTACCGGGTTCATCGCTGCACCACGAGTTTGTGGACGAACACCCGCCCAACGTTTCGCACCAGCTTTACCAAGAACACGAAGGCTATGCTCACCATTACTTACAACACCAATTGTTGCTTTACAGTCAGAGAGAACTTTACGAATCTCACCTGAACGTAAACGAAGTGTTGAATACTCACCTTCTTTAGCGATTAACTGAACTGAAGTACCAGCTGAACGTGCTAATTGCGCACCTTTACCTGGTTTCATTTCTACACAGTGAACCGTTGTACCGATTGGAATATTACGAAGTGGGAGTGAGTTACCTGCCTTAATAGGTGCATTTGAACCTGCAAATAATACATCACCTACTTCAACTTTTGCTGGCGCAATAATATAACGACGCTCACCATCAACATAGCAAAGAAGAGCAATATGCGCTGTACGGTTAGGATCGTATTCAATACGCTCAACCTTCGCAGGAATGTTCTCTTTATTACGTTTAAAATCAATTAAACGATAATGTTGTTTATGACCACCACCACGATGACGTGACGTAATACGTCCATCATTGTTACGACCGCCAGTTCTATGTTGTCCTTCTACTAATGGCGCATAAGGTTTACCCTTATGAAGACCAGGAGTTACAACTTGAATCAGTGAGCGACGACCTGGTGAAGTTGGTTTTGCTTTTTTTATACTCATTACATATCACCTAAAAAATCAATTTCATCTTCCCCATCAGCAAGTGTTACGTAAGCTTTTTTCCAGTCTTGCTTAACACCCATGTGACGCCCAAATGATCTACGCTTACCATTTTGGTTAAGCACAGTAACTTTCTCTACTTTACGACCAAACATTAATTCAACCGCATCAGCGATCTCTTTTTTGTTTGCATCTTTTAACACACGGAAAGTTACTTCTCTGTTTAACTCTTCTTGACGCGCTGTTTTTTCAGACGCATGAGGAGCAACGATCACTTTCATTAATCTTTCTTTAACATCTAGACTCATGCTAATAACTCCTTAACTGATTCAAGCGCCTGCTTAGTCATGATAACTTTATCAAAATGCACGAGGCTTACTGGATCAATCGCTTCCACATCAAGTAAAAGAACGTGCGGTACGTTTCTTGCACTTAAATATAATGGGAAGTCAACTGCTTCAGTGACTAATAATACGCTCTCATTTTGTACATTGAGGTTCGCAAGCTTCGCAATAAACTCTTTAGTTTTTGGTTCAGCCATTGTGAACTCTTCAACAACCACTAATCTTTCGCTTCTGATTAATTCAGCAAGGATATTTAGCATTGCTGCTTTGTACATTTTCTTGTTTACTTTTTGGCTCCAGTTTTGTGGTTTCGCAGCAAATGTTACACCACCACCTCTCCAGATTGGGTTACGCTTACTACCAACACGGGCGCGACCAGTGCCTTTTTGTCTCCAAGGTTTTGCTGTACTACCTGCAACTTCTGCACGTGTTTTTTGAGCGCGAGTTCCGGCTCTTCCACCTGCTTGATATGCAGTTACAACCTGATGCACTAACGCTTCGTTAAAATCACGAGCAAATAATGCCTCATCTAATTCAACTGGAGATCCGCCAATTACTTGAATTTCCATTACGCCTTACCTCTTTTCACTTTGATTGCAGGAGACACAACAACATCTGACCCCTTAGGTCCTGGGACAGCACCTTTAATGAGAAGTAAGCTGCGCTCTGTATCCACTACGACGACCTCAAGATTTTGCGCTGTTCTACGAACGGCACCCATATGCCCTGACATTTTCTTACCTTTGAAAACGCGGCCTGGGTCCTGACATTGACCAATCGATCCTGGTACACGATGCGATAATGAGTTACCGTGTGTATTACGTTGTCCAGCAAAGTTATGACGCTTGATTGTACCTGCGAAACCTTTACCTTGCGTAATACCTGAAACGTCGACTTTTTGTCCCGCTTCAAATAATTCTACAGTTAACTTTTGTGCAACTTCGAACTCTGCTTCTTGAGCTGCGTTTACACGAAACTCCCAAAGTGAACGCGCTGATGTAATCCCTGCTTTCGCAAAGTGACCATCTAAAGTCTTTTTCTTTTTACTTGAGTACTGTGGACCATGTGCTACCTGAATAGCGCTATAACCATCAATACCCTCTGTTTTAATTTGGGCAATTTCATTGTTTTCGATTTGCACAACAGTCACTGCTAGTGAGCGACCATCTTCACCAAAAACTCTACTCATCCCGAGTTTTTTTCCGATTAATCCTACTGCCATTTTAATAACCTCAATAAATAATAATAAAAACGAGAGGAAGGTTGGCGACCTTCATCGCGAACAAATTCGTTAATTAGTCTAAACGAATCTGCACATCAACACCAGCAGCTAAGTCAAGCTTCATTAAAGCATCAACTGTCTTATCTGTTGGGTTTACAATGTCCATGAGACGCTTATGAGTTCTTAACTCATATTGGTCACGCGCATCTTTGTTAACGTGCGGTGATGTTAATACTGTAAATACTTCACGCTTAATTGGTAAAGGAATAGGACCTTTAACCTGTGCGCCTGTACGCTTTGCAGTTTCAACAATTTCTTTCGCAGACTGATCGATTAAACGATAGTCAAATGCTTTTAAGCGAATTCTAATTCTTTGATTATCCATACAACTCTCATTTAAAAATCCCAGGCCCAAAATGGGCCTAGGAAAAAATTAATTATGCAATAACTTTAGCAACAACGCCCGCACCTACTGTACGGCCACCTTCACGAATTGCGAAACGTAAACCTTCGTCCATCGCGATTGGGTTGATTAACTCAACAACCATTTTCACGTTATCACCAGGCATTACCATTTCAACACCTTCAGGAAGCTCACAAGCACCTGTTACGTCTGTAGTACGGAAATAGAATTGTGGGCGATAGCCTTTAAAGAATGGCGTGTGACGTCCACCTTCTTCTTTTGAAAGAACGTAAACTTCAGCTTCGAATTTTGTATGTGGCTTGATTGAACCTGGTTTTGCTAATACTTGACCACGCTCTACATCTTCACGTTTAGTACCACGAAGAAGAACACCAACGTTATCTCCTGCTTCACCACGGTCAAGAAGTTTACGGAACATCTCAACACCAGTACAAGTTGTTTTTGCTGTTGGGCGGATACCTACGATTTCAAGCTCTTCACCAGTTTTAACAATACCAGACTCGATACGACCAGTTACAACTGTACCACGACCTGAAATTGAGAATACGTCTTCGATAGGCATTAAGAATGCTTTATCGATTTCACGCTCTGGCTGTGGAATCCAAGTATCTAATGCATCAAGAAGTTTTTTGATTGCTGGAACACCAATTTCTGATTCATCACCTTCAATTGCTTTAAGTGCAGAACCAACGATAACTGGGGTATCATCACCAGGGAATTCGTAAGCATCAAGAAGTTCACGAACTTCCATCTCAACTAATTCGATCAACTCAGCATCATCAACCATATCTGCTTTGTTTAAGAAAACAACGATATATGGAACACCAACTTGGCGTGATAAAAGGATGTGCTCACGAGTTTGTGGCATAGGACCATCAGCTGCTGAACAAACGAGGATTGCTCCGTCCATTTGCGCTGCACCAGTGATCATATTTTTAACGTAGTCTGCGTGTCCTGGGCAGTCAACGTGTGCATAGTGACGGTTTGGTGATTCGTACTCAACGTGTGAAGTAGAAATCGTGATACCACGCTCTCTCTCTTCTGGTGCGTTGTCGATTTGATCGTATGCGCGAACGTTACCACCAACAGCTTCGTTACCTACTTTTGTTAAAGCAGCTGTTAAAGTTGTTTTACCATGGTCAACGTGTCCAATTGTACCGACGTTTACGTGCGGTTTGCTACGGCTAAAAGTTTCCTTTGACATATTATTTAATACCCCAATTTTTTAAAGAGCTAAAAACAAGCTCTACATTATAGAGCTTGTCTATTAGATTGCAAACAAATTATTTAAATCAGACGTTTTTTATTAGTCTGCTTTGTTTGCGTTAATGATTGACTCGGCAACATTATTAGGAGCTTGGCTATATTTCAAGAACTCCATTGAGTATGTTGCACGACCTTGTGTTGATGAACGCAATGCAGTTGCATAACCGAACATTTCAGATAATGGAACTTCAGCTCTAATAACTTTAGAACCAAACGCATCATCAATACCTTGAAGATTACCACGACGACGGTTAAGGTCACCCATAACATCACCCATGTAATCTTCTGGTGTTTCAACTTCAACTTTCATCACTGGCTCAAGCAATACAGGACCTGCTTTTTGAACACCAGCTTTGAAACCCATTGACCCAGCAATTTTAAACGCCATTTCACTTGAGTCAACATCATGATATGAACCATCATAAAGTGTTACTTTAACATCTTCGATTGGGTAACCTGCGATTACACCATTCGCCATCTGCTCTTGAACACCACGATCAACTGCAGGGATATATTCTCTTGGAACAACACCACCCACGATCTGATCGATAAATTCATAACCTTTACCAATTTCTTGCGGTTCAATTTTCAACCACACATGACCAAACTGACCACGACCACCTGACTGACGAACAAACTTACCTTCAACCTCAACAGCTTTAGTAATTGTTTCACGGTAAGCAACTTGAGGAGCACCTACACCACACTCAACCTTGAACTCACGCTTCAAACGGTCAACAATGATATCTAAGTGAAGCTCACCCATACCACCGATAATTGTTTGTCCTGACTCTTCATCAGTACGAACGCGGAATGATGGATCTTCTTGAGCAAGACGTGAAAGCGCCATACCCATTTTTTCTTGGTCTGCTTTAGTTTTTGGCTCAATCGCAACAAAAATTACTGGCTCTGGGAATTCCATACGCTCAAGTGTAATTTGATCTTTTTGATCACAGAGAGTATCCCCTGTTGTTACATCTTTAAGTCCTACCATTGCAATAATATCACCTGCACGCGCCTCATCAATCTCTTCACGAGAGTTTGAGTGCATCGCAAGTAAACGACCTACACGCTCACGTTTACCTTTAACAGGGTTATAAACGTGATCTCCAGATTTAATAACACCAGAGTAAAGTCTTACAAACGTCAAGTTACCAACAAATGGGTCGTTTGCTAATTTAAACGCAAGCGCAGAGAACGGTTCATCATCAGATGATTGACGCACTCCAGGTTCACCATCAGGAAGAACACCCGCAATAGGCTTAACTTCTACTGGTGATGGGAGATAGTAAATTACGTCATCTAAAAGCGCCTGAACACCTTTGTTCTTAAACGCCGTACCACAACATACAGGCACCATTTCAGATGCAAGTGTACGAGCACGAAGACCTGCACGAATCTCTTCTTCTGACAATTCACCTTCTTCAAGATACTTATCCATCAACTCTTCGCTAGACTCAGCTGCAGCTTCTACCATTTGTGAACGATAGTTTTCAGCATCATCAAGAAGCGCTTCAGGAATATCACGCTCTTCAAACGTCATACCCATATCTTCTTCATTCCAGTAAATCGCCTTCATTGTAACAAGGTCAATTACACCTTCAAAGTTATCTTCAGCACCGATTGGAATTTGAATAGGAACAGCATTAGCGCGTAAACGCTCTTTCATCTGCTCAACAACACGGAAGAAATCTGCACCCGTACGGTCCATTTTATTAACAAACGCAATTCTAGGAACCGCATATTTGTTCGCTTGACGCCATACAGTTTCAGACTGTGGCTGAACACCACCAACAGAACAGTAAACCATTACTGCACCATCAAGAACACGCATAGAACGCTCTACTTCAATCGTAAAGTCAACGTGTCCTGGAGTATCGATAAGGTTAATTCTGTGCTCTTGGAATTGTTGCTTCATTCCTTTCCATGAACAGGTTGTCGCTGCAGATGTGATAGTGATACCACGCTCTTGCTCTTGAGCCATCCAGTCCATTGTCGCAGTACCATCATGAGTTTCCCCAATACGGTGACTTTTACCTGTGTAAAACAGAATACGCTCTGAAGTCGTTGTTTTACCTGCGTCGATGTGAGCACTGATACCAATATTACGGTATCGTTCAATAGGCATAGTTCGAGCCATAATAAATCCTTCTTTTAATTAAATCTTGTTTTCTTTAAACAACAAATGCGGTGACCCAAAAAAAATGAGCACCGCAATTGCATGAACAAATTCTGTAAATTTCTTACCAGCGGAAATGCGAGAACGCTTTGTTCGCTTCTGCCATGCGGTGCATGTCTTCTCTTTTTCTTACTGCCGCACCACGGTTTTCAAGCGCATCTAAGATCTCAGCGCCCATACGACGCATCATTGATTTCTCAGAACGTTTTCTTGCCGCATCAACCATCCAGCGCATTGCTAATGCATCACGTCTTGACGCACGCACTTCAACCGGAACCTGATAAGTCGCACCACCAACACGTCTTGATTTAACTTCAACTTTTGGTCGAACATTGTCTAAAGCTTGTTCTAAAGCTTCAACAGGATTCTCGTGGCCTTTCTCTTTAACGATGTCTAAAGCACCGTACATGATACGCTCAGCAATCGATTTCTTACCAGAAATCATCACCATATTAATAAATTTCGCAAGCATTACATCGCCATAAATAGCGTCTGGTAAAATCTCGCGTTTTGGGACTTCTCTTCTTCTAGACATGAGATACTCTCAACAAATACTAAATCCAATCGAACTAATAAAACCTATTTAGGTTTCTTAGCACCATATTTTGAACGACCTTTACGGCGTTTATCAACACCTTGTGAGTCCAATGCACCACGAACAACGTGATAACGAACCCCCGGAAGGTCTTTTACTCTACCACCACGAACCAAAACAACACTGTGCTCTTGTAAGTTATGGCCTTCACCACCAATGTAGCTAGACACTTCATATCCGTTAGTTAAACGAACACGACATACTTTACGCATAGCAGAGTTAGGTTTTTTAGGTGTTGCTGTATAAACCCTTGTGCACACTCCACGACGTTGAGGAGAACCCTCAAGTGCAGGAACGTCAGATTTATCAGCTTTCGTTCCGCGCGGACGGCGGATTAACTGATTAACTGTTACCATTAAATCTAAATCCTTGCTTAAAACATAAGTTACAAAAAATAACGATACACCCCTAGTAATTCTAGAGGATACGAAATAGTATAATTAATAGCTATTTCTGTCAACCTTGGTAGAGATTAATTTTACCAACACGGGTAAATGCCGCAAGCTTTATATTCATCTGCTTAGCAAGCTTAATTGCCATAGTTGTCGGAGCAGACATTGTCACCAGCAACCCCACCTTTGCCGCAACAGCTTTTTGCACCATTTCAAAACTCGCCCGTGAAGTCGTCAATATAAACCCTGTTTTAGAATTAATCTTTTTTTGATGGATTGCACCAATTAATTTATCTAAAGCAACATGCCGACCCACATCTTCTCGCGTTAATAAAATCTCACCCCTATTTGAGACAAAAAAAGCAGCATGCGCGCCGCCTGTTTTTTGGTTCATCATCTGCAATGCCGATGAATCTTGTAAGGCTCTATCAATAGACGCCTCATCCATTACAAAATCAAAATCAATTTTTTCCTGCTCACGCACAACATCCGATAAAGAATCAAGCCCACAAATACCACATCCTGTACGCGCACTCATCTGTCTTTTACGCCCTTCAATCCTTACAACGCAAAGGGGGTCAACTTCTATCGCGACCTCAATTCCTCTCTCGTTAGGAACGAGCTCTATAGAGCGAATATCATTTAAACTTTTGATGATGCCTTCTGTTAAAGAAAAACCATAAACAAAATCAATGATGTCATTTGGCGTACACATCACCACCACATGAGAATAACCATTATAGATCAGTGCGACAGGCACCTCCACCAAAACACTATCTACTATAGACTCCCATATCCCCTCTTGATACCGTTGAACTTTTACCTCTTCAAAAAACACCTTATCATTTACCACCGATGCAATAGCCATATCTCCCCTCTTTTAAATCGACAAATAACCTCACTATGATTAACATCATTCTACCTAACAGAGAATAATCTCTCATTATTTAATATTAACCTTAAAGATAGGAGCCCTCTGACACCCTAAAACCCAACCATCAACAGGCATAAATGGTTCTGCTTGCAACGGGCATTCAACCCCCTTCTTATTACGCCAAAGATACTGACCACCCCATACAGCGCTTCCCTGCCAATTAGTCGCCAATAAACTCAAATCTCCCTGTGACACCACTTCTAAAAAAACACGATAATACCCAACTTGCAATAAACGCCAAGCATCCACCTTTAATGTCGCAATTTGAAGCCATTTTGAGCGGTGTATCACACTACTTTGCTCATCGAACTCATAAAAGGCAATATAGATATCTGATAACCCTTTGGTTTGTGATGAATTCAGTTGCAGCAGATAGATACCATCAACATGAACATAATCCGCTAAAACCTCACCCTCATCTAAAGACAAAGAAGCAACAACATAAGGCGCCTTTTGTGTCATAGGTAAACGCCACAATCTATTTTCTATAATTAATGAAAACCCATCAGTTACCACACTTTGTAAAACCAAGATCTCATCAACTTTAATATCACCATTCAAAAAATATCTATAACGCTCAGCGTTATATACAACCTCAACCTGAACGCCCTCCATTGAAGAAGATATATTCCACTTCTCTATCCGAGGAGGCATCCTTACTTCCCGCTCTTTTACAAGATAAGCATAACTACCATCGGTATCCTCCCCTCTCATATTATATACTCCGACAATCTCCCTCTTTGCGCCAAGCAAACACTCATCCGACAGACGACGCCCATACCAACCTCTTGAAAACCCTAAATATCTAAATTCATCACCTAATAAACGACAACCTTCAGATAAATCTATAACCTCCCACTCCAAAACTCCAAGAAAATCCTCCTGGTAAACTTGCTGCCGAAATTTATCTGTTTTCACATCTTTATCTGATATCACCTGCAACAAGACTCTCTCTTGTAATAAATAACCACTAATTAACTCTCCAAGAGAAAACAGAATAAATGCTCCCACCCCCAAAACTACCAATATACTCAATAGAGCATTCCCTATTTCTTTACGAATCTTCATTGCTCTAACCCTATCAATATCTCTCTAAAAATAGGGGGCTGCGCATTTTCAAGCACCCTTACATAATCATTATTTTGATAAACCTGCCTCGAATTAACATACTGCGAAGGTCTTGCAAGCAGCAATCTCACCGACAATAAGCCACTATCTAATTGCTTCAATCTCATATCAACAATATCCGGCATTCTATAAAAAACCTGTCCATCCAAAAAATCAATCGTCAAATAAGAGCGTTTATTTTGGAGTTGTAGGTAAATCAAATATTCTTTAACAATATAGACCTGCAAAACTTCCATATCTAAATTTTTCCTTAACTCTAGATAATCACCCGCATCCATTTCAAAATGAGAGCCTCGTCTTTGTGCCTTAACCACCATACTTTGTCGGCAATCAGTCACAAAGAAAGTAAAACTTCGCACCCCGACAAGGTCAGCCGTAAGATCCCCCACAAACAGCGCCTCCCTTACAAACAAATTTGTCGGCTGTAACCCACTCACCTGTAATATGTCAGAGCCCTGAACAATACTCTGTAAACGCTTTCTAGGAACTGGGGAATACCCCCCACTACCGCCCCCCCTTAATGCCAATAAATCTAAAATCGCACTTTGACCCTCCACCTTTGGAGATAAAATCATGACAGAAGATTGCAAATACTCGCGATAACTAACAGATAGAGAATAACCAACAAGCATCTCATTATAAGAAGGCAACATTTCAGGGCAATAAGGGACAAACTGCAGACGCTGAAACTCTGAGCGCATCAGATCCTCAATCCCCATAATAGATTCAAGCATCTGTACTCGCCCATTTAATACATCACTTTTGACAATAAGCTGCCGAATCACTAACGAGATCATCATCAACAAAAGACTTAATATTGCTAACGAAATAATCATCTCAAAAAGTGCCTTACCTGAATCTTTATTCAAATCACTCAAAAAAGCCTTTTTATAATGCACTCTCCCCCCCCCTCTCGACTTAAATCAACAAGATCGAGATCGACACTCCTCTTTTTGATTTACCCACTCAACCCTTTGATCACTTGCCTTATCAATTTTTTCAAGCGATATAGAAATCCCTGTCAATGATCGATTCATCATTGAAATAAACAATAAAAAAAGCCCTATCATTAATAGGGCTTCCAGCAATACACGACCTTTCTCTAATTTCATTTACACTAAAATAATGGTCTTTTAAAATGATTGATCGCACTTAAAGGCTCATTAACATTGAAATACTTTACATTTGTATTTGTCGCTCCCATCGCCTCTACCCTTTTAGTGTGCATCTCTACATAATGCTGCGCACTATCTTGATCTTCAAATAGGTAAATACCTCCGCTTTCTGCAGTATCACTATTTTCAATCCATAATTTTGCAATAAAGCCCGGCTTTTGATTAATGCTTTGCGCTAACTCTTTAGCCCCTTGCGTTAAAGCATCGCCCATCATCTCTACAGGAAAATCAAAATTAATCTGTACTAGTATCATTCTTACCCCTATATATAATTAATAGTCTTAGCGTTTAAATAACACCCCTAAATTAGGGCATCTTCTTTATCTACCATAACCTATATTATATAAAGCTATATCAATCTTAGTATGCCTTTCATTACGTACGGGAAATTATCTATTTTATTCTGACAAGTTTTTCACTATTTATATTCTATTGCGCTATAATCTTCGAAAGGGATTTTTCATATATTTGCCTCTTAGAAATACTTGACTATTTATTAGATAGGCTTTAATATTACCCCTCTTAAACCCGACCGTTTTGTAGTCCCCTCTCAAATGGCTGGTTTGATCGAATATTTTATGTAAATTAATTTATGCGGAGCATTCAGCAATTATGTATGCAGTAATTAGAACGGGCGGTAAACAATATCGCGTTGCGGAAGGTCAAATCCTCCGTATTGAAAAAATCGAAGGCGCAGAAGAAGGTTCAAACATCGAACTTAACGATGTACTTCTTGTAAGTGCAGATGGCAATGTAACAGTTGGCACACCTGTTGTAGCGGGCGCGAAAGTGACTGCGGAAGTGAGAAAACAAGGTCGTACTCGTAAGATCGACATTATCAAATTCCGTCGTCGTAAGCACTACCGTCATCATGCGGGTCATCGTCAGCATTTTACAGAAATCAAAATCACTGGCATTAGCGCTTAATTAAACAATAGAGGTACTTAAACTATGGCACAGAAGAAAGGTGTTGGTTCGAGCCGTAACGGTCGTGACTCAGAAAGTAAACGTCTTGGAGTAAAGCGTTTTGGTGGTGAGCTTGTAACAGCTGGTTCAATCATTGTTCGTCAACGTGGTACACGTTTTCATGCAGGATTAAACGTAGGTGTTGGTAAAGATCACACACTATTTGCTAAAGCTGACGGTCATGTAACATTCGAAACCAAAGGTTTAGGCAAGCGTAAATATGTAAGCATCGATCCTGTTGCTTAATATATCGCACTAAACAGTCATGAAAGCTCCACTTTTTATACGTGGAGCTTTTTTATTTCCTCACATTAAATTTTGAGGTAATCAAATGAAATTTATTGATGAAGCAAAAATTGTTGTGATCGCTGGAAATGGCGGCCATGGCTGCGTCAGTTTTAGACGCGAAAAATTTATCCCCTTCGGTGGCCCTGATGGGGGTGATGGCGGAGATGGTGGTTCTGTCTATCTTCGAGCAACAAAAACCTTAAACACTTTAATGACTTATCGTTACACCAGAACTTATAGCGCAGAGCGTGGCGAAGATGGCGCGGGTGCGAATAGAACGGGTAAAGATGGGGAAGATCTCTATTTAGATGTTCCATTAGGTACTCAAGTATTTGATAACACAACGGATGAATTCATCGCAGATCTTACAGAAGAAGATCAAGTTGTTAAGGTTGCTCAAGGTGGTTTTCACGGATTAGGTAACACTCGTTATAAAACATCGACAAACAGGGCTCCTAGACAATCTAAGCCAGGAACAGAGGGTGATGAGCGAGAACTACGCTTAGAACTTAAAGTAATGGCCGATGTTGGGCTACTTGGGCTTCCTAATGCCGGAAAATCAACACTTATCCGCGCAATCTCAGCTGCTAGACCAAAAGTTGCTGATTACCCATTTACAACACTAGCTCCAAGCCTTGGGGTTGTTGATATCGACTCTCTACGCAGCTTTGTTGTTGCAGATATCCCAGGACTTATTGAGGGTGCCTCAGATGGCATTGGCCTTGGTCATCAATTCCTTAAACATCTCAGCCGTACTTCAATCTTATTACATATCGTTGATCTCTCGCCATCTAGCGATTCTCAAGATCCTGTTGAAGATTATTTAACGATTTTAGAAGAGCTTCGAAAATATAGCGAAGAGCTTGCTAATAAACCTCGCTGGTTAGTCATTAACAAAATTGACTTAATCCCAGATGATGAACGTGATGCTGCGATTGAAGATTTCTTAAATGCGATTAAATGGGATCGTCAATCACCTCATTTTGCAATCTCTGCAATTTCCAAACTTCATACTCGTGAAATGTGTTATCAAATCATGGATGAGATTGATAAAGAGCGCGCTGATGAGGTTAATGAATATGACGAGCAAGCTAAAAAAGCAATACAAAAAGAGCGTGATAAACTTCTTACTGAAGAGGAATATTATGCAATGATGAATGAAGAGAAGTAATTAAAATTCATCTTTATAAAATAGAAGCCTTAAAGATTATGTCATCTTTAAGGCTTTTTTATGACAACATTAATAGGGGATATTCAGTTCAAAGACCCCCTTCGCTGCCAATCAACCTTAAAAAGGTTAAGAACTCTTTTATTTTAAATATTCCACACACACAAAGAAAAAGCTCGAAGAACATATATCCTTCGAGCTTTCATTTCATTACCTGAAAATAAAACCTATTTTCGTTTAACTGGGGGTAAATCCGTACAAGCCCCTAAAATATTCTCTGCAGCCATTCCCACAGATTCAATTAAAGTTGGATGAGGATGGATAGTATGCCCAATATCAATACTATCAGCCCCCATCTCCACCGCTAAGCAGATCTCACCAATTAAATCTCCAGCATGGATCCCCACAACAGCGCCACCGAGAATTACTTTTGTCTCCGGATCATAAAGAAGCTTCGTAAAGCCCTCATCACGCCCATTTGCAATTGCTTTTCCACTTGCTACCCATGGGAATACCGATACTTCATAAGAAATTCCTTTAGCTTTCGCTTCGGTTTCTGTTAAACCTGCCCATGCAATCTCTGGATCTGTATACGCCACTGATGGCACAAATTTCGCATCAAAGAAACGTTTTTCACCAGTACAGACTTCTGCCGCAACATGACCTTCATGAACCGCTTTATGCGCAAGCATAGGTTGCCCTACAATATCCCCTATGGCAAAGATATGCGGTACATTCGTGCGCATCTGCTTATCCACAGAGATAAAGCCTCGCTCATCCACTAAAACCCCGGCATTTTCAGCACTAAGCGTTAACCCATTGGGTTTACGACCCACCGCAACTAATACCCTATCAAATGTTAATGGCGTACTTGGTGCATCAGCCCCTTCAAAAGTCACCTCAATACCTACATCCGTAGCCTTAGCGCCGGTAACGCCAGTTTTAAGCATCACTTTATGGAAACGGTCTTTATTGTATTTCTCAAAGACTTTTACTAAATCACGATCAGCCCCAGGGACTAAACCATCTGCAAATTCAGCAATTGTAATTTCGCTACCGAGCGTTGAGTAAACCGTCGCCATCTCAAGCCCAATAATTCCGCCACCGATAACAAGGAGTTTCTTTGGAATATCTTGCAATTCAAGCGCACCAGTTGAATCCATAATACGAGGATCTTCTGGCATAAATGGTAATTTCACAACTGATGATCCAGCCGCAATAATCGCTTTATTAAAACTAATTTCTCGCGTTGTCCCATCTGTTAATTTAACTGCCAAATGATGATCATTTTTAAAAGTTGCAAACCCTTCTACAACCTCAACCTTACGCATCTTCGCCATACCCGCCAAACCGCCCGTAAGCTTACCAATTACTGACTCTTTAAAGCCGCGAAGCTTATCGATATCAATTTTAGGCGCATCATACGTAATCCCAATATCTGCAAATGATTTTGCAGATTCCATCACATCCACCACATGAAGTAATGCTTTAGAAGGGATACATCCTACATTTAAACAGACCCCACCAATGGTTGAATAGCGCTCTACTAAAATGACCTTTAATCCTAAATCTGCCGCTCTAAATGCTGCAGAATAACCACCAGGGCCACCACCAATTACAACCACATCACAATCTGGGTCCACTATTGAACTTGTTTCAACCGCCAATGTTGATTGTACTGGCGCTGCTTTTGGCGCTTCAGCCTTCGCTGCAACTTGAGGCTTATCTTCTACTTTCTTTGGCGCCTCAGATACTGCTGGTGCTTCTGAAACTTCGATTTTTGCAAAAATAGCCCCTTCTGCAATCGAGTCACCCACAGAGACTAAAATCTCCTTAATTACCCCTGCTTTTTCCGCAGGAACATCCATTGATGCCTTATCTGATTCAAGCGTTAAAAGTGTATCATCTACCGCAACGGTATCACCAACACTCACATGAATCTCAATAACATCAACGCTATCAAAATTCCCAATATCTGGGAGTTTTAAATCCATAATCATACCTTCCTCCTAGATCACCATACGACGCATATCTGCTAATAGCTCATTTAAATACACGATAAAACGCGCACCTAATGCGCCATCAATCACGCGATGATCATAAGATAAAGAGAGTGGAATCATTAAGCGAGGTTCAAACTCTTTACCATTCCATACAGGCTTAATCTGATTTTTTGCGACCCCTAAAATTGCAACTTCCGGCGCATTAATGATTGGAATAAAGTTCGTTCCACCAATTCCACCAAGTGAAGAGATCGTGAAACAGCCCCCAGTCATTTGATCTGGCTTTAACTTCCCTTCACGAGCAAGGCCTGCAAGCTCACGCATTTCAGCAGCAATCTCAATCACCCCTTTCTTATCACAATCACGAATCACCGGCACTACTAAGCCATTTGGCGTATCTGCAGCAAATCCAATGTGATAATACTTTTTAAGAATGAGATTATCACCCTCAAGAGAACTATTGAATGTTGGGAATTTTTGAAGCGCTTTCACAACTGCCTTAAAGAGGAAGGCAAGAATTGTGACTCTCGCACCTTCACGCTCATACTCTTTATTAAGCGTTTTACGAAGCTCTTCAAGATCTGTGATATCTGCTTCATCAAATTGCGCAACATGAGGGATCATCGCCCAGTTACGAGCAAGGTTCGCCCCTGAGATCTTCTGAATACGGCTAAGCGGCTTCTCTTCCACTTCACCAAATTTTGCAAAATCCACTTTTGGCCACGGCAGTAGATCTAGTCCACCACCATTCACATTAGCAGCCTTAGCGCCTTTAGTCGCAACGGAGCCACTAAGAACGCCTTTCACATATTTTAAGACATCATCACGTAAAATTCGGCTATTACGACCAGATCCGACAATCTCATTTAAGTTTGCCCCAAGCTCTCTGGCAAAAGCTCTTACTGATGGTGAAGCATGCGCACCACTGAAATCTAATGTTGCGGCATTAGTGATCGGTGCAACTGGAATCTCTTGACCTGGATGAGGAGCTTTTAATGTTTCCACCGCTGATGATTGAGTTGGCGCTGCAGCAGCTTGCATTGCCGGTGCTTTCGCCTCTGTTTCTGGTGCAGATGCAGCAGCGCTAGAACTTCCTGCCGCTTGAATCTTCACCACAAGATCACCCTCTTTCACTTTATCACCAATTGCCACTGCAATTTCCGTAATAACACCGGCTTTATCAGCAGGAACATCCATCGATGCTTTATCAGATTCTAATGTTGCGAGCGTATCATCAACGGCAACAGTATCACCGACTTTCACTGCAATATCGATAACATCTAATTCATCTGAATTTCCAACAGCTGGGATACGAATCTCTGCAACCTCACCTGCAGCAGCTGGCGCCGCTACTGGTTCAGCGACCGGAGCCTCTTTCACTTTCTCAGGCTCAGCCACCGGCTCTACTTTAGCTTCAGTAGCGACAGCAACTGGTGCATCAACGGCTTCAATATGTGCTATTGCATCACCTGTTTTTACCTGATCCCCAACATTTACTAAAATCTCAACGATCTTTCCTGCCGCTTCAGCCGGAACATCCATTGACGCTTTATCAGATTCAAGGGTCATAAGCGTATCGTCAACAGCGACAATATCTCCGACTTTCACATTAATCTCGATAACATCAACAGCATCAAAATTACCAATATCTGGCACTCTTAAATCAATATTTGCCATAACTTTAATCCTTTTTAATTGGTTAACTTACCAAATTGATCTAACTTCAATACCGCTATCTCCATTAGATCATCGCAATAAGGAAGCGCCTCATCCTAAAAGAGAGGCGCCCAAATTATTTAAACCCAAAGCGGATTTGGTTTATTAACATCAATGTTATATTTCTTAATTGCATTTGTGACGACTGATTTTTCAATCTTCCCAGCATCTGCAAGCTCTTTAAGCGCTGAAATCACCACATAATGACGATCCACTTCAAAGAACTTACGAAGCTGCGCTCTTGTATCTGAGCGACCAAAGCCATCCGTTCCTAACACGCGATATGGTGCTTTAACTGCCGGACGAATCTGCTCTGCAAGCATACGCACATAGTCTGTTGAGACAATCACCGGATCATCTGAACCATTTAATAGTTGTGAAACAAATGGAACTGGCGCAGCTTTTTCAGGATGGAAGAGTGCTTGACGCTCACATTCATGGAAATCACGAGCAAGTTCATTAAAACTTGGGCAACTATAGATATCACTATCGATATTCCAATCTTCTTTAAGAAGCTCTGCAGCAACTAATACTTCTTGTAGAATTGTTCCGGCACCTAAAAGACGAACACGAGGATTCTCCCCCTTCTCGCCAGCTTTAAGTAGATACATCCCTTTAAGGATATCCGCCTCAGCACCACTTGGCATTGCTGGATGCGCGTAGTTTTCATTCATCATCGTGATGTAGTAGAACACATCTTCTTGCTCTTCTACCATACGGCGTAAACCATCTTGCATAATCACAGCAAGCTCAAATTGAAGCGCAGGATCATATGATTTACAGTTTGGAATAAGACTTGCTAACACATGGCTATGGCCATCTTCATGCTGAAGACCTTCACCGTTTAACGTTGTTCTACCTGCAGTACCACCCATCAAGAACCCACGAGTTCTTTGGTCTGCAGCAGCCCAAATTAAATCGAACGTTCTTTGCATTTGGAACATAGAGTAACAAACAAAGAATGGAATCATCTCTACATTAGAGTTGGAATACGCTGTACCGGCAGCGATCCACGAACTCACACCACCTGCTTCGTTAATCCCTTCTTGTAAGATCTGACCATCTTTAGTCTCTTTATAGAACATCAATTGACCGGCATCTTGCGGCGTATATTGCTGTCCTGCTTGCGACCAAATACCTAATTGACGGAACATTCCTTCCATACCAAATGTACGAGATTCATCGACGAGAATTGGCACAACTCGCTTACCGATCTCTTTATCTTTCACAATGGTATTTAAGATACGAACAAAGCTCATTGTCGTAGAAATTTCACGACCTTCTGCCGTTGCTTCTAACTGTGCTTTAAAAGCATCTAATTTTGGAACAGTTAACTTCTCTTTCGCTTGTACTCGACGTGAAGGAACATAACCTCCAAGGGCTTTGCGGCGCTCATGAAGATATTCAAGTTCAGGACTTCCTTCTGGCGGGCGAATGAAGTTTAACTCTTCTAAATCCTCATCCGAAATTGGCACTTCAAAACGGTCACGGAAACGGCGAAGTGATTCAAGGCTTATAGATTTTTGTTGGTGTGCGACGTTTTGCGCTTCACCATCTTGCCCCATACCGTAACCTTTAATCGTTTTCACTAAAATAACGGTTGGCTTACCTTCAGTTTTCACAGCAGAATCATAAGCTGCAAACACTTTATTCTCATCGTGTCCGCCACGATTTAAACGCCATACATCATTGTCTGACATATGCGCTACCATTGCTTTTAACTCTGGTGTATTAAAGAAGTTTTCACGAACATAAGCGCCATCACGAGATTTGTAAGTTTGATAATCCCCATCTACACATTCCATCATGCGCTTACGCAAAATTCCATCATGGTCTTGTGCCAGCAGTGAATCCCAACCATTTCCCCAGATAAGCTTAATCACATTCCAGTTATTACCACGGAATCCTGATTCTAGTTCTTGAATGATTTTACCGTTACCACGAACAGGTCCATCAAGACGCTGTAAGTTACAGTTAATCACGAAAATAAGGTTATCAAGCTTTTCACGACCCGCAAGCGAGATTGCCCCTAATGATTCAGGCTCATCCATCTCACCATCACCACAGAAACACCAGACTTTACGACCTTCTGTATTCGCAAGACCTCGTGAATGGAGATATTTTAAGAAACGTGCTTGATAGATTGCTTGAATAGGACCTAATCCCATTGATACCGTTGGGAATTGCCAGAAATCTTTCATTAACCATGGATGCGGATAAGAAGAGAGCCCTTTTTGATCAACTTCACGACGGAAATTATCCATCTGCTCTTCCGTGATACGACCTTCAATAAAGGCGCGTGCATAAATTCCTGGACTAGAATGCCCTTGGAAGAAAATCAAATCGCCATCTTGCGTTTCGGTATTCCCTTTCCAGAAGTGGTTAAAACCGACTTCCCACATCGTCGCAAGTGACGCATAACTCGCAATATGTCCACCTAAGCTTGAATCAATCGCATTTGATCGAACAATCATCGCCATCGAGTTCCAGCGGATATAAGAACGGAGTTTATGCTCTAATTCTGAATTACCTGGGTAACGTGGCTGCTTATCTGCAGGAATGGTATTGATATATTCCGTCGTACCTATAAAGGGAATTTGTACACCATCACGGTGCGCACGCTCAATCACTTTTTCAATTAAAAAATGTGCACGCTCTTCGCCTTCTGTTTCAAGGACACTTTCGATTGAATCGACCCAATCTTGGGTTTCTAATGGGTCGATATCATTCAATAACTTTTGGTCTGCCATAAAATCATCCTCTTTCATTTCAAGCGCTACCGTACTTCACAGCCTCGCTTACTTTGTGAAAACCTAGATAAGCTTTGTCTCATCTAATCCTTTATATGTCTATTTTGTTTCTTTTAATAGATTGATAAAAAATTTTCACACAATTAATAGATGCCCCAAGGAAAGGTGACTTTTCTTGAGGCAAATTAAAATAACTATCATTAACAGTATAACGGATATTCTCTGAAAATTACGCTTATTTTTCTCTTCTAAGCAGACCTTGACCGCTCATAAAAAAGGCTTGATCCACTCACTAAAAACAATTATACGCCCAAATGTTCGCCTAACAGCCTTGATTTAGGACGGCTTTTTCCTTGTATAAAAGTATCTCATTCATTAAAAAACGAGATCCCCTTCATAAAGTAGGCTTCTTGATCACGCTCTTTTACGGTACGAAATAAGCGTTAAATTCTCTTTTCCAGATTCATCCGTTATGGCTATTTTATTTAAGCGTTTCTAAAAACTCTTCATACATCTTGATTCTCATTCTTGCTTCTTTCATTTTATATTCAGCTTCTAACTGATCTTCAAAATCACCTTTGTATTTCGCTTTATCATATTTATACTCCGCCTTAGCAAGATCTTGCTGCGCATCGGCGATTTTTTCTAAAATCTCTTCAGACTTTTCAAGCTTTTTTTCAGCCTCATAATAATCTTTCGCTTTTGCATCCGTAGAATCAATATTTGTTCCGCCACCGCAGTAGGTTTTAACATTAGCAATGGCGCGCTCTAAGCCGCGTATACGATTTGTGTTGTTATATTGCTTTGCATAGCCTAACTGCTTCTCTAAATTTGCAAGTTTTCTCTGACATCCTTGATTAGGCGCTGCCACCGAGATATTTAATGCCAACATCATTCCCACAACTACTGCAATACTTCCTAAATATTTCATATTTCACCTTCTAATAAAATTCTACTAAACATCGATATAAGCCAAAAAAACTTTCTCCGCTAATAGCGTTGTGCATCAATTTTCTCAAATTCAACGTAAAATAAGCTCACTAAATGTAAAGTCTAATTTAGCAAAATTAGGCATAACTTCACAAATACCTTGGTTTTAAACAAAAATATAACGAACAGAGCCACTTTTTGATACCCTAGCTGAGTATATTTTCAGGTTTGGAAATGATCTTTTTCAACATTTAAAGCACTCTTTTTAATTAATAGAATCTGCTTATCAAGTATTGATGATGAATCTCCACAAAACCACTTCACCTTAGATTAGAAAACTCCATGATAAAAATAGAACATCTCAAAAAGTCATATGCAACGAAAGAAGGCGCCAAAATTGCTCTAAACGATATCTCCTTGACAATCAAAGAAGGGATGATTTTTGGGGTTATAGGTCATTCAGGTGCTGGGAAAAGCACTTTAATTCGTTGTTTAAACCTTTTAGAGCGCCCTGACAGCGGCAAGGTTATTATTGATAATATTGATATTACCGAGCTCTCTAATCGTCATTTGATGCATGAGCGCCGGAAAATCGGCATGATATTCCAACATTTTAATCTTCTTTCAAGCCAAACTGTCTATGACAATATCGCTTTTCCCTTACGCCTTGAAAAAATAAGTGAGCGTGACATTAAAAGAAGAGTTGAAGAGCTACTTGATCTTGTGGGGATTAAAGAGCATCAACATAAATATCCAGCACAATTATCTGGCGGGCAAAAACAGCGCGTTGGAATTGCTCGAGCGATTGCTAATGCCCCCAAGGTTCTTCTTTGTGATGAAGCAACTTCAGCACTAGACCCACAAACCACGCAGTCGATTTTAGAACTACTCGTGGATATCAATCAAAAACTCGGGTTAACGATTGTAATTATTACCCATGAGATGGAAGTTATCCGCTCTATCTGCCACCGCGTTGCCGTGATTCATGATAGCCAGATTATTGAAGAAGGCCCAGTTGAAAAAGTTTTCTTACACCCTCAATCAAAAGTCACTCAAGATTTTATCATTGATAAAACAGAGCGAGATGAACTACAAAAATATTTAAAACGCCATCCTGAGCAAGCAGAGTATCTCTACCAACTCTCTTATATCGGCACAGAAGCGTTTGAACCCCACTTAAGCCAGATTATTAAAAAGAGTAATATTGATCTCTCTATTCTCTCAGGCTCTATTAGCTATATTCGAGATATCCCTTATGGACAACTCGTGGTGGCATTAAGCGGAGAGCCTAAAGAGACAATGCAAGCAATCTCCCTTTTTAATGCTCGTGGCATCTCCACAACTCCCCTTTTTAGACAACTCTCTTCTCCATCTAACTCCTTAGATACTCAAGGAGATAATTAATATGACAGATTTTATTAACGCGCTTAGTAATACACAATATTGGACGATTATTTGGGATAACACACTCATTACCCTCATAATGCTTGGGTTTACCTGGTTATTTACTATTTTAATAGGGCTCCCATGGGGCATTGCGCTATTTCTCTCATCCCCTTCACAACTACTTTCAAGCCCTAAGTTTTATCGTGTATTCTCTTTCATCACCAATATCTTAAGATCCATTCCTTTTTTAATCTTGATTGTAGTGCTTTTACCCTTAACCTTTCAATTAATGGGAACAAAAATGGGAATTAAAGGGGCTATATTTCCCCTAGTCATAGGCTCTGCGCCTTTTTTCGCAAGACTTTCCGAAACGGCTTTCAGAGAGGTGGATAAAGGAGTCATTGAGGCAGCGCAAAGTATGGGGACCCCACTTCGTACCATTATCTTCAAAGTACTTTTGCCGGAGGCAAGACCTAGCATTATTGCCGGCATTACAGTTACCGGCATTCTAATTCTCTCCTATACCGCAATGGCAGGAACGGTCGGTGCTGGCGGACTTGGAGATGTTGCGGTTCGTTTTGGATTTCACCGAAATATGGCCGAGCTGATGTATCTGATCGTCCTCGTGCTAATTGTTATGGTACAAATTATGCAGTGGGTAGGAGATTGGCTCGTGAGGCACTATACTCGTAAATAACCGATAACGTTAAAGAGGCTTGTGAAATAATTCACGAGCCTTTTCCTTAAGTAACCATTAAAAAAATCTAGGCGCAGCTAGATTATCCCACTACAATAAAATGCTACGCCTCTTCACCATAATGGATAATGGCGATACAAATATATTTTTATTCATCCCCTTTTCAACTGGAGATATTTTATGAAAAAAATCAATGCGGCAATTATTGGCTACGGCAACATTGGTCGTTATGTTCTTAACGCTTTAGAGTCCGCTCCTGATTTTAAAGTTGCCGGCATTGTCCGCCGAGAAGCGACCCCCATAGAAGGCATTAACTACCCTGTTGTCACAGATGTTACTGCCTTAAAGGATGTCGATATTGCCATTCTTTGCGTTCCAAGTCGCCATATTAAAGCCTACGCCACAGAAATGCTCGAAAAAGGCATTCACACCGTGGATAGTTTCGATATTCATACAGATATTGCAGCAATGCGCCGTGAGCTTGATGTGATTGCTAAGAAAAATAATCGTAGTGCTATTATTTCAGCTGGCTGGGATCCTGGTTCTGATTCGATTATCCGCACACTCCTCTTAGCAGCAGCTCCAAAAGGCATCACCTATACAAACTTTGGTCCTGGCATGAGTATGGGACACTCAACAGCGGTTAAAGCTATTGATGGCGTTAAAGACGCGCTTTCAATGACAATCCCTATCGGAACAGGACAACATCGCCGTATGGTTTATATTGAGATTGAAGAAGGCCTTGACTTTGAAACAGTAAAATCAACCATCTTAAATGATGATTACTTTAAAAAAGATGATACGGTCATCCAACAAGTAGACTCTATCGAGCCACTAAAAGATGCAGGTCATGGCGTAACTATCACCCGAAAAGGGGTTTCAGGATCTACGGATAATCAACTTTTTGAGTTTGATATGCGTGTTAACAATCCTGCCTTAACAGCTCAAATCCTAGTTTCAACGGCCAGAGCGGCTACAAAACAGATGCCAGGCGCTTACACGATGATCGAAATCCCTATAATTGATCTTTTACCTGGCGACCGTGACGAACTCATTACAGCACTTGTATAACGTCTATAGTGAAATAGGATTAAGAGAAGCCTTTAATTAAAATGGCAAGGATGAGATAGCAAAAGAGTGCAAGCAGCCCCTTTCGCCCCTAGATCTCCTCTTAAACTAAAGATAGTATAAATAGCTACTTTAAAAAACTCAGCAATATTAGATGCATGTCACGGCATCTAATATTTTTTTAGCTATCATTTAGTATGCCCTTAAAAATATTCTCTTTAGATGTTGACCATTAAATATTAAAGATATATGTTTAATATACTATAGAGTTATTTATCGAGGACATATATAGTAAAACGGGTTTAAAAGGGACTGAATCAGATTGCCAGATCATCCGCAATGAGAAGCTCAAAGCCGCTCTATCTGGAATCTTGCAAGCTAATTGGATTCACGTTGCACTATTTTACTTTTAAAATAGCGCTTCTTAAACCGAATCGACTATAACGGGCACTCTAAAAGAAATAGGCCTAACAATTGCATTCACCGATAAATATCGCTATATATATTGATGTATCGTTCGGGGCTCGATTCCCCATCTAAATAAAAAAAGGAAATAATTATTATGCGTAAATTAGCTCTTGCGACAGCACTTTCGCTCGTCCCATTCTTCGCACTTTCAGCAGAAAAACTTAAAGTTGTAGCAACCCCTGTTCCTCATGCGGAAATTCTTGAATCTATCAAACCGCAACTTGCAGCGAAAGATATTGATCTTGAAGTTGTTGTTGTTACCGACTATGTTTTACCAAACTTAATGGTTGATGAGAAAGAAGCAGATGCTAACTTCTTCCAACACGCCCCTTATTTAGATGAATTTAACAAAAACCACAATCTCAACATTGTGGCATTAGAGCCTGCTATTCACGTAGAGCCTATTGCTGCTTATTCACAAAAAATTAAATCAAAAGATGACTTAAAAACAGGTGCTAAGGTCAGTATTCCGAACGACCCTGCAAATGGTGGCCGCGCTTTGATTCTTTTACACAACGAAGGCATCATTACCTTAAATAATCCTGAGAATATCCTTTCAACGGTGTTTGATATTAAAGAAAACCCCCTTAAATTAACCTTTGTAGAACTCGAAGCACCAATGCTTGCTCGTACTTTAGATGAGGTTGATTTAGCGCTGATTAATACCAACTTTGCATTAGATGCGAAATTGAATCCAACGAAAGATTCACTTTTCATTGAAGGTGCGCAGTCTCCTTATGCTAATATCATCACTGTTCTTCCTGAAAATAAAGATGACGCACGCATCAAAGCACTCATTGAAGTCATTACTTCTGATGATGTTCGTACGTTTATTGAAGAAAAATATGAAGGAAGCATCGTTCCTGTATTCTAATATAGGAATTTGTGTCTATAAGATTAGAAAGTTTCAGCAGAATTGATTGACAAAAGGCTGAAAAAAGATAATCATATGTGATTATTACAAATTTGATTGCGTCGATATGCGTCGCAATATTGTGTTATAAATTCTGACATTTTAAACTGGAGTAAAACCTTGGCAAATACAGCACAAGCTAGAAAACGCGTTCGTCAAGCTGAGAAAAGCAATGCAGCTAACGCATCATACCGTTCAATGACTAGAACATATGTTAAAAAAACGATTAATGCTATCAAAGGCAATAACCGCGAAGAAGCAGTAAAAGCATTTGGTAAAGCACAAAGCGCACTTGATCGTTCAGTAAAACGTGGTCTTATTCATAAGAATAAAGTTGCACGTATTCTTAGCCGTCTTAACGCGCAAATCAAAAACATCGCTTAATTTGCGAGCTTTGATTACAAGATTCAACAAAAACCCTACTTTTTAGTAGGGTTTTTATTTGTCAGAGCAAAATATCAAGATACTCTTTTATAGCGCTCAAACAGTTCTTCAACATAATAATCTTGATTTAGAAGTCACAAAATTAGATTGCCGCTACATCAACTTTATCTTTATAGTTGATCCTATTTAAAGAATACTATTTTATAGTATAGGAAAATAGGTTCAAAACAGACTGATTTCAATGCCGGCATATTTGCTATTAGCAATAAGAAATATGTTCTATCCAGCATCTTGCAAACATTATTTAATACGTACCTTTATTGATTTATGCACAGCTGGAGGGAATGTTTCGTGTTCTTTCTAAAATCCCGCGCCAGCTGTTTAAGACGTACTTTTTTTAAACCGAATCGGCGATATAAGAAACAGGATTAAATAAAACCGTTGATTTAAATTGTCGGCGCGAGATAGTAAGAAGCATAAAACGCTTCCTTTCCGCCGAAAATAGACCTTTTTAAAGCAACGCGCTCTTTTTCAGCCAAAGCACTATATATCAATTTTTAAACACTTAAACTCTTTTATGACTATTCGCACAGACCTCTATCAAGCCCCTATTCAAGATTTTATCAAACCAATTCTTCAAGAGGCTCTGCTTGCTCTTATAAAAAACCCTCCTCAAATCCATAGCATCTAGCTCTATGGGAGTGCGGCCAAAGGCTCAGCAATTGAAGGAAAATCGGATATCGATTTAACAATTATTCTTAATTCCCCACTTACTCCCAATCAGCAGCATCTTCTTTCTCAATTACAAGAAACACTCCAATCTCAACACCCAAAGATTACTAAAATAGATTTTGATTTTGGCTTACTAGAAGAAGCATTGGATAAAAAAGAATTTTATCGATGGGGATATTGGTTAAAGCATTGTTGCCGGCATCTACAAGGGGAAAATCTTCAAGAACAATTCCCAGAATTTAAACCTAGTCTTATCATTGCCAAAGCGCTTAATCAGGATTATCAACAAGCCGTTTTAAAAGATCTCGCACTACTGCAAGATGGCGAAAATGCCCAACAAAAAACCCTCAAGAACCAAATATGCAAAAGATTAATTCGCGCCAGCAATATCACAAGACCTAAAGATGAGCATCAGTGGCCTTATGAACTCTCCGATTATCGAGAGCTCTTTCAAAAGTGGCATCCTCAACACCTCTCTCAACTAGATTATTTCTATCATCTATTAGAGAAAGAACAATTTTCTCCAAAGCTTCTTAAAACTCACGCCCAAGATTTTATAACCACTTTAGAGGCCATAAAAAAGCGTTAAGATTTTTACCTTAACGCTTTTTTTACACTTTCTTAAATAGATCCTAGCGCAGCCTCAATAAATTAAGCGCGAATAACTTCCCCACTTTCCAGATGAACAATTCGCGTTGGTGATGATAACCCACCAACATTACCCACCATCACTCCCGCAATGCGATCACCAAATAACGCCATAATCGCCTCAGGACTTTCAAGAGGGGCTTCTTTATGCAAATTAGCGCTCGTTGAGACAACACCTACCGGCATCAGATCACAAAGTGCCAGCGCATCGGGGTGATTTGTGACTCTTACCGCCAGCGTTGTAAATTGCCCTCTTAAATATTCAGGACAATGATCTTGCGCCGGCACAATCCAAGTATAACGAGATCCACCACGAAGGCTTCCCAATAACGTTTCACGCTGTTCATTGGTTAAAGGCTTGATGAGCGGCGATAACTTTTCAAGCGAGGCAGCCATCACAATAAATCCTTTCGACGCTGAGCGATCTTTGAGACTTAACACCGCTTCTACCGCTTTTGCATTCATCGCATCTGCCGCAAAACCATAAACACCTTCTGTTGGATAAGCAATTATTTCACCATTCTTAAGGGCGGTGGCAGCCTCATCATATGTGAGCAATTTCATGTTAATTTACAAATAAATAAGTACCAAGGAAATAAAGACCAAATGATAGCGCCGTTGAAACAGGTAGTGTTAAAATCCATGCAATAAGGATATTTTTCACGGTTGATTTCTGCAATCCAGACTTATTTGCAATCATCGTTCCTGCAACGGAACTTGAAAGAATATGCGTTGTTGAAACAGGAAATCCTAAATGACTCGCAGAAGCAATGGCAATACCCGAGACAATTTGCGCACTCATTCCTTGCGCATAAGTCATATCTTTTTTCCCAATCTTACCACCAACAGTATCAACGACTCGCTTCCAACCAATCATTGTCCCCATTCCAAGCGCTAGCGCTACCGCAGCAATTACCCAAAATGGTGCATATTCTGTTGTTTTGGTTAAATCCTTACTGATTGCCTTATATGATTTACGATAACCGCTTGGTAACTCATCTTTTGATTCTAAAGTTTTAGCAATACTTGCTAAACACATCACTTCATTACGGACAGCCCAACGATCATCAGTCGATAATTTATCATAATCATCAATACCATTTAATAGTGTAATGAGTTTCTCTGAATGTTGCTTCATTTCACTATATTCACAACTAAAAAGCCCATCACTATCTTTTGTATCACCTTTAGGATAAAGGCGATCTAAAACCTCTTTATTAGTCTCATAATACGATACCATTTGCTGTGCAGCGACCCTTGTCTGCTCAATCTCAAATACGCTTGAATTTAAATTCAATACAAATTGCGCAGGTACCACACTAAAAAGTACCAACATCACAAGACCAATCCCTTTTTGACCATCATTTTGTCCATGCGCATAACTCATTCCCATCGCAGAAGTTACAAGCCAAAAGCGCGGCCAAAATGGGGGGCGTTTTTTCTTATCAATCACATGACGTTGATAAGGTGTTTTATGAATATAACTTTTAGGTAGAAAACGTAATAAGCCAAGTAGTAGTAATCCCGCTAAACCGGCACCAATAAATGGAGAGAATAACAGAGATTCAAACACGCCAAGTGCTTTCTCCCAGTTAACCCCATCTACTAAGGAATGGTCTGTCATCATCGCATTTGCGAGCCCAACACCTAAGATTGAACCAATTAAAGTATGAGAACTAGATGCAGGGATTCCAAAATACCAAGTTCCCAAATTCCAAATAAGTGCTGAGACCAATAATGACACAACCATCACCAGCCCTTTTGTCGAGCTTGCACTTGCTAGAAGATCCATCGGTAAGAGATTAACAATCGCATAAGCAACACCTAAACCTCCCAATAAAACTCCTAAAAAGTTAAAGATTCCTGACAGAAAAACCGCCAATCTTGGCTTCATTGACTTTGTATAAATAACCGTTGCAACCGCATTCGCAGTATCATGAAATCCATTTACAAATTCAAACGCCAATACCAATCCTACCGATAGGAATAGCGTTAAAAAAACAACTATATCAATACTATGAAAAAATTCTAACATTACGTTTTCTACTCTATTTAATAAAATTCTTTACCAGTTAACGCATGGTTACCAGCTCTTCTGCGGCTGTAGGATGAAGCGCTACCGTATCATCAAAATCCTTTTTACGAGCGCCCATTTTTACAGCAACAGCAAAACCTTGAAGCATTTCATCAACCGTTGGTCCAATGAGATGAATCCCTACGATCTTCTCATCATCACCGACACAAACCATCTTCATAGCTGTTTTAACAGGTTTAGTACTAAAATTTGAATACATCGCTGTAAATGAAGCCGTATAGCATCTCACAGCATCCTCTCCGTACTCGGCAATCGCCTCTTTTTCGGTAATACCCGTTGTACCAATAGGCGGATGAGAGAAAACAATACTTGGAATCTTGTTATATTCTAAATGTCGATCCGTCATTCCATTGTGAAGTCTATCTGCTAAACGGCGACCTGCGGCAATTGCTACTGGCGTTAATTGGAATTGACCGCCCATAATATCCCCTAATACGTAAAAATTAGGGACATTGGTCTCTTGGAATTTATCTACCGTAATAGTACCATCAGCGTTCACTTTTACATCTGTATTTTCAAGACCAATATTATGCGTATTGTAACCTCGGCCAATTGCCCAAATAAGCTCATCTACCACAATGGTTTCTGTCTCTGTTGTTACAGTTAATGATCCATCTTCATTTTTCTCAACAGATTGAACATTAGACTTTGGATGCAATGTTAATTGATCGTCATTATCTAACACCTCTTTAAGATGCTTTGTGACATATTCATCAAAACTCCTTAAGACCATATCGCCACGGCAAATAAGGTGGGTTTCAGTACCAAATGCTGCCATTAACTGCGCAATCTCCACCGCTATATATCCAGCACCAACAACTGCAATACGCTTAGGCGCATCTTCTAGTGCGAAAAACTCATTAGAAGTAATCCCATGCTCAGCCCCTTTGATTTCCGGAACTAAAGGATACCCCCCAGTTGATACCACGATAATTTTTGCACTAAAGGTCTCACCATTTACCGAAACGGTATTATTATCAACAAGCTTTGCTTCACCATGAATAACATCAACCCCTGCGTCTGGCATATAGCTATTGTTATACCAAGTGACAATGTTGCTAATATATTGATCACGCTTCTCTTTTAAGATCTTCCAAGAAAATGCCGTCTCCCCAAAAGAGAAACCATAACCTTTTGCATCATCAAACATATGCGCAATATTCGCAGCGTTCCACATCACTTTTTTAGGAACACAACCCACATTTACGCAAGTGCCCCCAAGCTTATCTTTCTCAATTAATAAGCATTTAACACCGTAGCTCGCCGCTCTTTCTGCATAAGAGAGCCCACCTGAACCACCACCAATAATAATTGCATCATATTGCTTACTCATTTTTAGTCCTTTTCCTAATGAAGTTATTACGACTGAAAAATTAACGTCACGACATATCCTTATGCCGTGACCAACTAAATATATTTACTCTAAAAATCCGGCAAACAAGGTTTTCTTTTAATTAATGTTATAAAACTGACGGTTTACAATATCAAAAAAAGGGACCACTTCTTCAACACCTGAAACATGACGAACAATATTAATTGCTTCGCGTGCTTCCGCTTCATTAACGATTCCCATTAAATAGACTTTTCGATTAGAAGTTTCCACTTTCACATTCCCAGCATTAAATCCTTTTAATGTAATCCCTGTTGCTAAAGCAGATTTTACTTTTGCAGTAATCATCGTATCAGATGTAATGCTCGCTAAAGAGGCCTCTGGCGCAATAATCAACTCATTATGCACACTTTTTACATGCTCTGTTTTAGCCGCAACATCTTCTACTTCTAATCCTAATGCTTGCGTTGGGACTTCTCCTAAAAGAAGCACCTTACCGTTATAACTTAAAATGCTGATATGGGCTTTATTGCGCCCTGGCATCTGCCCGATCTTATTTTGAACTTTAACAGTAATCGCATTATCTTCTACGATTTGTCCGGCGGTACGGCGATCATTCACTCCTGCAGCGGTAGCACCCACACCACCTGCCAAAATTGCCGGAACACAACCTGCTAAAACCACCATAAAACTACTTAATAATAAAAAACGCTTCAACATCACTGTCTCCTAGGATTTAATTTTAAACCTAATATCTCTATTGCTGAATGAATCTTCTTTTGAAATGATAAAGCTCTATTTATTAACGAAATACCTTGTCAATCATTGCGCACCAAATATGGATAACAAGAATATGCACCTCTTGTACGCGCGCAGTACGTTTACTTGGAACATTTACAAGATGTAAATTAGCAGATTCAATTTCGCGCATTTTACCGCCCGTTTCACCCGTTAACGCTAAAACAACCATCCCTTTCTTTAAGGCTTCTTCGATAGCTAAATTAATACTTTTTGAGTTACCACTAGTACTAATGGCAATCAATACATCGCCAGCTTGTCCTAATGCCATCACCTGTTTTGAGAAAACTTCATCATAGCTATAATCATTAGCGATAGAGGTGAGGTTTGAACTATCTGTCGTTAAAGCAATTGCCGGCAATGGCGCACGCTCTGTTTCAAATCGATTCATAAGCTCAGCCGCAAAATGCTGCGCATCTGCTGCTGACCCACCATTCCCACACACAAGTACTTTCTTCCCTGATTGTAACGCCTGAATCATTAACTCCCCTGTTGCCTCAATCACCTCCGGCATTTTTTCAAGGGCTAATTGTTTAACTTCAAGGCTCTCTTTAATATGTGAAATTGCTGTCATTTTATGCTTCTCCATAATAGAAAAGACCCAGACATTTCTCATCTGAGTCTTTTACCAATTTTAATCAATCAATTATACCGTTAACAGGTCTTTGATTTTACTCATCGCCTGATTTTCAATTTGTCGAATTCTCTCTGCAGAGACTGAATACTTTTCAGCAAGCTCTGTTAATGTAGGTCGCTCTTCATCTTCATCACGCATCCAACGCTGCATAATAATATCTTTGCTGCGAGGATCTAACTCGGCAAGCGCATTCCCTAACATTTCATTATTATGCGACGCATAATCTTCTCGCTCTAATTCTTGAGATGGGTCTAATGTATTACTAGACAGCCAATCTGATGGACTAAAGTCCCCATCATCAGCATGACTTCCAACTGGCAGATCAAATGCTAAATCATTAGAGAAAAGTCGCATTTCCATACGCTTTACTTCTGCTTTACTCACATTCAATTCTTTTGCAATATCAGCAGCTTCTTCATCAGTTAACCACTCTAAAGTCTCTTTTGATGATCTTAAATTAAAGAATAACTTACGCTGCGCTTTCGTTGTTGCAACTTTGACAATTCTCCAATTGCGGATCACAAACTCATGAATTTCTGATTTAATCCAATACACCGCAAAAGAGATTAATCGAACATTATAAGAAGGATCAAAACGTTTCACCGCCTTCATCAACCCGACATTCCCCTCTTGGATCAAATCCACTAAAGGCAGACCATAGCCGGTATAGTTCTTCGCAATATGCACAACAAATTTTAAGTGGGACATAATCAGAGTTTGAGCGGCATGTAGATCCTCATGTTCAATCAAACGATAAGCAAGCGCTTGTTCTTCCTCCGCAGTTAAGGTCGGAATATCGCCAATAGCACTGATATAAGCGTCTAATCCATCTGCAACAGAGGGAAAAGTATTGGCTCTTAGCACTAATTGTTTATCTTCACTCGGCATAAAATAGCCCTCCAAATCTTAGTCATAAAGGGGTGAAAAGATCGCAACAAGCGATTTTTACGCAACCCTTTTCCAAAATTCTTAACACTCTTCATTATAACAAACTTGATCTACTACGTCCTTATTTAATGCACATTTAATCTTTTTATAGATCACATAAATTTACGCACTATTTACTCAAAAAAGATGAACATTATCACAACGTTAGAAGCCATCATGGCAACCCCTTCTTTTTTTATAGGAGCACTAGTAGATTAGAATCAGAATCCTTGTTAGTATCTAAGACTTACTTCAAATTCAGTATAACAACCCAAAATTTCAGTATAAAGGATAGATCTCAATGGATTCTCCAAATAATAAAACTGAAGATCTTCGTATTGAAGCGCTTCGCTATCATGCACAACCTCAGCCTGGAAAAATTTCAGTTGAAGCCACTAAACCACTAGTCAACTCAAAAGACCTCTCTTTAGCATACTCTCCTGGCGTTGCTTACGCTTGTGAAGAGATTCAAAAAGACCCACTCACAGCGCTTGATTACACTTCACGCGGCAATCTTGTTGCGGTAATTAGTAACGGGACAGCAGTATTAGGTCTTGGCAATATCGGTCCGCTTGCGGGTAAACCCGTTATGGAAGGTAAAGGCGTTCTTTTTAAAAAATTCTCTAATATCGATGTTTTTGATATTGAAATTGACGAAACTGACCCTGATAAATTTATCGAGATCGTGGCTAGCCTCGAACCAACATTCGGCGGGATTAACTTAGAAGATATCAAGGCTCCTGAATGTTTCCAAATTGAGCAAGAACTTAAAAAACGCATGAATATCCCTGTTTTCCATGATGATCAACATGGAACAGCGATTATCACTGCTGCAGGGGTGTTAAATGCCCTCAAGCTTGCGGATAAAAAAATTGAAGAGATTAAACTCGTTTGTAGTGGCGCAGGTGCTGCGGCAATCTCTTGCTTAAATCTCTTAATGCAATTTGGTCTTAAAAAAGAAAATATCACTGTCTCAGACCGTGATGGTGTTGTAAATCATCACCGCGCTGAAGAGACACTTGATGAATATAAAGCATTCTTCTTACAACAAACCGACAAAATGACACTCGGCGAAATTATCGAAGATGCAGACGTATTTTTAGGTCTATCAGCACCTGGCGTTTTAACCGCTGAAATGGTGACAAAAATGGCGCCTAATCCGCTCATTTTTGCATTAGCCAACCCTGAACCTGAAATCCGCCCAGAACTTGCGCATGCAGTTCGTCAAGATGCTATTTTAGCAACAGGACGCTCTGACTACCCTAACCAAGTCAACAACGTGCTCTGCTTCCCTTATCTTTTCCGCGGCGCACTCGATTGCGGCGCAACAGAGATCAATGAAGCAATGAAGATGGCGTGTGTAAAAGCTATTGCTGATCTTACGCATAAAGAGCCTACTGATGAAGTTTTACACGCATATCCTGGTGAAACACTTCGCTTTTCACGCCACTACATCATCCCAAAACCATTTGATCCTCGCTTAATTGTAGAGCTTCCTATTGCAGTTGCAAAAGCGGCAATGGAATCAGGGGTTGCACTTCGTCCGATTCAAGACTTTGAAGAGTACCGCCATCGCTTAAGCCAACATTTTAATAAAACCAATATGGCAATGCGCCCTATCTTCAACCAAGCAAAAGAGAATGCACGTACAATTGCATACTGTGAAGGTGAAGATGAACGCGTACTTCGTGCCGTTTACCTTGTTAAGCAAGATCGCCTTGCAAACCCAATCCTTATTGGTCAACCAAAAGTGATCCAAAGAAGAATTGAAGAGCTTGGTATCAACCTTCCAACTAAAGTATTAACGCCAGAAGATAGCATCAGTAAAGATATTGATAGTGAATATGTACAAATTATCGACTATCGTAATCCTCCAATGCTTGATGAGTGTTCAGAAAAATACTATAGCGTCATGAAGCGCAAAGGGATTACGCCAGAACTTGCACGTCAACGCATGCAAACTCGTGGCAACCTTCTCTCGGCAATGCTTTTAGAGCTCGGCATGATTGATGGTCAAATTAGTGGTGTGTTAGGTCAATATCACCGCCACGTCCACCATATCGTTGATGCCATTGGTCTTAAAAAAGATACCTCTCAACCAGCAGCGGTTAGCTTACTTCTTTCACCAAAGGGTCCTCTTTTCTTCTGCGATACGCATGTTAATGAAGACCCAACGGCTGAAGAGTTAGCTGATATCACTAAAATGGCAGCGGAAGTTGTGGCTCGCTTTGGTATCACTCCAAAAGTTGCGCTTCTTTCCCACTCAAACTTCGGTTCACGTGAATCGAAATTCTCAAGAAAGATGCAAGCAACCTTACAGATCCTTAAAGAGACAGCGCCAGAGCTTGAATGCGAAGGGGAGATGCAACCAGACCTTGCTATCTGGGAGCGCTACCGTAATGCTTACTTCCCTAATTCTGAATTAGAAGGCATGGCAAACCTCTTTATCTTTGCAAACATTGATACCGCTAACGTAACTTACAACTTTGTGCGCACCATTAGCGATAGCATTGTTGTGGGACCAATCTTAACAGGTCCTTCAAAACCAGCTCACGTAGTAACCAATATTGCGACTGCAAGACGCATCGTTAACGTTACTGCAATGTGCGCAACTGACGCGATTTAATCTATCAATAGTTACATCAAACGTCATAAAGATACCCCTAAAAGGATGAAGGTGGTAAAATACCTACTCCTTTTTGGGGTTTTTATTTTTAAATAATAAGAAGTAAATATTATGAGCCTAAAACGACTAACATTTTTTCTTACAACTCTCTTAATCCTATCTGCATGTTCTAGCGGTACTTATACCGTGAGATCTGGCGACTCATTGAGCCAAATTGCAAGTAATCATAAAATGTCAGTCAGTGACTTACAAAGACTTAATAATATCTCTAACCCCAATCATATTCGGGTCGGACAAGTCCTAAAGGTTAGCGGTAAAGCAGGCTCAGCCGTTAGAAGTAATAATACAACCTCTAATAGAAATATTGCTGCAACCAACACAACTCCTCAAAAAATAGCAACACGCGATAACACCGTTGTTACCCCAAAACCCGCAACACCTAAAGATCAGGTCTCTACTGGGATTAGCGGCTGGGTAAAACCAACGGAAGGTACTGTTGTTAAAAGCTACAACCCTAACATTCCAGGCCAAAAAGGTATACAAATTGCCGGAACGGTTAATCAACCGATTAAAGCCGCCCATGATGGTGAAGTCGTCTTTGCAGGTGCTGGAAATTCAGGATATGGGCAGCTGATTATCGTTCGCCATAACGCGAACACTTATACCGCTTATGGCTATCTCTCCTCTATTAATGTGCGAGAAGGCGCTAAAGTAAAGAAAGGTCAAACAATTGCCGGCATGGGCAATAGCTTTGATGGAAGAACGGTACTCTACTTTGAGATCCGCACCAAAGGCCAAACAGTTAACCCGATGAATTATATTTAAGGAATACTCAGTATAGTAGAGCATCCTCGGCTTAGAAGTTACTCAGAAGTTTCTAAATCAGATTGCTGGCATCCCATTACGAGAAGGGTAAGAATCGATCTATCCGGCACTGTGCAAGCTAGTTTATAGTAAAATCGGTTAAAAAAAGCACATCTTAAACAGCTGGCACGGGATTTTAGAAAGAATATGAAACATTCCCTCCAGCCGTACATCAATCTATAAAGGTGCGTATTAAACAATGTTTGCAAGATGCGGGATAGAACATATTGCTTATTGCTTATTGCTAATAGCAAGCGCACTGGCATTGCAATCAGTTTGCTTTGAACCCATTTCACTATAACTAAAAACAATCAAAAGCTATTAACTTCTAATAAAAAATGACCAATATTCAATGGTCGTTTTTTATTCTTAAGATTTATATCTTAACAGCTGCTTTCATATTAAGCATCACTACTCTTACGAGCGACTCGCCTTCTTCTAGGTCTGCGACGTCTTTTTTGAGAATCATCACCCTGCTTTTCATCGCGGTTTTTCTGATGCCGCGTTACTTCTCGGCGAACTTCTTGCTTACCTTCTCGGCGCTCTTGGCGATTTTCTTCCCGCTCTTGCTCTGCCAATATAGCTTCATATTCAGCAAATTGCGTAGCCCAATACTGCGCCTTCTCAAGAACGTCAGTATCTTCATTCGCTTCAGCACGAAGCAGTAAAAAATCATACGCTGCTTTAAAGCGTGGATGCTCCATTAAACGCTTAGGGCTCCGAATAACCTTTGCTTGCAATCTAAACTGAAACACCCAAAGATCTTCAATAAACTCTCGCACATAACGAGGGATAACCGTAATTTGATGCTGCACTTTAAAAGCATCATCAATCGCCATTTTTGAGGCATCACTATAACGCATCCCACCTGCAACCAAACTCTCAAAGCGCTCCATAAATGGCGCCCATAAAAGTGATGCGTAAACAAAGTAAGGAGAACTTGTTAAGCCCTGCTTAGCTCTTGCGTCGGAATTTTTAAGTGATTTTAAAAGCAGATGCTCATCTGGGAATCCTTGAGCTTTAAGTGCCTTGTAAGTTAAGGGGAATAAGATCCCAAAGAGCTCATGCTCCATCATACTGTGATAGGATTTCTCCCCATGCCCCGTTAAAAAGAGCTTAAGAACCTCATCATACATTCTTGCCGGAGAAACACTCTCTAAAAGCTGACGGTGCTCGGCAATAGGCGGTAATAACGCCTGATCAATCTTAAACCCGAGCTTTGCCTGAAAGCGTACAGCTCTTAAGATACGAACAGGATCTTCCATAAATCGATCCGTCGGATCACCAATCAAACGAAGCGTTTGGTTTTGCAGGTCTTGATAACCCCCACAATAATCAATAATCGTTTGATCACGCACATCATAAAAGAGCGCATTGACCGTAAAATCTCGGCGCATCGCATCTTCATCGATTGTGCCATAAATATTATCTCGCGTGACAAAACCATCATCATTTGTCTGATAATGCTTTGATTTATCCCCCGCATCATTTGAACGAAAGGTTGCAACTTCAATAATCTCACGCCCAAATACAACGTGAACAAGCCTAAATCGTCGCCCAATAATACGGCTATTACGAAATACTTTACGGATCTCACTAGGATGCGCATCTGTGACGATATCAAAATCTTTCGGCGCAAGCCCTAACAGAAGATCACGAACGCCCCCACCCACTAAATAAGCATTAAAGCCTGCGCTATTAAGCTTATTAATGACCGTTAGAGAATTCCTAGAAATCTGACGATTTCTAATAGAGTGATCTTTCGAATGGTAGATCTTAGGATTCATAGAATCTCTACTCCAAAAAGAAAAGCCTTTCGTAAGAAAGGCTTTGATATTTTTTATCATACTCAAAATATCGGTATAAATTAACGTTTTGAGAACTGTGTTGCACGACGTGCGCCGCGAAGACCAACTTTCTTACGCTCAACGCTACGTGGGTCACGTGTTACAAATCCTGCTTTACGTAATGGAGCGCGGTTCGCTTCATCATACTCAACGAGTGCACGAGTTAAACCGTGACGAATTGCCCCAGCTTGTCCGCTCATACCGCCACCTTTTACAGTAACGATAATATCAAATTGACCTTCTGCTTCTAAAAGCTCTAAAGGTTGACGAACGATCATACGTGATACTTCACGTGGAAAGTACTCATCAAGCGGTTTATTATTAACAATAATGCTGCCTGTACCTTTACGTAAAAATACGCGTGCTGCTGATCTTTTACGTCTTCCAGTACCGTAGTTTTGGTTAGCTGCCATAATAATTCTCTCTTCCTAATTAGATGTCTAAAACTTTTGGTTGCTGTGCTGCGTGTGCATGCTCAGGACCTGCGTAAACTTTAAGCTTGCGAAGCATATCTCTTCCTAAAGCATTTTTAGGGAGCATGCCTTTTACAGCTAACTCGATAACATTCGCAGGTTTAGTTTGTAACATCTTCTCAAGAGTTGTTTCTCTTAAATGACCAACATAACCAGTATGCTTGTAATAGATCTTTTGTTGAAGCTTGTTACCACTTACACGGATTTTTTCCGCATTGACAATAACAATGTAATCACCTGTATCTACGTGAGGTGTAAATTCAGGCTTATGCTTACCGCGTAAGCGTCTTGCAACCTCTGTAGCTAAACGTCCGAGGGTTTTTCCTTCTGCATCAATTAAAAACCATTCACGGGTTACTTCAGCAGGCTTTGCACTAAATGTTTTCATCGAAAACTCCAAAATAAAAATTCACTAACAAAAAAACTTAAAATCCAACATCTATTCCTCCGGTAACGTGAATACCGGTTAAGAGCGAACTCTTGGGATATTGGCTTTAAATCAACGTTAGGGGTCGCTGGTAAACGATCTCGGCATTTTACGCAATCTATGGATAAATATCAAGCTTATTACGCTCTTTCACACTTTGATTCTCTGAAATTAATTAAAACAGCATAAAAAGCCCCGATACCTGCTTTTATTATTTATCCTAAGCCCTTTTCTTATTATCTATATAAGGGGAGTTATCTATATAGAAAGTCATCTAAGAAATCTTGACAAGAAAGATATCCTGAAATGAGTTTAAAAGTCACTTAATCAAGTTCCCGCGCATCGGTTATAAGAGATGCCGAAATCATTCTACCCGGCAGCGTACAAGTTGAGTTAATTTACACGTTGTACTGTTTTACCTTTAAAGTAACGTCTTTTACTGAGAATGATTTTATCAAAATTCAGACATCAAGCCATAATAACGATAACTATTTGCAATTAGCAATTATATCCATAAAATAATGAATATCCATTTTAGTTATAAAAAATGACAAAGCTGTTTAAAAGCGCCTCTATCGCCATTTTTTTTACGATAAAAGCTAAAAACATGAACAGCTATCAACAACGAAGAAACTTCTCATTGCTTCTTGAAATTGATGAGATCTCACCACTTTTGGAGATAAAATTCATGCAAATGCTAGTTCATCGTACAACCGTTAGTTTGGTTAGCAAAAACTACATCACTCCCAACTATTTACGCCTTGTTTTAAAATGTGAGGATATTGAGCATTATAGCGATGTCCCTTTAGGTGTTAATAATAAGCTCTTTATTCCCCCTCAAGGTCACACCACTGTTGAAATGCCGGTCTTTAATGCAGAAACAAAAGTATGGGAGCTAGAAAACGAGGAAAACCGCCCTTCAGTACGCACTTATACCCATCGCTTTATTGACCTTAATAAAAAAGAGCTAACGGTTGATTTTGCGGTACATGATGGTGATTCTATCGCATGTAACTGGGCAAGAGATTCAAAAGCTGGTGCCCAAATTGGCTTAGCGATGAAACTCAAACATCGTGATGTTTTGCCAGATGTTAAAAACTTTCTTTTTGTGACTGATATGACAGGAATCCCTGTAGTTGCAGCTTTAGTTGAGACGCTTCCTGAAGATGCCAATGCCACTATTATTACAGAAGTTTTAACGGCAGATGATATCTTAGATGAGCATTTTACCTCTAAGGCAAAAATTACAACAGAATGGGTCATCAACCCAACCCCTGAAAAAGGCAGTCAATTAGCAAAGATTGCAAAGCATGCGTGGCAAAAGCTAGATTCCCCGAACTTTACACATATCACAGCAGAATACAGCACCGTCAGAACCCTCAGGGATTTCCTTCGTAAAGAGCAATCTTTAACGAGTTCGGAATTTTATGCCTGTGCGTATTGGCAGATCGATAAAAAAGAGGATGAAGAGCGGGAAAAACGCCTAGATTAATCTCTTCCAAATAAGACGTTTTAATAACTATTGAATCTATTAATCCCTAAATTTTAAAATTTCTTTCAAAATTTAGGGATTTTTTATTGTTAAATGTTTTCTAAAAATACGATAATGACCCTATCGATTGAAAAACGGCGTACTTTACCTATAAAAAGCCGCAATCCTAAATGCAGTAGCATTTCATATTATTCACTCTTCTAATAAGGGGCAATAACACATCATGACCATTCCATTTAAAAAAGAGTTACCGATTATTCTCGCATCAACTTTAGCAATGACGTCACCCTTATTTGCTAATGATCAGCCGCTTGAAACCGTTGAAAACCCAACAATCACAATCTACCAAGGTGGAGTTGCACTCATTACAGAGGCTCGTAATTTTGAATTAAATAATGAGCTCCGCCAGCTTTTTTTACCAAATGTTGCCCCGGAAACGATGATGGAATCATTGATGATCTCCTTTACGCCAAAAGAGAAAGATCAGCCCGTACCAGTCATTACAGAGAAGAAACTCAATCGTAACCTTCTTTCACCTCAAGCGATGATTCAATACTCTGTAGGAGAAGAAGTCACAGTAATCACAAGCAATAGTGGACGAGAGAAACAAGAAAAGGCGACCATTATCTCCAATAACGGAGGGTTACTTTTACAATATAAAGATCGTATTGAACTCGATCTTCCAGAAAATGCACGTTTAGCCTTTAAAACAATCCCTGCAGGTCTTAATAACACACCTGTATTATCGGTTATCTTAAAAAACCTTCCAGAAAACAGAGCGCTTTATCGCGCGGACTTAAGTTATTTAACACGGGGTCTTTCATGGAATACCGACTATATTGCAAAACTAGATGAAGCAAGCAAAACCTTAAAACTCGAAGGTTGGGCAACACTTAATAACAATAGTGGTATGGATTACCAAGATTATAAGATTAATCTCATTGCCGGCGATCTCAATATCGTTAGCCGCGCTGTACCACAGTTACGTAAAGCGGGCGCCGCAATGGCGCTTGATATGAACTATGAAGCAGCGCCTATTGCAGCAACCTCTTTAGGGGATTATCATCTTTATAAAATACCAGACACCTCTACTTTAAATGATAAAGAGCAGACGCAAATCTCCCTCTTTCAAAAAGATGCCATCCCTTTTACCAAAAACTATACCTTCGCTAACAACAGTCCTAATTACCGTATGGGACAATCTCCGGCATTTCAAAATGCAATGGTTACTGTTCATTTTAAAAATGATGAAACTTCCCAGTTAGGCTTTCCACTACCTGATGGGGTGATTCGCCTTTATCAGCAAGAAGATACCCAAACAACTTTTATAGGGGAAGATCATATTCCGGCAACACCCAATAAACAGGAAGTCATTCTAAATACCGGTAGCGCCTTTGATATCACAATGAAAAGAGAGCAAACGCAATTTGCAATGGTGAATGAAGATGAGTGGGAAATTAGCTATAAACTCACCGTTAGTAATGCGAAAAAAGAAGCCGCACATACCTTTGTGAAAGAAAGTTTCTATCCTAACAATGATACAAACTGGCAAATCATCAACCAAAGCAAACCGCCAAAAATTGTGGGGGACACGGCAATTTGGGAATTAGAAATCCCGGCTGAAAGCAATAAAATTATTACCTATAACGTACGCTACACAATCTTTAATGATGAGAAAAAAGAGCGCTTAAATCCATAATCGCTTAAAATTTTATCTCGCTTATTGAACATAAATAGGTAAATGATGTTTCAACACAATCATCGGCTTCAGAAGTTTATCGCTTCAGCAGATCAAAAAACTGCTGAGGCGAATTCGCCGCAAGATTTGCTCGATATTATTGCTAATGCCCAAGAATTTAAGGGCAACTTGCAATTTGATCAAAGAGATTTTCTACTCTATTTTATTATCGATATAACGGCATTTATTGTCGGGATTATAGCCTTTCAAAAAAGTGATGAGAGCTTTTGGCTCTTCATCACTTTTTTATCGCTTTTTGTGGCAGTTATTTTGCTATTTTATTATGTTAAGCGTAGAAAAAGCATTGATAAACTCTCCGCCGCCATCTACGCGCGAGATCTCTTATTTGATAATCAATTAGAAATTATCCACTCAGCAAATTATTCTCAAAAAGCGCTAGAAGCTCGCTTTCATGATTTTATCCGGGGAAATTATTCCCGCGAAATTAAAACGGTTATTGCCGGCAAAAATGCTGAGGAGATTTCTTTTAATTACCATTATTACCATTTTCATTATGTGGATGAAAAAACAGAAACTAAGACAGATAGCGATGGAAAAACTAGCACAAAAAAGCGCTACGATCATTATGATCGCTACGGCTTTATTGTGGATCTTGCTTCTATTAAAAATATGGACTTTAACTCAGCGCTTCAAATTATCTACTCAAAAGCACTATTTGGGATGAATAAAGGGGATTATGCGCCCGCATCCATTACCTTTCGGAAAAACTTTATCGTTAAAACCAAAGAGAGTCTTCAAGCGGCAAAATTTTTAACACCTAGTATGGTAGAAACAATTGAATCACTTTTACAAGGATTTAATCAGATCACGATTGAGACAAATAAGCATCAAGAACTGCTACTCTCTTTTACCAATCATGATATTTTAACGGGGAATCTGCAATATTCTCTAAAAGAGACCGACCTCTTCTTAGAAGAGATCAAACAAACAACAGCGCTCCCTGATCTACGCTATACCCTTCATATGATCTCTCAAATGCTCCAAGAGATTGATCATAACTTTTAATTAACGCCCTCTCACTCAAGGATTTACAATGTCGACAGCCCTTCTTATTGTTTTAGCAATCATTGTGCTCTTTGCCATCTATATTATTACAACGCACAATAGCATAATCGCCTACTTTAATGCTTGCCAACGCGCTTGGGCAGATGTGATTACTCAAGAACTCCAGAAAACACGTCTGCTGCCAACGCTTGAAAAAATGGTTGAAGAGTATAAGCTCCATGAAGCAGATGTCTTACAAAATATTACAAAGCTCCGCTCGGCACTTAATAATATCTCTCCTGAAAATACCGATATTTCAGCCCTTAAAAAGGTCAATACAGAATCTAAAGCACTCCTTTCTAATATTCACATCGTGGCAGAAAACTACCCTGAATTAAAAGCTTCAGAAATCTATCAAAGTTTCATGCGTGAGCTATCTGAATTAGAAAGAAATATTTCGGCAAGCCTGCGTATTTTTAACGCGAATGTGGAGAAATTTAATGTCAAAATTGAAGTTTTCCCCAATGTCCTTATTAATAACTGGTTGACGCATAAATCACGCTTAAATGTCTTTACAGATGAGACTGCTGCTAACAATTTCGATTATAAGCCAAATTTTTAAGATCTCATTCTCGCAACTTCCCTATCCTTTATAAACTTATTCCAAATAGGAATAAGTGAATTAACTTTATGCCGTTAAAGCAACAATATTCTCCTGCTACAATGAGTCTTTAATGACCTACGCTAAACAGGAGGATTCGTCGTGAACTTACAACAACTACAAACGCTCACTCAAAAATTTAAAACAACCCAAAAAATGCCCATCCTCTTTTTAGGGCATGGCAGTCCCATGAACGCCATCTCATCAAATCGCTTTACAGAGAGTTGGAACCAACTAGGACAATCATTACCAAAGCCTCAAGCAATCCTCTCTATTTCTGCTCATTGGGAAACAAAGGGAAGCTTTGTCACAGCAATGGAAAAACCGCAGACCATTCATGATTTTTATAATTTTCCGCAAGCCCTTTACGATATGACCTATCCCGCAGAGGGAGATCCTAATCTTGCCAAACATATTCATACCATGAATCAACATATTGAGCTTGATCACAAATGGGGCTTAGATCATGGTACATGGGCAGTGATTTGTCATCTTTACCCCGATGCAGATATTCCTACATTACAACTGAGCCTTGATATGTCGCTCTCTCCAGATGCGCATTATGAACTAGCAAAATGCCTCTCAACCCTACGACATCGCGGCGTTTTAATCCTTGCTAGTGGCAATATTGTTCACAATCTTCGTCTTCTTGATTTCCGCAATAGTCAAGGTGGTCATGACTGGGCAGAAGACGCCAGACAATCTATGACTAAAATGCTTTTAGAAGATGATCAAAAATCCCTTATTCATTTTAAAGATCAAGGCGAGGCTTTCAGGCTATCTATTCCCACAGATGAACATTATCTTCCCCTTCTTTATATCCTAGGACTCAAAGAATCTAGCGATGAACTGCTCATCTTTAATAACCAATCTGTCATGGGATCTCTAGCGATGACTTCTCTACTCTATGCGTAAAGACTTATAACTTCAAAAAGCAGATCTCCCCATTACAATGACTCATAATTGCCCCCTTTTATCTCAAACTCCCAAAACATTCCATTATTGGGAGTTTTATTTTGAGATCATGAGGTTAAGCCCATAATGAGCGATATAATTTTTCTCAAAAAGTCTCTTTACAAACTGCTTATTTTATAAACAAACGTCACAACCACTTCTCCTCTATAAAGTAACTTATTCACTGTTATTGCCATCATTTCTCTTTAAAATCTAACATATTTGATCCATATCACTTTACTTTACAACAAGATATTATTTGACAACTCATACGCTATGTGAAGAATATACAAATAAGAACTAATTTCATTAGCATTAGGTAACTACCATCAAATAAGAGTCTTTAGCCATGTTTAAACGTTCATTACTTTCCATTACTGTTTCTTCACTCCTTATGTCTTCTTACGCATTTTCTCAAACACCGATTTGGGTGGAAGAAAACACGGAAAATGCCGAAGGTATTATCACTAATAATGCGCCAGAGAAACCTCCTGTCACCGTTAATCTTAGCAAAGTGATTGTGACTGGTGCCCTAAAAGAAGAGCTTGCGATCGCTGAAAGTGCCGCGAGTATTGCTCACTTTGGGGTAAAGGAAGTGGATCGTCTTAATGCAACCTCACTCTCTGAGCTCTTTGCTTATGAGCCTGGCGTGACTGTTGATGAGGGGATCTCAGGTGGTTTAAATGATATTCGTATTCGTGGAATGGGTAGCGATAGAGTATTGATCTCTATTGATGGAGCGCCCCTTCCTATGACTTATAGCTTTGGAAGCTATCTGGATACTAACCGCAATTACTTCGATCTTGATGCGATGAAAAGCGTTGATATCATTAAAGGCCCGATGTCTACCCTTTATGGTGGTAGCGCACTTGCGGGCGGGATCTTTATGCAAACTAAAGACCCATTAGATTTTATCAAAGCAGGCAAACAGATCGGGGGCGAAGCTAAAGTTGGCTATCGCTCAGCTTCTGATGAGCTTTTAATCTCCGGCACTGTTGCCGGCAAGTTCACAGATAAACTCTCCGCTTTTACTCGATTAACCTATCTTGCACCTCATGAAAGACGAAACCATGCAGGGAAAGCCTCATCTGAAAGCTTAATGGGCCCCGATAGAACCCATCCTGATGCCGCTGATGCTAAAAGCTACAACTCACTTTCAAAAATTGTATTTGAACCTAATGAAAATCATAGATTCAGCCTCTCTTATGAGTATTTTAAGGAGACCTTAAATGTCGACCCTTACTCAAAATTTGGCTTAGTGACCATGAATTCATTTAAGCAGCTCACGCTTCATACCAAAGATATCAATAAAAGAAGACAGCTTAATCTGCGCCATGATTTTGATCTCCCAACAATGCTCTTTGACCGAGGTTTTTGGCAAGTTTACTATCAAAAAAGTGAAGCTGAGCAGTGGAGCCATGAGGTTCGTGAATCTATCCCAAGACCTAATAGACCTGTTGTCGTCTCAGCGCGTGATCGTTACTCCTCATTTACCAATCGAAATGTCGGTCTAATGGCAGAGTTTACCAAAGGCTGGGAGCAAAATGCCGCGATGTATCACAACTTCACTTATGGTATTAACTATATTGACCGAAAAGTCTCCACCTTACGTGAAGGCGATACTATCAATTTAGCAAATGGTGTCTCTACAGAATCAGAAGCATTTCCTAACAAAGGTTTCCCTGATTCAAAAATCAAAGAGCTTGGACTCTTCTTACAAGATCGTGTGAGCTTCTTTGATGGCCAATTTGAAGCGATTGCTGGCATTCGTTACGATCAATACAAGCTTAATCCAACGCAAGGTAGTGTTTATGAAACGGCAAATCCTGGCGTTTTACCGCCTTCAAAAATGAATGAGCATCATTTTTCTAAACGCTTAGCACTTCTTTGGCATCCAACCGAAGAAAACACCTTCTTTATTAACTATTCAGAAGGCTTTAGAGCTCCCTCTTTTAGTGCCGTAAACGTTGGTTTTGGGAACCCTTTATATGGTTATATTAGCCGCTCAAATCCAAATCTTAAGCCAGAAAAAAGCCGCTCTTATGAAATTGGTTGGAACTATCTTGACGATCACCAATCATTTGCCGTTACCGGGTTTTATACCAACTATAAGAACTTCATCGAAGAGCTTAGCCCTGTTGGCACAGACCCACAAACAGGTTATATGCTCTATCAAGCGGTTAACTTAGGAAAAAGCCGTATTTATGGTTTAGAGATTAAAGCACAAAAGGATCTCTTTACCATACAAAATGGTAGCGGTGTGATCGGGTTAAATGCAAGCCTTGCATATGCTAAAGGTAAAGAGAAAGGCACGAATGATCCTATCAATAGCGTAGAGCCATTAACTGCCGTTGTCGGAATTGATTACACCTATTTAGATCAGCTTTATTTAAGCGCTCGAGTCAAAGGCGTTCAAGCGAAAAAAGAGAAAGATATCTCAGCAAACATGCTCAAAACAGGAACAACTGCAACAGGCGGCTATGCAACCGTTGACCTTATTGGGGAGTATAAGCCGGCTAAAGATATTACGCTTAATGGGGGACTCTATAATGTCTTTAATAAAAAATATCATAGCTGGGGACCCAACAGTTGGTACAACAATATGACTGGAATCTCTCAACAAGAGCGTGATCGAGCAACAAATCCTGGATTCAATGTCGCATTTTCTATCAAAATCGATCTTTAATCCATTGCTATCACCTTATTACCAAAAAGCGCCTAGTGAATCACTACGGCGCTTTCAGTACCCTATCAATTCCTACAACTTATATTGCTCATTGATCTCTAAGGAGTGACAGCATCATGTTATCAAAATATCTCCTTACGCCATTACTACTTTGTGGGGTAATGGCTCAAACTACCGTCTTTGCTGATCAGTCTATTTATCAAAAATCAGCATCAAAACCTGCCCCTCAAAGGCTCGTTTCAGCGTCTAACCCTTTAACGCAAATTGTCTCAGCATTAGGGCAAGATCAATTATTTGTAGGACTTGATAAAACAAGCCATACAAAACCAGAATACGATAAGATTCCAGATGTGGGTTATCGAATTCAGCTCTCTACGGAAGGGATTTTATCGCTAAAACCTGATCTTATTCTCTTAGCAGATGATTCTGGCCCTGAAGCAACGATTGAACAGCTTACAAATTCTAATGTGGAAATTATTCAATTTGAAGAGCTGAAAGATGCTGCCTCTATTTCAAAAGCGGTCAGTATCATTGCCGAGAAACTTCACCTCACAAAAGAGGGAGAAAAATTAAATACCCAAATTAGTGAAGAGGCAATAGCTCTCAAAGAGCTCAGTTATAGTAGACCTGCTCTTAAAGGATTTTTTGTCCTTCAAGGAGGAAATGGTCATGGTTCTCCACAAATTTCAGGAAGTGATACAACGGCAGCAAAGGTGTTAGAACTCTTAAATATTGAGAATCTTTTTGAAAAAGATTATGCCAATTACCGCGCGGTGACGATTGAAAATCAGATGCAAAAACGCCCTGAAATTGTGCTCCTTGGCAATACGGGGAAATTTAATCTAAAAGATGGCTCTTTAAAAGAAGAAGCTCTGCCTCCTTTTGCCTTAAGACCAGAAGGTTTAGAAGGCTGGCCAAAAGCGCTACAACCTAAATGTGTTTTTGATGTCAATATGAGTAACTATCTTGTATTTGGAATCCATATTTATGCAGATAACCTTAAGTTACAAGAAGCAATTAACCAATGCTTGGCGGAGCAATAATCATGGGAAGTCATTTTTTTGAACAGTACCAAAAACAGATTATTAGCTTTATGCTCGCAGGTCTTGGCATCATCTTTTTTGGCGCTATCTGGCAAGGTGCTATGGAGATTAATTGGGCCAATGTCTTTGATAAAGAGAGTATTGAACACTACATCGTTTGGCACGTGCGTTTACCTCGAATCTTAGCCGCGCTTCTAATTGGCGGGGGACTTGCCATTTCCGGCGCTGTGATGCAAGGGCTTTTCCGTAATCCGCTTGTGGAACCTGGCATTATTGGAGTTTCAGGTGGGGCTGCGCTTTTTGCAGCTGGAACAATCGTTTTAGGGCAACAGATTGCCCCTAAAGTATTTGCCCTTTTAGGGGATTATGCGCTACCTATTGCAGCTTGTTTAGGAGGCTGGTTAGTCACCTCTATTTTGTACCTTTTTTCCCGCAATAAAAAAGGGGTCAGCATTAGCTCAATGCTCTTAATCGGAATTGCCATTAATGCTTTTACCGGAGCTTTGATTGGGCTTTTAACCTTTATTGCTAGCGAAACAGAGCTTCGCTCTCTCACCTTTTGGTCAATGGGGAGCTTAAGTAGCTTTAACTATCAAAAAATTCTTATCCTCGCAGGCGCACAGCTCATCTTTGTTCCTCTACTTTGGAAAAAAGCAAAAGCAATGAATGCTATGCTGCTTGGCGAGCGAGAAGCTAAACATCTTGGGGTTCATGTTGAGCAATTAAAGAAAGCCCAAATCTGGGGCGTTGCCGTCATCACTGGAACAGCTGTTGCCTTTGCCGGGGCGATCGGTTTTATTGGGCTCTTAATTCCTCACTTAGTTCGCATGCTCTTTGGTGCGGATCATCGCTTTGTCTTACCACTTTCTTATCTTTTAGGTGGGATTTTACTCATCGTTTCCGATAGCTTTTCACGAACCATTGCCGCACCTAGCGAAGTTCCCATTGGAATTTTAACAGCCTTTTTAGGAGCACCTTTCTTAGGATACTTAGTCTACAAACAAGGAAGATCATAATGTTTCACGTGCAAAATCTCTCATTAACTATTCGCCAAAAAACGTTAATAGATATTGAAGAGCTCTCCCTTAAAAGTGGTGTTTTTACAGCTTTAATTGGTCCTAATGGCGCTGGGAAAACAACCTTTTTAAATCTTCTTGCAGGTGACTTAACGGCAACTAAAGGGGATATCTTGCTTGATGGCAAATTATTAAATGATTACACCATTGATGAACTTGCCATTAAACGCTCGGTATTACCTCAATCAGAACATATTCCCTTTGCAATTAAAACCCGTGCGATTTTACTGATGGGCGTTATGCCTTATAACATTGCCTTTAATCACCCTAAAGTACTTTTGCTTCTTGAAAAAATTAGTGAAACCTTAGAACTAGAAAACCTTCTAGATAGCGCCTATCAAACGCTATCAGGAGGAGAGCAGCATCGTGTACAAATTGGTAGAGTCCTAATGCAAGCGCTCTTCTCTAGAGAAGGAGAGCCTAATCTTCATGAGCGTATTATGCTCTTAGATGAGCCCTTTAATCATCTTGATCTCTATCATCAGCAGCAGCTACTAAGATATTTTAAATCCTTAACAAAAAAAGGGTTAACAATTATCTGCGTGATGCATGATATCAATCATGCACTACAAATCGCCGATGAGCTTGTTCTACTTAAAAATGGCACCCTCCAAGGCTGCCATACCCCTGATGAGCTTTGGAACTCCCAAAAGTTACACCAAGTATTTGAAGTGGATTTTATTACTCTTCAACATCCTCAGGATGCCACTTTTTCAACACTCGCTTTTCGAGTTTAACCACTTTCTACCAATGACAACTTTTACTTAAAAAAGTTGTCATGTAAATCACCAGACATTTAAGGAGATATCAGAGATGTCAGATATAACGACTAATAATAACCTCGTGCAAATCTATACTAAACAGCAAGCCGCAGATGATTCAAGAACGCATATTTTAAGTAATTTTAATGGCGTATTATCAACCGTTATGCGTGATACTTTAGATCTTGAAGGATACCCTTTTGGCTCTGTAGTACCTTTTTGCTTAAATCAAAATAATGAAATCGTTGTCTTAATCAGTGATCTTGCGCAGCATACTAAAAATATTAATGAAAACCCTAAGGTTTCATTAACGCTGCATAATATTGATCAAGATAATATCCAAAAAGGATGGCGTTTAACCATTGCCGGCAATGCAGAGCTTGCAAAAGAAGAAGATGTGCCCTTCTTAGCAGATCGCTACGAGCGCTACTTCCCTGAAAGTCGTGATTATCATGAAGTTCATGACTTTAACTTCTATATCATCAAACCCAAAAAAGGCCGTTATATTAATGGCTTTGGGGAGATTCATTGGGTTGATTTTGACAAAATCGTTCAACCATCCATTTTTGATGCCGAAACTGAAAACGATATGATGACTCATATGAATGAAGATCATATGGAAGCGTTGATTCTCTTCTTGCAAACACGCTTTAACGTTTCAAAACCAGATAAGGTGCGTATGACGCAAATTGACCAATATGGTTTTGCTATTGCGCACGATGAGAGAATCGAGCGTTTCACTTTTGAGCAAGAAGCGAAAAACCCAACAGATATTCGCGTATTTCTTGTAGATATGGTGAAAAAAGTACGCGCAGCTGCATAATTAACTTTCTTAATACATAAAAGCCAAGAATCTATGATTTCACAATCACTTCTTGGCTTTTTTATGGTCGATTCGGTTTAAGAAGCACTATTTTAGATCGTATTAAGGGTACAGAGTGTGTATCAAATTAGCTTGCACAATACCGGATAGAACCATTCTTGCACTTCTCATAACCAATGCGCCGGCAATCTGGTTCAGTAAATTTTTAAACCGAGGATACTATAATATTTAAAGCCCTTAAGATTCGTGATGATCTATAAATATTACATCAAATCCACGATCGTAATACCAACAATAATCGATATTAACCGTACCAAAGTACTTAATAATACCGTTATCTTCATATGCTTTATTACCAACTGCTAACGCCGGAACCACGGTTGCCGTTGGCAAAACACCAATTAAAAAGGCAGACTTTAATAAACTTAATTAAAGCCACAACAAGAGCCCAGTTCCCAAGATAATGGCACCTTGCACAAAGTTCTTCACAAAGACATTGAAGAGAATTTCACTAGTTATTTCAAAGTATTACCCAACAAAAAAGGATCTACTAAAGATCCTTTTGGTTTTTCAGCCTTTAATTACGGCTATCATCTCATAATATTCAATTGTTATAGAGTTTGTAGTGCATAGACTTCTTGGGATTTTAAGTTTTGTACACTCTCACTGATTGCTAGAGCGCCGGCAATCGTTGTATAAAGAGGAATACGAAGATTTACCGCAGTTCTTCGAATTGTGTGACTATCCTGAATACTTTGCACATCACTGTTTGTCGTATTTACGACAATCGCAATTTCTCCCGCTTTTATCGCATTGACAATATGATCCCCCCCTTCTAAGACTTTATTCACAACTTGAACAAAAAAGCCTTTCTCTTGAAGATATACCGCCGTTCCTTTCGTGGCACATAAGCCATAACCCTGTTCTAAGAAATTTTTAGCCACAAGATCTAAAGCATGCTTATCTGTATCTCGTACTGATAAGAAGACCTTCCCAACTTTAGCAATTCTCTCCCCTGCCCCTAGCTGCGCCTTTAAAAAAGCCTCTGGGAATGTTTTTCCAATCCCCATCACTTCTCCTGTTGAGCGCATTTCAGGTCCTAAGATCACATCAACGCCGGGAAATTTAATAAAAGGAAATACCGCTTCTTTCACATAATAGTGCATTGGAATTGTTTCTAAAGTAACGCCTTGCGCTTTTAATGAGATTCCAGCCATCGCTTTTGCCCCTATTTTCGCTAGCGGAATATTTGTCGCTTTACTGACAAAAGGAACGGTTCTTGAGGCCCGAGGATTCACCTCTAATACATAAATTTCATCATCTTGCACCGCAAACTGCACGTTCATTAAACCAATCACATTTAAGGCCTTTGCCATCGCTTTTGTCTGTAGCCGAATCTCCTCTTGAATCTCTTGAGAGAGTGAATATGCTGGCAATGAGCAACTTGAATCGCCAGAGTGAACGCCCGCTTGCTCGATATGTTGCATAATACCGCCGATTACTACTAATTCTCCATCAGAAACACAATCAACATCAACTTCAATGGCATGATCTAAAAAGTGATCAAGAAGAACAGGGCTCTCTTCAGAAACCTTGACAGCTTCTATCATATAAGTCTCAAGCTCTGCATCAGAATGCACAATCTGCATCGCCCTTCCGCCTAACACATAAGAAGGTCTCACAACTAAGGGATAACCAATCTCATTGGCTTTCACGAGCGCTTCTCCTTCATCATGCGCAATCCGATTAGGGGGCTGTTTTAAGCCTAAACGATGTAAAATCTGTTGGAATCTCTCCCGATCTTCTGCTGCATCAATACTATCTGCTGAAGTCCCAATAATATTGACTCCCGCTGTCGTTAAAGCGCTCGCCAGTTTCAACGGCTTTTGCCCACCATAATGGACTATCACGCCCATCGGCTTTTCGATACGAATGATTTCTAATACATTTTCCAAGGTTAAAGGCTCAAAATAGAGTCGATCTGAGGTATCAAAATCGGTGGAGACTGTTTCAGGATTACAGTTGACCATAATCGTTTCAAATCCCGCCTCACGAAGCGCTAATGATGCGTGCACGCAGCAGTAATCAAACTCAATCCCCTGCCCAATTCTATTTGGCCCACCGCCAAGAATCATCACCTTTTGCCTATCACTTGGGCGCGCTTCGCACTCCTCTTCATAAGTTGAATAGAGATAAGCAATATCTGTCTCAAATTCTCCAGCGCTACTATCTACTCGCTTATAAACAGGATGAAGATTGAGCGCTCCTCGTTTTTCTCGAACCGCTTTTTCACTCACCTTTAATAGATCAGCAATCCGAAAGTCTGTAAATCCTTTACGCTTTAATCGGCGTAATGTTGTGTAATCCATCAATTCCAAAGAGTTTGAAGACTGCTCAAGCAATGCTGTTAACGCCCGCTCTTCCTTAATTAAATCTTCTAACTGTGCTAAAAACCACGGATCAATTGCAGATATTTCATGGATTTCAGTAAGGCTCATTCCTAAACGAAACCCATCCGCCACATAAAGCAAACGATCAGGTCTTGGCGTTTTCATCTCGGCAACAATCTCTTCTCGATTACAGCTTTTGGGATTTAATCCTGATAATCCTGTCTCTAAACCAGATAATGCTTTTTGCAAAGATTCTTGGAAAGTTCTTCCCATTGCCATCACTTCCCCCACCGATTTCATCTGCGTTGTTAAACGATCATCGGCTAAAGGAAATTTCTCAAAAGCAAATCTGGGGACTTTTGTCACCACATAATCAATTGTTGGCTCAAAAGCTACGGGCGCTCTACCATTAGTGATATCGCTTTGTAACTCATCAAGCGTATAACCCACCGCAAGCTTTGCTGAGATCTTTGCAATCGGAAAGCCTGTTGCTTTAGAAGCTAAGGCGGAAGATCTTGAAACGCGAGGGTTCATCTCAATAATAATGAGCTCGCCATTAACAGGATTAACTGAGAACTGCACATTTGCACCACCTGAATTTACCCCAATCTCACGCAATACCGCTAAGCTTGCATCTCGCATAATCTGATATTCACGATTCGTTAACGTTTGTGCTGGCGCAACAGTAATAGAATCCCCCGTATGAACGCCCATGGGATCAAAGTTTTCAATGGAGCAAATAATCATCGCATTATCCTTTTGATCGCGAATGACCTCCATCTCATACTCTTTCCAACCTAAAACAGATTGCTCAACAAGCAGTTCATGAGTGGGCGAGGCATCAAATCCTCGCTCACAGATGGTTATAAACTCCTCAAAATCATAAGCAATTCCACCGCCCGATCCCCCCATCGTAAAAGAGGGGCGAATCAGGGTCGGAAAGCCAACTTTCTCCTGCGCTATAAGTGCATCCTTCATCGTATGAACCACATACGATTGTGGTGAATTGAGCCCAATTTTTAACATTGCTTCTTTAAAACGACCTCTATCTTCCGCCTTATCAATCGCATCTTCATTGGCGCCGATAAGCTCTACCCCATATTTTGTAAGCACTCCATTTCGGCTAAGATCTAGAGCGCAGTTAAGTGCTGTCTGCCCACCCATATTGGGTAAAATGGCATCAGGGCGCTCTTTTTCAATAATCTTCTCTACCGTTTGCCATAAGATTGGCTCAATATAAGTGGCATCTGCCATCTCAGGATCTGTCATAATCGTCGCTGGATTGGAGTTTACTAAGATGACGCGATACCCCTCTTCTCGTAGCGCTTTACACGCCTGAGCACCGGAATAATCGAATTCGCATGCCTGACCAATCACAATCGGGCCGGCACCAATAATTAAAATAGATTTGATATCTGTACGTTTTGGCATTTTTGGCTCCTGAAATTATTTAGTCCACATGGCATCAATGAGTTGATCGAATAAAAAAGCGGCATCCCCTTCAGGATATCCCTGAAAAGAGTAAACACACTGATTCGGTAATCGTATTCCTTGAACCGAATGATCAATCAATGAATGGTGCGTCACCAGCACCGTTTCAGGAAGGCTCTCTTCCAAAAGCACATAATGATGATTTTGAGAGGTCATCATCACTTTACCTGAAAAAATCTCTTGCACAGGATGGTTCACACTATGATGACCATGAGGCAATTTTGTAACCTTTCCGCCAAGCGCTATCCCTAACAGCTGATGCCCTAATCCCACCGCAAAAAGCGGAATTTCACTCTTAATTAAGGAGGCAATTTCTGTTATGACAGTTTGATAAGCAGAAGGGTCTCCTGAACCATTTGAGAGAAATAATCCACTGGGATGAAGCGCTAAAATTTCACTTGCCATTGTTGACCTAGGGACAACAGTAACGTGGCAACCACTCTCTGCAAAATGGCGTAAAATATCTTTAGTTACCCCAAAATCCATCACCACAACATGAAGCGGTTTTTCACTAATCCCCTGATGAAACCCACGCCCTAACTGCCACTTCCCCTCAGACCAATCATAGCCTTTATGATCAGAAGTAAGCGCGTCTACTTCTGATATCTGCCATGCTTGCGCCTTTGTTGTAGCAGCTGTAATATCAAGGTTTTCTCCAGTCACAATACAGCCAGCTTGTGACCCAAAGGTTCGTAGATGCCGCGTTAAGCGCCTTGTATCTATCCCCGCAATCGCTACAAGCCCATGCCTAATAAGATAGCTCTCCAGCTTTTCTTCGGATCTAAAATTACTCGTAAAAAGCGGTAAATCACGAATAATAAGCCCCGCAGCTTGCACGTGATCTGATCCTCGATCTTCTTGATTAATGCCCGTATTACCAATATGAGGGTAACTAAATGCGATCAGCTGATCTTTAGATGCCGGATCAGTTAATAGCTCTTGATAACCGATCATTGCCGTATTAAATACGACATTACCAACGGTTGATCCTTCTTTCCCAATCGAGATACCACTAAATGTTGTGCCATCTGCCAAAACTAAGGTTGCGGGGTTTGTCATCTTTGTTTTTTCCTTTATTATTCCATTTCATATTTTTTGGGCAAAAAAAAACACGGATCGCTCAAAAGTGAGCAATTACGTGCTTTGTGACATAGCTTCTGAATGCCATAGAAGCATTTCATCATAACGATTGAAGGCTACTTCTACAATATTTTTTTACTAAGATGACCTTTAAAAGAGAGACTTTAAGTGCCCTAGATATTTTGATATAGGTCAAAATATCTAGCCTTCCGAGCGGTTGGAAAAATCTTCAATTTTTTTAAATTATTTGGATTTCTCCCACAAATTTTTATAAAAACAGCGCTCGACAAAAGATGGATTTCACGAACTTTTGGGCGCTTATTGATATTTCCCTGCTTTATTTTTAGCCTTTAAAAAAGCCAATCAGAAAAAGAAGAAATAGCTATTAAAAATAGTATAAAAAATGGCACAAAAATAATTGCGCCATTTTTAAGAAGAAAAAGAAACGCCTTAGTCCTAAATAAACTCTAAGCCTAAAGTTTTTGCCGTACTTTCTCTTGTTGCACGGCACGCATCCGCATCGACTTTTAAATCAATGCCAAAGGTTGGAATCATCTCTTTTAATTTAGCTTCCCAACCATCACTAAGTTGCTCTTTAAAAGATTTTTGCAATACATTTAAGGCAATAAATGCCGCCGTTGAAGCACCGGGAGAAGCGCCTAACAGAACAACTAACGATTCATCACTGCTTGAAACGAGCTCTGTACCAAACTCTAAAATGCCCTCTTTCTCAGGCTTATCTGGTTTGATAATTTGCACTCGTTGCCCAGCTACAACTTCTCGCCAATTCTCTTTTAAGGCTTGAGGGTAAAAGGATTGAAGCGCCGCAAATTGATGGTGCGAAGTCTGTAATACTTGACCGATTAAATACTCCACAAGCCCCATATTATCCTTTGCCACATCGAGCATTGGTAAAATATTGCCAGGTTTTACGGATTTAAAGAGATCTGCATATGAGCCATGCTTTAAAAACTTCGTTGAAAAGCCGGCATAAGGGCCAAATAGTAATGATTTATTCCCCCCAATAATGCGAGTATCTAAATGGGGAACAGACATGGGCGGTGAGCCTTTTGCCGCTTTACTATAAACTTTTGCATGGTGCTGATCGACAATCGATGCTTCATCACTGCGTAGCCAAATTCCACTCACCGGAAAACCGCCGTAGCCTTTACCTTCCGGAATCCCTGATTTTTGCAACAACTCAATGGCTCTACCGCCGGCACCGACAAAGACAAACTTACTCGAAATAACCTTCGTCTCTTTTAATACCGTGTCTTTCACGGTCACAAGCCAGCGACCATTACTATCACGCGCAATATCTATGACTTCTTGCTGATAAGAGAGCGTGAAATTCTCACTCTCTTCTAAAGCGCCAATCAAGATTCGCGTTAATGCGCCATAATCCACATCAGCACCAGTAATCATACGCGTCATCGCAATAGGCTCATTAGGATCTCGCCCATCTGTAATTAGCGGCGTCCATTTAGCGATCTCCTCATGGCTTTCTGTATATTCCATTCCATGATAACAGTGGCTTGCACTCATCTTTTCAAAACGTTTTTTCAAAAATGCAACGCTATCTGCCCCCTGCACAAAGCTCATATGCGGACAACTATGGATAAAATCCTGTGGGTTTTGGATCTTCCCTTCTTTGACAAGATAGCTCCAAAATTGGCGAGAGATATCAAACTCTGTATTCACCTCAAGTGCCTCATGAATATCAATAGAGCCATCTTTTAGCTCTGGCGTATAGTTCATTTCGCAGTTTGCGGCATGTCCTGTTCCGGCATTATTCCAAGAATCAGAGCTCTCTAAACCACACTGATTTAAGCGCTCAAATATCTGTACCTTAAGCGTCGGATCTAACTCTTTTAAAAAGGAACCCAAAGTGGCGCTCATAATACCGGCGCCCACTAAGATAATATCGGTTTCACTACTTATCTGTTTTTTCATCTCACATCCTTATGAAGCTTATCGTAAATCATGCCAATTATTATTGATTATTTGTTAGAAATCGGCGGGTTGTTTACACTTCAGTGTTAAAATAATTTTCTAAAACTTCATAAGGCGTTAAACCATTAATACCCTTATGAGGTTTTACTGTGTTGTAATAGTTCAAAAATCGTTTTAGCTTCTTTTTCCGATCATCTGAACTGATAAACTCCTCCTGATTATGCCACATTTCCATGAGTGTTCGAATGACTCTTTCTGCTTTTCCATTCGTTTGAGGGCAAGCTGGCTTTGTAAACTTTTGATTAATCTTATGTGTTAGACACATTTCGACAAAGGCATGTTCTGATGTACCTTTATACTCACGACCATTATCCGAATAGGTGCATTCTACAGTATAGGGACACTGTTCTAACAGATCCCATCGAAGAAATTCAGCAGCACTAAACTGTGATTTATCAGGATAAATACCGGCATAAAGTTCTCTTGAAAAATCATCAATTCCTACAAATAAATACTCTCTAGTGCGATTTTTAAGATCTCCTTTTAAAAGAGGGAGCCGTTTAGTATCCACATGGACCATCTCGCCAGGATAGTTTTTGTTATAACGTTTAGCCCTCTTTTTAAGTTTCTCTTCAATAGATTTTTCAATCTTTGCAAGACGTTTAATGCCATACTTAATTGTTCTATAACGTTCATTTTTACTAGCTAATGGCACAAACAAGTTCAATCTACCTTGTTTTAGTACTTTATAGATCGTAGGTCTGCTTACCATAAAACGCTCAGCTAGATAGGTTACGGTAAATTTTTCTTGATGATGTAATCGCCAAATCTCTTCTCGATGAAACGGCGTTAATTTTGTTTTTCGATGGATATTCATAACAGTATTTTCTCCTAATACTGTAAACAACGCGATAAAATCCTACAGATTATTAGCTTTAAATGTTAAGTTCTTAGCATCATCATAATCTACATAAGCACGAATCCATGGGGCATCATCTAATAAACGCCACTTATGTCCTGTCCCACTATTATCTTGAGCGAGTAAAATATCCCCAGGTTTAATCACAAATTTCTCACCGGTAAATGTTTCAAACTCTAAAGTGCCGGAAAGCGTAATCACAAAGCGAGGGGTTGGATCTTGATGCCAATCAAATGATCCTCCTGAAGTTGTTTCGCGAAAATAGAGTTTATTCACTTCAATCGGCAAACCAATAAAATCTCCGCGCTCCCCCTCCTTCATTTCCAAAGTTCCTTCCTCAAAGAGAGAGTTTCCATCGCTTCCTGTCCACATTCTAATACATCTAATCATAATGCTCGCTCCTTATAAAATAATGATGATATGGTAAGTTTACTATTATCAATTTACAGGAAGTGATTCTAAAAAGATGCCATAATTTTTAAATGAGCTTCCACCCCGCATTATCTTTTTTAAATCATTAATTTATAAGCAAAATATCAATATAAATAAAAAAAGCTTAAGAAATATTCCTAAGCTTTTTGGCGGTAATAATGGTAACTGATTATCTCTTTAGATTAATCAACATTCTCATCATTATCTAAGTAACGTGCAAGCATTGTCATTTCATCCGCTTGTCCGATATCTGCCCATACAACATATGCAGATCCTTTCGCTGAATCGATCACTTCGCCTTTTTCAGTTTTCATCTCACCCATTACGATGTCACGGTTTCCGTGTTGATGAATCACTTCTAAACGATCGCCTGTTGAGAAACGGTTCTTCGCTTGAAGCTTAGAAAGACCAGTTTCTGCATCATATTCAAGCACTTCTGCCACATATTGCTGACGGGAATGAATCGAGTTACCGGTTAAGTAGTTTTGATAAGCATGCGGTGCATGACGTTGTAAGAAACCTTCGGTATAACCACGGTTTGCAAGCCCATCAAGCTTCCCATAAAGCTCAGGGTTAAATTCACGTCCTGCTAAAGCATCATCAATTGCTTGACGATAAAGCTGCGTTGTACGTGCCACATAATATGGTGATTTAGTGCGACCTTCAATTTTAAGAGAATCGACACCAATCTCGATCAAACGCTGAACGTGTTGAATGGCACGAAGATCTTTTGAGTTCATGATATAAGTTCCATGCTCATCTTCGCTAATTTCCATCCAGTCACCTTTACGCTGACCATTTTCTTGAATGAGATATGGCTTCATCGCTTCAGGATGTGGGGTATAAGCTTTCCCTGTTGAAAGGTCTGTATATGCCACTTCATTCATCGCATCTTGGATAAATGTCACAGGATTCACACCGATATTAGGATGCTGGCTCTCTTCACGGTAGATGCGCTGCATATCAGTCCCAACTGGTACTAACTCTCCTTCCGGCGTTTCTGTGCTATCTGTTAAACCATAGTTCCAGCGACAAGCATTAGTACAAGTTCCTTGGTTGGCATCACGGTGGTTAAAATAACCTGAAAGTAAGCAGCGACCAGAGTAAGCAATACAGAGTGCTCCATGAACAAATACTTCTAGTTCCATATCTGGGCATTCATTACGGATCTCTTCGATCTCATTGAGTGAAAGCTCACGAGAGAGAATCACGCGTGTTAACCCCTGCTTTTGCCAGAATTTAACGGTTGCACTATTGACCGCATTTGATTGCACTGAAAGATGGATATCTTGATCAGGGAAACGTTCACGCACCATCATGATTAAACCAGGATCTGACATGATTAATGCATCAGGCTTAAGCTCTAATACAGGCGACATATCATCAACGAATGTCTTGAGCTTCCCACCATGAGGCATAGTATTGACCGCAAGGAAAAATTGCTTGCCGTGTTCATGGGCATAATCAATCCCCATTTTAACGCGCTCGGTATTACGGAAATCATTGTTACGAACACGAAGGCTATAGCGAGGAAGACCGGCATAAACCGCATCTGCGCCATAAGCATACGCATATTGTAAATTCTTAAAAGTTCCTGCTGGTGCAAGAAGTTCGACTGATCTTTTTTTGGACATTTAAATAGTTCCTTTCAGGGGAAAGCGATCTACCGCATTTCAATTTAAAATAATATTCATATTTAGGGTTGCCAGAAAAACAAAAAACGTAGAACCAAGCTACGTTTATGGCAAATCTTTCGCAAAATTTTCTGGCTTTCTGCTCATTGAAAAATCACTCAGGTGAGCGATAAATTCAAGTCGTGCCGTATTTTACTATATTGAGGATTTTTTACTAGAAAATTTACGAGGAATATTTACCAGAAGAACCTTTAATAGTATTAGAACGCTAAATATGATTGCTAATACCCTCCCTCTTTATAAAAAAGCGTTATAAAAAGGATTTATAAAAGGCTTTTCCCACTATCAATACTAATAAGTAATATCTTTACTATCCCCTTAATTCAATTCTGCGATAATATTATTAATAGATATTATCGTGACAAGGAAGCCCTCATTTGAAATTCATCGAACAGCTTATTAAAAGTGATAAAACACCACTACACATTCTTCTACTTTCAGCAGTAATTGGCGCTCTTGCTGGATTAGTCGGGGTGCTTTTTCAGATGGGCGTTGCTTTTGTTTCCTCCTTTAGAGTCTCTAGCATCGAAGGTTTTTTCACAGAAAAATGGCAAATTGCCATTGCAATCTTCTTTGCTTCTGCTTTTTTAAGCATGTTTGCCTACTATATCGTGAAACGTTTTTCTCCAGAATCGGGGGGCTCCGGCATTCCTGAAATTGAAGGAGCGCTGGAAGATCTTCGTCCTGTTCGCTGGTGGCGAGTCATTCCTGTAAAGTTCTTTGGCGGGTTTGGCACTCTAGGATCTGGCATGGTATTAGGCCGAGAAGGACCCACGGTACAATTAGGGGCCAATATTGCCGAGATGTTTAGTGATCTCTTTCGCCTTAAAGATAAAGATAATCGCCACACCCTTTTAGCTTCTGGCGCTGCTGCTGGATTATCCGCCGCTTTTAATGCTCCTCTTGCCGGCATTATCTTTGTCATTGAAGAGATGAGAGCGGAATTTAAATATGGTTTGATCTCCTTTAAATCCGTGGTGATCGGCGCTGTGATGGCAACTATTGTTTATCGCCTGATCAATGGCAGTGCTTCCCTTTTAAATATTGGTATCTTTGAAGCAGCCCCCATTGCTTCACTGTGGCTTTTTATTATTTTGGGATTCATCATCGGAATTATTGGGCTTCTTTTTAATAAATCCCTCCTCTTTCTACAAGATCGATTTCAAGCTTTTTATAAAGGTAAAACATTAAGGTTTGTTCTCACAGGCGGGCTTATTGGCGGAAGCTGTGGTCTTATCGCTCTTTATCTGCCAAATACCGTTGGCGAAGGCTTTAATGTTATTCATAGTTGGAGCCACGGGACTTTTACCCTTAAGCTCCTCTTAATTCTATTTATCCTTCGCTTTTTTACCTCTATCGTGAGCTTTAGCTCTGGCGCGCCGGGCGGAATCTTCTCTCCACTTCTGGCATTAGGGACATTATCAGGAGCATTTTTTGGTGAATATGCAGCCGATCTATTTCCCAACTATGGCTTAGAAGCCGGCATTTTTGCCATCGCAGGAATGGGCGCCCTCTTTGCCGCAACAGTAAGAGCCCCCTTAACTGGGGCAATTTTAGTATTAGAGCTTACCGATAATTTTGTCTTAATTTTACCAATGCTGATCACTTGCCTAGGCGCAACCATTGTTGCACAACTCTTTGGCGGGCATCCGCTCTATACGGTTCTTTTAGAAAAAACGTTACTTAAAGCGCACAAGCCTTTAAATAACCCCTTAGATGATGATAAAACCACAATACCAAGCAAAGCACCTGAATAATCACTTATATTAACCCGTAACTTGATCCATCGCCTTCATCTAAAAGATACTTAATAAACCATTTGTATAAGTCGACTTGGTTTAAGAAAAACCTGTGATGTATAGTGATTTCCAAATAAAATCAGCGGTCAAAATTTATTAGTTAATCATCCTCCTAAAATAGGTTGATGAGCAGCTGGGTAGAATGCTTGCCTATTTTTTGAAATTACGTGCCAGCAGTTTTTAAGCCTTTTTCAGTTCGTATCGGAATTTAATACGTAATAGCTATCAATTGCGAGCAAGATAGTAAGACAGAATGCACGCACTCTCTTGCCGCACGATAGACCTTTTTAAACTGAAAGTACGATATTGTAGATTCGGTTTAAGAAACACTATTTTTAAAAAATTAAGGCTACGGATTATGTATCAAATTAGCTTGCACGCTGCCGGATAGAACTATTCCTGCGCTTCTCATAACCGATGCGCCGACAACCTGATTTAGTCACTTTTAAACCGGTTTCACTATAAAGTTAACTTTTACAAAGATTATGGATAAATGTAGAAGTCATCCCTTAAAATAAGCACAACAAAAAACCCTGCAATTTCTTGCAGGGTTATTGCCTATTGATTTGGTGGGTGCTGAGGGGATCGAACCCCCGACCCTCGCCTTGTAAGGGCGATGCTCTACCAACTGAGCTAAGCACCCAATAGAAGAGATATTCTATTCCACTGAATTAAGATTGTCAACAGGGTAAAAGCTGAAACTTTAACCACTATCACCAAATCTTTTTTGATTAAAAATGATAACGAGTTATCTTCCTTTAATCTCACTAAACCATCTCTAGTTTAGAAGTAAAAACCCTACAGCTCTGTAGGGTTTTAAAATTTGGTGGGTGCTGAGGGGATCGAACCCCCGACCCTCGCCTTGTAAGGGCGATGCTCTACCAGCTGAGCTAAGCACCCAATCGGAACGTCAATTTTGTTCCTTTTGGTGTCATTTAAGAAGAAGCTTTTAAAGCTTGCTCTCTCAAACAACGAAGACAAGTATACTTCATTTTTGAAATGAGTCAAAACTTTTTATGCGCAATTATTCAGCGTTACGGCGCTTTTTCACTTTATGCCTTATCATTGCGCACAAAATGGAGATAAGCCTTTGATAACTGTATTGATCTCATCACGCCTAACAGCTCTCATCATCAAAACAATATTAAAGGATAGTAAAGTCCGTTTAAAAGTCACTACATTAGATTGCTGGCTCATCGATTATGAGAAGTACAAGAGCTGCTCTGCCCGGCATGATGCAAATAGGCTTAATGCTCATGCTGCGCGGTTTTATAGTGAAATCGGTTTAAAAGTGACTGAATCAAATTGCAGGCGCATCGATTATGAGAAACACAAGAATAGTTCTATCCGGCAGCGTGCAAGCTAATTTGATACACACTTTGTGCTCTTAATACTTTTAAAATCGTATTCCTTAAGTTGAATCGACTATAAAAAGTAACCCCTTTAAAACAATGATTTTAAAGGGGCTATTAAAATTAGGCTACTTTACTAAATCGATTCTTTATAGGTACCATCAATGCATCGCTTTATCCGGCAATATAGCTATAGAGTGTTTGCACGCCCAAAACAGTCATCATTATTACTACAATCGCTCCAAACACAGTTTGCCAAATAGGATGCTTATAATCCCCCACAATATCCTTTCGATAAGCTGCAAAAAGAATGGGCCCTAATGTTAAAGGTAAAATAAGTCCATTGAGTGCTCCGACAAAGATCAGGATCTCTACAGGACGCCCGACACTGACAAACACAACGGTTGAGATGAAGATAAAAGCGATAATAAAACGATTTTGATGCTCTGCAACTTTTTTACTAAAAACTCTTAAAAAGGTTACAGAAGTATAAGCTGCGCCAATAACCGATGTAACTGCCGCGGCCCACATGATAATCCCAAAGAATAGATATCCTACTTTTCCAGCGGCATGTTCAAATACTGAAGCCACAGGATTTCCTGCCGCTAACTGATAGCCTTGCGAAATCACCCCCAGCACGGCTAAGAAAAGAATAATACGCATCACCGCCGTAACACCAATTCCTAAAAGAGAACCTGTTGATACTTCTTTTACCGCCTCTTTGCCATGAACGCCGGCATCTAGTAGACGATGGGCGCCGGCAAAAGTAATATACCCTCCAACAGTTCCACCCACTAATGTCACTGTTGCCAAAATTAGCGCTGATAATGGTGCATCAGGAACTACCGTGCGATAAGCCGCTTCCCCTACTGGAGGCGATGATTTAAAGACAATATAAAGCGTTAAAAACACCATTAATATACCGGCATATTGGATAAATTTATCCATAATGCGCCCAGCTTCCTTAAATAAGAAGATCCCGATAGCAATCGCGGCACTGATCATAGCCCCAACTTCTACAGATAATCCTGTAAAAACGTTCAGACCTAATCCTGCGCCCGCGACATTACCAATATTAAAGGCAAGTCCGCCCATCACAACTAAGATAGAGACCAGATAACCAAGCCCTGGAATCACCTTATTGGCAATATCTTGCCCACGCATATTAGGGGTTGTTGAACATTGACACATAACCTATTGTTTTTTGCTGAAAATATTCATTTTCATTAATTTTAAAAAATGACTCAAAAGTATTGGTTATTCAATATATTGCATCCCTTCAACTTTGAATGTTCAACAGACCCTAGAAACGGTAATAATGCGCCAGATATTCAGCTGCGCCCCTAGATCTAAAATGATCGATAGCATAATGACAAAAGCAAAACTTGCGCCAAGCTGTACGGTAAACGTGGTGGTTTGTGTTAAAAATCCGGGACCAATGGCCGATAACCCCATCAAAAAGACGGCGCCAACAATGGCACTGCGTCTTATCTTTTGATCTTCTTTCATCCTCTAATTCCTTTTTGTTATCACTTTATTAGTGACGCTTTATTATTTAAATATTTATTGAAGATAACTTCTTACAATGCCGATGAGAGCTCAATCCCACGCTGTAATAAGGTTTCACGAATCTCTTGAGCAAATTCAAGCGCTGTAATACCATCGCCATGAATACAAACGGTATCAGCCGCAAGCTTCACAGTTTTACCTGTTGTTGCCGTCACTGTTCCTTGCTCAATCATCTGCAAAACTTGCGCTATCGATTCTTTGGGATCTGTGATCAGCGCATCGGCTTCTCGTCTTGAAGTTAACGTGCCATCTTCTTGATATGTACGATCAGAGAAAACCTCATTCATCACCGGAATTTCTAACGCTACCCCAGCTTTAATCAATTCACTGCCCGATAGCCCATAAAGAATCGCTTCGCCTTTAGAGACATCAGCAACCGCATGGGCAATCGCTTGTGAGAGATTGGCATCGGTCGCTGCCATATTATAGAGCGCACCATGGGGCTTTACATGATGAAGCTTCCCCCCTAAAGCTTGTAAAAAACCTTGAAGCGCGCCTACTTGATAAACCACTAAACCATAGACTTCTCTTGGCGTCATCGCAATATTACGGCGCCCAAAGCCTTGCAGATCTAAAAAACCAGGATGCGCGCCAATGGCAATATTATTTTCTAACGCAAGCTCCACGGTTTTTAGCATCGTTTCAGGATCTCCTGCATGAAAACCACAAGCGATATTAGCAGACGTAATCAGTGGTAAGATCTTGGCATCATTTCCCATCTTCCACGGGCCAAAACTTTCTCCTAAGTCACAATTAAGGTCGATTTTTAATGCCTTATTACTTAAATTATTACTCATAATATACCTCTTGATCTCTTTGGGGCTGCGCTAAGATATACTCAACGCTCTCTAAATATTGCTGCTGTACTTCTAGCTTCTCTTTCGCTCTTAATTCATCTATAAGCTTAAACTGTACCTTTTTTCGTGCTGGTAAATAAGCCAGCTTCCAGAGTTCTGCTTGTGGAATCACGGCAATTCTAGGGTATCCCCCCGTACTTTGGCATTCAGCAGCTAGTACAAGAGGCTGCCCACTTGGGGGAACTTGTATCACTCCTTCAAATACGCCTTGCGATCGCATCTCTAAAGGCTTATCTCTCATTAAGCGATTGCCTTCTAGTCGAATACCCATACGATTACTATTACTACTAATCTCCCACTCTTCTTCAAAAAAACGCATCTGAGAAGCATCATCAAACTGGTCAAACTCGGGGCCCTTTAAGACAAAAATCGTACTACTAATATAGGTTCGACTAAAGGCTCTTACGCCCACCGCTTGGATAATCTTATGGGTTGGCTTTTTAATCGCTAAACGATCTCCCTTTTGTAAAAGGGAACCATCCCCTTTATGCCCCCCTAAACGGTTTTTAATATCCGTACTGTAAGAGTCCATCACTTTAAGCGTATCAAAGCCACCAGCAACAGCTAAGTAACTATACATTCCCGAGTTATAAGCTGGCTTTAATTCAACCGTTTGTCCCTTTTTAATAAAGGTCCGCCAGCCATGCCACCCTTGCCCGCGGCCATCAATAATGATGGTACAGTTAGAGCCTGTCACGGAAATCCAACAATCTTGATGGAACAAAAATTTCACCGGCGTCATCACACTAACCTCTAGCGCGGGGCTATTTCCAGGATTTCCCACTAAGCGATTAGCAAGATGTAGTGATACGCCATCAATCGCCCCCGACTTACCAACGCCCATATGTGCATAAGAGAGCCGACCATAATCTTGGATTGTCGTTAAAATCCCTGCATTAATAACTTCCATCATAAAAGCACATCCTTAGCCACAAAGCGAAGCTGATCACCCGGTAAAAAGAGCGAGGGAATTTCCCTATTCACATCAAAAAATGAAGTTTCGGTATTGCCGATAATTTGCCAGCCTCCAGGAGATTCTCCAGGATAAACACCTGTCTGAGAACCCCCTATCCCCACGCTACCCGCGGGAATTTTCAAACGGGGCGTAGCTCTACGATCTGTATGAATAGACGGATCTAGCCCGCCTAAATAGACAAATCCCGGCATAAATCCCACAAAGTAGACAGTATAAATGGGCGCAGTGTGCTTTTGTACAAGTGCCTTGGCGCTAATTCCATGAATTTTGGCAACTTCTAATAAATCTGGGCCCTTTTCGCCCCCATAAGTCACGGGAATCTCTACCAGCTTGCCTTTAAATTTCTCGGTAAGATCTAACTCATTGGCAGCTTTCCAAAATTTTTCAAGAACCTGTGAAACCTCCACACGACTGCCGGTGTAATAGGGATTTAAAAAGAGCGTTAAATTATTCATCCCCGGAACAATATCGATAATAAGGCCTTTTAAGGTATCACTACTTGCGATCTGTTCCCCAACCCACCATATTTTTTGCTGGTCAGCTAGGCTCACTTCACCACAAACAGATAAAGTAATCCCCCTATCACCCACAGAATAGATCTCTATGGACACGACTCCTCCTTCTTTTTAAGATTGTTATTGATGATCTTTACAGTGGCCTTAATCATTATTTTTTTGCCACTCCCCTCAACATACCCGATTCAAATCTTCTTGCCTAGATACGTGATCAAGCTATATACGTTTATCTCTATTTTTTCTTAATTGTTTTCTCTATCTCCGCTTTATCACGGCTCAACACATTACCAATAACCATTTACTATCAACAAGATACATTAAAACAATAATCATTATAATAATGTCATTATAAATATTAAAAACAGAGAGTTTTGATACAAAAAAATGGAGTGTAAACCTCCCCTAAAACCTCTATTTATCAGTAAATACAACATTTATACTATTTAAATCAAATCATTATCCTATCCTTTTTTATAAAAAATCCTCGCTAGCTCTTTGTTTAATAACGCCTAAATTCCTCTTTACAAATTCTTTTCAATAAAAATCAAGTGCTTATAACAAATAGTATCAATAGCACCTTAAATACATTTGACTTTAGATCCTTAATAGCAATAATTATCATTACGAGTTGATACTGATAACTCTTTCAACTCTATTTTTTTGATAAGAAAAAACACACTTGCTAATAGGAATTATCTTCATGATCTCTACGAATCACCCCCATTTTAAGAGAAAACTCTTAAGTTCTGCGTTAATCCTCATCTGCTCTACCGGCATTGGTTTTAGCCAATCAGTTTCTAATACTGTGGAGCTAGAAGAAGAGGAACTCCTCAATAAAAAGCCAACGATTGATTTATCAAAGATTGTGGTAACAGCTGGTGGATTTGCTCAAGAAGTAAAAGATGCTCCTGCATCTATCTCTGTTGTATCTAAACAAGAACTTGAAAATCAACCATTTAGAGATGTTACAGATGCAATCGCTGACGTACCTGGCGTTGTTATTACAGGATCTGGGGCAAGCGAAGATATCTCTATTCGCGGAATGAGCTCTGCCTATACCTTGATGATGGTGGATGGAAAACGTCAAAACTCTCGCGCAACTCGCCCTAATAGTGATGGCGCAGGGATTGAACAAGGTTGGATTCCACCACTTGCTGCAATTGAGCGTATTGAGGTGGTTCGTGGCCCGATGTCATCACGTTATGGATCTGATGCGATGGGCGGTGTCGTTAATATTATTACTAAGAAAATCTCCGATAAATGGATTGGTAACTTCCGTTCAGATTACACGTTAAATCATGAATCAGACGAAGGAAATAGCATCAATAGTGAGTTCTACTTCAGTGGTCCATTAGTTCATGAAAAATTAGGGCTTCAACTTTATGGGAAATACTCTCATCGTCAAGAAGATAGCCATACTTCTCCGGGTATTCCTGAAAGACGAATGGAGAACATTGGCGGGAAACTCACCTTCGTTCCTATTGAAGGTCAAACATTTGAATTAGAGTACGGTGCTGGTTTCCAAAAACGTATCTCTACGAAAGGTAAATCAACGGCTCGTGATGGCAGTGATAACAAATACAAGCGTAACAATATCTCTACAAGATATTTAGGAGAATTTGATCACGGTATTACCGCTGAACTCTTCTACGCCCATGAGAAAAATGACAACTACTCTCGAAATATGATTGTTAAAAATACAGAGGTCAATGGGAACGTTATTATCCCTATTGGCAATCATACTGTGACAGTTGGCGGACAATATATTAAAGAAGACCTCACCGATACTAACAACCAGTTAAATAAAGATATCGATAAAATCTCTCGTAAAAGCCATGCGATCTTTGTTGAAGATGAATGGTGGTTATTAGATAACTTTGCGATCACCGCAGGTATGCGTTATGACCATGACGAAAACTATGGTAGCCACTACTCCCCAAGAATTTACGGGGTATGGAATATTAATGATGAGTTTACTTTAAAAGGTGGAATCTCAACAGGTTATAAAACTCCTTCAATTCGTAGTGCTGTAGCTGATTGGGGTCATGGAACAGGTGGCGGTTACACTAATGGTGTTATCCTTGGCAACCCAGATCTTAAACCTGAAAAATCTACTAACTATGAATTAGGTTTAAGCTACTCAAATGAGATGGTAGATACTAGCGTTACAGGATTCTATACGAAGTTTAAAGATAAACTCCAAAACGTGACTACTTGTAGAACGGATTATACAGGCGCTTATGATCCAGATATCCATGATCAATGTCTTGCACCTAATGGTAACAAATTCAACTTTATCCAAACGAATGAAAATATCGACACAGCAGAGCTTAAAGGAATTGAAATTGCGGCAAGAGTTCGCCCTATTGAGACTTTAACCTTCTCTGGTAGCTATACTTGGAATAAAACTAAACAAACAAGTGGCCCTAATAAAGGCGTTCCTTTAAACCGTATTCCTGAGCATCTTGTGAAAGTGAGTGCTGACTGGCAGTTTACGCCTAAAGCAAATGCTTGGGCAAAAGTGAGCTTCCGCGGTAAAGAAACATCCCTCTCTCGTGGTGGTGCTCGTGGTGATGAATATGATTCATATACACTCTTAGATATCGGTGGATCTTATAAAATCAATCGCGATGTAAGCCTGTTTGGTGGTGTTTATAACGTTACAAATAAAGATGTAAATGACCAAAACCACGGTCGTGATTTAGAAGGCCGCCGTTACTTCATGGGAATTAACGTTGACTTCTAATCAATATCTCTAATCATTGACTTTTAATTCTCCACATTAAAAGTTTAAAAGCCCATTACTTAAATCCTCAGTAATGGGCTTTTTTATAATATTTTAAAAATATAAACCCCGAAAAATCAAGCACGTAAATCAAGTTAACAATAAAAGCTCTCTATAACATTTGACTTTAAATTCCAAATGAGAATAATTAGCAATATTACTAAAAACTAAGAAATAGAGAGATCTGTAAACTCCCTATTCTTAACTTTCTTAAACTTGCTCATAGGAAATTTATCTATGCCTTCCCAGCCTCAATTTAAAAAGAGCATCCTCTGCTCTGCCCTCCTTCTGATCTGCACAACAGGTCTTGCTTTTAGCCAGACTACTTCCCCACTAGTTGAACAAGAAGAGGAAGAGCTCCTCAATAGCAAACCCACCATTGATCTATCAAAAATCGTCGTAACTGCCGGTGGATTTGCCCAAGAAGTTAAAGATGCCCCAGCTTCAATCTCTGTTGTGAGTAAACAAGATATTCAAGAAGCTCCTTTTCGAGATGTTACAGATGCATTAAGAGATATCCCTGGTGTTAACGTTTCTGGTCGCGGCAATAGTGCTGATATTAGTATTCGTGGAATGGATCCTAAATACACGCTATTTATGGTAGATGGAAAACGTCAAAACTCTCGTCAATCTCGCCCTAATGGTAGTGAAGGGTTTGAGCAAGGTTGGATCCCTCCTCTTTCTGCCATTGAGCGTATTGAAGTTGTTCGTGGCCCTATGTCTTCACGTTATGGATCTGATGCGATGGGCGGCGTTATTAACGTTATTACTAAAAAAGTCAGCGATGTTTGGGGCGGTAGCGTTCGTTTAGAGAGCAATATTGAAGGGGAATCCCATACTGGTAATACTCAAACTGCTGAAATTTATTTAAATGGTCCGATCATCACAGAAAAACTTGGATTACAACTCTACGGTAAATACTCTCATCGCTCTGAAGGGAAGTATTATCAAAATAATAAAGGGGATGATATTGGCGGTTCTGCTGAAGATAAAATGCATAACCTCGGTGGAAAACTCACCTTTGTACCCGTTGCTGGTCACACCATTGAATTAGAAGCAGGCACGGCGGTTCAGCGAACTATTGCAAATGTTGGCAAAAGCCTCCCAAAAGGGAACGATGCGGATGATACCCACAGAAGAGATAACCAATCTATTCGCTATTTAGGGGAATATGATAATGGTATTACTTCGGACTTTATGATCACTCATGAAAAAACAGACAATAGATTCCGTCACATCACCTTTGAAAATCTTGAAGCCAACGGGAATGTGATCATTCCTATCGGAATGCATACCGTCACTGTTGGCGGGCAAATTCGTAAAGAAACCCTAAAAGGGGAAGATAATGCCGTGACCGATGCTCCAAGAAAACTCACGCATAAGAGCCAAGCCCTCTTTATTGAAGATGAGTGGTGGTTACTCGATAACTTCTCATTAACAGGTGGCTTACGCTATGATCACGATGAAGATTATGGTAGCAACTTTACGCCAAGACTCTATGCTGTATGGAATACGACAGATGCCATCACTATTAAAGGGGGGGTTTCATCGGGCTACTCAGCACCAAGCCTACGAGAAACCTCAGAAGTATGGGGACAACAAACAGGGGGTCGTGGCAACCAAGGCGACCCTTATGCGCGCGGCATGATTATTGGTAATCCGGATCTTAAACCGGAAAAAACGCTTAACTATGAAGTTGGCGTTAGTTACACGCCTAATGATCAGCTAGATACAAGTATCACAGCGTTCTACACTAAATTTAAAGACAAAATTCAAATCGTTGATCTTCACTCAAAAACGCCAGGGGTAAGCTATCCTGGTCCTGATGGTCGTGGTTATGGTTTTATTCAAACCCGTGAAAATGCCGATAGAGCCACTTCTAAAGGTATTGAACTATCGGTACGCTGGAAACCTATCGATGTAGTTACTTTAACCGGAAACTACACTTGGATTGAAACAGAAATCACCCAAGGGAAGTTTAAAGGGGAACAATTTACGCAAACACCTAAGCATATGTTTAATCTCCATGCTGACTGGCAAGTAATGCCGCAAGCAAACATCTGGACTAAGATTAACTACCGCGGAGAAGAGACTTCATTAACACGTTCTGGCGGCCCTGGTGATAAATATCCGGGATACACCACTTATGATCTAGGAGGTAGCTATAAAGTCAGTAGTGATACCAGTATCTATGCCGGTGTTTATAACGTTACCAACAAAAAAATTGATAATCCAAACTTAAACCACACGATCGATGGTCGCCGTTATTGGATTGGTATCAATGTTGACTTTTAATTAGTCACTCCTTTAAAAAGTATCTCCACTTCTCATAAAAAATGAAAAGTACTATCAAATCCATCACTTAAGATTATTTAAAGTGATGGATTTTTTTATTTCAGATAAGGTCTTTATCACTAACCTCTAATCTACTTAATTTACACTTGCAAATAACAATGATTACTATTAACATATATCTCATTCAATGGATTCTCCCATTGATCCCTCATCATTGATGAATTTAAGTCTCCATTAAATAGACTTTTAACCCCGAACTCCCATAAAAGTCTCTAATCAAGCCCATCATTTATTGATGGTTTTTTTCTATACTTTAAAAACTAAAAAAGGTGAAGAGGCCCCTTTAACGATTCCCCTTTCTCATTAGCATCATTGATTAATAAAAGAGCAATATTTACATTTCGCCATTTTTCTATCAAACTCCCCATAGATCAATCTCTTTCAAGTTCCTTTATTTGGCATCTTACTTTAAAATCAAAACAATATTCCCACAAAATGGGAATTGATTTTGTTGATAAAAATCAATTTTGCTAAGGTCAAATCAGATAGGAACCTACTATGAAAAATTCAGATCGTATACTCAATATTCTTTCCTACATTGGAAATGCAGATAAGCCAGTCTCCCCTAAGGAGTTAGAAGAGAAGCTCAACATCCCCATTTCTAGTGTTTATAGAATCCTCAATACTCTCATTCTTTGGGAATATGTCACACATTCTCATATCTTGGGATTCTATACCTTAGGCGCACAGAGTCTTAAAGGACGAGAGCTTTATGAAAAGTACTCCCTTTTAACACCTAGTGTTGAAAAGATCCTCACAACCTTAATGGAAAAGAGTAATGAGTCTGCGGCTATCATCGTCAGTGACTTATCAAAAAGCATTTGTGTTTCGATGATCGAGAGTAAACAAGCCCTTCGATGCTCATTTATCCCTGGAAAGGGGGATGTTTTAATTAAAGGTGCTAGCGGAAAAACACTCTTAGCCTTTTACGATAAAGCGCTACAAACAAAAATATTAGCGCAATACTTTCGTCAAGATCAGCAAGCTGAAAAAGCGCTGCTTATAAAAGATCTTGAAGCTATTAAAAAATGTGGCTACGGCAGAAGTGTCGGGGAGATAGATGAGGGTGTTCTCGGAATCTCTGCCCCAATATTTCGCCAAAAACAGACGGCCGCAGTTGTCACATTAATGGCCCCTTATTTTCGCTCTCAAGATAAAGAGCCAGAATTTATTAAACTTGTGATGACAGCAGCGCATCACATTACTGACATTATTAATCATAATTGATCTCAAGGAGTGGATTATGGACAATATACCTTTTAGATGGGAAGGCCGCTTTGATGGCGATACTGCCGAACATCGCCGTTTTTTTCAAATCATCAATCAGCAAGAAAAGGCTGATTTTACCCTGTTAGGCTTTGCATCTGATGAAGGTATTCGCCGTAATCAAGGACGTTTAGGCGCTAAGAATGGTCCTAACCATATCCGTAAGCAACTCGCAAGTTTACCTGTTCACCGCTCATTTACCCTCAATGATGCAGGGAATGTCATTTGTGAAGATGAAGACTTAGAAGCCGCTCAAAAAGTGCTTGCGGATAAGATTCAACAAGTTCTAAGTGACAAGAGTCTGCCTATTGTCCTGGGCGGCGGTCATGAAATTGCGTTTGGTAGCTTTCAAGGTGCTTTTAATCATCTCTTAACACAGAATAAGCCCTTCCAACTCGGCATTATTAACTTCGATGCCCATTTTGATCTTCGTCAGGCAGATGTTGTTACCTCCGGCACGCCTTTTTTAAATGCTGCAAACCTCTCAAAATCGCACAATATTGATTTTAACTATCTCTGTCTTGGGATTGCTGAGCATGGCAATACACGCATCCTTTTTGATACCGCAGATGAGCTTGAAGTGACTTATATTCTCGATAAAGCGCTCGCACCACACAAAATTAATGAAGCGCTAAGCCACGTTCAAGCCTTTATTGATCGCATGGATTATCTCTACATTACCGTTGATCTTGATGTATTTCCGGCATATCTAGCGCCAGGAGTTAGTGCACCAGCCGCAAAAGGGCTCTCCCTAGAAGCTTTTGAAACCCTCTTCAATACAATTACAGCATCCAAGAAAGTAATTTTGCTCGATATTGCTGAATGTAACCCTCAATTTGATATCGACAACCGAACGGCCAAACTCGCAGCCTTTATCGTCTATCAATATATTAATAATAATCTTTAAATCCGGGAGGATTTCTCATGGTCTTTGAGTTTGATGTCTTAAGTACCCTACTCCTTACTATTCTCTGCTTACTTTTTGGGAGTGAATTAAAAAAACGTGTCAATTGGTTACAAAGGTTCTGCATTCCCTCTCCCGTCATTGGGGGATTTTTAGTCAGTATTTTGATCTGGATTCTTAAAATCTTGGATATGGCGTCATTTCAATTTGATACCAGTATTCAAGGCTATCTAATGGTTGCCTTCTTCACCACTGTCGGATTAGGGGGAAGCTTTAAGATCTTAAAATCTGGAGGAAAACTACTCTTTATCTATCTCTGTGTCTGTTGGTTTATTGCCTTTTTCCAAAATACCTTTGGTGTTGGGATCGCAATGGCGCTTGGGATTGATCCTGTTCTTGGCGTAATGGCGGGCGCAGTTTCTCTCACAGGGGGTCATGGCGGCGCGGCAGCTTTTGGCGGTATGGCAGAAGAGTTAGGACACAGCTCAGCGACTATTGCAGCACTTGCTGCGGCAACATTTGGACTTATCTCCGGTAGCTTACTTGGAGGCCCTGTTGCAAGCTACCTTATTAAAAGACACAACGTTAAAATTGAAGCTAACGATGACCTGCACATGCCAATGAGCACAAAAGGCCAGCCCCTTCCAGCGATCGTGGATACAACGGGCTTTTTAAAGATGCTTGCCCTTATCCTCCTAATTATGGTGGCAGGTAGAGCGCTTTCAAATTACTTTACCGAAGTAACAGGCTTCTCATTACCAAGTTATGTTGGGGCAATGTTAGTTGCAGTAGTTGTTCGTAATGTCAACGATGGATTAAAAGTTGTCGAGATTCAAGAAAAAAGTATTGATCTTATCTCCGGCGCCTCTCTCGGGTTATTCCTTACCATGGCAATGATGTCGTTAAAAATTTGGGAGCTTAGTGAAATTGCGTTACCGCTCTTTATTATCCTTGCCCTTCAAGTGATAGCCCTTCTTCTGATGACTATTTTTGTGGTATTTCGACTCCTTGGTAAAAACTATGATGCTGCTGTCATGTGCTCAGGGCTTTTAGGCCATGGGTTAGGTGCAACGCCAAATGCGATGGCCAATATGACTTCTGTTTGTGACCGCTATAAGCTCATCTCAACTAAGGCTTTAATGATCGTTCCTTTAAGTGGCGCAGTATTGATCGACATTGTTTCCATCCCTTACCATACGTACCTTATTAACTTCTTCTCTTAATTTTAAGAAAATAATTAAACTGTAGGATTTTATCGCGTTGTTTACAGTATTAGGAGAAAATACTGTTATGAATATCCATCGAAAAACAAAATTAACGCCGTTTCATCGAGAAGAGATTTGGCGATTACATCATCAAGAAAAATTTACCGTAACCTATCTAGCTGAGCGTTTTATGGTAAGCAGACCTACGATCTATAAAGTACTAAAACAAGGTAGATTGAACTTGTTTGTGCCATTAGCTAGTAAAAATGAACGTTATAGAACAATTAAGTATGGCATTAAACGTCTTGCAAAGATTGAAAAATCTATTGAAGAGAAACTTAAAAAGAGGGCTAAACGTTATAACAAAAACTATCCTGGCGAGATGGTCCATGTGGATACTAAACGGCTCCCTCTTTTAAAAGGGGATCTTAAAAATCGCACTAGAGAGTATTTATTTGTAGGAATTGATGATTTTTCAAGAGAACTTTATGCCGGTATTTATCCTGATAAATCACAGTTTAGTGCTGCTGAATTTCTTCGATGGGATCTGTTAGAACAGTGTCCCTATACTGTAGAATGCACCTATTCGGATAATGGTCGTGAGTATAAAGGTACATCAGAACATGCCTTTGTCGAAATGTGTCTAACACATAAGATTAATCAAAAGTTTACAAAGCCAGCTTGCCCTCAAACGAATGGAAAAGCAGAAAGAGTCATTCGAACACTCATGGAAATGTGGCATAATCAGGAAGAGTTTATCAGTTCAGATGATCGGAAAAAGAAGCTAAAACGATTTTTAAACTATTACAACACAGTAAAACCTCATAAGGGTATTAATGGTTTAACGCCTTATGAAGTTTTAGAAAATTATTTTAACACTGAAGTGTAAACAACCCGCCGATTTCTAACAATTAAACCATCATAAAATGATACAAGGGAAGCCTTTAGGCTTCCCTTTTTCTTTTACTAAAACAAAACGACCAACCACCTACCCAAATAATCAACAAGATAAACAACAAGATAATCAAAACAATGCTAGAATGAGCCCCAAACATTGTCATAACATATTCTCAAAAAGAATTCTTTCATGAAGAAACTTCTAGGATTACTCTTCCTATCTGTTTCCCTCTTTGATCTTTCAGCAGCTGATACAGTAAAGCCTATTGGTCTTCTTAAAATAGAAGACGTACCAGAACCTATGTATTGGCCTTTTAAACCAGAAATCACAGAACTGACTCTTTGGTGCTTTGGTGATCAAACATTAGTGCTATTTGATGGGATTAATGAAACCCTCTGGCCACTTAACGATATTGCCCATAAGCGTGCTAAAGAGCTTATTTTAGAGCCATCTCTCACACCAATTCTTTGGAGTAATAAAAAAGAGACACAAGACATGCTCTTAAAACCTATGATCGAAACAGGATTAAAATATTGCCCTTAACGGCTCCTAACTTCCCTTAATTGCAATTTAAAAGCATTTCTTTGATAACAAACAATTCTTAAAGCGATCTTTTTGATTTCTATATATTTATTTAAAATTAATAGGATAATATTCAAACTCCTATTATTGATAAGATAATTATAGAGCAATATTATTATGAAAATTTTCAACCATCCCTTTAAGATCATACTCCTGAGCTTTTTAACTATCAGCTTAGCCGGTTGTTTTGAATCTACTAGCCATGATTTTTGGATTGATAATCCTACTAATGCAGAGATCCACGTCACTATTGACGAGAGCACTTATCAAATCCCAGCAGAATCTGGAATCTTTGCTAATCTCACTTGGGGTAAACATGCACTTACCTATAATGGTGAGAATATTCACTTACCTATAATGGTGAGAATATTCACTTCTTTGTCCAAAATTCAAGCGCTAACAAATCCTTTATTAATCCTACCCAAAGCACCTATGTGATTAATCACATGATCTATATCGACGACACCGATGCAAGAGCGACAGATAGTTACCTTGAATGGCTCAGTAATACTTATAACCATAAAGTCCTCTTTGAGATTGATGACGTAGAAGAAGAGATCGAGGTTCCCTTCTCTGTCCATAATGATCTCTTTATGGAATATTCAAAAGCTAGCTGGGACTATTTTTTAAATGAAGAGCTTCCTGAAGAGGTCGAACTCTATTCTCCGGTCGTAACCCGTCAAAACAGACTGCTTTTAAACGATCCTAACTACCAAGCTGGCGCTTTTCAAACCACAAAGAAAAAGCTCTTTAGGGCACAAGATTATATTAAAGAGTATCTACAAGAATTCTCTGATAGTGATATCAAAATCATCCTCGATAAAAGAGCCTATCAAGATTATGTACCTTACAAAATTGCTTTAACAAAAGTAGATTCTGTTCAAGGGGAAAAATTTAAATCTCATCTTGTTAACTTACAAAATGACATTAATGCTTGGTTTCAACTTACCGACCCTAAAGCTGTAATGGATCAAAAAGATCAACTCTTTGGCATGAAATCAATTACTGAATTTCATAAAATGAGACAGGAATATCACGAGCAATTTACGATTACAGAAGATGGCAGAGAGAAAATGGACTATTCATTTAATGCTGCCTATAACGAACTTCATGACCAGACTTCTGTAACTTTTGGCAATACAAGTGGAAGCATTAGCATCCTTAACTTCTTTGTTGTGGATTAGTCTTTCAGTATCTAAAATAACTATTTCAAAATAGATCTGAAAACAAATATTGCACTAAGAGTTTTAGCTATCTCTACAAAAAAAGATCACCAATATGCGTGATCTTTTTTTATAAAAGGCCTCTCTATAAGTCCTATCTCTGAATTCTATCTAGCAATGATGACTCTATGCTCATTACTCTAAGTAATAAATCCACATCAATACGGGCTTCTCTTTTGTCTGCAATAATGCATCGACCTTGCGCATCGTGTCATCATCAATCACCGGGCAACCTTGACTAAATCCCATTGGTAAATAGGCGGGATAAACCTCTTCATTTGGAACATGCTTAAATGAGTGTAGAACAATATAGCGCTCAAAAGCCTTATCATTTGTTGCTTCTAAACCATGCATCTTATAATGGATATTAATACCCCATCGGCTCCATGATCGTTCACCTAAGCGATACTTTCCTAAGGAAGACGTATAACTATTGGGAATATTACTAAAGACAATCTCCTGATTACTACTTTCATAACCTGTATTGCCATAACCATGTGCAACTAGACTCTCAATCTCTACCCGATTTTCTTTAAAATTCCACACAAAAAAACGGTTCTTTCCTGAATGTCGACCAAAATCGATTAATACCGCATGCTCAAGGTCAAAGCCATTGTTTTTAGCATACTCATAAGCCTCATGGGCTCTCACTGTTAAATCCACCGGAGAAAACTGTGGATCTTCCTCTTTTGCAATCTCTATCGGCGATTTTTGACCACTTTCAAAATATTTAGCAATTAACCACAAACGATCTTTAAAATAGATCCCTCCTATCACACCGGCAAGCACCAAAAATATCAAAGCTATGGAGATAAACCACTTTATAAAACGTTTCACGTTAAACATTTCCTATCCAGAGAGATCAATCATCAACTAAAAAAAAATAATCATAACATTTAGATTGTCACGTGCTTTAAATAATCGTATAACATTTTATCCATCACTTTTATAATGAAAATACTTCATATTAATAACACGCCATTTTTTTAAAGGAGTATCTCCATGGAGACTGACATTTATTGTGACCTTGAAAAAGAGAAAGCCCATCCCAAAGCCCAAGCTTTAATGACCGAAGACTTCTTCTGGGATATAGGTGATGAGCTAGCCCCTTTTGGCTCAGATGAAGGCTTTGAGGCGCTCTCTGAATTTCGAGAATGGCGCCTTGAAAATCCCGATATTTCGGTGGGATTTTGTATCGCTTGGATTATTGAAAGTGTGGGTGAGTTTGATAACTATGAAGATTATAATGAGGAAAATCTTGTCCATCATGAAAAGATTCTCCAACAAATCAATGATCCTGATTTTGATGATCAACAATATATCTTCACTCTCGATACAACCATTATCGCAACCGCACTCGGGCAATTAGTAGATGAAGGACTCATTGAAGAAGAGTATAAGTACTACGTTCAAGTCGCCATTAATCGTCTACGTATTTGGGCTGATCTTCAAAATCATTGGGATTACCGTAAAGAGTATATTCATAATCTTGATACCATTGAGCTGGTTTTAGAAAAAGCTTAATCCCCCAACGCTATAGATTTTGATATATGCCCTATATTAGCTCGCAAATATTCTTATAATCATCTTTAATGACCCCTTAGCGTCAATCATGAAAAAGAGTCCCTATGCCAAGAAAAATTATCCTGATATTACTCACAATAGGTTTATTAATCGGCTGCGCCGAAGAAAAACCGCTCTACTTCGATGAAAACCTTACCGGTTATTGCCGTGAGTTAAATATCATGTACTCTAAAAAAAATGAGATGCTCATGTTATTGGGAACTCCAAAAGCGGAGATAGAGCGGGATCATCAAGCACAGCTCCAATTTATTCATGAAGAACTAGAGGCGAATAGTGATCTGTGTTTAAGCTTTCTTAAAGGACAGATGGATGATTTTCTTGGGCAATAAAAAATCCTGAATAGTTCTGCTTTATTCAGGATTTTTACTCATTCCATCATCAAAAAACAATGCGCTACTTTAACTCAGAGCCGAGCTGGGGCTGTTTTAACACATGTGTTTTAATTTTCCCCATCACATGCATTTCACAAGGGCGGCAATTAAATTTAAGTGTGTACTCTTCCCCTTGATGACTTAACGTTAAAGGCGTTGGCTTTACTTGACCTTGAACACCAGTAACACCGATAGTTTGTTTCGGGCAGAGATTATAAGAAAAACGCAGGCAATGCTTGGTGATCATTACCGGCACTTCCCCAAGCTCTTCGTGCGCTTCATAGGCAGGCTCAATCATTGTAACGCCATGCTTATGATAGAATTCACGCGCCTTTTGGTTATACACATTATCTAAAAACGTGAGCTTCTCAAATGGGAAGATTGCCGGTGGATCAACCTTTTCACGGCGTGAACCGCGAACATAATTATTTTGAATCGCTTCTTCTAGCCCCAAAATCGCATCTCTACGCAGTTGATTCACCACACTTGCCGGAATAAAAGGAATCTCCGCTAAACTGATTTGCACATCAGTCAGCTCAAATCCTGTACCACCAAATTTTGTAAGATTTTTCTCTAAATTGGCTAAGCCTTTCTCCGCATCATTTGCTAATTCAAAATCTCCCACAAGTTCACTCGCCGCATAATGCCCCTCTTTTGTGAAAAGCTCTAAAAGATAGATATTATCTACATTTTTACTAAACATTAAGGAGAGTTCTAATTGACGCTCAGCGGATTCTTTCGTGAGTAACTGGCTCCAGACTTGATCATGGTTGCGATTAAGTGGGTGTTTCTTTTGGATATTCGCCCGCTCTGCAATAAAGGCTTCCGGCATCTCATTGGGATAAACAAGGTAATGATTCTCGCCAATTTTATCAGCACGGTTTACGGCAAAACCAACAGTTTCTCGCTTAATCTGGATATTTAAGCCATCGCCATTTGCTAGCGGTTCTGTGGTTTTCACTTCGATAAAGTTCTTCTTAATATCGAGTAGTTCCCCAATCGGTAATCCCACAAATTTAGGAGAATCAAACGCACCAATATCGCCTTTACGTGCATTCACAAAATAATCCGTACTGCCACGATGGAAGGTTTTTTCAGGGTTTGGAATAAAGTGATGCATTACTTTACCGTGCGATAATCTAGTAAACTCTGGGTTACGCTCAATATAGCTATCAATGAGTTGGCGATAATGCGCGGTGATATTTTTCACATACGCCATATCTTTATAACGCCCTTCAATTTTAAAAGAGCGAATCCCCGCTTCAATGAGCTGATCAATATTGGCAGATTGATTATTATCTTTCATCGATAATAGATGCTTATCAAAAGCAATAACCCGCCCTTCACTATCTTTTAAGGTATAAGGTAAACGGCAAGCTTGCGAGCAATCCCCACGGTTAGCAGATCGCCCCGTATCGGCATGTGAGATATAGCATTGCCCAGAGAAAGCGACACACAGCGCCCCATGCACAAAAAACTCTAACGCCGTATTTGGGCGAGCTTCATGAATGGCACGAATCTCTTTTAGGCTTAATTCTCGTGCTAATACCAACTGTGAAAAACCTACATCCGCCATAAACTTTGCTTTATCTAGAGTACGGATATCGGTTTGTGTTGAAGCATGTAATTCAATTGGTGGAATATCGAGCTCTAAAATTCCCATATCCTGCACGATTAACGCATCAACGCCGGCATCATATAGCTCATAAATGAGCTTACGCGCGCCTTCGAGCTCATTATCGTGCAAAATCGTATTAAGGGCGATAAAAACCTTTGAATTAAAATGATGGGCAAAGCCTGTAAGCTTTGCAATAGAAGCCACATCATTCTCTGCTGCATGACGCGCACCAAATTCAGGCCCGCCAAGATAAACAGCATCCGCACCATGAATAATGGCTTCTCGCGCAATTTCAACATTTCGGGCAGGACTTAATAATTCTAATTCGTGGGATAACAGGCTCATATTCTCAAAATTTCAAAAGCTAAAAGGGAATCTTCATCTCATTCACGCTCGTCAAAAAATCCCACAAAAGTGGGATCTTAATTTTAGTGCGATAGAATCGCTATAGGATACAAGGATTTTCCTTTTAATGCAGGTTAATTCGTCCCTTTTGCTTACATCGATCACTTAAAATTTTATATCAACTTCGTTAACAAGCGCTGCGATAAGCTATATTTCTCCATATATTCAATAAATGCTTCAATAAAAATTGTCTCTGCACTACTTCTATAAGCATCTTTATGCCATAGAAAATGAAGCTCCGTTGTACAAACACCCTCTTCTGGCGGTAAACGCCAAAGCAACCCCTCAGATACATATTGTTGTACACTATGCTCGGGAAGACAGCCGATTCCTAAACCTGCAACTAACAATCTTTTAACCTCATCATGATGAGTTGATGTTGCTACTATATTTCCTGAAAATCCTTTTTGATCTCTAAAAATGGTTAAGGGAGATAAGCTATCTCCTAATGCATCACTTGTAAAAGAGACAAAATTTTCGTTAATTAAATCTTCTATTTGACAATCTTCTTTACCAAAGTAGTGATGTTTTTTCCCGCAAAAAAGAGCATATCGTTGCGTTAAAAATACTTTAGATTCTATTTTAGAAGGTATTTTTCGGCAAAGGGCAATTCCCGCAGTTGCAGTACGTTGTTGAAGAAGATTCACAATATCACGACTCGGAAGAACTTCTATTTGAATCTCAATTCTGGGATGCATGCGATGAAACTCACCCCAAAATTCATCATAAACCATAGAATGAATACGACTTGCGCACAATAATCGTACCTTACCTACAGCTTCTTCCTTAGATTGTGACACTTCACTAATCAATTCAGAAATATTCCCGTAGATATTCTCAGCTGCTTTTTGAACTTTTAAACCTGCAGCTGTCATGGAGAACTTCGTACCATGCCTCTCAATTAAACGCTTTCCAAAATGATCTTCCAGTCTCTTTAATGCCTGGCTTACGGCAGATTGCGTGAGATGTAACTTTATCCCCGCTACGCTAATACTTCTTTCTTGTACAATTACCAAATATGTCCGCAATAAATTCCAATCTAATCTCTCATTAAGACGATTATCCCGTGACGAGGGATTTATAATCTTATCATTGTTCCCCATACCCACCTCCTTGCTTTTAAACAAAAGCACCACCTATGCCTGTTTTTAAATTAATGCACTCCTATCTAAACATTTAACAAATAAATATTTATTGCGCAACAAATCAACATTAGCTTAATTACTGTTAATTATTAAAAAGCATTAATTGACCCAATATCTAATCTCAAGCGATAAAGGTGATAACTCATACACGTTAGACAAGGATTTTACAAAAACAACAACATGATCTAATCCTCCTACAACCAACATGATCCCTATTGTTATTTTAAATATTTGAATAAGGAAAATTATTTATGAATACGCATCAATCTAATACTCCCTTAGATCCCCAGTTAATAAAAAAAATTATGAGTGCTGTTGATCATCACTTTGATGCACAATTAGCCTTTACCCAAGAGTTAATCCGATTTCCCTCCTTGAGGGGGCAAGAACATACTGCTCAAGATTTTTTATATGAAGCCATGCGTCAGCGAGGACTTGCAATGGATCGTTGGAAAATCGATATTGATGACATTAAATCACACCCAGGATTTGGTCCTGTTGATGTTTCTTATGAAAATGCTTTTAACGTAGTAGGAAGCTATCGGCCAGAAACACAATTAGGTAGATCCCTCATCCTCAATGGTCATATCGATGTTGTTCCCACAGGTCCTGAAGAAATGTGGTCAAGATCTCCATGGGAACCTGCAATAATTGATGGCTGGCTTTATGGACGTGGCTCTGCTGATATGAAAGCGGGTTTAGTTGCAAATCTGTTTGCGTTTGATGCGTTAAAAGCCATTGGTTATGAACCTTCAGCACCTATCTATTTTCAATCAGTTGTTGAAGAAGAATGCACCGGAAATGGAGCTCTTGCAGCGCTTCTTCGTGGATATCAAGCAGATGCTGTCATCATCCCTGAACCTGAAGAAAATATGTTAGTTCGAGCCAATGTTGGGGTTCTTTGGTTTAAAGTTAGAGTACAAGGTTTTCCAACACATACCCGTGAAATGGGAAATGGATTTAATGCGATAGATGCCGCTTATACAACAATTGCAGCACTACGTAAATTAGAGACAAAATGGAATAGCGAACACCATCAACATCGCCATTTTGAACATTTAGATCATCCTATTAATTTTAATATCGGTAAAATTGAAGGAGGGGACTGGGCTTCAACAGTACCACCTTGGTGTGAGTTTGATGTTCGAACTGCAATCTATCCAGGAATGACTGCTGATGAAGCTCGCTCACAAATTGAAGCGTGCTTAAAAGAGGTGTCAACTGATCCTAAACTTGCCGGAATTCCCCCAAAAATAACTTTTAATGGGTTTTATGCAGAGGGTTACGTTCTTGAAGAAGGATCTGATGCCGAAAATACGCTACGAGATTGTCACCGCCAAGCTTTTTCAAGTGAATTAGAGAGCTTTACAACGCCGGGTTACTTAGATGCACGTGTATTTGTGATCTATGGGGATATGCCTACGCTAGTCTATGGTCCAAAATCTCTAGATATTCATGGATTTGATGAACGAGTCCATATTGATTCACTAAAATTAATAACAAAAACTATCGCTCTGTTTATCGCTCAATGGTGTGGTATCACACCACTTACGACTAAACTATAAAATAGCTTTATAGTTAAACATTTTTATATACGTGATTTTAATAAAAATCGCTTAACGCCAACGCCATTTACAGGGGTTTAAGCGATTTTGCCTTTATATATTCTTAATTTCTGCTTGCAGAGCTTAACGCATATTAAAATACTCTCGATGAAAGTGATCCGATAAAGATAACCCCTTCGCTCTAACCGCTTGCTCAAGCTTGCCGGCAAATGCTGCAGGACCACAAAACCAAATGGAAGTCTCTTCATCTATCGAGAGATTCTCTGGATTAAGATATCCCTCTTCCTTACTGCAATGGATCTTTAAAAGAATTCCACTCTCTTTAGCAAGTTTTATTAAATAATCGAGAACTAAGCACTCCTCATGATCTTTAACGCAGTAGTACAGCGTAATCTCTTTAGAGATTTTTTGCCCTTGAAGCGATTCAAGCCAAGCAATAAATGGAGTAATACCAACACCGCCGGCTATCCAAATCTGTTTGGGAAGCTGAGAATTTTCAAAGGAAAACCTGCCATAAGGCCCCTCAATTTTTACCTTATCTCCTATCATCCACTCATCTTGAATTTTACAGGTATAGTGCCCTAAAGATTTAATCGCAAAACGAATCTCATGATCACTATTAACCACCGAAGCAATCGTAAAAGGGTGTTTTTCCTTTGAATCTTTATGCTGAATAAACGCATATTGCCCTGCTTCATGTTGCCATTTCTCATCCACTTTACAGGTCACAATTGTAATATCTGCTTCTTGTGCTAGCCCGATAATTTCTCCCTCAAAACGACGTTTCTTGCCAATAGCACCCAAAAGCGATGCCATCGCAGCATAGCCGCCAATCACCATAAAGACGATGAAAACTATTCCTACAGGCTCCGCCCAATAACGTGCCGGCGATAGAATAATGGTATGGAAGATCACCGCTAAAAAAAGAAGGGACATTCCCTTATGAATCACACGCCAAATCCGATAGGGAATCTTATGTAATAGCGTCACTACTAACATGATTAAAAAGAGGTAAAAGAGGATTTCTCCGGTATCTTTTGCCAGACTACGGTAATCTTCCATCCATTCAATACGAAATGTTTGTAACTTTGCTCCTCGCTCAAAAAATTGCTGTAACACCGTCTTACTAAGCTTTGCACCATAATGAAGCACCACCGCAATGACACTGAAGATCCCTAACCACTTATGGACATAATAGGTCTTATCTAACCCTTGAAATATCCCTTCTAAAAACTTGGGCCTTAATGCTAAGAGCATGATAATCCCCATAGATACTAAGCAAATCACGCCCGTTAGGTTGATCATCTCTTTACGCCAAAGCCAAACGCTCCAATCACCAATGTTATAAGTTACTAATACATCTAGCCCCCACAATAGTATGGAAAATAATAAAACGCCCCATACAATCATCTTTTCTCTGCTCATAATCTTTCTCTTTTATATTCAAACTGCTTTCTGTTATTGCAAGAGCTCTATATCCGTTAAAACCCTTTACACCGTACTGCTTGATATCAAAAACAGATAATCGATCAAAGAAACCTTTATCAATTATTGGCTAAATCCTATCTCTGTTAACTTAAGCCATTCTTAAAGTTGTCTAATCAACTTTACTAACAAATCATAATTTGATGTAAATCATAAAGATACGAAGGCTTCTATCATTTTATCAGGCTACCAGCTGATGAAAAGCCCGCTATTACCCTACTTAAAATTACTATTAATCTTTGTTTCATCCCGGTTTAAGGGCATTTAAAAGTAGCTTTATTTTCAATAGCCTGAGATAGTGATTAAATTATTAGCTGTTAGAAATCGGCGGGTTGTTTACACTTCAGTGTTAAAATAATTTTCTAAAACTTCATAAGGCGTTAAACCATTAATACCCTTATGAGGTTTTACTGTGTTGTAATAGTTCAAAAATCGTTTTAGCTTCTTTTTCCGATCATCTGAACTGATAAACTCTTCCTGATTATGCCACATTTCCATGAGTGTTCGAATGACTCTTTCTGCTTTTCCATTCGTTTGAGGGCAAGCTGGCTTTGTAAACTTTTGATTAATCTTATGTGTTAGACACATTTCGACAAAGGCATGTTCTGATGTACCTTTATACTCACGCCCATTATCCGAATAGGTGCATTCTACAGTATAGGGACACTGTTCTAACAGATCCCATCGAAGAAATTCAGCAGCACTAAACTGTGATTTATCAGGATAAATACCGGCATAAAGTTCTCTTGAAAAATCATCAATTCCTACAAATAAATACTCTCTAGTGCGATTTTTAAGATCTCCTTTTAAAAGAGGGAGCCGTTTAGTATCCACATGGACCATCTCGCCAGGATAGTTTTTGTTATAACGTTTAGCCCTCTTTTTAAGTTTCTCTTCAATAGATTTTTCAATCTTTGCAAGACGTTTAATGCCATACTTAATTGTTCTATAACGTTCATTTTTACTAGCTAATGGCACAAACAAGTTCAATCTACCTTGTTTTAGTACTTTATAGATCGTAGGTCTGCTTACCATAAAACGCTCAGCTAGATAGGTTACGGTAAATTTTTCTTGATGATGTAATCGCCAAATCTCTTCTCGATGAAACGGCGTTAATTTTGTTTTTCGATGGATATTCATAACAGTATTTTCTCCTAATACTGTAAACAACGCGATAAAATCCTACATATTAGCAATTAAAGGAGTTTTTGTTTTAACGCAAAAATCCATGAATACGATACCTTATGAAACAAAACGACAATCCGTCGCAATTAATCATGACTTAAGTTTCACGATCAAGTCCCTTTTGGATCAGCAACAGTTTTATGATCCTCTCGACCAAGCAAAACGTCTTGGGATTTGTAGTGCCGCATGGCCTATATTTGGCATGCTCTGGCCTTCGAGCGTTCAGCTTGCTTTAAAGCTTCTCAAATATCCTACCCCAGAAGATCATCATCTCTTAGAGATCGGCTGTGGACTTGGTATAGCAAGCCTCACAGCGCAATCACTTGGGTATAATATCACCGCCAGTGATCGCCATCCGCTTGCTGGCAAGTTCCTTGCTAAAAATGCAAAACTCAATGATCTTCCTGCTATTCGTTTTAAGCACGCGCAATGGGGCAATGTTCCTATTCCATCATTAGCAGATACCAATGCACCGCTATTAACGGGGCATTATCAACATATTATTGCCAGCGATGTGTTATATGAACCCAATGCCGCAATTGAAGTTGCGAGGTTTATCCATCAATTTGCAGATGAAAAATGTACGGTATGGGTGATTGATCCTAGCCGAGGCTATCACAATCACTTTACAAGAGAGATGGCGCAATATGGCTTTACATTGCAAGAGCATATTAGATTATCGGAGCCTGTTAATAATGCTCCTTACAAAGGACGATTATTAATCTATGCTAAGTAATTGATGCCAGTAAAAATATAGCATGTGAATCAAACTAGCTTGCACAATGCCGGATAGAACGATTGTTGTGCTTCTTTTTCGCTATTGTTACTAACATAAAAAAATCCCAGAACCACTTTGGTATCTGGGATTTAAAATATCAAATCTCTAACTTTTCAATATGATGACAAGCTCATATTTAATTAATTACTGACAGCTCGTATCGCCAGTACGATGATTAACCGCCCCATTTTTAATTAAAAGTTGCTGCATCTCTTCATAACCTTGTTGGCAAGCATAGCTTAATGCACTTTGGTTATAAGAAAAACGCGCAGGATCTTCGATCGTTGTCACAATATTTAAATCCGCACCTTCATCAATAAAGTATTGCACAACGTCCATACGATTATTACTTGCGGCAACCATCACTAATGATTCCCCATCATCTTCATAAGAAGTATCGTTAATATCGTACTCATCTTTTAATGCTTCATGCATCTTTTTCACGATATGGACATTCTTGCCAAGCGCTGCAGATTTTAACACATGATAAACATCGCCCTTATCTGTCGCCCAAAGATCAGCACCTTGCGCTACTAAGAAATCTACAATATCTTCATAACCAATAAATGCCGCCCAGCCAAGTGCTGTTTGATCAAGGCTTCCGCTATCTTTTGCTTCAATATCTTGTCCGTTTGCAACCATAGACTTTATAAGCTCAAGATTTCCCTGCTTTACTGCATCAAACCATGCGGCATTTTCACCTGTGGATGGCGCTTCATAAAAAATACGATGCTTTAACTTTGTAGGACTTGCGATATCCTTCATTTCAACAATATCAAAACGAAATTTATCTAAATCTACCGCTTGATCTGCACTGGCAATACCTAGTGAGAGCGATAAAACTACCGCACTCCACAATGCTTTTATTCCTAAATTTTTCATTTTTATAATTCCCTAGCGACATTATAGCTATCTGCTTTATAGATTTTCACACTATTTTCATGGGGATAACAATAGCATAAGTTCAGTTTCCTACCTACCTCACATAGGAAATTCAGTTTTTCTTAAATAGCATGAATCATCCAATTTATAATCAATTTTGATTAAGAAATATTATTTTAAAAATATTAAGGGTACAAAGTGTATCCAATTCGCTTGCACGCTACCGGATAGAACGATTCTTGTGCTTCTCATAATCGCTGCGCCGGCAATCTGATTCAGTCACTTTTAAATTGATTTCACTATCATGACTTAATCTACTGAAATGGATCAGTAATAACTAAACGATAAATTTCTATCGCTTCCTTAACGTCATCAACCCCATATACAATCCCTCGCCCATCATGAAATAGAATGATGCGGTTATTCTCTAAATGGATATTGAGAAAGTAATCGTTATATTGATAATGGATATTGCCGGCATCAAGCTTTGTGCTAATTTTTTCAAGATCAAGCGGCTTCACTTCCCGAATCATCACGGAGCCATCGCCGCAAAGTCTTTGCGCTTCCCTCTTCTTAACATGAAGATCTGGATAAGTCGGATGATCACCGCAAGTTGGGCAATCGGCATCCTTGAGCTTATGAAGATTCATATCCTGAGAGTGAAATTCCCAAAGATCCATCGTAAAGAGCGTTTCTCTAGTTGCTGAAAAATCTGCAAAAAACTTCATCGCTTCACTTGTTTGAATGCCGGAGATTAGCTGTAAAATCGGCTGAATTACTCCCACTGAGCTACAACTATCCCTCTTTTCAGAAGATAAGCTTTCTAATGGTAATAAGCCGAGCAAACATCTTAAGCAAGGGCTTTGTAATCGATTGCCGGCAATCATATTCGCGCTACTCTTGCCGATATCCTCAGCATCGCTATCCTTATTCTCCTTTGCCGGAAAATTAAAGTTATAACTCATGCCATAACTCTCAAGCGCAGTACCAAAGATCCAGGGTATTTGTAACTTATAACAAGCATCATTGATTAACATACGAAGCGAGAGGTTATCAGTACCATCTAATAAGAGATCATGTCCAGAAATTAACGTTTCAATATTATCAGAAGAGACATCGGCAATATGAGTTAAAACCTCAATTTCTGAATTAATCTTGGCAAGATGCTGCTTGAGAGCGATAACCTTTGGTAACGCTCTCTTTGCATCTTGCTCTGTAAAGAGCGTTTGCCGCTGTAAGTTTGAATACTCCACAAAATCACGGTCAATCAGTGTTAATCGGCCAAAACCTGCTCTCGCTAAGGTTTCCGCATGTTGCGAGCCTAATGCCCCGCAGCCCACAATCACAACTTTAGCTTGCTGAAAAGCCTTAACGCCAGCGCTACCGATTCGATGAAATCGAGCTAAGCGGCTATAACGATCTTTAATCATCTCTATTTTAATCTCTTTTAAAAACAATTAACTTGTTATTAACCCTGTTAAGGGGCTACTTGCCGTTGCCGATTTTTTCATGGGCATCCGTTTAGCAAGATATCCAAGTCGCCCGGCTTTAGTTGCAAGATTCATCGCTAAGCTCATCTTAATCGGGTCTTCACTATACGCCACAGCGCTATTCATCAAAACACCATCTGCGCCAAGCTCCATTGCAAATGCGGCGTCTTTTGGGCTTCCAAGTCCCGCATCCACAATCACTGGCACCGTTGCTTGCTCAATAATATGCTGCAAATTAATCGGGTTAATAATCCCAAGCCCACTGCCAATCGGCGAAGCACCCGGCATAATCGCATGACAACCAAGCTCTTGTAGGCGACGCGCTAACACCACATCATCTGAGGTATAGACTAAAACTGTCATGCCTTCAGCAAGTAGCATCTCCGTGGCGCGTAGAGTCTCGATAGGATCTGGTAATAAGGTTTTAGCACAACCGATAATCTCCACTTTTACCATATCGCAAAGCCCTGAAGCGTGAGCAAGCTTTGCCGTACGAACCGCTTCTTCCGCCGTGCTTGCGCCGGCAGTATTGGGCAATAATTTATATTTAGAAAGATCTAAAGATTCAAGGAGATCGGGCTGATTATCATCAAAGATATTCATTCGGCGCACTGCAAAGGTTAATACCTCAGATTCACTCGCTTCTACTGCCCCTTTTTGCTCTGAAAAGTTACGATATTTCCCCGTTCCTAGAAATAGACGTGAATTAAACTCGAAATTCCCAATTTTTAAAATATCACTCATTTTTTTCTCCATCCTAACCACCGCCCACAAAATGGACAATTTCAAACTGATCACCCGAACCGATCACGGTCTTGGCATAATCCTCTTTCTTAATCACTTCACGATTCATCTCGACAATGAAAAATCGCCTCTTCTCAAGATATAAGTGTGTAACCAACGCTTCTACTGTATTGACAGCGGAATCAAGCATTAACACTTCTCCATTAACTTTAATTTTTATACTCATTGAAAAACCTCCTTCATTTCTCTACATTCATTCATGCTTTCGTCTCTTTTTAAATGACAAAACAAAGTGACAAATTCCGGCAATACTCTGTCATCAAGCCCGTATTCTTACGTAATCTGAAGAATCGTGATTATTGGTAGGATTGATCGATCATCTCACGAAGGGCTTTCGCTCGGCGCAAACCTCTACCCACATCAAACTGATAATTCACCACCGGAAATAACGCAGACATTACCGCAGCACCCGAAGCATAGGGCAAAACTTGTCCTATCGTATCGACATCAATACCACCGATCGCAATGAGCTTACCGCCTCTCTCTTTAGCCTCTTTAGAAGCTTCTCTCAATGCTTCCATTCCAAGTGCCGGATAGCTCTTTTCTGAGGTACGAAAAATATGGCCTAAATAGCCATAATCGTAAGCAGCGATCTCGCGCGTAATAGCGCTAATACTATGAAAAGAGCGACCAAATTTCATCTCAGGGAATGCATCTTGCATTTTAGAGAGGCTTAAGCTCTTTTCCGTTAGATGGGTTCGTGGAATCCCAAAAGCTTTCGCAATATCCGCTCGGTCATTAATAATGAGCTTTTCTGCGGGAATACCACGTTCAAGAATGCTTTCAATTAATAATCCTAAGGATTTTGAGGAACGAGATTTTTCCCGTAGCTGAATATAATCGACAAAAGGCACAATCGCTTCAATTATCGACACTAAACTACTATCAGGGATATCAGAAATATCACGCGTGACGGCATGTAACATAGACATATATTCTCCATTGCAGAGAAAGTGATTTCGCACAGCCACGACAAATAAATACCAAGCAGTGATTCGCCACTTTCCTCCGCTAGTATTAACTAGATCAGGTCATAAGAGTCCCGAAGTTTCACTTCAATCTCAGCTGTTTTTAACAGCACCTCTAGGGGAATACCAATAGGCTAAAAGTATAAGGGATCTATTTTCAGGGTGCAAATCTCTTTAGGGGAAACAATAAATCATAATCATTTATAAAAAAATACAGTGATCTGTCCCATGTTTTAAATGTAAGCCTTATTTTTCAAAACATTGCCTCACCTTAAAACGCTTGGAGAAGTCTCATGAATCACGCCCATATTCCCACCCTTTCTCGCCGTAAATTTCTTTTTAGTTCAACTGTTATCACCGCTTATATGATGCTTAGCCCATCTGCTTTTGCCCTCAATATAACGGAAAACAGGAATGTCTCTTTAGCAAAATTTCTGACTAATAAGCCTTTAGATCAGGCGCTTGTTGACCGTGCTTTTGAAGCGCTCATCAAAGTCGACCCTAATTTTCAAAAGAAAGCAGATGCTCTTTGCTCCTACATTAAAGATCAGCAATTTCAATCCATAGAAACCTTAAAAAAAGATGCTCACTTTAAGAAAGAGCATCAAACAACCGCTCGTTCGATCATCGCAGTTTTCTACCTTGGATATGCTGGTACACCAATACCACAAGCAGCACATGACAACGTTCGATTTGTCACTTATACCGAAATAGAAACCTTTAAACTCACCCAAAAATACACGCCTATCCCCGGATACTCCCGTTGGAAAACCAATTATTGGGCGAATCTGCCAACCGCATAACCCCAACTTTTTATCCATCCATTTTATCCACCTATTAAGGTAATCATTATGAATAATCTCTACGATGCAGATGTCATTATCATTGGCTCTGGTGCTGTGGGCGCCAATGTCGCCAATGAACTCGCTCTTCAAGGAAAATCCGTCATTATGCTAGAAGCGGGCCCTAGAGTTCCTCGCTGGAAGCTCTTAGAAAACTTTAAAAATTCAGGACGCCATTATGATCGCAATAATGCATACCCCAATAATCCTTGGGCACCCACTAGTAACCAAGAAGGCTATTTATACAATATAGGCTCTTTTCGAATGATGCCGGGAATGCTCAAACATGTTGGCGGAACCACTTCTCATTGGGGCGGTGCTACTTGGCGTTATACCCCCAATGATTTTAAGATCCAATCGCTATATGGTGTTGGCAGGGATTGGCCCATCTCTTATGATGATTTAGAGGCCTATTATGTTCGTGCTGAGTATGCGATCGGTGTTGCCGGTTCTGATAGCGAGGATCAATCTGGCATCTATCCAGGTAAGGCTTACCCCAAACGCTCTAAACCCTATCCGATTGCCCCAGAAGCAGATCTTTACATGACAACAAAGATCAAAGAAGCACTTATTCCTGCCGGCATTGCCGTTATTCACGAACCCACCGTGCGTATCCCAAAATCATATGATGGTCGCCCTGCTTGCCAAGGGAATAATAATTGTGATCAGATCTGCCCGATTGGCACCCTCTATAATGGCGCAATCCATGCTGAAAAATCCGTGAGAAATGGGGTGCAGCTCATTACGGAAGCTGTCGTGCATAAAATCATTGTAGGAAACAATCAAAAAATTGAAGCCATTAAATATTTAACCCCCGATAAAACAGAATATACCCTCAAAGCAAAAGCCTTTGTGATTGCTGCTCATAGCTTTGAAACGGCAAAATTGCTCCTTATGAATAATGTGGCAAATTCCTCTGATATGGTGGGAAGAAACCTGATGGATCATGTGGGAATCTCCATGAACTTTCTCGCAAAAGAGCCTATGTGGATGGGAAGAGGTCCTGTTCAACAAGCTACGATTAATCAATGGCGCGAAGGGGATTTTAGATCTCAATATTCTGCGAACAAACATAGCTTTGCCAATAATAATCCCCAGATTGATATTGCAGCAAAGGCGATTTCTGAAGGATTAATGGGGCAAGCACTCGATGATCGAATTATGGATCTCTCATCCCGCTGGATATCAATCTACACCTTCTTTGAGCAACTACCTGATCCTAGTAACCGGATCTATCCTAACCCTAATTGGAAAGATAGCATTGGTTTACCAGGAATTACAATTAACTACGATGTCGATAATTATGTGATAAGAGGTGCCAAAGAGGCTAAAAAACAGTACCAACTCATTACTGAACTGATGGGTGGAGATTCTCTTACTATTAATAGTGCTTGGGAAAACCATGATCACCTTATGGGAGTTTTAATTATGGGCGATGATCCTAAAAACTCTGTTGTCAATCATGAAGGGCGTACCTTTGATCACGATAATCTCTTTATCGCATCGGTAGGGGTTATTCCTGCCAGTGGCGTGGTTAATCCAACTCTTACCGCTATTGCGCTCGGTATTCGTACCGCTGATATCATCGCTAGGGAGGTATAAAATGACATCTTTGTTCAAAAAATATTTTAAAATTTATGGGCGTGCACTGACGTTACTCCTCTCTTTAAGTTTCACTTATGCCAATGCCGAGAGTCCTAAAGATGAGCTCATTGAAAAAGGAGAATATCTTTCGATCCTTGGAGACTGTATGGCATGTCATACCGCTTCAAATGATAAGCCATATGCCGGTGGATTAGAGTTTAAAATGCCTATGGGCACTATCGTTGCAAGTAATATTACCCCATCGAAGCAGTATGGCATTGGAAACTGGAGTAAAGAAGATTTCTCTAAAGCTGTTAAAAAAGGAATTCGCCCTGATGGTTCTCATCTCTATCCTGCGATGCCTTATACCGCATTTGCTATCATTAACGAAGAGGATATCACGGCGCTCTATCACTACTTTATGAAAGGCGTTACTCCCATTGATGAAGCGCTTCCTATCACAACCCAATTAACCTTTCCTTTTAACTTACCCGGCATTATGCCCATTTGGAACCTCCTCTTTACGCAAGATTCCAATCTTACTTATGATCTCTCCTTGACTGAATCCCAAAATCGTGGGAAATACCTTGTCGATGGATTAACGCACTGCTCCACTTGTCACACTCCTCGAAATCAGTTTATGGCAGAAGATTATCAGCAATATCTCGGTGGTGGTATTGCCGATGGCTGGCACGCGCCCAATATTACGAGTGATAAAATCTCCGGCATTGGGGGCTGGAGCCAAGAGGAGTTATTCACCTATCTCAAAACTGGGAGAGCTTTTGGAAAATCATCTGCAGCAGGGCCAATGGCTGATGCTATTGATTATAGTTTTCAACATCTTAAAGATGAAGATCTAACAGCAATTGTCGAGTATTTGCAAACAATTCCTCCCATCGCAAACCCCGAGCAAAAACTTCCTGCCTATCAATATAGCAATCAAGAAACCATCACTTGGAGTGATTTTGAACAATATCCCCCCCACGACAACCAATCTTCATTTTATCGAGATGATACAACCATAGATGGCGCCCTACTCTATAATGCCGCTTGTGCAACTTGTCATGGTATTCAAGGTGAAGGCGCTTTAGATCAGAGTATCCCTTCTTTAACGCAAAATAGTACGGTAGGTCGAGTTGATCGTACCAACTTAGTTCTTACTATTTTAGAGGGCGTTCACCGAAAGCCAACCCTAAATGAAAGCATCACATTAATGCCGGCATTTTCCCTTGAAGAAACAGAAATTTTCTCATGGCTATCTGATGAACAAATCGCAGCTGTTACTAACTATGTTACCGAGCATTTTGGTGATGGAGAAACTACATTATCAGGAGTAGATATCGAAATTATCAAGGCAGGTGGAAACACGCCCTTTCTCGTAAAACATGCCTCCGTGATTGCGATGCTAGGTTTCATCGCCGGCATTTTAATCATTGCAATAATTGGAAGGTTTATTTTTAGAAGATGTTCTAAAAGATCTTCTTAATCAATAATGTGATTTTCAATAGCTAAATTTTTCTATAATTGTCATACTAGATTAATCTGGTATGACAATCCTCATAGAACCTCATATACCCTATTTTAGAGAAGACTTGATAAAAATAATATTTTCTCAGAATTAGATAACGGTTGTCCTATTCACTCATTTCATGTTACAACTCTTTTTTAGCACATCATCAGTGCTGATCGCTCGGCAGAAATAAAAGCCTATTACTTTGTACAATAACTATAAAAATTCTAACTTTAGAATCAGCTTCCGTAATCTTTGTAAATCACGTTAGACGCTTTCAACTCCGCTTTTATTCCCAGCCGATTTCTTGTTATTTTATTTAGCTTGCTAAGCAATTTACACCACTTTATTGGATAGGAGGATATGCCATGCGTATCATTCGTCATTTAACGATGCTGGTCGCTTTTTGCGGATTATTATCACTCTCTTTAGCAAACGAGAAAACTCGGGAACTGAAAATTTATAACTGGAGCTCTTATGTCGATCAAGCGCTCATGGATGACTTTACAGCAAAAACCGGCATTAAAGTCATCACCGATGCCGTTGATAGCAATGAAGCCTTACTTGCAAAAACACTCACCGGTAACTCAGGATATGACATTATCGTTCCTTCTGATTTTGCTGTGACTTACCTCATGGAAGCGGATCAACTCTTAAAGCTCGATTTTAATAAAATGCCCAATTATCATAATCTATTGCCATTTGCGCTTGAGCGCTTAGCGACCTTTGAGGGGATTAATGATTATGCGATTCCCTACTTTTGGGGAACGACCGGCATTGGCTATGATGCTCAAAAAATCCATGCGCTTTTACCAGAGGCGCCCGTCGATTCTTATGCGCTCGTTTTTGATCCAAAATATGCTGCAAAAATTGCAGAATGTGGAATTTACTTACTCGATAGCGCCGTTGAAATGACGCCACTTATTAATATCTATTTAGGACAAGATCCTGAATCTGTCGATCCGCAAGATCTTGCTAATGTCCAAAAAGTTTTAGAAGATATTCGCCCCTACATCAAAAAATTCCACTCATCAGAATATATCAGTGCCATTGCTAATGGAGATGCTTGCGTTGCTGTTGGCTGGTCTGGAGATTTCTTTATGGCTAAAGAGAGCGCTGATGATGCCGGCCGATCACACGATATCCAATACAGTGTTCCTAAAGAGGGATCTATCCTCTGGTTTGATGAGCTTGTGATTTTAAAAAATGCTAAAAATATCGATGAAGCTTATGAGTTTATTAACTACATGTTAGATGCCAAAAATAGTGCTAAAGCTTCCAATAAGACAATGGCACCAACCCCAAACCTAGCGGCATTTGAGTATTTAGATCCTAAGCTAAAAAACAATACGATGCTCTTTCCACCTGAAGAATCTCTAAAAAGCGTACATATTAAACGCCCCTATGATCTCTCTGGTCAAAAGAAGCTCACACGGATGTGGATGAGAATTAAAAGTGGTAAATAATCCAAGGCTTTTAATAGTTAACTCTTACCCAATAAATCATTATTGATTCAATACGTTATAATAGAGAAACGATTGCCTCATTGAAGTTAATCATTCATAAGATAATCTGTAGGATTTTATCGCGTTGTTTACAGTATTAGGAGAAAATACTGTTATGAATATCCATCGAAAAACAAAATTAACGCCGTTTCATCGAGAAGAGATTTGGCGATTACATCATCAAGAAAAATTTACCGTAACCTATCTAGCTGAGCGTTTTATGGTAAGCAGACCTACGATCTATAAAGTACTAAAACAAGGTAGATTGAACTTGTTTGTGCCATTAGCTAGTAAAAATGAACGTTATAGAACAATTAAGTATGGCATTAAACGTCTTGCAAAGATTGAAAAATCTATTGAAGAGAAACTTAAAAAGAGGGCTAAACGTTATAACAAAAACTATCCTGGCGAGATGGTCCATGTGGATACTAAACGGCTCCCTCTTTTAAAAGGAGATCTTAAAAATCGCACTAGAGAGTATTTATTTGTAGGAATTGATGATTTTTCAAGAGAACTTTATGCCGGTATTTATCCTGATAAATCACAGTTTAGTGCTGCTGAATTTCTTCGATGGGATCTGTTAGAACAGTGTCCCTATACTGTAGAATGCACCTATTCGGATAATGGGCGTGAGTATAAAGGTACATCAGAACATGCCTTTGTCGAAATGTGTCTAACACATAAGATTAATCAAAAGTTTACAAAGCCAGCTTGCCCTCAAACGAATGGAAAAGCAGAAAGAGTCATTCGAACACTCATGGAAATGTGGCATAATCAGGAAGAGTTTATCAGTTCAGATGATCGGAAAAAAAAGCTAAAACGATTTTTGAACTATTACAACACAGTAAAACCTCATAAGGGTATTAATGGTTTAACGCCTTATGAAGTTTTAGAAAATTATTTTAACACTGAAGTGTAAACAACCCGCCGATTTCTAACAGATAATCGTTTCCTTGTTAGGGGCTTTCTTCTCACTTTTATTTATGTTAAAAAGCCCCTTTTAACGTCATAAGCACATGACTTATACAAATGACTTAAGTAAATAACTTAAGCAGCGTTTTAATAAAAATTTATTTACACTACTTAAAGAGCACATCTCCGCTCTTAAGCAGAATTTTGAAATAGCGTTTTACGCCATTACCCTTCATTTCTAAGGAGAATATGCATGATGAGAATCATTCGTGGTATCACAATGTTAATCGCTTTTATGGGACTAACTCAGCTTACAATGGCACAAGAGAAACAGCGTGAGCTTAAGATCTATAATTGGGTTTCCTATATTGATAAAGAATTGATTGCAGAATTTACCGAGCAAACCGGCATTAAAGTAATTGCCGATGCCTTTGATAGTAACCAAACTTTGTTAGCAAAAACACTCACCGGCAATTCAGGCTACGATATCGTGGTTCCTTCTGACTTTGCCGTGACTTATCTGATGGAGGCTGATCAACTTCATAAACTTGATTTAGATAAAATTCCTAATCATAAAAATCTCTGGCCTAAAGCATTAGAGATGCTCAATACCTTTGAAGGAATTAATGATTATGCGATTCCCTACTTTTGGGGCACGACCGGCATTGGTTTTGATGCCCAAAAAATCGCAGAAGTAGCGCCCGATGCCCCAATGGATTCATTAGCGGCAATGCTGGACCCTAAATATGCCGCAAAAATTGCAGAATGTGGCATTTATATGCTCGATAGCCCAGCAGAAACGATGCCAATCCTCAATATGTATTTAGGGCAAGATCCTGAATCCACTTCTAAAAAAGATTTAGAAAATGTAGAGAAGATGATGGCAGAAATTCGCCCCTTCATTAAGAAATTCCACTCATCAGAATATATCAGCGCTATTGCTAATGGCGATATCTGTATGGCGCTTGGTTGGTCTGGCGACTTCTTTATTGCCAAAAATAGCGCAGAAGATGCAGGTCGTGATAATGATATCCAATACACCATTCCTAAAGAAGGCTCAATTGTCTGGTTTGATGAGATGGTGATCTTGAAAGATGCGAAAAACATCGATGAAGCTTATGAATTCATTAACTTTATGCTAGATGCGAAAAATAGCGCAAAAGCTGCGAACAAAATCATGTTCCCAACCGCTAACGAGGCCTCTTTTGAGTTCTTAGATCCAGCGCTTCGCGATAACCCCATCCTCTTCCCATCTGAAGATTCGCTCCAAAATGTCCACATCAAACGCCCATACGATATGCGCGCACAAAAAGCGGTTAACCGCATGTGGATGAAGATGAAAAGTGGTCGATAATCGTTTTTAGCTCTAAAAAGATCAGATAATCTTCCAAAGTGCTTCCAAAGCCCATTAAACTACGGTTTAATGGGCTTTTATTTATCTCTTTTATTTTAAATAGGATGTTTCTATGAGTGCTATTCAAAAAATTATTGCTTATTATGGGGCAAAAAATAGTGGCAAAACCACCACTTTAAATAATCTTATTAACTTCATAAATGCACATCCATCTTTTGAAACACTTCTATTAAACCCTAGCTTATTAGAACAAGAGGGAATACAAGATCGATATGCGGTATTTAAGCATATCGAAACAAATAAACGCATTGCTGTTGCAACAGCAGGAGATGATGCTGAAACTGTTAATAATCACCTTAAAGCTCTCAAAAAAGATCAAATCAATATCGGCGTATTAGCGACTCGTTATCATGGTGAAACTGTTCATGCTTTACCAAAATTTATTAAAAAGAATCTTATAGAAAAACTATGGTGGATTGGCGCTAGCTATCCAACTAGCCATGATATCCCTGATTTTTCAATAGATGAGAATCAAATTGCAGACTACAACCAAGTTATGGCAACAACCCTTTTTAATGCGATAGAAATCGAGCTACAGAAAAACGAATGACTCTATCTATTAAACATTCCCAATAAAGCATTCACATAAATTTTATTGGGAAAATAGAGACTTCCTACAATTATCTAAATAGCCCTAGGATTCTCTCGGCGTTAGTGCTAATTTTGAGTAACAAAACAATAATAATTCCTCGCAGTGATCACCTATGGATTTTTCAAAATGCTAGAAACTCTTCTCTCTGTCATTCCTATTTTTGGGCTTGTGATGACAGGCTTTGTTGCGAAACGACTGCTTCCAAGTAATGATCTTTGGAAAGGTATTGAAGCCCTCGTTTACTATCTCTTTTTCCCGATCTTATTAATTCTTGAAGTCTCTAAAGCCAACTTTAGTGAGCCTGGATTATGGGGCGGATTGATGGCGGCATTTATTGCGACCATTATTATTGCGATTGCGCTTTTCCCTATGAAGCGTATTTTCAATATTGAGAACACCCTTTTTACCTCTATCTTCCAAGGAAGCGTGCGTTATAACTCTTATGTCTTTTTAGCGCTCTCACAATCTTTATTTGGAAGCTCTGGAATCGTTATTGCCGGCGTTTTTATGGCCTATATGATTATCGTGATTAATATTCTCTCGATCTCGGTGCTCAACGTTTATGGAAGCAATCAAAGTGGCAAGAAGAGCTTTGGGGGAATTATCATTGCCCTATTTAAAAACCCATTAATTGTTGGGGTATTAATCGGTATTGCCGCGAACCTCTTAAATATCTCCATTTCAGGCCCCTTTAAGCAGTGGATGCTCTATCTTGGGAATACGGCAACACCTTTAAGCTTAATGTCGGTTGGCGCTGGGTTAATTCTTGTCATGGATCGTAAAAAAACAAGCGGCGTCTGCTTAGCGCTAATCTTAAAGCTCCTTGTCACACCGCTATTAACAATTTCACTACTCTCTCTCTTTAATATCACCGGGCTTCCTGCGGCAATTGCCCTACTATTTGGCACCATGCCAAGTGCCGGCAATGCTTATATTCTCTCAAGACAAATGGGCGGAGATTCTGATGCGATGGCCTCTATGATTACATGGAGTACGCTACTTTCCATCATCACAATCCCCATTATTATGGGCGGCTTTGGCTTCTCATAAGAGCAGAAATGCTACAAATCAAACGCCGGAAATATAGTAGATTCGGTTTAATAAACACTATTTTAAATAGTATTTAAGGGTACAGAGTGTGTATCAAATTAGCTTGCACGATGCCGGATAGAACGATTCTTTCGCTTCTCATAACCGATGCGCTGGCAGCCTAGTTTAGTCACTTTTAAACCGATTTTACTATAATCCAAATCGGCTATAAATCGAAGATCCTAGATCAAAAATCCCCCATTAAGATCACAGCTTAACCGCAAAGTGCTTAATGGGGGATTTCATCATATTATTTTAATATTTAAAAAATTTGTCCTAAAGTTTAACTGCCTAATAGCAACATTAAATACGCGCCAAAGATCACAAGGTGAGCAACGCCATCAACCTGATTGGTGCGTCCACTATCAAAGGTTGCTTGGCAAAGGACAAATAAGCCACCTAATAGCACCACATCGGTAATCGGTAACCCTAAGATAATCTCATGCCCTGTAATTAAAGAGATCAATACCACTGCCGGAACCGTTAGAGAGATCGTTGCTAATACTGAACCAAAATACATGTTGATCGCACGTTGTAGCTCATTTTTTAAGACCGCACGAATAGCACCTAATCCTTCAGGAGCAAAGATTAAGATTGCAACAATCAATCCTGTTAAGGCTTTGGGCGCATTTAAATTACTCAATAAGGCTTCTAATGGACCTGAATCGACTTTAGTAATGGCAACCACCGAGACAAGATGTATTACAAGCCAAATACCATGCCAAAGGTTAGAGTGGGCTGAAGGAATCCCATGATGACTCTCATCTTGATCCTCATACTCATAGATAAAGAGTGTTTGATGCGTTTTTGTTTGAATAATCAAAAATACCGCATAAAGTGAAGCTGACAATAAGGCGACAAAGATTAATTGCCCTTGCGAGAAAGTCTGTGCATCTAAGAAACTTGGCAAGATTAAAACCACTAATACAAGCGGGATAATCGCTGTTGTATATTGCGTTACGCCGGCAAGATTCACATGCTGCGTTTTAAACTTTCGACCACCCATTAAAAGCGAAATCCCCACAAAACCACTAATGACAAGCATAATCAGTGAATAGAGTGTATCTCGCATTAAAGTAGCATAAGGATCTATACCATCAGCGCCAGGACCTGGGCTTGATGACATTACCGCTGTAATTAAGCTAACCTCTAAAATAACAACTGATAGACTTAAAATTAGCGATCCGTACGGTTCTCCTAAACGGTGAGCGAATATATCGGCATGTCTAACCACACTAAAGGCACTATATAAAATAGCCACCAATGACATGAGGTTAATCAATACTAAAAATGCCGTCGATTGCGTACTACCAAAAAACAGATTAAACGTAATCACTGCAATTGCTAGTAATACCGCATATTCCTTATGGCGCGTTCCTTTTTTTTCAGAACCGGTATTGCTCATTGAAAACTCCTTTATTGAGCTAGGGTTGATCATTAAAATAGTGAGAGAATAATTTAGGAGATAATCCCGCTCTCTCGTTATTTCTTACATATTTTTACTACTCATTTACCACGCCATTATCATCTTTTGTCCCGCAAGATGCACAGAAATTTAAAAAGGCATTTTTACGAACATGACAAGCCGGGCAACGTTTAAATAAGGTAATGCCGCAATGAGGGCAAAAATCAATTGCCGGATTTCGGTAATTAATCCCTCGCTCACAAGATGGGCAGAGCGATTTATCAATACGCTGGAGCACAAAGCTATAATTGAGCATCTTCCGGCGCTCACTATCACTCACGGACTCTTCCTCTTTTTGGCGTTCACGATAACGATTAAACACCCGAATAGCATAGTAACCACCGACTGCAGTGACTATAATTCCCACCCCAAATCGAACATATCCGCCATAACTTGGCAAATAAGGGACTAACTCAAAGAAAAAGGCAAAGAGTGAAAAGAAGATAAAGCCCCAACTAAATGGCCAGTACTTCCCTTTGCGGCGTTTGGCAAAAAGATAGGCTGAGATAACAAGAAGTGGCAAGGTTAAAAGTAAGCGAATTAAAAACTCTTGGAGTTGCTGCTTCTTAATGGCGCTATAAAACAGCTCTTGCCCATCTCTTTCAATGTCATTAATATTTTGGCGAATGGTATTCATCGCTTGCTGCACTTCCTTTTGCGCAACCATTAATCCTGAATACTCACTCTCAAGCGTTGAGATTTCCTGATTCATATTCTCTAAATGCTCAGTTCTTGTAATTAGTTCTTTATCCTTCTTCGGATCTAAAGTTGCCGTGCGAGTTTTAAGCCAATTTTCAAAAGTTTCTCGCTCATTTTTATAGGTTGATTTCTCAAGAGAGATCGATTCTTGGAGCAACTCTGCTTGATTAGAGAGATCATTTCTCTCCCTAATCTTCTCTCTTAGCTGATCATTTGTTTTAGTATATTGAGGCTCTTGATAAAAGCTCTCCAATACCAAAGGCTCACTCATTAAAGGAAGATCCCCAATCACTTTACCGCCAAGCCCAATTAAGAATCCGGCAAAAATCACTGCAATAATCCATAAAAGACGATTAAACCACTTCTCTGTTCTTCGTCTAGATTGTCCCATGACGAGCCCCTTTGTTTTAAGGAATTGATAATAAGGTTAATTATCTATGGTATTACTCGATTTTCATACTCTTTTATACATTATTATGAATCATAATGATGTATATTCCAGATTAAGCCTCTCAGACCTAGCTTGGTATCCAACAATAATTATCTAAGAAATGAAAAATAACCTCGACTACTAGCAGATCATTTCAAAAAATTGCCGGCAACAAAAAAGGATGATGAAAATCCACCATCCTTCACTATTTGTAAATGCTAAAAGGCTTAAAACTTACGAATTACCGCATAATTTGCTAATGTTTTTAAAGCTTCTTTATAAGCTGATTCTGGTAATTCAGCTAATGCTTCAATTGCAAGCTCAGCTTGTTTTACTGCAACGCTATGGGTGTAATCAAGTGATTTTGTGCGCTCTACCACTTCTAAAATAGAGTCTAGTTTTGAGATATCGGCATTGACTAATGCATCTTTAATAAGCGCAGCATCCTCTTTTGTGCCTGCTCTCATCGCATAAATAAGTGGAAGTGTTGGTTTACCTTCTGCTAAATCATCACCTGTATTTTTCCCCATTTCTTCGCTACTTGCAGAATAATCTAAGATATCATCCACAAGCTGGAATGCTGTTCCTAAATACATGCCGTAAGTTGCGAGCGCCTTTTCATAATCTTTTCCGCCTGCTTCTTTCGTTAAAATGCCGGCAACTGCGCCTGATGCTTCAAAGAGCTTTGCCGTTTTAGAGTAAATCACATTCATGTAATTCTCTTCGGTCGTATCAGGATCGCCAATATTCATGAGCTGCATAACCTCTCCTTCTGCGATAATGTTTGTCGCATCAGAAAGGATATTCATAATCGGCATTGAGTTAAGGCTCACCATCATTTGGAAAGAGCGCGTATAGATAAAGTCACCGACTAAAACCGCCGCTTCATTCCCCCAAAGCTCATTAGCCGTTTCACGACCACGGCGCATATCTGAATGATCGACAACATCATCATGTAAAAGGGTTGCGGTATGAATAAACTCAATCAATGCTGCCGCTGTAATATGCCCCTCACCTTCATAACCCGCCGCTCTTGCTGCAAGAAGCGTGATCAATGGTCTTAAACGTTTACCGCCTGATGAAACGATATATTGTCCCACTTGATTGATCAACACGACGTCGGAATGAAGTGCTGTTAAAATTTTCTGATTAACCGCTGAGAAATCATCTTTTGCAAGCGTTTGTACTGCTTCTATTGACATTGATTGAATACCTTAAGGTTTTAAATAAAATAGAGTGATGAATAGGCTTGAAGACTCCCAATCATTAAGGATCACTATCCAAATATTCAGCTCTATTATAAAGCTTATTTATGACAAAGGTAGCCCTCTTTCGCTCTTCATAATGAAAAACCTCGGCTTTGATAAGCCAAGGTTTTATAAAATTACGTATTTAAAAGATCAGTACTCCTTAGCTTACACTAAGTAAAACCGACCTTTTACCGCAATAACTTTCCTCATTACTTCATGAACTCAAGCTTAGCATCAGGACGATTTTGATAGCGAATCTCCGGCAGATAGCTACGGTTTGCACTCGTAATTTGATTACAAATTCTGCCATAGAAACGATATGCCGTATCATAACAAGCGTTCATCTCCCAAAACTTTGGCATCTCTTGATGTAGCGCATTAATCTCTGCTTCAATATGGGCTTTTTCTGTCACTAATGTTTGATAAGCACCGCTCTCTTCTAAAATTGCCGGCAATGTCTCTGCTAATTTTTGTGTTAGAGCTTCCCCTTTGAGCTTCTCATCTGAAAGCGATTTTTCAGCGTCCTTCTCTAATTTGCCATGAAGCGTTGAGAGCTCTTTTTCTGTCTTCTCGAGCTTTTTATCTAGCTCAAGATTTAATTTCAGATTCGCTTCATACCCTTTGACTAAAGCTTTCGCATATTTATCTAACGTTTTATCATTTAAGGCAAAAGTCACGCCATCTGCATTGGTAAAAAATCCCGGCATTAACTCTTCACTATTTGCAAAAAGCGTATTGTGCGTCACCACCTCTTGCAATGATCCTAATGGTCCTTTAAATTCAGGCAGATTTTCATCGACAATTTGCCAATTTTTATCCACTTCTGCCGCAATAATCGTTGCATTAAACGGCTCTGTGCTATCACTATTTAATGGGGTATAGATCTTAATATCCCCAAAATCCGTTAAATATTGATAACGTCCATCACGGTATTTAAACATTCCTTCTATATCATAGAGCGATAATGTTTCATTGATTTCTGTGACTGACTTGATCCGGCTATTGGTGATCTCGATACCGGAATCTGCATCTCTTAATTTCTTAAGCGCCTCAATATCAGGGCCATTAGGCTGACAAGCTGCTAAAAAAAGCGCAGCGCCAGCAATGAATATCGTCTTTTTAAAAGGTATCATGTTCATGCTACTCCTCAACATACAAGATTTTTGGATTCTCAAAAGCTGACGGATTGTCCCTAACCATAACATCAGGATAGATGCCTTTTTAGAAATCACTTTTATATTTTATAAATATCTTTGCCAATATAACAGAAATTTCGCGAAATATTGCGAGTGATCATCTTCTAAAGCGCAAGCTAACGACAATCACACTTCTAAAGAGTATTTTAACGCTGAGAAAAGGTATCACAAGCTTGGATCGAGCCGGTATTAAATCCTCGCATAAACCATTCTTGGCGCTCTTTTGAAGTACCGTGAGTAAAGCTATCTGGCACAACTGTACCACGTGCTTGCTTTTGTAATCGGTCATCGCCAATTGCCGCAGCGGTATTCATCGCTTCACTAATATCACTGACATCTAAGAGATTCTGATCCTGAATCGATCTACCCCAAATGCCGGCAAAACAATCTGCTTGAAGCTCTAACTTCACTGATAACTTATTTGCTTCAACTTGATTAACGCGAGATTGCATCTCCCTCATCTTTGTTGTAACTCCTAAAAGATGTTGAACGTGATGCCCGATTTCATGAGCAATAACATAGCCTTGCGCAAAATCACCACCGCCACCAAGATTGCGTTTCATATCTTGATAAAAGCTTAAATCTAAATAGACCTTCTCATCAGCAGGACAATAGAAAGGCCCCATTGCTGCTTGCCCATAACCACAAGCCGTATTTGTTGAACCGCTGTACATTACTAAAGTTGGCTCACGATATTGCATCCCCTGTTCACGAAAACGTGCGATCCATAGATCTTCTGTTTTCGCTAACGCAACCGAAGTGAACTCTGCCATCTCTTTCTCTTCTGGCGTTGCGACATATTGTGTCTGCCCTTGTTGGCTCTGCTGGTTTCCAAACGGTAACTCCCCATTTAAAATGGGTGTTAAATCTAAGCCAAAATAGCCAGCAGCAATCACGATGACTAATATCGCCAACCCACTCTTTCCTTTTAAAGGAATCGGAAAACCAGCGCTTTTTCCTAAACCATTTCGAGCACGTCCCTTTTGCCCTCGACGATCCTCTACATTTTGACTGCGACGTTCATTTTCCCAACGCATAATGACCTTCTATAAAATCCATTTTATTAAAAATGTAATTATGCCGTGTTTTAGAATAATAAAAAAGGGTTCTTAAAGAACCCTTTTTAGCAATATATTTATTAGCAAACGCCTTCAGGATAAATAATCTCTATCCCTACTTTGCACCATGCAGTAAAAGCAGATCAACCATCGCTTGATCCCCACGATTTTTCGCATGCGTTAATGGCGTTGTTCCTCGTTTATCAGGAATATTAGGATCTGCGCCACCATCAATTAAAGTTTTAACAATCTCCACATAGCGAGCTGAACCGTTCCCTAAAATCACCGCTTCCATCAAAGCTGTCCAACCTAAATTATTAATCTGATTAGGATCTAAACCGGCCTTTAATAAAATCTTCACGGTCTCTAGATGCCCCTTTTCAGCAGCCGGTATGATAGCGGTACCACCGTAACGATTTGTATCTTTAATATTAGCTCCATGAGCTAATGTCAGCTCTAAGATCTCATTATAACCTTGCGCTCCTGCAAGTAAGTATGGCGTATCTTGTATCCCATCTTTAGCGTTGACATCCGCGCCAGCCTCTATGAGTAATTTGGCAATTTGGGCATTATTTTGTTGGGTTGCAACCATCAAAGGGGTTCTTGCTTGATAGTCCCTAGAATCTAAATTCGACACACTTTTTGCAAGAATTTCAGTAACCTTCTGCGAATCTTTATTCGCAACGGCACTATGCAATAGCGCACCATTTTCTGCAAAACTCATTGTCCCTCCTAGTATTGCCATCATTGCGCCCCCTAATAAAAGACGAGAAAGTAATCCTTGTTTCTTTTGATTGATCATAGATTAACGCTCCTAGCATTTTTATTGAAACTGATTCCTAAACTTAGCATAAGTTTCTTCCTTTTTTAAATTCAGGGCCTTATTTAAGTAAAATAGATCAATCCACTAGAGATAATCTGCATTGAATCTAAGACAAAGTCCTATCAATAATTCAGTAAACATTCTATTTGAATGAAACCTCAAAAAATGCTATTAATTGCATGCAACATACAACAATATTTTTTTAAGAAAATCGCTAGTAAGATTCCCCTAGAAAGGATTAGAGAATTTATTTCAGGATTCATCTTCAACAGCTACCTTTTTAAGCAACTTTCTTTTATGATAGAACTGTCTTGAGGAAATTCCTCAACTATCCGAACTTGAGCATAAATTGTAGGAAAAACCTACATTAAGGGAATGCTTCAAATAACAATATTCATTGAAGGAGAATTAAATGAGTAACCAAATTACTGTCACTAACCCTGCAACTGGTGAAGTTCTTGCACAAATTCCAGCAGATAGTGCAGATACAGTTAATGCAAAACTAAAAGCAGGCCATGAAGCATTCAAGAAATTTTCAAAAACGACCGCTTATGAGCGTGCTGCGCTTTTAGAAAAATGGGCAGAATTAATCCTTGCAAATAAACAAGAACTTGCAGAGATTATGACAAAAGAAAATGGTAAACCACTTCCTGAATCTTTAGGCGAAGCGGCTTATACAGCTAGCTACTTAACATGGTACGCTGAAGAAGCAAAACGCCTTTATGGCCGTACAATTCCTGCTGCAACCTCTAGCAAGCGCCTTTTAGTGACACAACAAGGAATTGGCTTAGTAGCGGCGATTACGCCATGGAACTTCCCTGCAGCAATGATGACTCGTAAAGCAGGCCCAGCGCTTGCGGCAGGTTGTACTTTCATTGTAAAACCAGCAGAAGATACCCCATTAACCATGATCCGCTTAGTAGAACTTGCACACGAAGCAGGGATTCCTAAAGATGTAGTACAAATCGTTAACGGTAAAGGTTCTGAAATTGGACCACTTTTCACAGGTAGCGATTACGTTCGTAAAATTACTTTCACAGGTTCAACACCTGTTGGTAAGCTCCTTATTCAACAAAGCGCGGAAACTGTTAAAGGCGTTTCAATGGAACTTGGTGGTCATGCGCCATTTATCATCTGTGAAGATGCAGATATCGATTACGCAGTAACGCAAGCGCTTGCTTCTAAATTCCGTAATGCAGGCCAAACTTGTGTTTGTGCCAACCGTTTCTTAGTCCACGAAAGCGTTGTGGCGGAGTTTAGCGAGAAGTTCGCTAAAGCTGCTGCTGCGCTTAAAGTAGGTAACGGTATGGATGCCGGCGTTGAAGTAGGCCCTGTTATCAATAAAAAAGGCTTTGATAAGATCGTTGAGCAAATCGAAGACGCAAAAGCAAAAGGCGCAACTGTTTTAGCAGGTGGCACCACTAACCACGACGTTGAGAAAGGTTATTTCTTCATCAACCCAACGGTTCTTGGTAACGTGACGCACGATATGAATATCATGCAAGAAGAGACATTTGGTCCTGTGGCACCAATCGTTTCATTTAAAACCTATGAAGAAGCCGTTGAGATCGCAAATAACACGCCATTTGGCTTAGCTGCGTACTTCTTTACAGATAACTACAAACGTGGCATTTTCTTCCAAGAAAACCTCGATTTTGGCATCTTAGGCTGGAATGATGGTTTACCAAGTACAGCACAAGCACCATTTGGTGGTATGAAAGAGAGTGGAATCGGTAGCGAAGGTGGTATTGAAGGAATTCAACCATACCTTGAAACAAAATATCTCTCTATTGGCAATATCTAAGGTATAGTAGTCATCCAATTACCCGATTGGTGATGATAATAAGAAAAAAGCGAAGCTGTGATGGCTTCGCTTTTTTGTTGTTTTATTTCAGTTTCGCTTCAATAAGTTATAGATCATTACTAAGTTTATGATCTCTCGTTAATAAACTTTATTCGCCTTGAATTAACTAATGGTTCTTTTCAAATCTATCCAACGGCTGGATCGAATGCTTGCATATTTTTGGAAATTACGTGCCAGCACGTTTTAAGCCTTTTCGGTTCGAATCGGAATTTAATGCGCAATAGCTATATAGTAAAATCTATTTAAAAATAACTAAGTTAGATTGCCGGCACATCGGTTATGAGAAGCGCAAGAATCATTCTATCCAGCATCATGCAAGCGTATTTGATTCACTCGCTATCCTGTTTTACTTTTAAAACTGCTTTACTTAAACCGAATCGACTATAAAACCCCATCACTATTATGAAACTCCCAAAACAACAAAACCCCAAAAGCCGTGAAGCTTTTGAGGTTTTCTTATCATTGATAACTTCTAACTATCAATAAAAAACTATTGTGGGAACCAACCTGGTGATTCTGGGTTCAAGCGAACGTTGATCTGTTTAACCGCTTGGAAATCTTCTAAGCCGTATGTACCAAGGCTAAAACCGATCCCACTTTGCTTGTAACCGCCCCAAGGTGCTTCAATAAATGTTGGGTGGTAATCATTCACCCAGGTAATTCCTGAACGAATTTTCTTAATTACGCGAAGGGCTCTTGAACCATCTTTCGAGAATACAGCCCCTGCTAAACCGTAGTTTGTAGAGTTCGCAAGTTCAATTGCTTCTGCTTCATCTTTGAATTTTTGAACAGTGACAACTGGTCCAAAGATCTCTTCTTGAACGATACGCATATCATTTTTCACATCAACAAAGATGGTTGGTGAAACGAAGAATCCTTTTGAAAGCTCACCGTCTGTTAAACGAACGCCGCCGAATGCAACTTTTGCACCCTCATTCTTACCGATCTCGATATATTCAAGAACACGGTTCATTTGAACTTCAGAAACGATTGGACCCATATTTGAAGTTTCATCAAGTCCTGGACCTACTTTGATTTTGGCTGCCTTTTCAACGAGAAGCTTCACGTAATCATCATAGATAGACTCTTCTACTAAAATACGGCTTCCAGCAGAACAAACTTGACCTGTTCCGTAGAAAATACCAAAAAGACCATAATCTACTGCTAAATCTAAATCTGTATCTGCAAATACAACGTTTGGTGATTTACCGCCAAGCTCGAGAGAAACACGCTTAAGGTTTCCTTCTGCTGAAGCTTTCATGATTTTTTTACCCACCGCAGTACTACCTGTGAAAGAGACTAAATCAATATCGTCACTTTCAGAGATCGTTTGACCAACGACGTTTCCTTCACCCATTACCATGTTGATCGTGCCTTTTGGAAGACCTTCAACGCTATCTAGGATCTCAAAGAGCACCATGCATGAAAGTGGTGTTAATTCTGCTGGTTTAAAGACAATTGAGTTACCCGCCGCAAGTGCTGGTGCAATTTTCCAAACAGACATTAAAAGAGGATAGTTCCAAGGAACGATTAGACCTGTAACGCCCGCTGGTTCACGAACGATCATCGATTGATAATCTTCTGAAGCATTGAATACTTCCCCTTGTGTTCCACGGATTAGACCTGCGTAGTAACGGAAAGTTGAAGCAGCATCAGCCACATCACCTTGCGCTTCTGGAAGGATTTTACCGTTATCTAACGTATCAAGTGTCGCAAGCTCTTCTGCTCGCTCATCGATTTTATCGGCAATTTCATTAAGCACATCCGCTCTTTCTCTTGTCGATAAGTCAGCCCAAACACCACTCTCAAAGTTCGCTTTAGCCACTTTAATTGCTTCGATTGTTTGTTCTTTTGAAGAATGGAAACCTTTTCCGATGACTTCTTGGTTCGCCGGATTGATAACGATATTTTCTTTACCTGAGTCCGGTTTTACCCACTCACCATTAATGTAGTTTAATATTTCTTTAACCATTATTTTCTCCATACCGGTTTAGTTAGTTATTAATATAATCCTTTCAAAGATTCTCTAGAAAAATTCAAAAGGGAGAATTTCATTAGAACATGCAAGCTACAAATCTTCTAATAAAAAATTCTCCCTAAAAATAGTTATTTACAAAGAATGAGAGAATAATTATTTCTTAAGGTTTTCTAAAACTTCTTTAAAGGACTTAAGAACATAATCCACTTCTTCATAGGTAATTGTCAATGGTGGTTCGATACGAATTGTTTTTGAGTTTACAAGTGTTCCTGCAACAACGATTCCTTTCTCGAAGATTCCTTTTGAAGCTTCATAACCTACTTCATCTTTATGGAACTCGATACCAATCATTAAGCCTTGACCACGGATTTCCATTACGAGATCTTCGTGACCTTTCGCCGCTTCTTTTAAACCTTTTAAGAAGTATTCACCCACTTCAGCTGCACGTGCTGGTAAGTTCTCTTCTAAAAGCACATCAATAGTTGCTAACGCTGCCGCACATGCAAGTGGGTTACCACCGAATGTTGTTGTGTGCATGAATGGGTTATCAAACATTGGTGCAAATACTTTCTCAGAAGCGATTGTTGCGCCGATTGGCATTACACCACCACCGAATGCTTTTGCAAGACACATAATGTCTGGAACAACGCCTTCGATTTCACATGCAAACATTGAACCTGCACGACCCATACCTGTTTGAACTTCATCAAAAATAAGCACAGCGCCGTACTCATCACAAAGCTCACGAACTGCTTTTAAATAACCTTTTGGTGGAAGGATAATTCCGCCCTCACCTTGGATTGGCTCAAGGATAACCCCTGCCACATTTTCACCAACTGCTGCACATGCTTCAAACGTTTTACGCATCATGTCGATATCGCCATATAATACGTGTCTAAAACCTTGAAGAAGCGACATAAATGGCTTACGGAATGCACCACGAGCCGTTCCTGCAAGTGAACCTAAGCTCTTACCATGGAATGCGCCCACTGTTGCGATAAATGTTGAAGCAACAGGATTATGTTTGTAAGCATAAAGTTTTGCGATTTTTAATGCCGCTTCAATACTTTCTGTTCCTGAGTTTGTGAAGAATGAGTATTTCAAATCACCAGGAACAATTGCTGCAAGTGCTTTTGCAAGCATTGCACGTAATGGATCGAGTAAGTCTTGGCTATGAAGCGCTTGATGTTGTAATTGATCTTTAACCGCTTTAACAACTTTAGGATGACGGTGACCAACGTTATAAATTCCGTAACCACCTAAGCAGTCAATATAAGTATTACCGTTAACATCTTTAAAACCATTGCCACCATCTGACCACTCAACTGCCGCAAAGCCTTGATCTTCAGTTACTGTTTTACGGTACTCTAAAAATCCAGGGTTTACGTTCTCACGGAAGCCTTCAATTGTTTGCGCTGTGATCCATGCTGCATCTTCTTTAGTCACAGATTCTTTCTCAACTAAACCTAATACTTTACCGATAAATTCTCTTACTTCTGTATTCTTACTCATACAATTTCCTTTATATTTCCTAATTTTGCGATTATTTAAAATCTTAGTAGCGATCTCTCAATGGTTTTCCTATCAACCTTATCGTTTTCCGATAATTTGCGACTACATGGGTCAGCGAGAGAGATTGCAGTCTTCTTTTCTATTTCTTTAATTTCAATTTCTAATTTCTTCTAACTACTGTCGTTTTTGTAAACGATTAAATTTTTTTCTTCGCCCTTCGGGTCGGCTCGAGTCTCCTTTTTGCTTCTCCGCTATGCTTTGATAATGAATTATTAGTAAATCTACATCTCAATCTAAACTTCTACATTTTTGGGAATAGACACTATATGCCTTGCCCTTTGTGATATTGCATATCCTCAAGCTTTAATGCGGGATTTGCATCAATCAAAACCGAGCCTGAAGTGTCTATGTCAACGGGTTCCTCGGTTCTCTCAGCCCGAGGAACTCTTGCAATTCTAAATCCGGTATACCCATAAATGATGGCAACAAGTGGGCTTAAGAAAGCGATAAAGACATAAGGTGCATATTCAATCGTTGCAACGCCTAATGTTGTCGCCATGAAGGCTCCACAAGTATTCCACGGTACAAGTGAAGAGGTCATGGTTCCTGCATCTTCTACTGTGCGCGATAAGTTTTTAAGCTCTAATCCTTTATCTTTATATGCTTGGATATACATGCGCCCAGGTAAAAGAATTGATAAATATTGGTCACAAGCAATCACGTTTGCCGTAATCGATGATGCTGCTGTTGTCGCAATCAAACTTCCTGTTGAGCGAGCAAAGCGTAAGAGCCTATTAACAATCGTTTCTAAAGCCCCCGTTAATTCCAATATCCCACCCATACTCATCGCAAGCATCACAAGGCTCACCGTAGACATCATATTCTCGATGCCCCCATTATTAAGGAGATAATCGATCATTTCATTGCCGGTCTGCTTTTCAAAACCCACAATCATCATATTCAAAATCGCTGCCATCGATTCACCTTGTACAAAGAATGCAACCACAGCACCTAAAAGCGAACCAATCACTAATCCTGGAATCGCCGGCATTTTACACATAATCATGCCTAAAACGGTAATCGGCACCAAGATAAGCCATGGACTGATGATAAAAATTTCATCTAATTGATTTTGTAATAAGGTGATATCAGAGATATCTGTTACACCGGTTCTATTAAAAATCCCTAAGATGACAAAAAGAATAATCGTCATCACCCACGCAGGAATCGTGGTATAGAGCATGTAGCGAATATGCTCAAAAAGATTTACGCCAATAATTCCTGGCGCCATATTGGTCGTTTCAGAAAGAGGTGAGAGTTTATCACCAAAGTACGCACCTGAAATTACCGCTCCTGCCACCATTGCAGGGTTATAACCTAATACTAATCCAACTCCCATCACTGCAATTCCCACAGTTCCAGCGGCCGTCCATGCATTACCGGATGTAAGCGATACACCACTTGTAATAATCACCGCTAATGGCAAAAACCAATCAGGAGAAAGGATATTTAATCCGTAGTAGATCATTGTCGGAACAATACCGCCTGCCAGCCATGTGGCAATTAGCGTACCTAAAATGATCAAAATTAAGAGGGCTTGTACAGAAAGCGCAACACCTGCGGTAATCGCTTTTTCAATCTCAAACCAAGTGTAGCCTAAGTAAATGGCGACAATTCCAGCAATTACAGCACTGATTAATACCGGAATATGGGGCTCTGCACCAAAGAGAAAAATACCGGTAAACAGTAACACCATCATCGAGACAATGGGGATTAAAGCGATCGTTAAACTTGGCAAAGGTTTATCGCGCTTAATAAAAACTTCTTCGCTATCTAGTTTATTGTTGTCACAACAAGCCATGTAGCCTCCTTCTGATTACATTGTTTTATAATTTATGTTTTCGTAATGCTTTTTTGATGGTGGTATCACATCTATACGACAAGACATTGATGTCTTTGCATCAAAAGCCATGACGTCTGCCATAGGCTTTTAAATTCGTCTCATCGTTCATTAATTTGTCTTCTGCTTTTTTGTTTTGCTTTTTAAGCTTAATCACCCTCCTCAAGGTGACGAATTTCAGTATATCCATACAACCTTTTTAAATGCAATATCCCCATAAAGGTCATTATTACTAGCTTTCTCATTAGAGAGAAACTCACATACGCCACGTATATCAATAACTTTAATAAACTTTTAAAATGAAATCCCCCCTCAAAAATAGCTGTGAAAAAAGGATATTTTGCGCAAACTTTATACAAAATATTCATTTTTTCATTTAGTTTATTTCCTAAAAAGATGGGGAAAGTTTCTTAATTTTTTCAAAAAAGTCTTTAAAAGAAGCGTAAAAAATTCTTCTTTTTTAAAAATCACTAAAATTGAGACACCTTTTTTTAATACTTTTTTAAAGCTTTTTTAGTATTAAAAAAACTAAAGACTTTAACACCAGAAATTTAAAATCCCCAAAGAAATAAGTCGTGATAGCAACCCCAAAACCCTCCCCGTTATCTACCCTTAAGAGAGAGAAATATCCGCGAGTAGCGACTATTTGCTAATATGAACCGCAAATGGGTTCGCAATCCTTATTAAACGTGGCAAAATTAATCATCTTGAATCTTTCATTACAGGCAAATTCAGTTCATTGTGGAAACCTTAAAGAATCGACCGATTACCAAACTTAAAGGCGTAGGTCCAAAAACAGCCGAAACTTTAGAGAAAATTGGGATTAAGAATTATCTTGATCTTCTTTTTCACCTGCCATTTCGCTATCAAGATCGCACTCGAATTACGCCCATTGCGCTACTACAACCTTCACAAATTGCTATTATTGAAGGGGAGATCTTTAAAAAAGAGATGACGCACGGTAAACGCCCAACCCTAATTGTTTGGTTAAAAGATGAAACAGGCGTGATTGCGGTGAGGTTCTTTAACTTCTACACCAATATGATTAAGCGCTTTGACGCACTAAAAACCCTCCGCTGCTATGGCGAGGTGCGTTATGGCATGAATCGCTTAGAGATGAGCCATCCGGAAGTCTTAAACTTTATGGATAAAGACACCGAGTTAGAAGAGCGGATGACGCCGATCTATTCACTGACTTCCGGCATTACCCAAAGGCAGATGCAAGGCTTTATTGATAATCTCCTCCAAGAGCTCAAAGAAGAGCATTTTCCAGCATTTTTAGAAACGCCCGATGTGAATCTTAAAGATGCACTCTACTTTCTTCACAAGCCACCAACAGATGTGGATATTGAACGCTTGGAGAATAAGAAATACCCAGTGCAAGAGACATTAGCCCTCGAAGAGATCGTAGCGCATCAAGTGGCGCTTAAAAAATCTCGAGAACATTTTAGTCTCGAGAAATCGAGCCCTATTCATCTAGATCCAGATGCCATATCACAGTTTAAAGAAAATCTCCCCTTCACATTAACAGGCGCACAGAGCCGTGTGATTTCAGAGATCGAAAATGATATCCAATCTCAATCACCTATGATGCGTTTAGTACAAGGAGATGTAGGTTCTGGTAAAACAGTCGTTGCTGCCGGCGCCTTAATTCATGCCGCCAAGGCTGGTTTTCAGGCTGTCTTTATGGCGCCAACGGAGCTCCTAGCAGAGCAACATGCGATTAACCTGCAAAAATGGTTTGAACCACTGGGTATTACTTCTCTCTTGCTCACTGGTAAACTTACTGAAAAACAGAAACGAGAAGCCCAAACAAAAATTAAAAGTGGCGAAGTCTCCATCATTATAGGGACTCATGCCGTATTCCAAGAATCAGTGGAATATCAATCACTGAACCTTGTTATTATTGATGAACAACACCGATTTGGTGTTGAGCAGCGCCTCACTTTACAGAAAAAAGCTCCCAAAGGCTTTACGCCTCATCAACTGATGATGACGGCTACACCGATCCCTAGAACGTTAGCAATGACGCTCTATGCAGATCTCTCAAGCTCAATCATTGATGAATATCCACCTAATCGTATTCCGATTACCACGACGGTCGTGAGCGAAAAAGCGCGAGATAAAGTGATCGAGAGAATTAATGCACAGTGCAAAGAAGGTACTCAAGTCTATTGGGTCTGTACACTCATTGAAGAATCCGAAGTATTGCCGGCAAAAGCTGCCGAAATAACTTATGCAGATCTTTGTGAGCGCTTACCACATCTACGTATTGGGCTTGTTCATGGCAGACAAAAATCTGCTGAAAAAGAAGCAATCATGGCATTGTTTAAAGCCCATGAGCTCGATGTTTTAGTGGCAACAACCGTTATTGAAGTCGGTGTTGATGTCCCCAATGCTTCTATCATGATTATTGAAAATGCTGAAAGATTAGGATTATCACAGCTTCATCAGCTTCGTGGCCGTGTTGGGCGTGGCTCAAAAGCGTCCTTTTGTCTCTTAATCTATTCTCCACCTTTATCTAATATGACGCGCGAGAGATTAGAGATCATGCAAGCCACTAATAACGGCTTTGAGATTGCCGAGAAGGATTTTGAACTCAGAGGCGCAGGCGATATCTTTGGCACAAGGCAAACAGGGGAGTTTCGCTTTAAAATGGCAGATCTTTTCCATCATCAGCACCTAATTGAAGCAGCGACTGAAATTGCCAATAAAATCATTGATGATAAAGCCTTAAGCCAAAAACTCATTGATCGCTGGATAGGCGATAGTGGCGAATTTGTTTGGAGCTAAATTCAAAGTAAAAACCTCTCTCTACGAAAACTTTGGCGCAAGCAACCACTTAAATGGCATGATTGATGCAAGTAACAGCGAGATAATAACCGCTATCCCCGTTAATCCCAGCGCCAACAGTAGGTTAATGGTAATACCATAACTGTGCAAAATAGCGAGTAATCCCGTACAAATAATTGGATGAATAAGATAGATCCCAAGGGCTTTTGGGGCAATTTTTTCCAAAACCTTTAAATAACGAATCAGGTAGATCGCAATCATCCCTAAAAGAATACTAAATAGCATAAAAAGAAGATAATTTAGTAACGCAATAGTGGCTGAGATGCCGGAGGTTTTTATTAAGGACTCACTCATTGGCAATCTTAAAAAACTCCCCATAAATAGCGCTAAAACAGCTAAAAGAAAACCAATAAAGACAACCCAAGAAACTCCTCGCCATCTTGCAATAAGGTGATGAGATACTTGCCGGCCTAAATAAAAAATGGGGTAATAGCCAATTACTAGGGCAAATCCTGTATAAGGAAGCGCTTTATAGAAAGCGAGAAATCCTATGGCTAAAAACCCTAAAAAAAGTAGCACTTTTGCTATCGAGCCCAGATTAAATCCAGAGAGCCAAAGGCTAAACCACTGCCAAAAAGGAACGGCTAAAATAAACCAAACCCCATCTAAAGGCGACAGGAAAAATGCTAGCCAAGAGAAATGCCCCTCTAACAGTAATGGGATTGTGTTTAAGAGCTGAAAGGCACTATAAGTGATGAATGCCGGCAATACACCATGATTAATCTCCTTTATTGTACTTCCTTGTGATAAGTAAGCGGCAATAAAGATAAACATGGGAATAAGCACCATATTAAGCCCTAGAAGAATTCCTCGCAGTAGAGAAACTTCTATTTCTGAAAACGATATTGTAACTCCCAATATTGTCGATTCATGCATAGCAGATAGATTCCCTGAGATAGCGCTCAATGGAATCTTGTCTAAAAAGAAGAGCAATACCATCAAAACACTCAACATCCATTTAAGGGTTTGCCAAAAAGGTTTTGGCTCACTACTCGCTATTAGCGCCGTGCTCATCGATGATCCTTTTATTTTTAACTTTTAGTAAAACGGTCTCTTCTAATATTCGCTCCCTACTCGAGCTAATACCTTCTTTCAAAGAGGCGCCATATAATAAAACGCCTCTTAAGAAGATAACAACGTATTTTTAAGATCCGTAATAAACATGTGTCCCGGCGCATGAGTAATGACGAAATCAGGCTTCGAGCGCATGACCGCTGCTTGAGGAGTCACGCCACAAGCCCAAAATACCGGCACTTCCCCAGGTTTTATCATCACGGAATCCCCAAAATCAGGTTGATGAATATTTTGAATGCCAATGATAGAAGGATCACCAATATGTATAGGCGCACCATGGACTTCTGGTAGCTGCTGAGTAATAGTCACCGCTTTGACAACTTGATCATAAGGGATCGGGCGCATACTCACGACTAAGGGACCGCTAAAGATGCCGGCAGGCGTTGTTTCAATATTAGTGATATACATCGGGACATTACAATTTTCTGTAATATGCCGCATCTCAATCTCTGTATCCATTAAGGGCGCTTCAAAACTAAAACTGCAACCTAGCAAAAAGCTCACCAAATCTTCTCGCCAATAATCCTCCACAGATTCAAGCTCATTGACATATTCCCCATTTTCATAAATTCGATAAAGGGGGATATCGCGAGCGATATCTGAATCTTTAGCTGTTAAATGAAAACATCTAGAACCCACATCACTGACCTCTAAAATCGGGCAAGGCTTAGGATTTCTTTGGGCAAAAAGCAAAAAATCATAGGCATATTTTTGTGGCAAAACCACTAAATTTCCTTGCGCATATCCTTTGGCAATTCCTGCCGTTGGGCGTTTTAAGTCTCCTTCCCGAATCAAGGCTCTTACCTTTTGTGGGGACATTTTTGCTAATGTATCTTGATTTAATAAATTCTGATTTAACAAACTCTCCATTTTATCACTCCTCAATGATGATTATTAAATGCCGCGCATCAGCTATTAACCATAAGAAATATGTGCTATTTGGTATCTTGTAAGCACTGTTTAATAGATACCTTTATAGATTTATGCAAGGCTGGAAGGAATGTTTCGTATTTTTTTCTAAAATCCCGTGCCAGCGGTTTAAGACTTGCTTTTCTTAAACCAATTTTACTCTATTTTGTGGCAATAAGCTGTTGCCATAAGATTATTAAAATAAGGCTCATCAGCTATTTTTTCAAAATTATTTTATAGTAACATCCGCTTAAAAGTTACTGAATTAGATCGCCGGCAAATCGGTTATAAAAAGCGCAAGAATCATTCTATCCAGCATCATGCAAGCTCATTTGATTCACGTTGTACTCTTTGACTTTTAAAACAATGTTTCTTACACCAAATGACTATATAAAAGATTTCACACAGTTAGAGAGGGAATTAATGCCGAAGCCTCGCAATAAACGCTATAATTGATCGTTGTAAATATTTATAGACAAAAACAGAGATCTTTGTGGATCTCTGCTGCTGTTGACTTTGGATCAAAGCCCATGACTAAAATTCATTTTAACTTCCAATTATTTGCTAGAAAAACTCTCTATATTCTCACGATTGTGGCATCTCTCATCTTAATTGCCGATATTACAATCGTTGATCTTCCTAATATTCAGCGAAATCTCGATGTAGAGCCGACACGTTTGCAATTTTGGATCTGTATCTATTTTCTGATTGATTTCATGCTCTTAATGCTTATTGCTGATGATAAATGGCAATACTTTAAGCGCTACTTTATCTTGCTACCTTTATCGATTCCTTATAGCAATATTTTAACCTATTACTCCGTGGATTTAAGTGCTGATCTTCTCTACCTTTTAAAGTTTATGCCCATTATCCGCGGCGTTGTGGCGATGATATTACTTATTAATCTTTTAATTAGTAATAAGATCACCGGCCTTTTCATTGCCTATCTTTCGATCTTTATCTCAATTGCCTATATCTTAACGCTCATCTTTTTCCTCTTTGAATCTCCTAAAAACCCAGAGGTAAAATCTTATTATGATGTTCTCTGGTGGGCTTCAATGACTGTCACAACACTTGGGTCTAATATCATTCCCATTACAGGTGCCGGCAAGATCTGTACTGCCATTCTTGCCATTACAGGGATTACAATCTTCCCGATCTTTACGGTCTATATTACAACGCTGGTGCAAGCTTGGAATAGTAAAGATAGGCAAGCTCATTTAGCAAAAGAGCGACAAGAGAGCGCCTCTATTTCCAGTAATTTACCGGCAAAAAATCCTTAATGATCATTTAAAACTCCATATTAAAATTTTATTAAAGAAAAACATATCCATATCAATATTTGCCCTTTTAACTTCAAGTCTCGAAAGATTAATCATCCTATAATGAGGATTAATCTATAGAAAAGTATTTTAAGATAAACAATTCTCATTCAGCACCTTTCCTAGTTCTCGATTGCTGCATGAGTTATTGTCAGAAGTTTTTTATTCACTAATTGATCCAAAATTTGTGATCAAAAGGAGTCAAATAATGAGCAGTACTTTCTTTATGCCACCTGTCAACGTTATCGGTGAAAATGCCCTTGTAGATGCTGTTGCAACGTTAAAAGGTTATAACTTTAAAAAAGCATTAATCGTCACTGATAGCTTTCTTGCGAAATCAGGTATGGCAGATGAAGTGATCAATCTCCTTAAAAAAGATGGTATGACGGCTGTTGTTTTTGATGGCACGAATCCAAACCCAACCACCAAAAATGTCGCGGATGGTTTGGCGATTTTAAAAGCTGAAAAATGCGATTTTGTGATCTCTCTTGGTGGCGGATCTCCTCATGATTGCGCCAAAGGGATCGCTCTTTGTGCCACAAATGGTGATGATATCAGCGCATTTGAAGGCCTTGATAAAACCAAACACCCACAATTACCGATGGTTGCAATTAATACAACCGCGGGAACAGCTTCAGAGATGACCCGTTTTTGTATCATCACAGATGAAGAGCGTCATGTAAAAATGGCGATCGTTGATAAAAACTCAACCCCAATCCTTTCTGTTAATGATCCTCATCTAATGAAAGGAATGCCTAAAGGCTTAACGGCTGCAACGGGAATGGATGCATTGACACACTCCATTGAAGCTTATATCTCAACAGCGGCAAATCCTATTACCGATGCTTGTGCGCTTAAAGCGATTACGCTGATTATTGAAAACCTGAAAACAGCGGTTGAAAATGGTAACGATATTACGGCTCGTGACAATATGGCATACGCGCAATTCTTAGCTGGAATGGCATTTAATAATGCCTCTTTGGGTTATGTTCATGCAATGGCTCACCAATTAGGGGGAATGTATGACTTACCTCATGGTGTTTGTAATGCGGTTCTTCTTCCACATGTTTTAGATTTTAATAAAACAGCTGCCGCAGCGCGCCTTAAAGATGTGGCTAAAGCGCTCCATGTGAATGTTGAAGGGATGAGTGATATGGATGGAGCAAATGCCGCTATTGCAAAAATCCGTGAATTATCAGCATCAATTGATATCCCAGCCAATCTCACACTCTTAAATGCAAAAGCTGAAGATATCCCTCTTCTTGCTAAAAATGCGCTTTTAGATGTCTGTTCAGCAACAAATCCTGTACAAGGCTCGCAAGCTGATGTAGAAGGGATTTTTAAAGCAGCAATGTAGTCATTTAACAATAGACCTTTAAGTCTATGTCTATTTAATGAAATGGACTTAATCGCAAAAAGCAGTTTCTTAATTGAAAACTGCTTTTTTTTATGTCAGATCTCTTCCCTCACAGCTCTAAATAAATCTTGAAATCACTATCTGATTTAACAAACATCACGCTTTAAGCGCTTAGTTTTGTGACACAATCAAATACCTTCCAAAGCGCTTGAAAGCGCTTTTCATATTTTTCATGCCCTCCGAAAAGCAGCTCTGTTTGTAGTGAATCAATCATTGCCATATAAGTCGCTGTTAGCTCCTCTACAGAAAGATCACTGACATTATGTCTTAAGGGCGAGCTTTCAATCACACTCACAAGATGCCGCTCAACATGATCCATAAAAGCATGCATTGGCGTAATTGATTCATGATATAGATGCGATGGCGGTGCAAAGATCGTGCGTAACCAAAACTGCATATCATGTGATTTCATAAAACGACTATCTAAACTCTCTAGATAAGCATAGAGCTGCTTTTTAAGAGATTCCCCACCACAAATCATGGCTTTAATGTAATCTAATTCCCGCTCAATCATAATAGGAATAAGACTTAAAAAAAGCTCATCTTTATTGCGAAAATGCGCATAGATAGAGGCCTTTTTAATCCCCACATCACTGGCAATCTCATTCATGGTAGTGGCATCAAATCCTTGCTCGGCAAATCGAATTAATGCCACATGCTGTAATTTCGAAGCTGTCATCTCTCTATTCCATTTTTCTATTATCTAAAAATTATATACTAGTTATGACAGATGATCAGCGCCGATTCTTAATCTTCCGCAAAAGCATGCGATCCCCTTTTTGGGGAAAGGGGCAATATACCTTTACACTTATGCATTTTGGGGCACTCGGCAAAGCATTAATAATCCTATTGCTAAAATACCGCAAATCGCGATCGCAATTGGTAATAGCGCAATGCTCTGCACAAAAAGAGTTGCAATATATCCTGTAATTGCCGGCAATAGATATTGTAAAACGCCCATCACAGAAGAAGCTGCACCTGCTTGTTTACCGCCACTATTCATTGTTAATGCCGTAATATTGCCTAATACCAATCCTAATGCCGAAATAGAGATTGCTAAAAGGGCGGTATAAACCAAAATACTTAGCGACATCTGCTGCGTTAATAGATATAAAATAGCAGCAAAAAGCGTATGAATAATCATGCCAATCATCAATAAAGCACGCGCGGAAACACCTCTGACTAAAAAGATATTTGAGATCATGCCGCTTACCACAAGCCCTATCGAGTTCATCGCAAAGAGATAACTAAACATGGTTGATGAGAGTCCAAAATGCTCTCTAAAAATATAGGCGGAGCTACTGACATAAAGAAAAAGCCCACTCATCGCAAATCCAGAGGCAAGCGCATAGAGCATAAAATGAAAATTACCCATCTGCGCGAAATAGGTTTTACACACATATTTTACATTAAGAGGAGAGCGATCTTGAATCGGTAGAGAATCGGGAACTAAATACCAAGCCCAAACAAGACTGATCAATCCGACAAAGGCGATTACCCAAAAAATCATCCGCCAATCACTAATATCGAGCACAATTCCGCCAAGAACAGGGGCAAGAATTGGGCCGAGCATCATCGCTTGCATTAATAGCGAAAAGACATGAGCAGATTCCTTTAAGTTACAAGTATCTGCCACAATAGCCCTTGGCGTCACTAACCCTGCAGATGCGCCAATTGCTTGAATAAAGCGCGCGGCTAAAAGCCACTCAACAGTTGGTGCCACTGCGCCCATGATAGAACCTATAATAAAGATGATAATCCCAATCAATAAGGGGATTCTGCGGCCAAAACGATCTAATAAAGGACCATAAATCCCCTGCCCAATGGCAAGCCCACCTAGAAAAATAGCTAATGTTTGTTGAACCCTTCCAAAGGGGACTTGTAAATCTTCTGCGATATCTGGCATTCCCGGCAAATACATATCAATGGCCATAGAATCTAAAGCCGTTAACAGCGCCATTAAAAGAAGAAGGGAGATACTCACCGCTCGACGATTACTCGTCACTATTTTTGCTCTCATAAAATTTTATTTTCTAACCTATGATTCATTCATCAAATAATCAAAGCATCCTTGCTTTGCTGCTAAAACATCATCTTTAATACTTCATCTAAATATTACCTACCTACCGTAAGGTAATATTTAGAAAAAGACTATATAGCAATCATTTCAATCCTGCAAGCATCTCTTAAAATAAAATTCTCCACATCATTTCATCCCCTTTATCGCGCTAGTATTGTCCCCCTATTTATAAAAGGGAGAGATGAGATCTCTTTATTCACTCCAAATCTTCTTTCCCTAATCTCTTCTCCTAAGCCCTATTGTGAAAATAGATAATGGCATTACAAAAAAATAGCGCTCAAACGAGCGCTATTTTAAAGTTTTATGCAATTTTGAATGATATTAATACCATTACGCCGCACCAATCTCTTCTAATTGATCCAAAGATGGGACATAGAGGAAACTCCCAGTAACCGCATGAGTATAAGAGAGCATTCGATCAAAATGCTCATCCTCATCTCCAAACATTCTTGCTAGCATCTTCACAAAACGGCTAAGCTCAGCACTATAGGCTAAGAAATAGAGCCCTTTTTCACCACTTGCATAACCATATGGCAAGCTATGGCGAACGATCTCTAGTTCTTCCCCATCTTCATCAATCACAACACGTTCCGTATGGGCACCAACTGGTTTTGCCTCATCATCCATCTCAATATCAGACTCTTTATGACGACCAAAAACGCCCTCTTGAGTTTCAAGATCAAAGTGATTAAATTGCTCTAATGAATGAACCCATTTTTGAGCAATCACATAACTACCGCCCGCATCAATGCCATCATTAATTACCACAACGTCCTGACGATCCTTTGCGCCTTTGGGATTTTCCGTGCCATCAACAAAGCCACTTAAATCACGCGCTTCTAACCAGCGAAAGCCATGAACCTCTTCTTCAATCGTCACAAGCCCTTTAAAGAGCTTAACTAAATCTTGCGCTACAGAAAAATTAATACGATGGGAGTGAGAGTTAATATGTACAAACATATCACGCTGCGTCGCTTTAGCCATTCCATAACCAAGCTCTTTAAAGTCCACAAGCTCAGGCGCACTCTCTTTATTTCCTGAAAGCTTCGTCCAAACATCACGGCCAAACGCCACCACGACCTGTAAACCTGAATCAGAAAAGCGGCTAATATAAGAACGCTGTCTTGCTAATAACCCTGAAATTGCATCTTTAATAGCATCAAGATCTTCGCTTTTAAAATCAATTTCCATAAAGATTGCATGATCGCGGTTTTCAATAATTAAACCTTCCTGAAAATTCAGTTCACTCATCACTTACTCCTTTCTTTTCTGCCATTAAATTGTTGTGCCTAACTTCATAATTATACCTGTTTTTGGGGCTATTAACATATTGCATTGACATATTAGAAATTAAAATCTGTACTATTTTTATGATTCAAGATCTAGTTCCCTCTTAAAATACCGTACAATTACCTCTCCACTTTAAATTAACGCTATCCAAAAATTGAGATCTATAATCATGGTTGATGAATCAAAACTTTTTATACTAGCTGCCGGTATTATTGTCGATCCTAAAGGACGATTACTTGTTGTTAGAAAGAAAAACACCCAAAAGTATATGCTTCCTGGTGGGAAAATTGATGCCGGAGAAACACCCATAGAAGCGCTTATGCGAGAACTTCAAGAAGAAGTTGGCCTTACAATCCCTCCCATGCTTGCCCACTTTATTAAAGAGTATGATGCGCCAGCTGCTAATGAGCCTGGCTACTTTATTCGCTCAAACCTCTTTTTTATTTTGTTACCAGAACTGGTAGAAATTAGTGCCGCATCTGAGATCGCTGAAGCCATTTGGATTACACCAAAAGAGATTCCAAACTATGATTTTGCCCCCTTAATGACAAGCTTTGTAATCCCTACATGGTTAGATTTGATTGATGATATGGGAGAAAGTCTTGGATTTGAAACAGCTTTTGATGCTTAAAATGCATTATATAAGATATCCATCGTTATACCGATGGAGCTATACTTTACGCGGTTAATACATCTACGAAATATCCGAAAGACCTTTAATTGTCCGCTATGCCAATTAACGTAGCGGAGCAATAATCAGAGCAAAGAAATCCCTTTATCATAGGAACCCAAAGAGATATTAACATCGGTCGTGATTCCCGCCGATCATTAAATAACTATAGTTCAACAAGGCTAAAGAAAGAGATCAATTCATATCTATGATTTCAACAGAAGTAATTATTTTATTTTCAATTTCACAGAGTCCTGACCAAAAAGTGTTTTGTCCCGTATCACTTCTTGAAACAAAGCTAAGAGAGATTAAAGTATGTCCTTCTCTATAAGAAGATTTTGTAGTTCCTTGAAATCTTGGCTGTTCTAGGAAGTTGAGCTTTTCCTTAACAAGCGCGTAACATTCACTTTCGAGTTCTTTGTCTGTTTTATCACTAGTAGCTGACTCTACTTGTGAAAATGCGATATTTGCTGAAATAATTACTAATAAGCTGAATAAAACAGCCATTTTTTTAATCATGTCTCTTCCTATCTAAACCTATCTAAATATTAGATCGTGCATCTAACACCATGTAAGCGCTCTCCTCCTTAGAACATGATGCTCTTTGGCTCAACCTTCCATAGCTCTTCCCGTTTATTAACAGAGAAAAGTCCGTAGCCAGCTTGATGTCTAGAGATCACCTCATGAATATCGGGGAATGCTTGTTGTAACTTACTATTATTAATAAAGTTATCTATTAAAATAAATTCTGTATTAAAAGAGAGGTGCAAACGCCTAATATCTTTTTCTGTTTTTGCATCAAACAGATAAGCTTTGTGAGGTCTTCCTATTGCCTTAACAGAGTGATACCCAGTGCAAAGCCCTAAGTTGCCATATTGATCATTCTCTTTGATATACTCTTTACCATAATCTGTCAGAATAAATCTCACGCCATAAGTTGACTGTATCTCTTCCTCATCTTCCCTAAAATCCCCAACATAATAAAGATTATGGCGTCCTTGATAATCTCTATTCTTCAGAATCAACGTCCGTTCTTCTATCGAGAAAAGGCCTAAATCCACAAGCACCATCATTTTTTCGATTTTATCTTGCTCAAAAGACTCTCGCCTTACACTAATTGCCGGCAATGCGGTAGTTTTCCAACGTCGTTCCTCCACATCATAGACTCTAGAGCTGGTATTAAAATAGAGACCTTTTAAAGGCGTATAAATGCAACGAGGCTCTATAATCAAATTTAAAGATGTTATTATTTCAGTAACATCTAGTCCTTGAAGATTCTTTTCTTCAAAACAGCCTGTTAAAAAAACAATAATTACTATAATAAATTTTCTCACTCACCCTCTCTTACAACCTTAATAGTTCATCTCTATTTTGTATTAAAAAATAGTCTAAGTTATTCATAGCGAGAATAGATTAATCACTTCATAAGGTCATCAAGATAACTAACTTGAAGTGAACATCCTTTAATAAAACTACTTTGCTAAATGATCAAATTCCGGCTGAAAAACAATATTCTTCCCTCCCATTTCCGTAATCCTATGATAGAGTACTTTTTATAAAAATTTAATTTTTTCATATTTGAAAAGTTATAAAGGAATTAATCAATGGAAAGCCCCATCATTTTAGATCCGAAGCAAACCGCTGATTCTGCCGTCATTTGGCTCCATGGTTTAGGAGCAAGTAAAGAAGATTTTCTTCCAGTAGCTCAAATCCTACAAAATAAAATCTTACCTAAAACACGTTTTATCCTCCCTCAAGCCCCCATTCGCCCTGTCACGCTAAACAACGGCTTTCCTATGCCCTCTTGGTATGACATTATTGCGCTGACAACACCACGAGAAATCAAACAATCTGAACTTGATGAATCAAGCCAATACGTAATCTCCTTGATTGAAGATGAAGTTCAAAAAGGGATTGCGCTGAACCGCATTGTTTTAGCGGGATTCTCTCAAGGTGGCGCCGTAGTCTTTAATACCGCATTTATTGCTTATGATAAAGCTGTTGGCGGGGTGATGGCGCTCTCAACATATAGCGCTACCTTTGATGAATCACTTAATATTGCAGAAACTAAAAAAGCCATTCCAACGCTTCATCTCCATGGGTCAATGGATGATGTTGTCAATATCGAGCTAGGCAAGGCTGCGGAAGAATTTTTGCGTACTCGAGGCGTTAAAACAACGTGGCACGATTATCCTATGCGTCATGAAGTAATCAATGAAGAGCTACAAGATATTGCTAACTGGCTTGTTGACCTACTACAACCCTAAAATGCTTCATCCATTTTGATATCTCAATTATAAAACCATCAAAGGAGATAAATATGAATCCCCCTTTAAATGTCGTGATTATCGGCGGTATCGGTGCCGGCATGAGTGTAGCTGCGAAAGCACAAAGAGAGAATCCTCATGCAAAGATCACGGTCATTGAAAAAGAGAATTACATCTCTTTTGGCGCTTGTGGTTTACCTTACTATCTAGGAAAGCAATTTGATGACCCAAGCTATATGTTTGCAAGAACCCCTGAGCAGATCGAAAAAAGTGGTATCACCTTACTTCTAGAAACAGAAGCCATTAAGATTGATTTTGATAAAAAAATCGTTAAAGCCTGCAACCTTAAAACGCAAGAGATCTCAGATATTGCTTATGATCGTTTAGTAATCGCAACGGGTGCATCACCACAAGAATTAAACCTTGCGGGAATGAGTGCTAAAAATATCTATCTACATACAAAACTACGAGATGTAGAAGCCCTTAAAGCAGATCTAGTAAAATATCAATCTATTGCTGTTATTGGCGGCGGTTTTATTGGCGTAGAAGTTGCAGATCAGCTCGCAACTTTAGGGAAAAAAGTGACGATTATTCAAGGAGGCGCTCATATTATGCAAGGGCCCTTTGATACAGAATTTTCGGAGCTTATTGAAAAAGCCCTCACTAAAGAGCGTATTAAAATTCGTTTAGATGAAGCCGTAACAGGTTTAAAAGTTGTTGATAATCAAGTACAAAGTGTCATGACAACTGATGAACATATTCCCACAGATGCAGTAATAGTCGCCATCGGCTTTAGGCCTAATACGGAGTTTATTACCGATGCTCGTTTACAAAAACTCCCTAACGGCGCCATCATCATCGATCAATATGGGCAAACATCCATTCCCGATGTCTTTAGTGCCGGCGATTGCGCAACCATCCCTCATCAACAACTAGGGAATCGCTATCTACCGCTAGCGACCTATGCCAATAAAATGGGAAGATTAATCGGTACCAATGTGGTAACCACTCAAGAACACTTTGTCGCCTTTCCCGGCGCTCTAGGTTCTAGCTTATTAAAAGTCGGGCAATATGAGTGTGGCAGTACAGGTCTTACCGAAAAAATGGCATTAGAAGCCAATATTCCCTATAAAACAACGCTTATTGAAACACCTAATCACACCAATTATTATCGAGGGCAGATCACCCTAACGATCAAGCTAGTCTATAGCCCTGATACTAAGGTCCTATTGGGGGCACAAATTTTTGGTAAAAAAGATGCAGCACTTCGCTTACATGCTTTAAGTATTGCCATTCATGCCGGCATTACAACTGATGAGTTAGGATTTATTGATTTAGGCTACGCCCCCCCATTTACGACAACATGGGAAGCTATCAATATTGCAGCAAATACGGCAAAATAAGGGAAATGATCATTATTTTTTAAGAGTTAATCACTTCATAAAAGAGCATCTATAAAGATGCTCTTTTTAATTTTGTTCAAGCAAAAGCTATTTTAGGATTGATTCTAAAACAGGCATTCCCTGAATATCCTCTCAAAACCTATAATTAATGACTGATTGCATCACCTTTTGACAATTATTTTCAACAAATTTGCGAAAAGGACTTTCTTTAACGAAAGACAACGACTAGAATATATCGACAACAATGTTGTCAATATTAACAATATACTGATAAAGATTGATACCTACAGGGATCTAATAATCTTACCAATCAGAAATAGCGCTGAAATCTCCCAACGAATTATGAAAAAGATAATGATGAAAAAAATTTTACTATCCACATTTATTGCGTCACTATTTAGCATCTCACAAGCAAACTCTTTAGAAGGTTTAAGCTTAGGAATCGGCGTAGGTTATCAGCAAAAACCTTTTGTGGGCGATAACTCTGATTGGGTTCCGGTTCCTCATGTCGAGTATCAATCTGGAATGTTCTTTATTAAAGGACTTAAACTTGGGTTAGATCTTCTGGAATTTGACAATACAAAGATTGATGTTCATCTTAAATATCAAGCTTTAAGCTTTAAACCTAGTGATTCACATGGGGTATTTACCCTCTTAGATCGCCGTAAATCAACACTACTATTAGGAACGGGGGTAAATCATCGCTTTGATAATAACCTTTTTATCTCCGCTGAAATCAATGGAGATATCCTTGGTCGTAGTAAAGGTTTAAGCGCTGATGCGAGTTTAGGCTATATCTATCAGGTCAATAACCATTTTACGTTAGTTCCAACAGCAGGATTAACCTGGGATAACAATAAGCATAATCGCTACTACTACGGCGTTTCCATGGATGAGTCTTTTAGATCTGGAATTAAGCAATACCGCCCTGGTGCGAGCGTTACGCCTCATATTGCATTAGGAATGGTTGTAAAAGCAACAGACCGATTTCATGTTTTTGGCGGCGTTGAGATGAAATTCCTTCCAAGCAAAGTAAAGGATAGCCCCATCACTAACCGCTCAACATTGACAAGTTTTGCCTTAGGAATTAACTATAATTTCTAATAGAAATATAATGGTCTTAATACATTCTATCTAACGCCTAAAAGAGCTCTTATGGAGCTCTTTTTTATGGAATTGATTATTGTAAATAAAATACATTAATAAGTAACTATTGCTCCAAACGCTTTTTTATGTAAAAGTGAATCTAAGAGATCTATCTTAAAAAATAATTATCAAAAACCATAAAAATCATAAATTTATTATAAAAAACAATATTTAACTATTTCATCACCTGATCTTGAAATAGCTCATTAAAATAACAAGTGATACGCAGCTGCTAACCCTAGGGATCTATTATTATCATTGATATTTCGATGCTTTAATCGTGCCTAGTCGGCTGCTACCATTCATTCACATAAATAAGCTTAGTAATTTTTCAGTGCTTATTTGATAGGAGGAATCATTATGAAATTATCGGTTGTAGAACGCTTACCCCATGAAGAAGTGATCGTTGAATTTATGGATATGATTGAAACTGGGGCATTTTTACCAGGAGAGATCCTGCCGGAAATCCCTGAAATCGTAAAATCACTCAAAAAACCTGAAGCCGATATTTTACAAGCGATTGATGTCTTAAAGGGTGAAAATATCTTTTTAGATCGTGAAGGGCTGCTTTTCCTAACCCATAATGATAAAGACCTCATCTTAAGCCGTCTTCGTAATCGTGTTCTTAATATTCATAGCTCAGATATTATTGATCTTTTAGAGATTCGGGAAGGTCTTGAGACAAGAGCTTTTGTACTTGCCACTAAACGGGCTACAAATGATGATCTTAAAGATATCGAAGAGGCGCTTATTGCCCTTGAAGAGCGCACAAAACTGCATAAAGCGGCAACTAAAGAGGATCTGCGCTTTCATTTAGCACTCGTTAAAGCAAGCCATAATCCGACGATGGTTCGTGTTGTAGAGATTATCTTTAAACAGCTCTTTGAATCTCTTAATGAGACAAGAACCACGGTACGTAAATTGGTGAATGTTGATTACTTTGTCGATGTGCATAGAGAGCTCTACAATGCCCTTTTAGCTCGTGATGCGGATAAAGGCGTTGAATTAATGAAGGCTCATATCGAAGATACAATTGGGCTCTATCAAGTCCCCAATTCCACCAATTAATCCAACCTCTTAAAATATTCTTAAAAGACGAGTCTTTTTACAGACTCGTTTTTTTATTCCTTTTTTAAATATAGCTGTTACGTATTAAATTCCGATACGAACTTAAAAAGGCTTAAAACTGCTGGTGCGTAATTTCAAAAAGCATGCAAGTATTCGACACAGCTGCTCATCGACCTATTTTAGAGATGGCTAACTAATAAATTTTGACCTCTGATTTTATTTAGAAATCACCATAGATCACAGATCCTTTCCAAAATACTCGAAGTTATGCACAATTTCTATGGATAACTTTTAGGACAACTCTGCGTATGAAAGGATAATAACTATGAATAGCGCTCTTCTTTGCTTATTTCTTCTTGATTATTAGGCCTATAAAAACCATAACTTATTAATATAAAAAGAGGTTTTCTAAAAAGAAGAAAACCTCTTTTAACCATCGCTTTGTGCACAGCAATCAGGAAATCGTTATGATCTGTGATTAACTAATAAGCGCCATGATCGATTGATAAATTAAATTTAAACCAAAACCTACAAAGAAAATACCGGCAATGCCATCAATATAACCACCAACACTTTGATAAAGCGCTTTTAACTTAGGGAGTGAGAATAAAATCGCAACGAGCATAAACCACAAAAAGGTCTCGATCACAACAAGTGCAAAGATCTCTACACGTACCACATTAGAGACCTGTCCCCCCACAAAAAGCACAAACACGCTCCCAAAATAGATTAATGCTTTGGGGTTAGCCAAATTTGTTAACAAACCTTTTAAAAGTAGACGGTTCTTATATTGCTTCTCAATCTGAATTTTAGGCGCACTTTCACTCTCATCGCCGACTCGTCCCGTATGGACATTTTTTTGACGCTTAATTTGAATATAGCTCGATCTTAAAAGTAAGTAGCCTAAATAACTTAAGTAACTCCCCCCCGCAAAATAGAGAATCGTCTGAATCCAAGGGAGTTTTTCAACTAAAACATGCAATCCTAATAAAGCAACCACCGCCCATACCGCAACCCCTAATGTAATGCCTATCACTGCCATTGTCGCTTCACGTCTTGAATGACTCACCGCGACTTGTGTTACTAAGAAAAAATCAGGGCCCGGCGTGATTAATGCCATTAAGTGGATCCCCGCAACAGTGATTAATAACATGGTTGCTTCGTACATAACTGATAAATTGCCTTTAAGAGATATAATAAATTTCTATATAGTAGATTCGGTTTAAGAAAGACTATTTTAAATAGTATCAAGGGTTTGGAGAATGTACCAAATTAGCTTGCGCGCTACTGGATAGAACTATTCTTGTGCTCCTCATAACCGATGCGCGGGCAATCTGATTCAATTACTTTTAGACCCGTTTTACTATAGTATAGGCACACTACTTTTTTAAGGTGAAAAAAGAAAAATGCCGATAGGTATCATATCAGCATTTCTTCTAAAACTAATGATCTCACTTAAAAATAGTCTGACTATTTTAAATAAGCTTTTGCCCGACCATCTTCTCTAAAACTCGAAGAGGCGATTGCGAACTATCCACCATATCATCGACATCTAATTGAAATGTCTGCTCTAACATAAATTGCCCACTCATCGCCGCATGAGGCGTTTGATCTGAAAAGCAGATCCAAGTCGATCCTGGCATAAAGTTAACATCCCACTGTACCCCATTATCTTGATAATCTTGATCTTCTTTCATAATGTCGTGAAACTGTAACATGATGTGATCATAATGCGTTCTACGGCTTTTTGTAATCTTTAACGTATCTAATAATGTGGCACCAATACTGGAATAACTTTTAGTTTGAGGCAAAAGGCGTTTTGCTAACTCAGGAAAAGTCTCCCCTACGCGCCATTTTCGAGGAACACCGGCAGGATTGATATTATTAAAAATACGGATAATACGTTTACCATGGAGTGGTCTTGAAGGAAACGCATCAACATGAAGCCTACGGTCATCTTTACGAAAAGAGTTACTATCGCTCCACTCATCAATCGCATTGAGTCTTAAAGTATTCATCGGACTATGAAGCTTCCCCTTATACTCAGGGATAAGATCCGTAATTAAACGCAAACTCGCCTCAGAATAGCGTTTTAATAGCCCTTTTAAGGCAGTTTTTTGTGCTTCAGATAGATCTTCAGCCGTTCCACGAATGGCATCTTTATCTGCCTGATACATAATGTTTTTACGTTTTGGGCTCACAAATTTTGGATCTAAAAGGGCCGTTTCCTCTTCAGTTAACTTAAAAGGTAGAGAGGGAAAATAAAGCACTTCACCTTGCTCTAAATGCGCCACAATATTTTCTTGATCAATATTCTCCGCACGCCACTCTGTAATTCCTAATTCCAAAATTGGTGCATTATCTGTCGATGCTGACATTTTTACCTCCCAAAAATCGTAATACTATTGAATTTAGTTTAAAAAAAGCCCTTAAAAACCATTAATAAAACAGCTCTCTGAAGGCAGATTACAATTGGTTATCACCATAAAAAAGAATGATTATCAATTCGCCATTCTAACACTATTCTAAAATAATAGGGAAAGGATTAGGGCAAAGTTGACCTATCACAAGTGCCTCTATTGCCCCTGTTGCTTTAGGCACATTCCCAATTTGCCGCATCCTTGTTTGATAACCAAGCAATGCAAATGCGATCGCTTCTTTAGCATCACTTGAGATCCCAATCTCCTCATTGGTTAACACAGAGATATTAGGGAGTTCTTCTTGTAGATAAGACACAAGAGCTAAATTATAAGCCCCGCCACCCCCAATAATCACCTCATCAATTAGATGATAAGGCAATATAAATTGCCGATAATTCTCAGCAATAGTGTAAGCGGTAAATCTTGTCAAAGTATGAATCAAATCTTCCGGCTTTTCGTAAGAAAAAGATTGTAATAATTGATCTGTAAAGCGGCTGCCAAAAAGCTCTCTTCCCGTTGATTTAGGCGGTTTTTCTAGTAGGTAAGGATGCGCTATTAATTGTGAGTATAAATCCTCAATTAACGCCCCACTTTTGGCAATAGCGCCTTTATCATCAAAAGGTTTTTGATAAAGATACATCATGGCATCATTAATCATCATATTGCCAGGACCGGTATCAAAGGCCCAGATATCTTCAATGGTCGCTTTTTGAGGCATGACCGTCACATTCCCAATTCCCCCAATATTTTGAAGCAATCGATTCTTCTGAGGATGACTATAGAGTATCAACTCTGTTAAGGGCACTAAAGGCGCACCATCACCGCCGGCGGCAACATCCATCATACGAAAATTAAAATAGACATCTGTTTGGTGCTGATAAGCCATCAAAGAGGGATCGCCTATTTGGAGAGTCGATGGCATCAATCCTGCTTTTTTAGCAACTTTTTGGGGAAGATGGTAGATCGTCTGCCCATGAGAGGCAATAAAGTCTAACTTCCCTTTAAATCCGGCAAACTTTTCGGGAAATGTCTGCTGCGCTAATAAAGCTTCTGCTAATAACGCAGTCACAGTCTCACTATAGAGCACTCCTAGCTCCATGTTTAAAGAGCAGATTCCTGCCACCGTAGATTGCATATTGTCACACTCTTTACTGATCTTTTGTCTTAATGTTAAAGAGAGAGGCTTTGATAAAAAATGTAGCAATTCACACTCTGTATCTAGTCCTTGCCCTTTAAGCTTTACAAGTGCAGCATCGATACCATCTAAAGAGGTACCGGTCATTAAGCCAACAGCAAATACAGCCTTACTCATCAATCCTCCCTCTTAGCGGTTAATAGATGTCGAATATGCCCTTCATGCTTTTCCAATAACTGCCTAGCCTCTTGATAATCAACGTTTAAAATTTCCATAACAATTGCGCTTTTCACATGACCATCTGCGGCAGATAACAGGGTAACAGCGCGCTGATAATCACAATCAGTAGCATCCATCAACATCTGTCGGGATCTTTCTATCAGCTTCTCATTTGTCGAGCGAACATCTACCATCAAATTACTATACACTTTCCCTAATTGGATCATCGTACCGGTAGATAACATATTGAGGATCATTTTTTGCGCAGAGCCCGATTTCATGCGAGTAGAGCCGGTAATCACTTCCTCGCCAACAACGGCTTCAATTGTAAAATCAGCAATTTTACCAATCGCACTCTCTTTAACACACGCAAGCGCTATACTTTTCGCCTTCATCTTTTTCGCATAACCAATACCACCAAGGCAGTAAGGCGTTCTCCCTGAAGAGGCGATGGCGCACAAAATATCTCTATCATTAAAACCTATCGCTTTTAAATCAGCAATCACGCTCTCTTCACTATCTTCAGCAACTTCAACAGGGTGTCTTAAGGCTCTATCCCCCCCTGCGATAATCCCAATCACTTTTTCTTCACCAACACCAAATGTTGGTAAACATTCAGAAGCATCTAATACGCCTAATCGCCCTGAAGTGCCAGCACCAATATAGATTAATCGCCCCCCTTTTTTTAAGGCTATCACAATTGCATCAATTGCTTTGGCAATCTCAGGGAGTGCTTGGTTAACAGCGATAATAACTTGCTGGTCTTCTTGATTGATCAAAGTGACCATCTCCAATGTTGACAGGGTATCTATCGCCATTGTCCGGGGATTTCGCTGTTCTGTGCCGATCTGGGCTAAAGAAACTTTAGATGTTATCGTCATAACCCTCTTTCTTTCAGTAATAAAATAAAATCAGTATAACGTATCTCTCATTTTTCTTAAGGAATGAAAAAGACCTTGGCAATCACCAAGGTCTTCTCTTCATCTGTTATGAGATCTAAAATGACTTTTAAAATCCCTTTAAGATTACTTATTGTAATTTAAACGGTAACGAATACCAAGATTGATCTCGTTTGCACGCACTTTGGATTCGCTATTAATGCGATAAGCCGATGCACCAAAGCCTCCATCATTATTTGCTTTTGCTTTACCGTAATCCATATAACGATAGCTTGCATCTAGTGAGAAATCTTCTGTTACATCATAGCTGATACCTGCTGTTAAGTTCCATGCAAAGTTACCACTACCTGTGATTTGATATCGCTTTTATAGTTCACATTTGATGATACAGAATAACCATCTAATTTTGCTTTACCATTAAAGCCATACTCTAACTCTGCACGTAAATTATTATCCCAAAGTGGAATGTTTACACCATAAGCTAAACGCAATCCTGCGACTGTATCATTTTTTTTATGATCTAAGTTTAATCGATCAAATGTATTGACTTGGTTTAACCCTATATCGCTCGTAAATTTATTCTCTAAACGAGTTGCTGATGCCTTACCAGAAATATAGTGGTGATAATCTTGTGCTACTGCAGCAGTACCCATTACTGAAATTGATAATGCTGAAATTAAAAATACCTTTTTCATTCTTTAAATCTCCCATATAAAAATCCCTGCACGTATTATAGCGAATACTACACACAAACCTACTGTTTAAATTGATAATGATCTGTTTACATGTAAAATATTTGAAAAGAAAAGTAAAGGCAAATGATATTTATAAGAAAATTTTTTTATAAAAAATCCCAGCTAATCTCTTTTTGATTAACTGGGATAATATTTTTATAAAAATTATAACTAAAGAGCGCCTTTAATAAGCGACTTCTTAACCATGAATTTCACGGAATGCATCAAAAGAGATATCCGGATAACGCTCTTGCGCTAAATGTAAGTTTACTCGAGTAGGTGCGATATAAACATATTCACCATGGTGATCTACCGCTAAGTTATCTTCTGCTTTGCGCTTAAACTCTTCAAATTTCTTCGGATCTTTTGAATGTACCCAACGCGCCGTTGAAACATCAACGTGCTCAAAGATACAATCAACGTTATATTCAAGCTTCAAACGGTGAGCAACCACATCAAACTGAAGGATTCCGACAGCCCCAATAATTAAATCATTATTACGAAGCGGTTTAAATAATTGCGTTGCCCCTTCTTCACAAAGTTGCTCAAGACCTCGTTCAAGATGCTTCATCTTAAGAGGATCACGAAGACGCGCACGGCGGAAAAGTTCAGGAGCAAAATCGGGAATCCCCTTAAAGCTGATCTCTTCCCCTTCTGAGAAAGTATCGCCGATACGGATTGTGCCGTGATTATAGATCCCGATAATATCGCCGGCATAAGCTTCTTCTAAATGCCCCCGATCTGATGCCATAAAGGTTAATGCTTCTGGAATACGAATATTCTTCCCAATACGGACGTGACGCGCATTCATGCCTGGCGTATATTTCCCAGAGCAAACTCGCATAAAAGCGATTCTATCTCGGTGACGAGGGTCCATATTGGCTTGAATTTTAAAAACAAATCCTGTTAAAGGTTCTTCATCAGCAAGGACATCTCGTGTTAAGGTCGCTTGTTTTTTCGGCGATGGTGCAATCTCTACAAAGCCATCAAGCATCTCTTGAACACCAAAGTTTGTAATTGCCGAACCAAAGTAAACCGGCGTTAAACGCCCCGCGCGATACTCTTCAATATCAAATTCATGACTTGCCACTTTCACAAGCTCTACTTCTTCTCTAAAAGCATTTGCGCGATCAACACCTAAAACGTCATCTAGCTCTTTACTATTAATCCCTTGAACCACGCGCCCTTTACTTCTTGTTCCACGCTCTGTTGAATCATAAAGATGAATATAATCTTCTAAGATATGGTAAACCCCTTTAAGATCACGGCCCATCCCAATTGGCCAAGTCACAGGCGCACAATTGATTTTTAGAACATCTTCAACCTCATCCAGTAAATCAATAGGCTCTTTACCATCACGGTCGAGCTTATTAATAAAGGTAATGATAGGCGTATCACGAAGACGGCATACATTCATGAGCTTAATCGTCTGCTCTTCAACCCCGTTTGCGCAATCGATCATCATGAGCGCTGAGTCTACTGCTGTTAAAGTACGATAAGTATCTTCTGAGAAGTCTTGGTGCCCAGGCGTATCAAGTAAGTTAATCATACAATCACGGTAAGGGAACTGCATCACAGAGGATGTTACAGAAATCCCACGTTGCTGCTCTAGCTCCATCCAGTCTGAGGTGGCATGTCTTGCTGCTTTTCTGCCCTTTACAGAGCCGGCAAGATTAATCGCACCCCCAAATAGAAGGAGTTTTTCTGTCATTGTTGTTTTACCGGCATCCGGGTGGGCAATAATGGCAAAGGTTCTACGTCTTGCAACTTCTTTCGCTAATTTACTCATGATTGTAATTTTTTTAATACGTTACTCAAAAAATAGGTGCTCGTATTGTACACTTTTTTTTGGTTTAGGTCGCTTTTTCGGCGCATTAGAATTGCCAAAACCCTGATCTCTTGTTATAAGGAAATAGAAGGTTAATGTATTAATCATTAATACGATCGCATATTACATTCATACCATTATATGGAGATAACAAATGTCCGAATCAGAATATCAACACATCATTGTCGCTGTCGATCAATCGCAAGATGCTGAAAAAGTCGGTAGACAAGCGCTGGTTGTTGCAAAGCGTAACCATGCAAAAATCACGCTTCTCAATATTCTTGAAGGCATCAGTATTAGTGCAGGCTACGAATTAATGCCGATCATTCCTCAAGTCTCTGATAGCGAAATTATCGCAGAAGCAAAAAAATCCATGCGAGAGCTCTCCATGAAACTCGGTATTCCAGATGCCGATACCATGGTCATCTCGGCGCTTTCAACCAAAGAAGGAATCTTAAGAGCAGCCGAAGAACTCAAAGCAGATCTCTTAGTCATAGGGTCGCATACAAGATCGGGCTTAGGTGTCCTTTTAGGCTCAACTTCGGGATCAATCATTAATGATTCCCCTTGCGATATCTTAACGGTGAAAGTCTCTTAATATTCATTAAGATCAATCATTTTTATCAAAAAAGCGCATCTATAAATATGCGCTTTTTCATTTTAAAGATAAACCTAAAAGTCAGGTTAAAAAAGACTTGGAAAAAGTCTTAATCCTTTTTCACCAAGAGCTTATGAACCGCATGGCTCACCTCATCGGTAAAGGCTTCCCAAGAAACATGGGGATCTTCAAACATCGTGTATTGAATTAGTGGCTCTAAAATTAGCCCAGTATAAAGAGATACTAGCGTTAAGATCGATACTTTTTCAATCTCCCCTTTTTCCATCCCTTCTAAAAGAAGATCACGCATCCAAAAATGGGGCTTTAACTCATCTTCTACTTTCGCCCAAAATTTATATTGAGAAAGAAGCGCGAAATGCACGCTTTCAGGATCAACATGATAAAGCGCATAAGTATAACGCTGCATCTCTTGTAATCTCACAATCGTACTCTTATCCGCTTGCCCTGCGATTCTAGCAATCTCTTTCGTGTAGGTTCGTAAAATAATTCTAAAAAGATAAAGAGCCATCTCTTCTTTGCTCTTAAAATGCTTATAGAGAGCAGCTTCAGAAGTTCCCGCTTCCTTGGAAATATCTCTCACAGAGACTAAATCATATCCATGATGAGCAAAAAGCGTTAAACCTGCTTCTAAGTAACGGCTTTTACTACCCTCTTCTGAAAAATCAAATTTCATCGATATACTCCCTTTAGCTAACAGTTGTTAACATCTAGTATAGCAATAATCTAAGACTGAGGGAATCATTATCCTTTTTGTACATGACTTACATTCAAAAAAGTTAACTATCGTTTACCTTTTACTTGACAGGGATTCGATAAGCGATTAACCTAACAGAAAGTTAACTAACGTTTACTTACAGAATTTATTAAAATTAATTGATTCCCGAATCAAAAAAATCGTAATGATAAAGCCTTCAAACAGTAAGGCATCTTTATAGGAGCAGCGCCATGAAATGGTTTTTACGTACCCTACTCAACTTCTTCTACAAAATTGAAGTAGAAATTGATGCAAAAAGCCAAGATCAACAAGGCATTATTGTCTGTAATCACCAATCTTTTTTAGATGGTGTATTACTAGGACTTTATCTGCCTCAGCAACCGCTTTTTGTAATTGATAGACAAATTGCCGCAAGATGGTACTTTAAATTCTTTCTACGCTTTGTACCCCATGTTACCGTGGATCCTCTTCACCCTATGGCGATGAAAACCATTTTACAAAAAGCACAAACGGGTCAAAGCATCGTCATCTTCCCTGAAGGAAGAATTACCTTAACTGGCAGCTTTATGAAGTTCTATGAAGGCGCTGCATTTATTGCCCATAAAACAAACCGCCCCCTAATTCCAGTCTTTATTGAAGGAGCGGATCAAACACACTTTAGCCGATTAAAAGGGATTGTAAAACAGCGTCTTTTCTCAAGCATCCGCATCATCATGCAAGCACCGGTCTACATTGATCTACCCGAAAAAAACTCCACGCCAAACTCTCGCCATTATCTCGCAAAATTTACTCAGGAATGTCTTATGAATACTCGTCTTGAAGTCTTTCAGCCCACCTCTTTGTTTGAGAGCATCGTCAATGCTCGCCGTGAATTTGGTAAAGAGACAGAATGTATTGAAGATATTACTCGAAAACCGCTGAGCTACCAAAAACTCATTGAAAGCTCCCTTGCCCTTTCTCGTGTTTTTACTCGTCACACTAAAGAGAGAGAGCGGGTTGGTCTGTTACTCCCTAATACGAACGTTTCGGCCATTACCCTTTTAGCCCTTAACGCCATTAACCGCACCAGCGCCCTTTTAAACTATAGTGCCGGCATTGAAGGGATGGATGCGGCGATCGTTGCAGCAAACATCCAAACAATCATTACCTCAAAACGCTTCCTAAAAGAGGGAAAACTCACCCATTTTCCTGAAAGCTTCCCACAAATACGTTGGATCTATTTAGAGGATCTAAGACCTCAAATCTCGCTTACCGATAAACTCTGGGTATTAATGGCCCGCCGTAACCCTATGAAGCATCTTCCTAAAGTGGAAGCTCAAGATGAGGCAATTATCCTCTTCACTTCAGGCTCCGAAGGAAAACCTAAAGGTGTTGTGCACACGAATGCTTCAATCTTAACAAATGTTGAGCAGCTCCATACGGTGGCGGACTTTACAAAAAAAGATCGCTTTATGGTTGCACTTCCCCTATTTCACGCATTTGGTTTAACAGCAGGAATGTTTACAGCGATTTTATCAGGAGCTAAAGCATTCTTTTACCCATCACCGCTACACTATCGTGTGATTCCTGAGATGATCTATGAATTACAAGCAACCGTATTCTTTGGGACTTCAACCTTTTTACAAAACTACGCCCGTTACGCTAATCCTGTTGATTTCTCCACTCTTCGTTATGTTGTTGCCGGTGCTGAAAAACTCAGTGATACTGTTAAGCAAACATGGCAGGAAAAATTTGGCATTAGAATCCTAGAAGGTTATGGCGCTACAGAATGCGCACCTGTCATCTCTATCAATGTTCCTATGGATTATAAAGAAAATACCTTAGGGAAATTATTACCAGGAATTGAATCTAAGCTAATGCCGGTAGAAGGCATCGATAAAGGTGGCCGCTTAATGATTCGCGGTGGTAATCTCATGAAAGGATACCTTCTTTACGATAATCCTGGCATTTTAGACAACAAGGAGATTGAAGAGAATGGTGGATGGTACGATACTGGCGATATTGTGGCCATTGATGAAGAGGGGTTTCTCTCAATTGAAGGACGCGCAAAACGCTTTGCAAAAATAGCCGGCGAGATGGTTGCACTTGAAACAGCTGAAAGAGTCTTTCGTGAATCTTACCCTGACTTTCAACATGCAGCAGTGACTCGTGAAGATCAGAATAAAGGGGAGGCTATTGTGGTTTATACCACTTGCAAGGAGACTGATCGCCGCACCTTAACACAAACGGCTCGCTCTTTAGGCATTCCAGAACTCGCTATTAGCCGAGATGTTCGCTATATCAGAGAACTTCCTCGCTTAGGATCAGGAAAAATTAATTATCGAGAATTAACCGAAATGGCAAGCGGCAGCGATGCTTCTTAAACCAAACTAATAGAGGGGCTAATAAGGAGTAATAATTGTAATATCAATACCTCTTAGCCCTCTCCTTGATATATTACGCTATCTTATTGCATCACCTTTTAAGATCAATGCCAAGATTATTAAATGGTAAGAAGATTAAAAGGACTCTAGGAGCTTCATTATGAATGCCAAACCCTCAGCGCTACCTAACATCAAAACTAAAGAAAAACTCTTTAATCGTGGCATCCTGACAGTGCTAAATGCACAATTCTTCTCTGCATTTGCAGATAATGCGCTCTTTTTTGCGCTGATGGAGATCATCAGCCAAGGAAGCTTTGGGAAAGAGGGAACCTATATTCTTCAGGGAACTTTTGCCCTTTTTTATATTCTCTTAGCCCCCTTTGTCGGCCATGTTGCTGACAACCTCTCAAAAGGGCAAGTATTGCTCATCGGGAATGGGATTAAAATTATTGGGATCTCGCTTCTTTTTGCCGGCATTAATCCTTTTGTCTGTTATGCCATTGTCGGACTTGGGGCGGCTGTTTACTCACCGGCAAAATTTGGTATTTTAAGTGAACTTGTCTCTAATAATCTCCTTATCAAGGCCAATGGCTTAATCGAAGGCTCAACAATCGTCGCTATTTTATTAGGCTCCGCACTTGGGGGGATTCTTGCCGAAAGTAATGTGACTTATGCCATTTTATTAGCTTTTAGCGCCTTCTTCTTGGCTTTAATCTTCAACCTCTTTATTCCCAAACTTAGCCCAAAGCGCAAAGATGGATTTAAACTTGGGATGATCTCCAAGAAATTTATAATCGTCCTTCGCCGTCTATTAATGGATAAAAAGGCACGCTTTGCCATTTTAGGAACGAGCCTCTTTTGGTGCGGCGTTGCGGTATTAAAACTGCTGCTTAATGATTGGGTACGTGATGTCTTAGGTGAAGGGACTGAAAAAGTTTCAGAACTTAGCCTTATCGTGGGTGTTGGAGTAATTTTAGGATCCGCCATTGCGGCAATAACGATCACTCAAAAAAATATTAAGCTCAGCCTTTGGGCGGGTATTGGGATGAGCATTTCCGTTATTCTCTTTCTTACCCAAGAGAACCTCTACCTTGCTTATACTGCCCTTCTTTGTGTAGGCGTCTGTGGAGGAATCTTCTTAATCCCCCTTAACGCACTACTACAAGAGCGTGGCGGAAAACTTAAAAGTACAGGAACAGCAATTGCCATTCAAAACCTCTTTGAAAATAGCTTTATGATGATTGCGCTACTAATCTTTGGCGGATTATCAGCACTCACCACTATTCATATCGGTTATCTCATGGCGATTTTCGCCGGATTATTCTCCCTCTTAGTGTTAGCCCTTTTTATCCATATCCGTATTCGAAATGTCTTTGCCTAACATTGAATGATAGAGAATTATAAGTCATGAGCCTATGATATTAATCATATTAGGGTATTTCCCATTCCTTCTTTATGGAGTTATTTGAGATCCCTGAGTAAAAATTGCGCTATATTGTTGAGTATATTTAAAAGAATATAACTTCCCTATAAAAGGACTTATAGGAAATATTTCAATATGAATAAAAACGTTCCTAAATCCCCTATTCCTGTCACCAAAACCAACAAGAAGCTATTTAATCGGGGCATTACGACGGTTCTAAAGGCGCAGTTCTTCTCCGCATTTGCGGTTAATGTTCTCTTTTTTGCATTCATGGAGATTATCCATCGAGAGAACTTTGGCAAAGAAGCGACATATATTCTTCAAGGAACCTATGTGCTTTTTTATATTTTCCTTGCCCCGCTTGTAGGTCATCTTGCAGATAACCTCTCAAAGGGATATGTGCTGTTTATAGGTAATAGCATTAAAATAATCGGTCTAGCTCTTTTATTTGCAGGCGTAAACCCTTTTATCTGCTATGCCATTGTCGGTCTTGGTGCCTCAGTGTATTCTCCCGCTAAATTTGGAATACTTAGCGAACTTGTCTCAAATAAACTGCTCATTAAAGCCAATGGTCTTATTGAAGCTGCAACCATCATTGCTATTTTACTAGGATCTGCAATAGGCGGTATCGTTGCCGAAATTAATGTTTTCTATGCCATTACTCTCGCTTTTGCATCATTCTTAATTGCGCTTATCTTTAATCTTTTCATTCCTAAAATCCCCCCAAAACATCAAGATAAATTGAACTTGGGAATAATTTTAAAAAAATTCACGATTGTTTTACGCCGGCTATTAACAGATAAAAAAGCTCGCTTTGCTATTTTTGGCACGAGTCTTTTTTGGGGAGCGATGATTGTTTTAAAATTATTAATCAACGATTGGGTTAGGGAAGTTTTAGGCGAAGGCATTGAAAAAGTTTCTCAACTCACTCTCATTGTGGGTATTGGCATTATTCTTGGCTCTGTGCTTGCTGCAATAACCATCACCCAAAGGAATATTCAGCTCAGTTTATGGGCAGGAATTGGCATGAGTATTTCCATTATTCTTTTTATCATCCAAGACAATCTCTGTTTTGCTTATATTCCCCTACTGTTTATAGGAATTTTTGGCGGAATTTTTCTTGTCCCACTCAATGCTTTGCTTCAAGAACGTGGCAACAAATTTAAAAATACAGGCACTGCGATTGCTATTCAATACCTCTTTGAACACTGCTTTATAGCGCTTGTTATCATTATTTTTGGAGCTCTATCTGCCTTTACTAGCATTCATATTACGTATCTCATGACGATCTTTGCGGGATTATTCTTTATTTTAATCCTTACACTATTTGTCTATATCCATACTCAAAAGCTATTCATAAAATAACAAAGTTCCCATAATGGCTAATTAATAGCCACAAATAGAAGAGCCTGCATTTTAGCAGGCTCTTTACACTTTTCCCATGTTACACATTTCTTATCACAAAACTTATCCACAACAATTGGGGATTACTTTTGATAAGTAGTGAAAACTTATAAATAGGACATCTTCGGTTTAAAAGAGACTGAGTCAGATTGCCGGCACATCGATTATGAGAAGCACAAGAATCGTTCTATCCGGCAACGTGCAAGTTAGTTGGATACAGACTCTACATCCTTAATACTTTTAAAATAGTGTTTCTTAAACCGAATCGACTATAAATCAAAAGCCTTTCTTAATCCTATGTCACTATCTTTCTTACTTTTGATGTTGGCTTACAAGCTCCACAATCTTTTTCGTTACATTAAAGCTCTTTTCAAAAGCTGAGATCGGTAAAAACTCAAAACGAGAATGGAAGTTTAAAGCCCCTGTAAAATAGTTAGGAGTGAAAATCCCTCTAGTTGAGAGCGCTGAACCATCTGTTCCACCACGCATTGGAATCACATTTGGCTCAATGGCTAACGCCTTAAATGATGCAAAAAGAAGATCTAATGCGGTTTTATCTTCCCCCATTGAATCGATAATATTGCTATAGACATCGGTGATTTCACACTCGATTTTCGCTCGTGGATGACGTGCGGCAATCATCGCTACTGCTTCATGGACAAAAGCCTTGCGCGCTTCATAGCTCTTTTTATCAAAATCACGAATATTGATATTCATGATTGCATCATTAGGCGTGCCATTAATTGCCGTTACCCAGAAATAGCCATCACGGCCTTCTGTATGCTCTGGCGTATCAAGACGATCAAAGCAGCCCATTAAATCATGGGCAATACGAAGAGGATTCACTAAGACACCCTTTGCTGACATCGGATGTGCGGTCACCCCTTCAATCTTAATTTTGACAGATCCAGCGTTAAAGGTTTCATAAACCACTTCCCCCTCTTCGCAGCAATCAATCGTGTAAGCAAAATCTACTTTAAAACGATCTAAGTCCATCACTTTAGCGCCGCGAAGACCAATCTCTTCATCTGGCACAAATGCCACATAAAGATCGCCACAATTTGCATTACTATCAGCAAGCTGCTTTACAAGCTCCATCACGCAAGTAACAGCCGCTTTATTATCAGCGCCTAACACACTAGTGCCATCACTAAAGATAATCTCTTCACCAATGTAACGCTCTGCTTCTGGGTGCTCATGACGTTTAAACCAGATATCTTCTTCACTATTTAAGCAAAGATCTTCTCCTTCATAACGTAGAACTTGCGGCTTAATATTAGGAGAAAGTCCCACATCAACCGTATCTACATGTGTAATAAAACCAATCGTTGGCACATTTTTAATTGTCCCTCTACGAAATGCCGTTAAAACACCATGTTCATCAATATGAACTTCTTCTAAACCATAGCTTTCTAACTCTTTTGCTAAGGCTTTCACCATATTCCACTGGCTTGGCGTAGAAGGAACCGTTGTTCCTGAAGCGCAGCTTTGGCTCTCTATTGCTAAATATCTAAAAAAGCGTTCTGTTAATGTTTGTCCTAATGACATAAAAATCTCCTTTGAGAAGGGGAGTTTTCTCCCTTTCTATGTTGATCTATCGATGACTGAAATCGCTATTTTCCATTAAGGCGCGCCAGCACCTATTACAGGAATAGTGTAAGTACTTTCAAATCCTAATGGAATATTCAGCCACCAAAATGCATATAGCGTGAGCGTTAACACGATAAAGAGCCCTGCGGTATAAGGGATCATCATTGAGCAAAGTGTCCCTACGCCTGCTTTAGTATAATATCTTGCGCAGTACATGATAATCAGCGGATAAAATGGGAACATCGGTGTTGCGACGTTCACCGCTGAATCACTGATTCTAAATGCCGCTTGTGTTAATTCAGGAGAGATACCAACTGCCATCAGCATCGGCACCAATACCGGCGCCATAATCGCCCATTTAGAAGTCGCTGAGGTAATTAAAATATTCACAACGCCCACCAAAGCAATCACAAGGAAGATCGTTAATTCTGCAGGGAACTTCATTGTGGTTAACATATCCGCACCGGCAAGCGCGATCAGTTTACCGATATTAGAGACATTAAAGGAATACAAAAATTGTGCAGCAAAAAAGGCAAATACAATAAAAGGAATCAAAGACTTAATAATATCTTCCATCGCTTTTACCACATCATTACTGGATGTAAATGACTTTGTCATAAACCCAAAAATAATGCCGGGAACGGCAAAGAAGATAAAAATTAACGGAACAATCATCTGCATAATGCCGGCATCTGAGCTTGTCATGCTGCCATCTGGCGCACGTAGAGGTGAGCTCTCAGGGATTAAAAGAACCGTAATTAAGACAATCATCGCCACAATAGATAAACCTGCCCATCTAAAGCCTTTTTTATCAAGCGCAGTGACTTCTGAAAGCTCTTTTGTCTCTTGTGATGAAATCTGGCTATCTAATGGGCAGTTTTTATTAAGCCAAGGTTCTACCACTTTCTCCGTAATAAACCAGCACATGAGAATCACCCCAAAGGTGCTACCAAAGCTTAAAAAGTAGTTCGCTAAAACGTTAACATCGTAGGTAGGGTTCACAATCCGCGCCGCATCTTGTGTAAAGCTTTGCATAATCGGATCAATTTTTGAGGGTAAGAAACTGGCACTAAAGCCTCCAGCTAAACCTGCAAATGCCGTAGAAATCCCGGCAAGAGGATGGCGACCTTTAGCATAGAACATCAGAGCCGCAACCGGCATTAAGACAACGTAGGCAGAATCTGACACGATATGCGCGACAACCGCAACAAATGCCACTGTTGGTGTTAAAAAGCGAGGAGAAATAAAACTTAATAATTTCTTAAGTGACGTATTAATAAAGCCGCTTTTTTCCGCAATGCCGATACCAAGTGTTGCCACAATCGTAATGCCAAGTGGTGGGAAACTCATAAAGTTTTTCACCGTAGAGATAATAAAAGTGACGATCCGATCGTAAGTAAAAAGATTTAAGACCTCAATCTTTTGCGGTGCTTGCCCTTCCACATGGGAAGGCAAGTAATAATCAAAATCAATAAATGAGAGTAAAAATGAGAGGATCCAACAGATCACTAATGCATAAATAAAGAGCATTGTGACGCTTGGCATCGTATTTCCGAAACGCTCTACGGCGTTTAAGAAACCTTTTTTCTTAATAGGTGCAGCATCAGTTGCCATAAAACAATCCTTATTATTGTGACAATTTTTAAACACAGAGCTCATGACAATAATATAGAAATGAGCTTTTGCAAAATGGTTTCTCACACCTTGAGAAATCAATAAGCAACATCTGTAACAGATCTCTAAACTATCGAAAAATACTGATAAAACAATTAAATAGTAATATTTATAAAAAATATTGATTGTATATATTTTCTATCAAACTTTGATATTTCCCCCGCAAAAATCCCCTTTCAAACACTTTTATCAGCGACTAATTCTCCTTAAAAAGACGTGGCTGAAATGAGAATTTTTATAATATAAAAAAAATTTACAGCCAAAAATATTTGCCAATTGAAAATTTTTACGTAACAATGCGCTCAACAAATTATTTTGGGTTAGCAATGATTGCTAACTATCCTCGTTAGGTGAGGCTCCTATATGGAGATAAGCTACTGCCCAGAAACGTCGAGAGACACCAACGGGTCAGCAGAAACTGTCGAGCTAAGGCGGTATCTAATGTAGCCGGGATCATCCCCATGCCATATAGTGCTAAAACTTTACGAAAGAGGAGAGATCAACGTGATCGTGTACGTTTTTGTGCGCGTTTGCAAAAAACACCCTCCTCACACTTTTGTGGTTGGGTGTTTTTTTTGATCTTAAAATAGACTGATCATCTATAAGCTCTTTAGAGTGGATACCAGCGTCGGCTGCCGCGCACTGCCGCGCTTAACAAAATATATCGAAGACAGCAATCAAATTACTGTCGTTTTATGCAAATAAAAGATACGGAGTTAAGCAAAAAATGGTAATTCAAGACCGCAATATGAAGTTTGGATTAGAAACAGCAGGGTCGCTCATGACCAATGACTTTATCACCCTCGATATGCATCAAACTGTGGATGAAGCGATCCACTACCTTCGTCAAAATCTCTATCAAAGAGAAGATATTCATTATGTCTATATTCTTGATGAAAATAAGATTTTAGTAGGCGTTGTTGCTATTAGAGAGCTTCTCTCAGCAAAGGGCGATGAGGCAATCTCTAAGGTGATGAAAACAAAGCTCAAGCAAGTCACCACTTCCATTGACCAAGAAGAGGTTGCCCAATTATTCCAACAAACAGAACTTGTCACGATTCCTGTAGTTGCTGAATCTGGGCATCTTCTTGGCGTTATTCATATCGATCAGATTTTAGATGTGATGGAGCAAGAGGGGACGGAAGATATTTACCGCATGGCATCTATCAAAAGTGATGAGTTAGAGAATCAAAATATCTTAACGGCCACCATTGGGCTTCTTTACCGCAAACGTATTGCTTGGCTTGTGGTACTTGTCTTTATGAATGTCTTCTCCGGCGCTGGAATTGCAACTTATGAAGATCTTATCGAAAGCAATGTAGCGCTTGTCTTTTTCTTACCATTACTGGTCGATAGTGGCGGTAACGCTGGTGCACAGTCTGCTACCCTTGTGATTCGAGCCATGGCGCTTGGTGAGGTGAGAATGAGAGACTGGTTTAAGATGATCAGTAAAGAAACGCTTGTTTCCGCGCTCCTTGGTTTTACTATGGCGCTTGCTGTTTCCCTTGTGGGAATGTATCGCGGTGGCATGGAGATTGCCTTTATTGTTGCCTTAACAATGGTTTTCGTAGTAATGATCGGTAGTCTCATCGGGCTTTCATTACCTTTTATCTTTAGCAAACTCAAAATGGACCCAGCAACAGCAAGTGGACCGCTCATCACATCCATTTGCGATATCGTCGGTGTCTTTATCTACTTTGGGATTGCGAGTGCTTTCATTACGCTTTAATCAAAAAAGATCATGATCTCACCAAGAATAAATCAGAAAGAGATCATGATCCTCATTATTATTGCGTTCTGCCCGTTCACCGTTTCCTATTATGCAACCATCCATATTTCGAAAAGACATAGAACCTAGCTGATTGATCCTCCATGTCCTTTTTAGTCTCCAAACGATGCGGTATAACATGAAATGGCGAACAAAAAAGCTAGTCTTACTTGAGACTAGCTTTTCCTATGCTTAAAATGCTCTTTCGAATCGCTTAATGACTTAATCGCTTACGAAATTTTCGCCCCTGGCGCTAATTCACCTAATGTTGTTAAGAGCGTTAATTGATCTTTTGTAGAGGCTGAAAGAATCATCCCCTCACTCACGCCAAAACGCATTTTACGAGGTGCAAGGTTTGCAACCACAATCACATAAGTGCCGATAAGCGCCGCTGGGTCTTCGTAGAATTTACGAATGCCTGAAAAGATCGTGCGTGGTTTTTCTTCCCCTAAATCAATCTGGAATGTTAAGAGCTTATCTGCCCCTTCAATAAAGTCACAGGATAAAACTTTTCCTAAACGAAGATCGATCTTACCAAAATCATCAATCGAGATGTAATCGCCGGCATCTGCTTCTTTACTCTCTGCCTTTACCTCTTTTTTAACGTTATCTGATTTTTGATTATCTGCCGCATCATTACGAACCGCCGCTAACGCCTCTTTATTTGCTTCAATAAGCTTATCTAAATCCTTACGATTTAAACGAGTCATCAGATGCTCATAGCTCCCAATTTTATGGCCTTTTTCTAAACTTGCTGTTAATGCCGCAAATGATAATGGCTCAACATTTAAAAAGCTCTCTACTTTACCGGCAACAATTGGTAACACGGGTTTTAAATAGAGGGAGAGCAATCTAAAGCATTCTAAATAGCCTGTGCAAAGATCTTGGAGTAATTGACGTTTTGATTCATCTTTTGCAATCTCCCAAGGCTTCATCTGGTCAAAATGCTCATTCACATCATCACACGCTGCGGAAATCTCACGTAGTGCTGCCGCAAAATTACGCTTCTCATAACCTGCTTTCACCGCAGCTTTACGATCAATAATAGAGGCGATTAAAGCTTTGGTTTCTGCTGCGATATCCCCGAGTTCATTATCAAACTCTTTGGCAATAAAACGGCTCGTGCGTGACGCAATATTGACATATTTACCAACAAGATCGGCATTGACACGATTGACAAAATCATCAAGATTTAAATCAAAGTCATCAATAGCCCCATTAGATTTTGCCGCAAAGTAGTAACGCAACCACTCAGGATCAAGATTTTGAGAGATATAAGAATCTGCCGTAATAAAGGTCCCGCGAGATTTACTCATTTTAGCGCCATCAACCGTTAAGAAACCATTGATTGCGTATTGCGATGGCACACGGTGACCTGAGAAGTTGAGCATTGCCGGCCAGAAAAGCGTATGGAAATACATGATATCTTTCCCGATAAAATGCACCATTTCAGTGTTGGCAGCAGTTGCTTTCTCTTTCTTAATAAAGCTTTCGAAATCAATACCACCTGTTTTGTCACAGTAGTTTTTAAAAGATGCAAAATAACCGATCGGCGCATCTAACCAAACATAGAAATATTTATTCTCCGCATTAGGAATTGGAAAACCAAAATAAGGCGCATCACGAGAGATATCCCAATCAGAAAGCTTGCAATCCCCTTCCTCACCAATCCATTCGCGCATTTTATTAGCCGCTTCTGGTTGAAGGCGCGCTTTATCTTCTAAGAACTCACGAAGGAATTCCACACAACGTGGATCTGATAATTTAAAGAAGAAATGCTCAGAAGGACGCATTACAGGCGTTTTCCCTGTCACTGCTGAGAAAGGATTAATTAACTCGGTTGGGCGATAAGTTGCGCCACATGATTCACAGTTATCCCCATATTGATCTTTCGCATGACATTTTGGGCATTCCCCTTTGATAAAACGATCGGGCAGGAACATTTTGCGCTCTTCATCATAAAACTGCTCAATTGTTTTAGTTTCAATTAAACCATTTGCTTGAAGTGTTAGATAGATCTCTTCTACCAACTGCTGATTCTCTTTTGAGTGCGTTGTGTAGTAGTTATCAAAATCGATATGGAAACGATCAAAATCTTGTAAGTGCGCAGCGTGAGCTTTAGCAATCAACTCCTCTGGCGTAATGCCTAATTGATCAGCTTTAAGCATGATAGGCGTTCCATGAGTATCATCTGCACAAATATAGTAGACATTATTCCCAAGCATTCGTTGGAAACGCACCCAAATATCTGCTTGAGCATAACCTAAAAGATGCCCAAGATGAATATCGCCATTGGCAAATGGCAGTGCGTTTGTGACAAAAATATCTCTCTGTTGTTGCATACTCTACTAAGTCCTATCTTCAATTAGATGAATGAGGGTTCATAAACCCTTACTTGTTACATTTTGTGCTATCACAGCACCTTTTAATACCCTAAATTGTTAAGGCTAATATTTAAGCTTACTGCGGTTTAAGAAGAACCGCAACTTGGGCTGCAATTCCTTCTTCACGACCAACAAAGCCAAGCTTTTCCATTGTGGTCGCTTTTACATTAATATCATTTTCGCTAATCATCAGATCGCCGGCAATAATACGCTCTATCGCTTGTCGATGTGGCAAAATTTTGGGTCTTTCTGCCATGATCGTAATATCAATATTCCCAATCTCATATCCGCGATCTAATACTAACTGATAAGCCTGTACTAATAGTTTACGGCTATCGGCATCTTTATAGGCCGGATCTGTATCGGGGAATAAAGTCCCGATATCGCCTAATTTTACAGCCCCTAAAATAGCATCCGTTAATGCATGAAGTACTACATCACCATCAGAATGGGCTTTAAAAGCTTTGTGAAAAGGAATCTTTACACCGCCAAGCATTAAGTGATCACCTTCTTTAAAGGTATGGACATCAAAGCCAAATCCTATTCGCATTTCTCTCTCTCACTAAAATAGAGGCTCATCAACTTAAGATCTTCTGGGTAGGTGATCTTAAAATTGTGATGATATCCTCGGTAAACTTTTGGGAAGTAGCCATTATACTCTAAAACCGAAGCCTCATCTGTGACATTTGCACCATCCATCATGATTTTCTCTGTTGATGAGAGCAACATCTCTAACGGCGCCATCTGGGGTGTTTGTGCAAGCCAAATCTGATCTCGATTTAATGTCTTTGTGATACAAGCCCCTTCTACAAGCTTAATAGTATCTTGTGCTGGAAGCGCCATAATCGCACCGCCCTCTGGCTGATCTTTCAAAACAGATTGAAAAAAATGAGACATCTCTAAAGATGTTAAACCAGGACGGGCGGCATCATGCACCGCAATCCAGATACTGGAAAGATCTTTCCCCAAAGATGTCAGTTTTTGTGATAAAAACTTTAACCCCGCAAAAACAGAATCTGTACGTGTTTCTCCCCCAATGGTTACCCAGAGATGATCATTTTCAATGGCTAAAGGCGTCTTATCCTCTTTTGATAACACAACAACGCCGCCTCTAATTTCAGGCACAGATATTAACAATTTCAGCGTGTGGGTTAAAATTGTCTGACCGTTGATCTCTAGATACTGCTTAGGCTTCTCAACCGCCATTCTCGTGCCAATACCTGCGGCTGGAATTATAAAATAGATCTCTTTTTTTATCATATTTGTGCTTTTGCTACTCATTCAATCCGTAAAGTATGGTGACAACGGTTAAAAAATCACTGAAATAAAATTGCCGGCATATAGTTATGAGAGGCTCAAGAATCGCTATATCTAGCATCCTGCAAGTTATAGTAAAATCGGTTTAAAAGTGACCGAATCATATTGCCGGCGCATCGATTATGAAAAGCGCAAGAATCGTTCTATTCCGGCATCGTACAAACGAATTTGATTCACGCCGTACGGTTTTGACTTTTAAAGCAGCATTTCTTAAACCTAGCCGACTATACGACTATAATAACTCGATTATCAATATCCATTCTACCTGAAACTATTATAAAAAAAGAGCATTCCCTTGATGAAAATGCTCTTGTAATAATGAATGTATAAAATAAAAAATATTAGCTATTAGCAACAACTAGAAATTATACTGGAAGAGGATGACCTTCGCGGCTCTCATCTACTCTTTCACGAAGTAATTTTCCTGGTTTAAAATGTGTCGTATATTTTCCGCTTAATTTTACTGCATCCCCAGTTTTTGGATTGCGACCGATTTTTGGCTCACGATAGCGCACAGAAAAACTACCAAAGCCACGGATTTCGATTCGGCCACCTTCCCCTAGAGTATCTGTAATATGCTCTAAAATTTTCTTCACACTCTTTTCAATCTCTGTTGATGAACAATGAGGGTATTTAGCACTGAGTCTTTGAACTAACTCCGATCTAGTCACGATATTTTCTCCTTAAAATATAGACTTAAAATTTGCAACTGATTTTCATCAGTTTTGGTAAATATATGTATATATTTGATAAATAATACAATCTATTAACTCATTAAGCAAGATCTAACGCCTATTATTTTTCGATTTTTCAGTTTAAAATCAAAGCCTTTATGACAAAAAACCGTGAGAATAACGCTTCTCACGGTTTCTTTACAAAAACATTTTTTTACAAAAATGAATTATTGTTGTTTCATTTGCTCTTTTAAGAGATCACCAAATGTTGTTGCAACTTGTGCTTCATTATTTGCGTAATCAGCAATATCTTGTGGGCTAACTTCGTCAACCGCTTTCACAGAAAGAACGATTGAACGGTTACGGCGATCAACGCTCATGAAACGTGCTTCAAGCTCATCACCAACGTTATAGATGTTACGAACATCTTCTACACGCTCAGAAGAGATCTCTGCTGCACGAAGGTTACCTTCAACACCATTACCTAAGTCAACAACTGCATATTTAGCATCAACTTCAGTAATAAGACCTTTCACAAGTGAACCTTTCTCGTGTTCTGCTAAGAATGAAGAGAATGGGTCTTGGTCAAGTTGTTTAATACCAAGTGAGATACGCTCACGCTCAGCATCAACTGCAAGTACCATTGCTTCAATCTCATCACCACGGCTGAAATCACGGATTGCTTCTTCACCAGGAACGCTCCATGAGATATCAGAAAGGTGAACAAGACCATCAATTCCGCCTTCAAGACCAATGAAGATACCGAAATCAGTGATTGATTTGATAGTACCTTTGATTTTGTCGTTCTTGTTGAATTTAACTTCAAACTCAGACCATGGGTTAGGCATACACTGTTTCATACCGAGTGAGATACGACGACGCTCTTCATCGATATCGAGAACCACAACACCAACTTCTTCACCAGCTGTAACAACTTTTGAAGGGTTAACGTTTTTGTTCGTCCAATCCATTTCTGAAACGTGAACAAGACCTTCGATACCTGGCTCAATCTCAACGAAGCAACCATAATCAGTAATGTTAGTAACTTTACCTTTAGTTTGGAGGCCTGCTGGGAAGCGCATTGCGATATCTTTCCATGGATCTTCACCAAGTTGTTTAAGACCAAGTGAAACACGGTTACGCTCTTTGTCGAACTTGAGAAGTTTAACTTCGATCTCTTGGTTGATCTCTACGATCTCAGATGGGTGACGAACACGTTTCCACGCCATATCTGTGATATGAAGTAAACCGTCGATACCACCAAGGTCAATAAACGCACCGTAGTCTGTAAGGTTCTTAACGATCCCTTTAACTACATCGCCTTCCTCAAGTGTTTTGAGGAGTTCTTCACGCTCTGCAGAATACTCTTCTTCAAGTACCGCGCGACGTGAAACAACGATGTTGTTGCGCTTTTGATCAAGTTTGATCACTTTAAGCTCAAGCTCTTTACCTTCAAGGTAAGCGATATCACGAACAGGACGAACATCAACTAATGAACCTGGTAAGAACGCACGTTCTGTACCGATATCAACAGTGAATCCACCTTTAACACGACCTGAGATAATACCTTTGATGATTTCATCATTTTCAAGTTTTTTCTCAAGGAACGCCCAAACTTCTGCACGTTTCGCTTTTTCACGTGAAAGACGAGTTTCACCGAAACCATCTTCAAGTGATTCAAGTACAACGTCAACTTTATCGCCAACTTGAACTTCTAACTCACCATTTAAATCTTGGAATTGTTCAGCTGGGATACGGCCTTCACTTTTAAGACCCGCATCTACGATTACAAAACCGTTTTCGATTTTAACAACCGTTGCTTTGATAATTCCACCGATTTCACGCGCTTGTTCTTCGGCAATTGATTGCTCAAATAATTCTGCAAAACTTAATGACATATAATTAAAAATGCATAGACATCTTTGGATTAATGATTAAAGTTATCTCAATTAAAGCATTGAGTCTTCCCTTAATCTCCCGCCTACGACTTGTTTAAAGTAAATAAAAAATTCACAAAGACGACTCCTCATCCGCCTTAAAATCTTAAAGCGACTTTGAAACCGATCTTCGTGAGACCAATAAATTCTTTCTATTTTATCAGATATACGCTGCTTTTATCTATTTAAATATAGATTAATTACCGTTTAGGAAAGGTTTTAATAACCGCTTCCCATGCTTTTTGCAATACATCTTCTACCCCAAGCTCTGATGTATCAATGATTAACGCATCTTCAGCTGGAATCAAAGGAGAAGCAGAACGTGAACGATCTCGCTCATCTCTTGCCTCCACTTCGGATAAAATTTGCTCTATATTAACGCAAATACCACTATCTAACAACTGCTTATATCGTCTTTCTGCACGTACTTTCGCACTTGCTGTTAAAAAGAGTTTTAATGGCGCCTTTGGAAATACAACCGTTCCCATATCACGACCATCTGCGATTAACCCCGGCATTTGCGCAAAATCGCGTTGTCTTTGCAGAAGATTTTCTCTGACCAATGGATGCTTAGCCACAATTGATGCGGCATTTCCTGTTGTTTCAGCGCGAATTAGTTTTGTCACCTCTTCATCTGCTAAATAGATCGCTAACTGATTACTCGTAACTTTAAAGGTTAATGGCAATGTTTTCGCTAATGCCGCAACTTGCATCTCATCTTCTAGATCAATCTCTTTTTTTAATGCGTAAACCGCAACAGCACGATAGATCGCACCTGAATCTAAAAAGTGCCACTGAAGCTTTTTAGCCAGCTCTAAAGAGAGCGTTCCTTTACCTACACCACTTGGGCCATCTACTGTAATAATATTTTGCATTTTGTTTCCTATATATGGAGCATCCTCTTTCTCAAAGGCTTTTAATCCTTTAAAAGCACTACGGAGATCACTTTATGCTACGCTAATCCTGTAAGTTTCACCCAAATTATTATATAAATAGTGGGTATTTTGATTAAACTATTATTGGCTATTGAAGAATTATTGATAATTTAGAGGCTATTGCCAATAGTAAAACAGCAGAATTAAAAATAGATAACAGGATAAATCAATGAAATTAACTATCGCAACTCGTGAAAGTCCATTAGCACTTTGGCAAGCAAACCATGTTAAAGCAGAGCTTCTTAAACATTTCCCAGAAATGGATGTAGAGCTTCTAGGGATGACCACAAAAGGCGATCAAATGCTCTCATCTCCTCTTAGTAAAATTGGGGGAAAAGGTCTTTTTATTAAAGAACTTGAAGTCGCTATGCTTGAAGGTCGTGCTGATATTGCTGTTCATTCCATGAAAGATGTCCCAATGTCTTCACAGCTTCCTGAGGGCTTTAGCGTGCCGGTCATCTTAAAGCGTGAAGATCCACGTGATGCGTTAATTTCTAAAACCTACAAATCTTTAGCAGATTTACCACAAGGCGCTATTGTCGGCTCTTGCTCATTAAGACGCCGAGCACAACTTTTAGCTATTCGCCCAGACCTTCAATTAAAAGATCTTCGCGGTAATGTAAATACCCGTTTGCAAAAGCTTGAAAATGGGGAATATGATGCCATTATCCTAGCTGCGGCGGGACTCATTCGCTTGGGCTTTGAAGATAAAATTACAGAATACTTAAGTGATGAGGTCTCTCTTCCGGCAGTTGGGCAAGGGGCGATCGGCATTGAGTGTGTCACTGCAAATGAAGAGGTGCGAAAAGCCATTGAAGCACTTAATGATAGAGAAACCTCTATCTGCGTCACCGCAGAGCGGGCATTTAACGCAAAACTTAATGGTGGCTGCCAAGCACCGATTGCAGGATTTGCACAGCTTTCTGCAGAGGGCTTACGTCTTCGTGGGCTAGTGGGCGATCTTGATAATGGAACAATTATCTTCCATGAAGTTCACGGCAAACCTGAAGATGCTGAAAAGCTTGGCATTGAACTTGCAGACAATTTACTATCACGCGGCGCAAAAGAGATCCTCGAAAAGATTTATGGCTAAACAAGATCAGACTTCTTCACTTCAAGAGATTGGCATTATTGTGACTCGTCCGAAAGGACAGTCACAAAGCTTTATTAATCGCCTACAAAATCGAGGTTATCAAGCTTTTGATCTTCCAGGGATCTTAATCGTTCCAACAAAAGACCAAAAAAAAGCCATCGATACATTGCAGCAAATCGATCAATACGATTATTGCCTTTTTACAAGCCCCAACTCTGTGAAGTTTGGCAAACGTCTGCAACTTGGTTTTGATAAAATTAAAGCCTTCATAGCCATTGGCTCTGGTACAGAAAATGCCTTAAAACCGTATCTCAATGGTAAAAAGATTTTAACGGCGCCAAAACCTTATACCTCTGAAGCTTTAGTTCAAACCCTAAAAGCCCATGGAATGCAAGATCAATCGGTCTTAATTGTTAGTGGTGAAGGCGGGAGAAGGCTCCTTGATAATGCAATTAATGAATTAGGGGGCAAAGGTCTCTATTGCGATGTTTATCGCCGAGAAGCCCCTTCTGATCTTGATGTTTCACAGATATTAAACTTTAAAAAAGAATCAGCAAATCATAGGCTTTATCTCATAATCTCTAGCCAAGAAGCATTCCTTAATCTTTTACCTACTATTGATAAGAGTGGTTTAAGACCTTTAATTGATGGTATCTTTGTAGGCAGTGAAAGATTAAAAAATATTGTCGAATCAGAAGGATTCGACAATGTTATTGTTGCAAGATCGGCACTTGAAAACGATCTTTGGCAAGCAATTGAAACAGAATTTTCCTCTCAGGCAGTCATACCCGACGCCCCTTTAACGATCATATCCGATAATAATAAGGAGCTCTCTATGAGTAAAGAGCAAAACAACAATGACGTCACGCTAGATGACAAAAATATTGATGACTCAGCGGATCAGGCTACTGATAATGCAAAAGCTGACAATCACGATTTAAATAAGCGCCAATCTAGGGAAGCAAATAATAAAAATCGCCGCGCTAAAAGAAAAAATAATCGTCATAACAACGATGCGCAAGCTTTAGAAGAAAATGACGATAAATCCCTCAATGGGAGCGCTAGCGATACGCTAAACTCACAAGCCTTTGAAAAAGAAGCGGTGGAACCTGAACAAAAGAGCGCTAATCAGCCAGAAAAGACCGCAAGTAAAGTTGAAGAGGAAAAAGTCGAAGCGAAAGAATCAACAGCCCTCGCTCCCAAAAAACAAGGACAATCCTTAACCTATCTCGCCCTTCTCATTGCACTTGGCGGTATCGGCTTAGGTGGTTTTGCTTATTATAAAGGGGTCATTGAACAAGAAGCTCGCTTTACCACAATGACACAAACCGTTGAGAGCGACAAAGCAACGATTAATGCTTTAAAATCAGAAATCTCTGCACTTGAAGCGAACTTAAAAACGCTTCAAGAAACCACAAAAAAGACGACTGAAACTGAAAAAGGTTCACTTCAAGATCAAGTCTCTCTTGTTGCCCAAAAACATGAATCACTGAATCAAGCGCTCGCTGATTCTGCGAAAAGTCTGCAAACTCAAATTGATAGCCTGAAAAAGACGCAACAATCGCTCATTGAGAAAAGTGATAGCATCGATAAGATTGCAACGGTTAGCAACCAAGCGATGACTATTGCCAATAACTTTGACAAAAAACTAGCAGAGCAAGAACTTGCACAATCTGTCGTGTTAAATGAAGCAAAAGAGCTTATTAGCACCATTAAAAACATTACTGATCTTGAGATGCTTCGCACCACAGAAGTCGATTACTTGTTAAAAGTTGCTATTCAAAAAGTTCAATTTGATAAAGATTACCAAATTGCCGGTAGCCTTCTCTCTTCTGCGCTTGATCGTTTAAATCAAATTAATAGCATTAATTTTTCTGAAACCAAACGATTACTTGCTGAAAATATTGAAGCACTTCAATCTTTAAAATCAGTCGATCTTATAACAGTCTCTAATCGTCTTGATAAAATCGCAGCGCTTATTCAACAAGCGCCCTTAAAAGATGATAGTGCACTATTGAATCTTAAAAATGAGATCTTCAATCAAGGCACGCCTGAAGGAGAGAGTTGGAGTGAAAAACTCACAAGCTCCTTAAAACATCTCATCGTTATTGAAAATAAACGCACTGAAGTGCCTGAACTCATGGCAAAAGATGATCGTTTCTTCTTAGGACAAAATATTCAGCTAGAGCTTTCGGCAGCAAAAGTGGCGATGTTACAAGATCAATATGCGATTTTTGAAAAAAGCCTTAAAACCGTTCAAAACTGGATTAAGACCTATTACGATGAAGATAATGCGGATGTGCGTGAAGCTATTCAGCAAATTCAGTGGCTATTAGATGCACCATTACAAGTAACCCCACCCAATATTGAACGAACCTTCACAGATTTCGAAGCAACCCTTCGAGCATACAAAGGAGCGTAAATCATGGGTAAACTATTTAAAACTGTCGGATGGATTCTTCTCATCCCCTTACTTGCCATATTGCTCTTTCTAATTGTCAAAGATGATGCTGGGCACGTTCTCATCACCGGAACATTCCCAATTATCGGCCCTAAAACTATTAACACGACGATTATTGGAGGGCTACTATTTGGAGCCATTGGCATTATCGCTGCTTACATTGTGATTAGAATTATTATCACAATTTTCAGTACCCCGAGCATTATGCGTAAGTTTTCACTTAACCGCCGTGCTAAAACTGCTGAAAAACAGTATAACCAAGCAGAGCTGGCGCTTTTAGAAAATAAACCCGCCGTTGCCGAAGATCTCTTTTTGACTGCCGCAAAGGGGAGTAAAAGCCCGAACCTTTGTTATCTAGGGGCAGCTCGCGCAGCGCAATTACTTCATAAAAGTGATCGAAGAGATCGTTACCTTCGTGAAATCGATCTATCAGAATCAAAACATGATCGAGAATACGCAGAAGTAAAACGCGCAGAGTTGCTAATAGAAGCTGGAGAAAATGATAAAGCAGAATCCCTTTTAAAAGACCTCCTTACCCGTTATAAAAACTATCCGGCAACGCTTCTTTTAGCGGTATCTCTACAACGTCAAGGCAAGCATGAAGCGCTCTTTAGATTACTCCCTGATCTACAAAAAGCCCTGCCTCGCTTAACACCTAGTCGTGAGATTACCCAATATACCCAAGATATCTACTGTGCACTTTTTGATTATGCGAGCCGCATCAGTAAAGAGTCTGATCAGCTACGTTTAGTTTGGAGTAAAATCCCCAAATATCTGCGCCAAGATCCTACGATTCTTATTCACTACGCTAATCGCTTACTTGATGTCAGCGATACCAAACGCGCCGAAGAGTTACTGCGTAAAGAGATCTTAAAAACTCAAGATGAGCGCTTAATTATGGCGTATGCCCATCTCTACCGAGGAGATCAACCTCAACTTTTAAAATATGCTAAGCGTTTTAATGAAAGTCAGCCAGATAGCGCAATTACACAATATACATTAGCGCACATGCTCTTTAGAAGTCAGCAATATGAAGAGGCAAAAATACATCTAGAAAAAACATTGCAACTAGATCCTCACTTTGTCAAAGCCTATCGCTTACTCGGCGAAATCAAGCTTATTGAAAATGATGAAAAAGGGGCATTAATTGCGTTTAAAGAAGCGATGAGCCTCATGCTTGATGAGCGCCCAAAAGATGTCATACCTGTGGATGGCGATCTGTTAATTGCTTCAACTGAAAAAATTGGGACAGCAGTAGATGATGCGCTTGATGCAGAAATTATCGATTCTCATAATGATGATACAAAAGAGAATGAAGTAGAAAACTCTTCAGATACTGATACGCCTAATAACCCAGATCCTCGAAGAACTTTATAATTCCAATTCCCTGACAAGAACGTCAATATCAATTGGGAATTAACTTTAAAAGATGAGTATTTATACTCATCTTTTTTATTGTGCATAATCTACCCTTTATAGTGAAACACGTTCAAAACAGGCTGATTTAAATGCCGAAGTATCGGCTATTAACAATATGAAATATGTTCTATCCGGCATCTTGAAAACACTGGTTTAATACGTACCTTTATAGATTTATGCAAGGCTGGAGGGAATGTTTCGTGTTCTTTCTAAAATCCCGTGCCAGCTGTTTAAGACTTGCTTTTCTTAAACCGAATTGACTATAAAAGTCACTGAATCAGATTGCCGGCGCATCGGTTATGAGAAGTACAATAATCATTCTATCTGCCATTGTGCAAGTTGGCTTGATTCACACGGCATACTGTTTTACTTTTAGTTTTAGTTTTAGTTTTAGTTTTAGTTTTAGTTTTAGTTTTAGTTTTAGTTTTAGTTTTAAAATAGTGTTTCTTGAATCGAATTGACTATATAAACGCTTTCCCCCTTTTTTTATAGAAAGTGATACGATAAAACCTTCTGTTTTATTGAATCGACGCAAACCATCATGCATATCACCTTTAATCAAAAATCTTTAAATCTCTCTACGCCTAAAATTATGGGGATCCTTAATTTAACGCCCAACTCCTTCTCTGATGGAGGGGATTACTTTGATCCTGAAAAGGCACTTGATCGAGCTTATGAGATGATTGAAGATGGTGCGGATATTTTAGATATTGGTGCTGAATCGACCAACCCTAAAGCAGATCCCATTACAAGCGAGGAAGAGATCAGTCGTCTATTGCCGGTCATTCGCAAATTAAAGCAGCATATTAAAGTTCCTCTCTCCATCGATACCTTTAGAACAAATACGATGCAATCGATGATCAATGAAGGAGTCGATATCATTAATGATGTCACGGCCCTAAGCGATTCTGGTGCTTTAGAAGTCGTTGCAAATTCCAACGCAGCAATTGTTTTAATGCATATGCTCGGCAATCATGAAAAGATGCATATTAAAGGGGATTATAGTGCTCAAGGAGGGGTTACTCAAGCCGTTATCACAAAGCTTGAAGAGAAAGCAGCCCTCTGTATTCAGAGCGGCATTGAAGCTTCACGCATTATTTTAGATCCCGGATTTGGCTTTGATAAAACGCCAGAAGAGCAGCTCTCACTTCTTAAAGAGCTCGACCAAGTCACGACCTCTCCTTATCCCTATCTTGTCGGGGTCTCACGAAAACGCTTTATTGGGACTATTACGAATGTTGATATGGCGAAAGATCGTCTTGCCGGCAATCTAGCGGTTGCGCTATGGAGCATTGAAAAAGGCGCAAAAATCCTCCGTGTCCATGATGTTAAAGCCACTAAGGAAGCCTTTTTAATGTGGTTAGCCATGCAAAATGCGGCTCCCTCATCCTTATAACTTCGTGGAAAGCCAACGTGAAATGCCGTAAAAAATTTTATAACATTTCACTGGCTGAGCACATGATCTAATTCAGCGCCTCGGTCATCACAAGTTAACTCGCAACTTGAAATACTAACCTTTTTGCCGTTTTTTGTGTCCATAATATTTCAACATCTTCTAAAGATGCAACTTCATACTCAATTTTAAGATTGCCCTTCACCGCCTCTCTTAAAATCTGCATCACAATATTTTCTAATAGCTCCTTAGGCGGAAAATTACCAGTACCACTTCCTAAGATCGTTAAAAAACTACTACGGAAAACTCCAGAAGCTAACTGAATTTCGCTGCCGGCAAGTGCCCCCACGGAAACATAACGAATACCTCGCTCCCCTGCTTTCTCATCTACTTTTAGGCTTTTAGTCATTAGTGCTTTTATCAATAGTTCAGCGGGTCTGCCCCAAAGATAATCCACCACAATATCAATCCCTCGCTTTGCTAAGCGTTGAAACTCTGCAAACAATAGCGCCTCATCTTGCTCTGTATCGATATATTCGTCAGCAATCAAACTCATCAATCCGCTACGTTTACGGCCTACCGCAATCACTTTTTTAGCCCCTAATAATTTCGCAATCGCCAATGCTTGTTTCCCAGTATCACCGGTTGCGCCCATAATTAGCACCGTTTCTCCCCGTACCATTTTTGCGCGCCAAGCAAGGGGAAGCCATGCACCAATAGCAGGGTTAATCAGCGCTGCAACCATATCGGTATCAAGCCCTTCTGGAATATTGACCATCATTGATGCCGGCGCATACTCTGCCATTGCCCCAAACTGACTTGAAGTCGTTTGGAAATAGACCTTCTCACCTTTATCATTGATTCCAACACCATCTGTACCACAAACAACGGGGAGACTTTCTGATGATGGGCTACTGTAATGAGTCCCGGCAACAATCGCCCGATCTAACTGCTTTAAAGATGATGCGAGAACCCTTACGATTCCCTCGTTATCCTGCGCTACCGGCATTTGGAATTGCTGATATTTTGGTGCTTGACCTAGCTGCGTGATGACAGCGGCTTGCATTTTTGCCATGATTATCCTCTTTCAATAAAGTTTTTATCAATGTCGCGTTATAATATAAGTAATCACTTATATTTGAAACTTACATTTTCTTTAGAAAAAAATCATGAATGAAATATCGTTAAAGCCCCTAAAAACACCTACACAAGAGAGATCATGGGCAACTTACCATGCTATTTTAGAAGCCACTACTCACATTTTAATTGAGCAAGGATATAAAACGCTTACCACAAATCATGTCGCTGATCGTGCAGGAGTGAGCATCGCTTCGCTCTATCAATACTTTCCTAACAAAGAATCTCTCGTCGCCACATTACATACCAATCACGCTAAACAGACCCGAAATACCATCAATGAGATACTAAAAAAAGCAAAAAATAGCTCAACAGCGACCATGATTGACCTTTTTGTTGATGCGATGGTCAAAGCACATAGTGATAATCCAGAGCTCCACCGTGTTTTTCAAGAAGAGATTCCTAGGTTACTCAAGACTGCCATTTTAAAAGAGGGGAATGATCAATTTTTAGAAACGATCGCACTGATTACTCAAAATACAGATTTACCATCAATCTCTGCTAAAGATTTAGCGTGGACAATCCGCATTATGACTCACTCCATTATTCACCAAGGGATTATTGATCGCAAAGATGATCTTTTATCCGGCAAGATTAATAGAGAACTTAAAATGATGCTCCATAAATTGCTCTTATAGCACTACCAGATATTTACCAGTAACTATTGCGATGCACAGCCCTAATTCATCACTAACCCTCCATCGACCATAATATTTTGTCCTGTTACACCTCGGCTCCAAGGAGATGCAAAATAGAGTACGGTATCTGCAACCTCTGCGGGCGTCGTGACTTTCCCTAAAGGGGTATTTTGCGCAATCATCTTAAAAACATCTTCAGAAGTTGCACTACTTGCATCTGTCGTCTGAAGCAAACCTCCACTAACCATATTCACGTTGATACCAAACACTCCAAGCTCTTTTGCCATGTTTCGAGTAAAGGAAAGGAGTGCTGATTTTGCCGTATTATAATCGTGATAAGGCACCACAGGATTTTGCACAAGATTGGTTCCAATATTAATAATCCGCCCAAATCTTGCCTCTTTCATATCCTTTAATCCTGCCTGAATAGTATTCAGAGAGCCTTGAATAGCACCTTCTAATTGCCCTAAGAAATCTTCCCAGGTAATGTTTTCAGCATTTTGGCGATTAACAGGATCAAATTTAAAATTAACAAGGGCATTATTCACAATTGTAGTAATTGGGACACCAAAAGCCCTTCTTGCTTGTTCAAATAACTCCCTCATCGCTTCCCGATCACGAATATCTCCCTGTAGAGCTATCACTTGCTTCTCATCATGAGTATTTAATTCTGTCACTAATGCCTCTGCTTGCGTCTTATTTTGATAAAAATTGATGACTACTTTTGCTCCTTCTCGTGCAAAAGAACGAACGATCTGAGCCCCTAATCCACGATTCCCACCGGTTACTAACACAATTTGATCTTCAAATTTCATACTCTTCCTTATTTCTTTCCATTTTTTCGGTATAATTCTCGTCTTAACTTCATTAAAAAATAAAGTAACACTGCTATGATCGAATTCCAAGGCCTCACTGTCCGCATGAATGCTAACGTCTTAATTGATGGGTTTAGCTTTTCTGTCACTCCTAAAATGCGTATTGGGCTTGTCGGTAAAAATGGGACCGGCAAAACAACACTCTTTAATACTATTTTAGGTCGACTTGAGCCAGATAAAGGGGAGATTCAAATCCCTAAAAATGCAGTCATGGCAGAAGTAGCGCAAGAGATCACCAATACCGAGCTCTCAGCTTTTGAATATATCTTAAGTGGAGATGAGGAACTTGTTCAGCTTCGAGTTGATGAGCTAAAAGCTCTGGAAGAAGGTGATGGCATGAAGATCAGTGATATCCATACGCGCCTTGAACAGATTGATGGCTACCGCGCTGATAGCCGTGCTTACCAGCTTCTTGATGGTCTTGGCTTTAAAGCGGAAGATTATCATAAAAAAGTCAAAGAGTTCTCTGGTGGTTGGAGAATGCGCCTCAATATTGGTAAAGCCTTAATGTGCCGCTCGGATATTTTGCTCTTAGATGAACCCACCAACCACTTAGACTTTGAAACGGTTGTTTGGGTTGAAGATTGGCTCAAGCAATATGCCGGTATTTTAATTGTAATTTCCCACGACAGAGATTTCCTTGATAATATCTGCACCCATATCATTCATCTCTACCAACAAAAAGCAACGGCTTACACGGGTAACTACACAGCATTTTTACGCTTAAAAGCTGAAAAACTCGCGCATCAACAAGCACAATTTGAAAAAAATGAGAAAGTACGGGCGCATTTACAAAAATTCGTAGATCGCTTTAGCGCAAAGGCTACCAAAGCAAAACAAGCTCAAAGCCGCGTGAAAGCGCTTCAAAAGCTTGAAGATATTGCCCCCGTTGTCGCTGAAAATGAGTTTGCTTTTAGCTTCCAAACACCTGATCGCTTACCAGATCCCCTTATTCGTCTTGATGAAGTGAGCTTCACTTACGATGGTGCGCATAATATCTTAGAAAAAATCAACATGACCATTACGCCGGAAACTCGCATGGGAATTTTAGGACGTAATGGTGAGGGTAAATCCACGCTAATTAAGATGATCGCCGGCGAGAATTCCCCGACAGCGGGTAATATCATAGCGTCAGAACATCTTCGTGTCGGCTACTTCTCACAGCATCAAGTAGAATATCTTAATTTAGATGCAGATCCCGTTTGGCATATCTTACAGCTCGATAAAGAGACAACAATGCAAGAGGCTCGTAATTTCTTAGGCTCTTTTGGTTTTCATGGCGATAAGGTTTTAGAGAAAATTGCCCCCTTCTCTGGCGGTGAAAAAGCACGCCTTGCGTTAGCGATGATTGTCTTTCAAAAACCTAATCTACTCCTTCTTGACGAACCAACGAACCATTTAGATATCGAAATGCGCGAAGCGATTGCGATGGCACTTCAGGAATTTGAGGGCGGCGTCTTAATGGTTTCGCATGATGCTTCTCTCTTAGAGCTTTGTTGTGATCAGTTTGTCTTAGTCGCTAATAAAGGGCTGACAGAGTTTAAAGGTGACCTTGATGACTATCGCCAATATTTGATTGAACAAAATCGTGAAGCGAATCGGGCTGAAAAAAAAAGTCCAACAAATCAAGAAACAAAAACGGAAAAAATAGAAAGCACCACGACGAAATCGAAGCGTCAGCTTGATCGAGAAGAACGTAAAGAGCTACAAACTGAATTACGTCGTCTTACAAGAGAGACTGAGCAAGCAGAAAAGAGATTAGGAAAACTCACGGAGAAAATAGCAAAGATTGATGATGTTTTAGGTGATCCGACAACCTATGACACAAAATCACCAGAAGAGATTCAAATTCTCAATGATGAAAAACTGACATTAGAAAATGAGCAACTTACCCTAGAAGAAAACTGGCTAGAAGGCTCAGCGAAGATTGAAGAACTCAATGATCTCTTAGATATCAATAACTAACGTCTATTAAGCAACCTCAAAAGCCACCCTAAAAAGGGTGGCTTTTTTGTTATTAAATATCAATTTAGGAAAAAAAAAGAAAACTAGCATCATTCTCTATCAGACTCTGCCATCTGCTATCTCTTTAAAAAAACTTTAACATCTCAGCCATAAAACAGCCACAACCCATTGTTTTAACTATCTTTTAAGAAATATCTAAGAAGGGGTTAATAAATTTTCAAAAGTGACAGTTAAGATAAATTAAACTGTTCCATATTTAGTTAACTATTTTTCTATTTATTAGTTTTAAAAATCACCAATATATAATGAGGTATCAATAAAAATTATATAAATAGAGGAGCATAACTAATGAAGAAATATGATTCATCACGTCGAAAATTCATGCAAATATCCATTGCAACATCGACGATGCTACTAATCCCAAGAGCAGGTTTTAGCCAAACTCAAAACCATAATGAAATGTATGTACCACAATTTTTCAACCAAGAAGAGTGGAATTTTATTTGTGCAATTACGGATCAATTAATTCCTGAAGATGAGCTTGGCGGCGGAGCGATTGCGGCGGGTGTCCCTGAATTTATTGACCGGCAAATGCTCACCGATTATGGCACAGGCGCACTCTTTTACATGAGTGGTCCCTATCATATAGATGCTCTCCCTACATTAGGATATCAAGAACAATATGCCCCTAATGAGCTTTACCAGCATGCTATTGCTCAAATTAATCACTACCTACAACAAAAATATCAAAAACAATTTCCCGATCTAGATGCTGAAACGCAGATCCTCGTTATGAAAGAGTTAGAGGCAGGAACAATACCATTACAAGGGATTTCTTCTTCCACAACATTCTTTAATCTCCTTTGGAAAAACACCCAAGAAGGATTCTTCTCTGACCCTAAATATGGGGGAAATAAGCAGATGATGGGCTGGAAACTCTTAGGCTTTCCTGGGGCTCGCGCAGACTTTATGGATTTTGTCGACAAACCGGGAAAACCATATCCTTATGGGCCCGTTAATCTTGCAGGAAAAAGGGGGTAATCATGCTAACTAAAAAAGCTCAAAAAACAATGCCAAAGACCGATGTTGTCGTCATTGGTTTAGGGTGGACTGGCGCTATTATGTCTAAAGAGTTAGTCGATGCTGGTTTAAAGGTAGTAGCTTTAGAAAGAGGTGATCATCGCCCGACCTCAGAAGGTGCAGCTTATCCCGGCATTGCAGACGAACTCTCCCATGTGCAGCGCTTTAGACTATTTCAACGTATGAAAAATAGCACCGTTACCATTCGTTATAATGATGAGAGTGAAGCAGTTCCTTATCGCCAGCTGGGATCTTTCTATTTAGGAGAACATGTCGGTGGCTGCGGTTTTCACTGGAACGGCATGACTTGGCGTGCACTACCTGAGGATCTACAGATTCGCTCTAAATATATTGAAAAATATGGAGAAGACTTTATCCCTAAAGAGAGCACTATTCAAGATTATCCTGTTACTTATGAAGAACTAGAACCTCACTTTGAGATGTTTGAAAATGTGTGTGGTACTTCGGGGCAAGCTGGCAATCTTAATGGAAAAATAATAGAAGGAGGAAATCCTTTTGAATCTCCACGCGCCAATGATTATCCTAATGAGCCTTTAAAAACACTCTATAGTGGAAATATCTTTAAAAATGCTGCCAAAAAACTGGGGCTACACCCATTTCCAATCCCAGCCTCTAATGCATCAAAACCCTTCACCAACCCCTATGGCGTTCGTTTAGGGCCTTGTAATTACTGTGGATTTTGTGAAGATTTTGGCTGCTATATGTACTCTAAAGCAAGCCCACAGACAACTATTTTACCGGCATTAATTCCAGACCCTAATTTTGAACTTAGAACCCAATCTGAGGTCATTAAGATCAATACAAATGACGCCAAAGATAGAGCGACAGGAGTGACCTATGTTGATAAAAATGGAGATTTAGTCTTTCAACCGGCGGATATGGTATTGCTCTGCGCCTTTCAGATTCACAACGTTCGACTATTACTGGTTTCAAAAATTGGAGAGCCCTATAATCCTCAAACAGGAAATGGCGTTGTCGGCAAGAACTTTGCCTATCAATACAATACAAGCGCCACTATTTACTTAAAAGAAGGGGCAATTAATAACCCCTTTATTGGTGCGGGCGCATCTGGAACGGTTATTGATGACTTTAATGGTTTAAACTTTGATCATCGAGAAGGAAACTTTATTGGGGGCGCTTATATTGCCGCAACAAATACAGGCGGCCGCCCCATTGCTCAAACCCATACGGCGCCAGGAACACCAAACTGGGGAGCTGGCTGGAAACAGGGGAAAAAAGAGGGATATCAACGAACCATTAGTCTCAATGCTGAAGGGTCGGTCTTATCTTATAAAGATGCGTATATTGACCTTGACCCAACTTACACAGATCGCTTTGGTATTCCACTTGCAAGGATGACTTTTAACTGGCACGACAACGAATACCGTCAAGGGGATTATATGGCAAAACAGCTCACAAAAATCTGTGAAGCTATGGAGAATGTCGAATCTTTTAGTGTGCAAAAAATCACAGGCGACTGGGATACTAGAAACTATCAATCAACCCATATTACCGGAGGTGCAATTACGGGAGATAGCCCTAAAAATAGTGTTGTTAATAAATATCTACAATCTTGGGACATTCCTAATCTATTTATTTATGGCGCTTCAGCCTTTCCACAAAATTTATCTTATAACCCCACAGGATTAGTCGGCGCACTTGCCTATCATTCGGCAAAAGCTATTAAAGAGCGTTATCTCTCTAATCCTGGGCCGCTCGTTAAATAGGAGTACACTATGAAAATCTCTTCAATCATTACTCGTAGCTTGCTCATCATTTTGGGACTTGGGGTAATACTAATCATTTTTTTAAACATTTATAAAGGCCCTACATCTCAACTTCAACTGACAGATCAATCGCCCTCAAAGGCCCTTATTGATCAAGGTGCTTATCTCGCACAAATAGGAGATTGCACCTCATGTCATACATCAGATACAAAACAGCCTTTCGCCGGCGGTGTTCCATTTGAAATGCCGATAGGCACTGTTTATTCACCAAATATTACGCCAGATAAAACCCATGGGATTGGGAACTACTCTTTAGAAGAATTTGATAATGCTATTCGCTATGGCATTCGTAAAGATGGAAAATCTCTCTATCCAGCGATGCCTTTTCCTGATTATGCCGTTATTTCAGAGGCAGATATCAAAGCGCTCTATGCTTATTTTATGAATAGTGTTCAACCTTCTGCAACCCCCAGAGTGAAAGCAGAAATAACATGGCCATTATCAATGCGCTGGCCATTAACCGCATGGCGATTAATGTTTTCACCAACGCCAAAAGAGTTTGATACCTCACGATACCCAACATCTCAAATCGCTCGAGGTGCGTACCTTGTGCAAGGTTTAGGTCACTGTGGTAGCTGTCATACTCCTCGCAGTTTAACCTTAAATGAAAAAGGCTATAATGAATCAGATCCTGCCTTTCTCTCCGGCAGTAATGTCGCTATTGATGGCTGGGTACCCATCAATCTCCGTGGAGATCATATTACTGGTTTAGGAGATATTAGCGCAGATGAGCTTGCGATCCTTTTATGGAGCGGTAGAAGTGAACGTCATGCTGTTTTTGGGGGGATGAGAGAAGTAGTTGATAATTCTTTACAATTTGCAACCAAAGACGATATCATATCTATAGCAAAGTACCTTAAAACGTTGTCTCCTGTAAACTCGTTAAATCCCCCCTTTGTGTATGATGAAACGACTCATCTAGCGCTAAGCTCAGGTAATGATTCTATGCGAGGAGCGAGTATTTATCTCGATGCTTGCGCTGCATGTCATAGAACAACAGGACTTGGGTATTCAGAAGTCTTTCCTGCCCTTGCAGGAAATCCTTCGGTACAAGCAGATAAAATTGACTCTCTTGTCAAAATTATCGCAGAAGGTAGCACCCTGCATGGCACAGAACATGCGCTTACAACCTTCGTCATGCCAAATGAATTGAACGATCGTTTAAATGATACTGATATTGCAGATGTCCTAACCTTTATCCGTACCAGCTGGGGAAATCAAGGAAAAGCTGTATCATTAAAAGATGTCCAAACAATCTTAAAACATTAATTTGTTTTAAGTACTACGAAGTCTTTGAAAATGATTCATTCATCGCCTTAGACTTCTTAAATTTATCTGCTCTCATAAAAGGTTAACTCTCTCATGAATAAAACCTACCTCAAAATGCTTAAAATAGGCACCTTTGTCTCGGTTCTATTAGTTCTTTCAGGTTGTGACTTATCACTATTTAACCCCAAAGGTGAAATTGCTGAATATGAGAAATGGCTCGTCATATTTAGCGCCTTAATCATGTTAATCGTGATTATTCCTTGTATTTTTATGGCGATTATCTTCCCTTGGTGGTTTAGAGAATCGAATAAAAAGGCTAAATATACCCCTAATTGGCAGGAATCTAAGGTTCTTGAAAAATTTATGTGGGGTGTTCCTATTGCTATTATTGCAGTATTGGCCTTTGTTACCATTCAAAGCACGATAGATCTTAACCCTAAAAAACCGATCGAATCTCATAAAGAGGAGCTTGTGATTGAAGTTATCTCTATGGATTGGCAATGGCTATTTATCTATCCGGAAGAAAAGATCGCTACAATTAACAGCATCTATATCCCCACTCATCGCCCCCTTAAATTCAAACTCACCTCTCAAACCGTCATGAATGCTTTCTTTATTCCACAACTTGGAACACAACTTGATGTTATGTCTGGTATGGAAAATGTATTGCATCTCATTGCTAATGAAGAAGGCGTGTTTCCTGGTGCTTCTTATAACTATAGTGGAGCTGGTTATTCAGATATGAAATTTAAGGTCAATACCGTCTCCGAAGAGGAGTTTGATCAATGGGTTCTTACTCAACAAGCGAAAAATAGTCACCCATTAGATTGGGATAAGTATCAAGAATTTGTGAAAGAAACGCCTATTAACGCGCCAGAACAATTTTTCCACCCGGTTGAACAAGGTCTCTATTTACGGGTGATTTCCCAATTTTTTGATCTTAACCAATTGAAAGAGCATATGCACATGCAGATGCAACACCTTCATTCCGCTCAATAACTTACTTCAAATTCATCAATAAAGGAATATCCTATGTTTGGCAATTTGACCATTGATAGTATCCCATGGAACGAGCCCATTCCGCTTGCGGCATTTGGTGTCATCATCCTCATTGTTTTAGCCGTCCTTGCCACGATCACCTTTACAAAAAGGTGGGGTTGGCTCTGGACAAATTGGCTCACAACCACCGATCATAAAAAAATTGGGATCATCTATATTATTGTGGCGATCATCATGCTCATTCGTGGATTTGCAGATGCCATTATGATGCGAACACAACTTGCGCTCGCTTCTACTGGCGATCAAGTTGGCTATTTACCTCCAGAGCATTATGATCAGATCTTCTCCGCTCATGGCGTGATTATGATCTTCTTTATGGCAACGCCTTTTATTATTGGCTTAATGAATATTGTTGTTCCGCTTCAAGTAGGGAAACGAGATGTTGCATTCCCAACCTTAAATGCTGTTAGTATCTGGTTAACTGTTGCGGGCGCAATCTTAATTAACCTCTCTCTTGGGATTGGGGAATTTGCAAGAACAGGCTGGGTTGCTTATGCCCCACTTTCTGAAAAACTCTATAGCCCAAGCGTTGGGGTTGATTATTATATCTGGAGCTTACAGGTTTCTGGGCTAGGAACAACTTTTGCAGCCATTAATATGTTCGTAACCATTTTACGAGGTAGAGCTCGTGGTATGAAGCTCTTTGATATGCCTCTTTTCACTTGGTCAACGCTTTGTACCTCTGTTTTAATCATGGCGGTATTCCCTATTTTAACCGCAACCATGATTTTACTCGCGTTAGATCGTTATTTAGGTTTTGAAATCTTCACTAATACTCTTGGTGGCGGCAATCAGATGATGTACGTTAATCTCATCTGGGCTTGGGGACATCCTGAAGTTTATATCTTAATATTGCCGGCATTTGGTATCTATTCTGAAATCGTCTCTACCTTTAGCCGCAAATACCTCTTTGGTTATAAAGCGCTGGTTTGGGCGATTATTGCGATTCTCTTTATGTCTTTAACCGTCTGGCTCCATCACTTCTTTACCATGGGGGCCGGCGTCAATGTCAACGCCTTCTTTGGAATTACCACGATGTTTATCGCGATTCCTACAGGGGTTAAAGTCTTTAACTGGCTATTTACGATCTATGGTGGTCGCGTTAAGATGGATGTGCCGATGCTATGGGCGATTGGCTTCCTCATCCTCTTTGTTCTTGGAGGTATGACAGGGGTTATGCTAGCTATCCCTGGCGTAAACTACTCTGTCCATAATACAGAATTTGTTGTAGCCCACTTCCATAACACCATTATTCCTGGCGTTGTCTTTGGGGTCTTAGCAGGTTATAACTTCTGGTTCCCGAAAGTCTTTGGATTTAGACTCCATAAAGGCTGGGGTTATACAACTTTCTGGCTCTGGTTTATTGGCTTTATCGTGGCTTTCGCCCCACTTTATCTCGCTGGATTTGATGGGATGCCGCGCCGAATTAGCCAAAACGTGGATCTTCGCTACGGGCCATACTTAGTCGTTGCTTGGGTGGGTGCTGTTTTAATCTTCTTTGGTATTGTCGCCATCATCGTTCAACTGTTTGTCAGTATAGCGCAGCGTCATAAACTACAAGATGTCACAGGCGATCCTTGGGATGGTAGAACACTCGAGTGGTCTATCGCATCGCCCCCTCCTTCTTATAACTTTGCAGTGATTCCGGCAGTTGATGAACCGGATCTCTTCTGGAAACAAAAACAAGAAGGAACCGCTTATCCTGAAAACAAACAGTATCAAGATATCTATATGCCTAAAAATACAGCGCTAGGATTTGTTGCCGGCGGCGTACTTGCTGGGTTACTCTCCTTTACACTAGTTTGGAGTATCTGGTGGCTTGCGATTATCTTCTTTGGCGTAGCGATACTTCTTTGGATTATTGATAGCTTCAAAGATCATGAGGAAATTTGTATTCCTAAAGAAGAAGTTGAAAAAACAGATCTTGCATTCTTAGAGAAGGTCAAACAATTTAATATGCCGCAAGGAGGTCGCGAATGAGTACGACATTAAGCAGCCCAAATCTCGAGCTACTGCAAGAGCAGGAAAATGCCGATAATAAGGTGTTTGGTTTTTGGATCTATTTAATGACCGATGCCATCATCTTTGGAACATTTTTTGCCGTCTTTGTGGTATTACTTAAAAATACAACGCATGGACACACGCCGCAATCACTCTTTGATTTAAGCAATGCATTTATTGAAACCGTAGCGCTTCTTACTAGTAGCTTAACTTGTGGATTTGCTATGCTCACTTTAAAACAAGGGCGAATTAAACAGACCATTTTACTGTTAATTCTCACCTTTATTTTAGGGGGGATATTTTTAGCTTTAGAGATCAAAGAGTTCCTCTCTTTTATTGAGATCGGCGCAACACCTCAAAGTAGCGGCTTTTTATCTGGCTTCTTCTCCTTAGTGGGGCTTCACGGCGTGCATTTATCCATTGGGATGATCTGGATGATTGTCATGATGTTACAACTTGCCACAAAAGGAGCGACGCTTGCCGTGACAACGCGTCTTAAACTCTTTAGTCTTTTCTGGCACTTTCTAGATATCATCTGGATCTGTATCTTTTCAGTTGTCTATTTAATGGGGGTTTCATTATGATGATCGATCAATCACAAGCAAAAAAAGAACTCCTTGATTATCTCATTGGATATGGATTCTCTATTGCACTCTCTTTAATTGCCTTTGGTGTTGTCGTCTATTTAAAGGATTATCTCTCTATTGGCGTACTGGCAAGCATTCTAGCGCTATGTGCTTTAGTACAGATCGTGGTGCAATTTGTCTACTTTTTACATATTCGAAAAAGCGATAACGATGGCTGGAATTTAGCGGCACTCTTTTTCACCGGCATTATACTTTTAATGATTGTAGGGGGCTCTGGCTGGGTCATGTTCTATCTTCATATGAATATGATGCCTGAATTACCGCTCTAAATAGGTAAAAACAGTAAAACGTGAAAAACAAGACGCTTAAACCTTTTTTAAAACTTATCAAGCACGGGATTATCTTAGGTAATCTCGTGCCTGTTATTGCCGGCTTTTTTTTAGCGTTAACCCCTCAAACTCCGGCGACAGTGATCTTACTTCTCACAACGATGATAGGAATTACCTTCGTTATTGCCAGCGCTACTATCACTAATAACATTATCGATAGAGATATCGATAAACTCATGCAACGAACGCAAAATCGCCCCTTAGTCAATGGGGATATCTCCCTTACAATCGCGATACTCCTTGCGATTTTTTTTGGAATAACAGGCTTTTACTTACTCTATTTTCACGTTAATACACTTGCCGGAAACTTGGCATTAATAGGCTTTATTGACTATGTTATTCTCTACTCTTTAATCTTTAAAAGACACTCCTCTTTTAGCATCTTAATTGGTAGCATCTCAGGAGCGATTCCTCCCCTTGTAGGATATGTCGCGATCACAAATCAGCTTGATTTAACGATGCTCTATCTCTTTATCACCTTCTCTTCATGGCAAATTGCCCACTCTTATGCCATTGCCCTTTATCGCAAACAAGATTATCAAAAAGCGAGTATTCCTATATCGACACTTGCAATGCCCTTTAAGACAGCGCAAAAATGGACGGCACTCTATATTGCTATTATGGTGATTTCAGTATTACTTTTAGTACTGCAAAGCTTTCACTTTACGCTAACAAAAATCATCACAATCTTGCTTATTAGTTATTGGCTATATCAAGCGATTAAAACGCCGACCTTAAACGATACAAGCTTGTGGGGAAAACAACAATTTATAAACTCACTGTTGATTATTATGGGGCTTTGCCTATTGATGATCATCGACCACTTGCTGATCTTTTTATAATATCGTCGATTCGGTTTAAGAAATCGCTGTTTTAAAAGTAAAGCAGGACAGTATATAAATCAAACAAGCTTGCATGATGCCAGATAGAACGATTCTTGCGCTTCTCATAACCGATGCGCCGGCAATCAGGTTCTGTGACTTTTAAACCAATTTTACTATCACTCAATAATACTGAGAGTATTATGCGATAAATTATCGATCTTTCCAAAACCCGCTTCTTTCCACCACGGAGTTCATGCTAGTATGAATTTCTAGCATTTTATCGTCTTTAGGACTATAAATGACGATAAAGATCGATAATCTAAAAATGATAATGACTAACCATCAAGACTAATGAGGTATCTATGAATATTCTAATCACGGGCGCATCTTCTGGCTTTGGACTTGAAGCGGCAAAACTTTTTATTCAACATGGGCATACCGTTATTGGGCTTGCTAGACGCCATGAAAAACTCATGGAGATCAAAGCATCTCTTGGTGAAAATTTCTATCCTTTAACGGCTGACATGCAAAATCTCACCTCCATCAAAGAGGGCATTGAAAACCTCCCTGAACCTTTTGATAAAATAGATGTTCTGATTAATAATGCGGGACTAGCTCTAAACTTAAAGCCCACTTTTGATGTCGATTTTGCAGATCTTGCAACGATGATAGATGTAAATATTCGTGGATTAACCTATATCACGCATCTAATCTTACCGCAGATGGTGGAACGTAATGATGGTTATATCATCAACATTAGTTCAACTGCGGGGAATTACCCTTATTATGGTTCTAATGTTTATGGGCCCACCAAAGCGTTTGTGACAAGTTTTTCACAAAATCTTCGTGCAGATCTTATTGGCAAAAACATCCGTGTAACCAATGTTGAACCAGGGCTTTGCAGCGATACTGAATTTTCAAATGTTCGTTTCAAAGGCGATGATGATAAAGCAGCGGCTGTTTATGCTGATGTTGATGCGGTTACCGGCAAAGAGATTGCAGATATTCTCTACTGGCTAACAACGCAACCTAAGCATCTTAATGTTAACCGCATTGAGATCATGCCAACAATGCAAACCTTTGCCGGACTAACGGTTTATAAAGATCCGAAATAAGTTATTTGAAAATCATCAATACCTATATCTACCTTACAAAAGGTCATCATTATGAATATTATCGATCTACATTGCGATGCGCTTATGAAACTCTCGGATGCGAAAGGAAAGCTCTCCTTTAAAGATGCGCCAGAGCTTGATATTAATCTAGCTAAATTGCAACAAGGGAAAGTAAAACTCCAAGCCTTTGCGATATTTATCTATCCATCCATTCCTGGTGGGAATCAATTTCAGGAAGTGATTGATCAGATTCACTATTTTTATAGTGAAATCTTAGCTAAAAATCCTGAAATGAAACTTCTTCGAAAGTGGTCTGATTTTAATTTATTAAAAGAAGAAGAGATCGGGGCAATCTTAACGCTTGAAGGCGTTGATGCCATCGGCAATGACCTTCATAAACTCACGATCTTATATGAACTTGGCGTACGCTCCATTGGTTTAACATGGAATAATGGTAATCTTGCCGCAGATGGCGTTGGGGAATCCCGTGGTGCGGGCTTAAGCCATTTTGGTAAACGCTTAGTTGAATGGTGTAATGATCATGATGTTTTTGTTGATGTTTCTCATCTTCACCCAAATGGGTTTTGGGATGTAATGGAACTGGCAAAATATCCGATCGCTAGCCACTCTAATGCCACATCAATTTGTGATCACCGCAGAAACCTCACAGATGAGCAGATCATGGCGATGATTAAGCGCGATGCAATGATTCATATTGTTTTTTGCCCTGCCTTTGTGAAAAAAGGGGGCGATGCAACTATTGATGATGTGGTAAGGCAAATTCAGCATATTGTAAAACTTGGGGGAATTAAAAATATTGGTTTTGGCTCAGACTTTGATGGCATTGAATCAAAAGTTGAAAATTTAAGCGATGCATCGATGTACCAAAATCTTATTGAGGCCCTTAAACCACACTATTCTGAGGATGAAATTAGAGGTTTTGCACATCAAAACTTTATCAATCACCTTCCTAAATAAGCATTTACCAAATTTATCGTAAAATCGGTTTAAAAGAGATTGAATCAGATTGCCGGCACATCGGTTATGAGAAGCACAATAATCGTTCTATCCGGCATTGTGCAAGCTCATTTGATACACACTCTATTCCCTTATTATCATTTAAAATAATGTTTCTTAAACCGAATCAACTATATAAAAAAGGCGCTATTTCAATAAAACAGCGCCTTTTTTATAAATATTTTTTGCCTTAACCTTGCATGTCGACAACCATGCGCCCTTGAATTTTACCTGCCTCCATCTCTGCAAAAATCTCATTTACTTCTGATAATTTTCGCTTATGAACCACAGGAACCACTAATCCATCTGCGGCAAATTGGAATGCTTCAATTAAATCTTGTCGAGTTCCCACAAGACTTCCAATCACTTCAATACCATCTAAAACGGTTTTAACAATAGATAAATCCATCGTTTCCGGAGGTAATCCTACTGCCACAACTTTTCCTGTTGCACGAAGAGAATTCACAGCTTGATTAAAGGCAACCTTAGAAACAGCAGTAACAATCGCCGCATAAGCGCCGCCCACATCTTCTTGGATTTTAGCTGCAACATCCTCAATTTTTGCGGAGTTATAGATCTTATCAGCCCCAACTTCTTTTGCTAATTGCAATTTATCATCATTAATATCAACGGCAATGACTTTTGCATTAAAGACCTTCTTCGCATATTGCACCGCCAAGTTGCCAAGCCCACCAACACCGAAAATGACAATCCATTGCCCTGCTTTAACATCTGCAACTTTAACCGCTTTATAGGTCGTCACCCCCGCACAAGTGACACTACTTGCTTGATATGAATCTAAACCATCAGGAACTTTCACGGCGTAATCAGCCGTCACAATACATTTTTCTGCCATCGCCCCATCAACTGAGAACCCTGCATTTTTAACGCTACGGCAAAACGTCTCTTTACCCGTAATACAATATTCACAAACGCCGCAACCTTCAAAAAACCAGGCAATGCTGACTCTATCCCCTACTTTAAGGCTTGTTACATCATCTGCAATCTTCGAGACAACCCCAATTCCTTCATGCCCAATCACACGCCCAGGAACTTTACCAAAATCGCCTTTAGCAACATGTAAGTCTGTGTGACAAACCCCACAGCAAACAACATCAACAAGGGCTTCCCCTGCTTCTAACTCTCGAAGTTTTAACTCTTTAATTTCAACTTGACCATCACTACTTTGATTAACGACTGCTGCTTTCATACAAACTCCTTCATCAATACAAACACGATTTAACAGATGTTTAAAACCCTATAAATCAGTATATAGTAATGATTACCATTTACAATGATCATTTATAAATACGATTATCATTAATACTCTTTATTTCTATTTTAAATCATAAGCGCTAATCATAAGGCGTGCTCTTGACGAATATCTTTAAATTTCTCACAAAAAAATCCCCTGGAAATAAAGTTATTTTCAGGGGATTTTTTATTCGTTGAAGATCACCTATTAATAAGGATGTTGTCTCCAGTCGATCACTTTCACTTCTCTTGGAACACTTGTGCCATCTGCTTTTTTAAGTGGCTGCGCTGCATGAGACTCTCTAAAGCTACCGCTTTCTGGATCTGCTTTTTCAAAACTCTCACGTAATTCAGGAGTCACATGATCTGCGTAGATATTATCTGTTGGTAATACAGGATTCTTATCCTCTGTATACCATTCGCCTAACATATAACGAACCCCTAAAGTCACCTCATTAGAGCTCAATTTTGCACGAAGTTGGTCACCATTGTTTTTCACACCTGTTTTAGCTTTCCCCATATCCACATGACGGAAGCCTAAATCAATATAGGTATTATCCACCGGCTTATAAGAAACACCTGCCCCTAATGACCATGCAAAGTTATTATCTGTTGCAGATCTATAATGGCTTAATCCATTATTATGAGCACCCTTTGAAGTAAGGCGCGCATAACCTAGACCAGCACTTCCATAAACAGAAAAGTCATCATTAATAGGATAGCTTGCATAAGCATTCACCATTAAACGCTGACTTTTAATTTTATGTGTATTAAAGTCAGTGCCAAAGGAACTTGTAAACTCATTCTTTTTAGGAATGACATACTCAAGCTCGACACGGAAGATATCGTCAAACTTGTATCCACCTGCTATAGAGCCTGTTACGAAACTTTTATTGTCCTTATGCTTTTCAAATTGACCACCAGCGGCATGAATAGAATCATCCATATCCTTTGCCTTCTGTTTAGCACCAATTAAATTCACTCCGGCATAAAACCCTTTCGTAATCTCTGCTTGCGCGCTTGATACTGCTCCTAATAGCAACATTGACGCCAATAAGGCACGGATCTTCATATTACCCTCTTCCCCTTAAAATATTAACCATAACAAATTTGATTATTCATAAATTTTACCGATAACCAATATAATATACTGTTTCACAAGTTATTTTCCGACTTTTATCATCTAATAACCTATTTCTTGCCATCTATTTTAACCTAGAACTCTTTGATTCTAAACTATCGTTTTAAAAAGTGCACCCTTGGTGCGATATGCGTCAAAATAGTATAAGGGATTGTTCCTGCCCACGCGGCAACTTTTTCTAAAGGTAATTGCTCCCCAAAAATCTCAACAAGCTCATTCCATGCAGTTTGTGGAACATCTCTTAAATCAATCATCATCATATCCATTGCAGGCCGCCCAATAATTGGCGCACGATATTTTCCCACTAAAACATACGCCTCTTTTGTAATTTCTCGGGGATAACCATCGGCATAACCACATGCAATAACGCCGATAGGCATTCTTTCAGGAGCGATAAACTTTGCCCCATATCCCACACTTTCGCCTTCATCTATCATTGTGGTATGGATAATCTTAGATGTTAGCGTCAATAAAGGTTTTAAACCAAAATACTTACCTGTCGAATCATCAATAGGAGAAATTCCATAAAGCGATATGCCCATACGTACAATATCATGATGCGTCATAGGAAGTGTTAATAATGCCGCAGAATTCGCCAGCGTTTGAGGTAATTGCAAACGATCTAATGCACTCATCCTTTCAACCTGTCGTTTTAATAACGGAGAATCTTTCTCATCAGAAGTTGCAAAATGGGTCATTAAAGTAATAGAAGCAACAGAGGATAATGCCTTTAACTGCGTAACAATTGAAGGCGCTTCTTCAGGAGTGAATCCAAGTCGGTGCATTCCTGTATCGACTTTTAAAAAGATATTTAAAGGGCTCTCTAAATCAATACTTTGTAACATCTCTAACTGACGATTATTACCAATTGCCACATAATAATTCTGCTCACTTGCAATTTGATACTCATTTGCAGAAAAAACGCCTTCTAATAGTAAGATTGGTAACTCGCCGCCTTTTTGACGAATATCATCCGCTTCTTCTCGAATCGCTACCGCCATATAATCTACCTGACGATTTAAAATAGGAATAAGATTCTCAACTCGATGACCATAAGCATTCGCTTTTATCACAGCGCAACACTGGCTATTAGGCGCTTTCCCTTTTAAGATTGCTAAATTATTCTCTAAAGCCGCTTCGGAAAAGTAAGCGATTAACGGTCTCATAATATTCCTTTTAGTCGAAATGATACGATTTTTAAATTGTGTAATGGCAACGATAATACGGTTACACCAATATCAAACGCGCCAATAAAATCTATAAAAAAAGATCAGTAGATGTATTACCTTTGCAAGAAATACTCTCACTAATCTTTTTTTCATGAAATGAAATATCTTAGCATCGCTAATTGTACTACTTAATTCCCAAGAGACCAAGATTCAAGATTCGCTTAAAACTTTGATATAACCTTGTATTACACGCTTTAAAGATCTTTAAAAATAAGACCACCACGCATCTTTTGAGTATCAATAAACAATTGATGCCATTCATCATTAATGATTTTTAATACCGAATGATGTGTTAACAGTTTATTACTCAATGCTTGTAATTTAGGAAAATCATCTAAGATATTTTTTCCACTGATAGATGCAACTACATCAAAGCGGATAAACATTGGGGCTAAAACAACATCCACAGCAGATAAAGATTCCCCCATAAAAAATGATGCTCCACATTTTCCTTCCAAAAGTTGTAGTGTTTCTTTCATCACATCGAAATACTGATCGACCTCTTCTTTTGTCTTTGCTGCCATACTCATATATTGCGGACCATAAAGATCCCCCGCAACCCCAGCCCAAGCCCTTTGGATTGCTCTTTTTGTAGCTGATTTTGCATAGATAGAAGGCACTTTATGTTGCTCTTCAATATATTCAACAATCGCCATCGACTCAAAAAGCACTTCACCAGAAGAGACCTTCATCACCGGTACTTTGCCAGGTGGTGACCATTCTTTAAACCACTCGGGCAACTCTGCATGAGGATCGAGCCAAATCTGCTCATAACCTGCGGCTTTTTCATTAAGAGTGATTAAAACTCTTTGCACAAATGGGCATAAAGGATACCCAACAACTTGATAACTCATATTGTCCTCCAGCTTTGATATAAAATTGAGACAAACTACAGATAAAATACGCTTAATTGATAGGTATATCACTTCTTTTAGTCTATCATAAGGGTACTGAAATAGGCGATTATACAAATTTCTATATAACGTTCCAATAGAGAAAAATCATCAATATAGAGAAAATAGATCCTATACTTACCGGGAGGTATTTTCAGTTTAAAAGAGTCATAATTTTTAAAATTTCAACTCAACATTGCCTATTAAAACATATTCTAAAATTTACTTATGACGGAGGACTCATCCATGTCTATCAAGCTTAGCCGACTCATTGTTGCAGGAAAAGATGCGGCAGGTTTTTTACAAGGACAGACCACTGCAGATGTCAATAAACTCAGCTTTATCGATCAAAAGGCTGAGCAGCAATATGGGCTTTCTGCAATCTGTAATCGCCAAGGGCGTGTGATCTCACTTTTTTGGATGATCAAGATCAATGATGAAACCTTCCATCTACTTCTTCCTGAATCATTAGCAGATAAAGTGCAAAAGCACCTCACTATTTTTATTTTTAGATCTAAAGTGACGATTACACGTGATGAACCTTCCTCTGAAGATATTGCAACATTGCCAACCTCACTAACAATCCCTTGGATTATTGATGAAAACAGTGAAGAGTATGTGCCACAGATGCTAAGCCTTGATCTTCTATTAGCCATTAATTTTAAAAAAGGTTGTTATACCGGACAAGAGATCATCGCTCGTATGCAATATCTAGGAAAGCATAAACGCCGTTTAGCACGTATCCACTCTGAAAATGCTACTGAATTACAGGTTAATGCAAAAATTCTGAATGAAAAAGAGCAAGATGCCGGCACAATCGTATATAGTGAAGGTAATGATGCCCTTGCTGTGATTCGTTTAGAATCTAAAGATCAAGCCTTAAAAATACAATCCCCTATCCAGATTACGCATATCTGGCACGATGACGAACCTGAGAATGAATAAGGAGTAATCATAAATGTCGCAAAAGCATATTGGAATTTTAACGGCCGGTGGTGATTGCCAAGGCTTAAATGCAGCACTTCGTGGCGTTACGCTCTCTGCTTTACGAGAAGGCTGGAAAGTAACAGGTATCCATGATGGCTTTGTGGGACTTGCCGAGAAATCTCATAGTGAATTAACCTTTGATAATGTCTATGGCATTGCCGGCATTGGGGGCACAATCCTTGGAACCGGTCGTGGGGGCGGTCGTGCTAAAAATACAGAAGAAGCCGTAGAAGCTTGTGTTATTGCTTTTCATGAGTTAGAACTTGATGCACTTATCTGCTTAGGGGGAGATGGCACACAACGCTTTGCCTCTTACCTACATGAAAAAGGCATTCCTGTTGTGACATTACCAAAGACCATTGATAACGATATTGCTCATACTGATGTCACTTTTGGTTATGATACGGCGGTGCATGTTTCTGTCATGTCTTTAGATAGATTAAGAACTACCGCCGATTCTCATCACCGCTTAATGATTTTAGAAGTGATGGGGCGAGATGCCGGATGGCTTGCGGCAGGAGCTGCGTTAGCCGGATCTGCTGATATCTGCTTAATTCCAGAGATCCCCTACTCTCTTGAAGCGATTGTCACCTATATTCGCGATAATATTCGCAATAGAAGATCTGCGCTGTTAGTGGTTGCAGAAGGCGCTATCTCACAAGAAAATCATAAGCTTGGATTAACCCCCAAAAAACATGCCGAAGCAATTAAGCTTGTTGACAGTATTCCTGAATTAACAGGAATGCAATCACGCTTAACAACATTAGGATATGTCAGCCGAGGCGGCGCACCTACGGCAACCGATAGAATCTTTGCAACACAATGTGGGACAAAAGCTATCGAGTTTATTAAGGAAGGCCGTTTTGGGGTCATGGTTGCTGAACAAGGACGTGTATTAGTTCCTGTTCCGCTAGAAGAAGTTGCCGGAAAACCGCGCCTTCTTCCGGTCGATCATCCACTGATTCAAACGATGAAAGCAACCAATATCTGTATGGGTGTTTAAAATTTATCACAAGCAGTATCCTGACAAAATTATGATATTCACAGGAAAACTGCTAACATCTATACGCTTTAAAAAAGAAATTTTCATTTATATAGATTAGAAGACATTATGAAAAAAATTATTAATACCGATCATGCTCCTGCAGCTGTAGGACCTTATTCACAAGGTAATGCGTTTGGTAACCTTGTTTTCACATCAGGCCAGTTGCCTTTAAATCCGGAAACGATGAAGTTTCCTGAAGGTGGCATTAAAGAGCAAGCAGCCCAAGCGCTGTTAAATCTCAAAGCAATCTTAGAAGCTGGCGATGCTGATTTTTCAACAGTTCTCAAAGTCACTTGCTATCTTGATGATATCAATGATTTTGCAGATTTTAATGAAGTTTATACAGAATTTTTTGGTACAGAAAATGCACCAGCTCGTTCCTGCTTTGAAGTGGGTGCATTACCAATGGGTGCGCTCGTAGAGATTGAAGCCATTGCATTTCGTAAAGATGCATAAGTTCGTATAAACAGCTCACTGCCTTAAGAATAAAAAGCCCTAGATCTATCAGATTTAGGGCTTTTTTCCGCGCTATTAATGCCGGTTTTAGAAACTCGGCTTAAAAGATACTAAACCAGATTGCCAGCGTACCAATTACAAAAAGCGCAAGAGTCATACTATCTAGTATCATGCAAACTCGTTTCATCAACAACGGTACTGTTATGCTTTTAAAATAGCGTTTTTGAAACCAAGATCGACTATAAGATCAAGAGCCTATAAAAAAACCTCTATCTAATATTTAGATAGAGGTTTTATTTCAATACTACTTTAGATCGCTATAGATCCTTTATGCTTGAGTACTTGCATCTTCTAATGCTGGCTTGTCATTAGAGTCATCAGACTTATGGGCTTGTAATTTCTTTGCGTCTCTATTTAAGAGAATAAAGAATACAGGCGTATAAACTAATACTAAGATTGTTCCTGCAAGCATCCCGCCCACAACAATTCGCCCTACAACGTTCTGAGCACCAGATCCTGCACCTGAAGATAAAGCAAGTGGAAGAACCCCAATACCAAACGCAAGTGATGTCATTAAGATCGGACGTAGACGTTCATTGGCAGCTTGAATTGTTGCATCCATAATGGTCATACCAGTACGAACTAGATCTCTTGCGAACTCAACAATCAAAATCGCATTTTTCGAGGTCAATCCAATGGTTGTTAACATTCCGACTTGGAAGTAAACGTCATTTTCAATCCCTAGCAATCTTGCTGTTACAATCGCTCCGACTAATCCCACAGGGATCGTTAGAAGTACAGAGATCGGAACTTTCCACGACTCATAAAGTGCCGCTAAGCTTAAGAAGATAATAAACACCGATATTAAAAGTAACGTTGTTTGAGAATCTCCCGCTTCACGCTCTTCATAGGAAGTATCTTTCCATGAAACATTGATTCCTTGCGGTAAGTGCTCAGAGACGATCGTTTCAATCTCCGCCATCACATCTCCCGTACTCTTACCTGGCATTGCCTCAATAGAAAGGGGGAATGCAGGGAAACCATTAAAACGGTTTAATTGCGGTGGACCATAACTCCAGCGCCCTTCTGCAAAAGCACTAAATGGTACCATCTCCCCTTTTGCGTTACGAACATACCATTTCTTAAAGTCTTCTGGCATCATACGCGAATCAGCATCTGCTTGAACCTGAACGTGTTTAATACGACCACGATCTATAAAGTCATTCACATACATCCCACCCCAAGCAATTGAGAGAGATTGGTTAATATCTCCCACAGAGACTTGTAGTGCTTGCGCTTTCTCACGGTCAATATCAATATGGTACTGTCCTGAGTCAAACTGACCTCCTGGCATTAATGTTGCGATATTCATATTCTCAGAGCGTGCTGCATGCCCGATAAATGTCATCACTGAATTCATTAAAGCATCATGCCCTAAACCAAGTGTATCTTGTAATACAAAGCTTACCCCTGTTGCACTACCTAACTCAATAATTGCAGGTGGTTTAAAGATATACATATTCGCTTCAGGAACTTCAGCAAAGAATGCTTGAATACGGCTAATCACGGCATCAATACTTTGATGATCTGTTTTACGCTCATCCCATGGTTTAAGCTTAATGAAGAAGATTGACTGCTCTGAACCTTGTCCGGCAAAGCTAAATCCACCAACTGTCATTACCGCATCAACTGTATCTTTCTCTTCTTCCATAAGATACTTTGTGACCTTCTCCAATGGAATCTCTGTCTGTAAGAGTGATGTTCCATTAGGGTTAATAGCCATCCCGACTAAAATCCCCTGATCCTCATCAGGTAAGAAGCTTGTTGGTAATTTGGTAAATTGATAACCGATAAACCCAAGCCCACCAACTAATACCACAACGAATACTAAAGGATGTTTTAAGATTCGACGAATCGTTACGCCATAAGCATTACTTAATTTATCAAATCCTAAGTTAAAGTATTTCACAATGACAAAAAGTACTTTTGTAATAGGTGAGAATAATTTACTTAAGAAGCGACCCACTGCAGTTGTTGGTTCAGATTCATCATCAGGACGACGTAAAATCGTTGCACAAAGTGCGGGCGTAAAGATAATCGCCACAAGAACCGAGAGCAACATCGCCGTAATAATCGTGATAGAGAACTGTCGATAAATAACCCCAGATGCTCCACCAAGGAACGCCATCGGTACAAATACCGCAGAGAGTACAACCCCGATTCCAATCAAGGCACCGGTAATTTGCGTCATTGATTTACGCGTTGCTTCTAATGGTGATAAGCCCTCTTCTTCCATAATACGCTCAACGTTTTCAACAACAACAATCGCATCATCTACAAGAAGCCCAATTGCCAGAACTAAAGCAAAAAGCGTTAAGGTATTTAAGTTAAATCCAAAGAAGTTAAGGATTAACATCGTTCCTGCAAGAACATAAGGAATCGCCAATAATGGAATAATTGTCGCTCTAATGTTCTTCAAGAAGAGGAACATCACAATAAATACTAAAATAATCGCGTCAATTAACGTCTGAACAACCCCATCTACAGATTGCTCAACAAATGGAGTTGTATCATACGGATAAGTATAATCCATTCCTGATGGGAAGTTATGTTTCTCTTTAGCCAAGAAATCTTTAACAATATTAGCAGTATCTAAAGCATTCGCCCCAGATGCTAAGTTAATCCCAACCCCTGATGCCTGCATCCCATTATAGTGAACGGTAAAGTTCTCATTTTCAGGAGACAGCTCGATACGCGCAACATCTGAAAGTAAAACCTCACTTCCATCTTCATTTACACGAAGCTGAATTGCTTTAAACTCTTCAGCACTTGTTAATAAAGATTGCGATGTCACCGTATAACGAATCAACTGATCTTGATTTGCCGGCAATGCCCCTAGGTTTCCAAGGGTTGCTTGCGAGTTTTGCTCTTGAATTGCTTTTACAATATCCAGCGTCGTCATATCATATTTATGCAACTTCATTGGGTCTACCCAAACATTCATCGCATAACTTGATCCAAAGAACTGGATATCTCCAACCCCTGGCAAACGGCTAATCTGGTCTTGCAAAGTCGAGGAGATATAATCTCCAATATCCCCAGAAGTCATCGTGCCATCTGGTGAGTAGAAACCCACAACCATCATGAACGAACCACTTGATTTCGCAATCGTTACCCCTTGCTGCTGTACAGCTTGTGGCAACTTACTTAATGATTGCTGAATCTTGTTTTGCACTTGAACTTGAGCAATATCAGGATCCACTCCTTGCTCAAACGTGAGGTTAATTTGAAACACCCCAACACTTGAACTGAGTGCATCCATGTATCTAAAACCTTCAAGTCCTGAGATACTCTGCTCAATCACCTGAGTTACACTCTCTTCAACCGTTGCCGCACTAGCTCCAGGATAAACCCCTGAAATAGAAACTTGCGGTGGAGCGATCTCTGGATATTGCGCAACTGGCATGTTTTTGACTACAAGTAGTCCCATAAACATTGTTAGAATCGCCAGAACCCATGCAAAGATCGGGCGATCAATAAAAAATCGTGCCATATATACAATTATTCCTTACTTACGGTATTTAAGTATTCGTAATTTCCTGTCTATTCTCTATTAGCATTTATTGCGTAAAAGATGATTGAGTCATTACAGTTGTGTAAATACATCATCGCTAATGACATCTACATGGACATCCTGCCCACCACTACGTTGAATCGCTGATTGAACAGTTTGTAAGCCTTTTACCACAACACGTTCACCTTCTTGTAGGCCCCCTGCGATGACCCAGTTTTGACCATGCGCACGCGAGATTTCAACAGGGCGAAAGCTTGCCACATTTTTCTCATCAATCACAATGACCATACTGATGCCGCCAGGACCTTGTGTCACAGCCTTTTGTGGAATCACTAAAGCGCCTTCCTCAATCCCTTGTTCAACAACTGTTCTTAAGAACATACCAGGATAGAGTGAGCCATCATTTTCAAACTGTGCTTGTAAGAAGATCGATCCTGTTGTTGGGTTAACAGTTAAATCTGAAAACTTAATGTAACCCGCTTTATCATAAAGCGTGCCATCATCTAAATAGACACGAACTAAGTGCCCGCTTTCTGTCTCACCCGTTTGCGGATTCACAACTTGTTTCTCAGTATAAATACCTGCTTTAATTTTCTTTTGCACCTCTGCAAACTCAGCCGCCGAATAAGTAATATTGACTTTCATCGGATCTAAAACTTGAATCACCGCCATCTCTTTAGCTTGACCTGGTGAAACAAGCGCCCCTTGCGTGAAGTTACTACGGCCAATTTGTCCTGTAATAGGTGCTTCCATTTTGGTATATTCAAGACTAATTTTTGCAGTAGAAACTTGTGCTTCAGCGCCTAATACTTCTGCATTAGCTTGTAAAAGCGCCGCTTGTGCATCATCAATATCTTGCTGACTGACTGCTTTGGAATTCCCTAAAGCATTTAAACGATCTGCTTTTAATTTTGCCGCATTTTGGTTTGCTTGCGCTCTTGCAAGTCCCGCCTCTGCTTGAAGCAACGTTGCTTCAAATGTTGCAGGATCAATCTGATAGAGCTGATCCCCTTCTTTAACCATACTTCCTTCCGTGAAGTTTTGGGATAAAATAATGCCCCCAACTTGTGGTCTTACTTCTGCGATCACCGATGCTTCCGTTCGTCCTGGCAACTCCGCTTCTACCGTAATATTTTGACGTTCAACAGGTTGAACCACGGCTTGTGGTGCTGTCATTCCCATTTGACTAGGCTCATCATTACCACAAGCGGCAATAACTAAACCTAAACTGACAACCCCTAAAGCGTTTCGTAAATGCTTAAAATAGTTAGTCTTTCTCATTTTTTATCTCATATACTCAAGTTAATTTTGAACTTCATATTTTATAACTTTTCCCAAAATCACAATTACTTCGTGGGATACTCTGTCTTTTTAGCAACTGTATTCAAGGCTTCATCAAGCTGACGAATAGAGGCTAATAAATTCTCCCCATCTTCGGTTCCCATAATTTTTGCAATATCATCTAACCAAGGGCCATAAATCTTTTCAGCCAACGATTGATGATAAGAAGCCCCTTCCTCCGTTACCTCATAGAGCGGAGATCGTTTGTTTTGAGGATTATCAATCGGCTGAATAAAACCATATTCTAAAAGCAGGCAAATTTGTCTTTGCACAGCTTGACGAGATGTCGAGCGTAACTCAGCTATTTGCGGTACTGACAATGCTTCTTGCTCTCGATTAATGATCGATAAAATTACCCAGCAAGAGTGTGTAATATCACTTTTTGCTTCAGATAATAGATCCTCACTAATACGATGCAATTTCGACAAGAGCGAAAACATCTCTTGAAACATCGAAACAAATAGTGGTTTTTCAGTAATATCTTTTTTTTCAGCCATGATCTTCTTTAGAAAAGAGTAAAACAATTGTAGATAGTAAATCTTGACAACCTTGTTGTCAACAAAATTGAAATGAGAATTGTTCTAAAAAACAACAACAATCCTCAGCTCTTCTCTCAATATGAGCGCTCTGAGCAGACCTTAAAAAACGAAGTAGAAAAAATATTCTTCTCACAAAAAACAATTATTTAAATGCTTTCCTAAAATTTATCACATAAAAAAAGATTAAAGATAGCAATACCTTTAATCTCTTTATCACCTTGATCTAGTTAAATCACAACTCGCGTTAATCTAAACTCATCTTAATCGCAAATGTTGTCACTAAAGGCGCCAAAATAATCGCCGCAAGATCACCACCAATTAAGATCATCATCAAACTCCCTAATGAATGGCCTTCTTGCAATCTAGAGATTAACTGAACACCAATCAATAGTACGGGGATATAGAGTGGTAGGGTAATAATACTCAAGAGTAACCCTGCCTGACGCAGCCCAACGATTAATGCCACGCACATAGCACCAATTAGACTCAATAAAGGAGTTCCAATAAGCAAAATTAACGCTACAACCCAAGATTGCATCAAGGTAAACCCAAGCATTACCGCTAAGACAGGCGAGAAAATCACTAATGGCAAACCTGTTAAGAGCCAATGGGAAATCATTTTACCCAAGATAATAAAATAAAGAGGCGCACCACTAATTGCCATCTGCTCTAAAGAACCATCTTCAAAATCATTCTTAAACACTCGATCTAATACTAATATTGTCGACAATAGTGCTGCAATCCAGAGTATTGCCGGTGCTGCTGCTAATAACAACTTCTGATTTTCTAAGCCTAAACCTAAAGGAAAGAGCGAGATAATAATTAAAAAGAAGACTAGCGGCATAAAAATTTCAGAACGATTACGCATTCCGATCTTAAAATCCCGGATCATGACAGCTGATAGTAACTTAAGCATTGCGAGTAAATCCTTCAATCGTCAACTCTTTACTAAAAACAGTACTACTTGGCATCTGATGGGAAGTAAAAATAATCGCCCCGCCCGCTTGGCAATGCTGAACCATTTCCCCTTCTAAAAGAGCGATAGAGTCAACATCTAATGCCGTAAAAGGCTCATCTAATATCCAAATAGAGGCTCGCTTTTCTAACCACAACCTTGCTAGAACTACGCGGCGTTTTTGCCCTGCGGAAAAATATCTCACAGGTCTCTCTTCAATCGGTAAGCTTAATAATCGAAACACCGCTTCAACCTCTTGACGTGAAACCTTCTCACCTCGTAAAGAGAGTAAGAATGAGAGATTCTCCCAAGCCGTCAAATCAAGATTCAAACTCAACTGGTGCCCAATATAAATGATCTCTTTTGTGTAGTAATGCAGCAACTCTTTACGCTCAATACCATTGAGCGCTATTGAACCTTGATATCTTTGGCTCGCTCCTGATATCGCTCGTAATGAAGTTGTCTTTCCTGCTCCATTTCTCCCCTTTAAATAGAGTGATTCCCCATTTTGCAAAGTAAAAGAAAAAGGCTCAAAAATCGGGCGATAGTTACGTGTTATCTGAAGCGAATCAATATTTAACGTAAAAGCTGCGTGCAAAGACATTACTTACTCCACAATATTATGCAGATCAATCACTATCGGCACAGAAATATCCTCTACCACAATGTTATCCGCTTCAATATCCCCTTTAGAGGTTATCGGATCGCCATTTAGGCTGATTTTGGCAGAAATAGATAATGAATCTTGCCCCGTTAAGGACGTTCCTGGCATTAAAAGATCTTTTTCCGTCACGGTTAACGCAATAGGAAAAGCCTTAATGGCGCTAATTGGAATTCTTTTAGCGGCAAGGGGTGGACCCACTTCTTGATTTCTAACAAAAAGGAACAGTATCGCCTCTTTCGGCAATGATGCTAAATCAACACCAGAAAGATCGATTTGAACGGCGATTGCCTCTGTCTTAAGCGCATCTGTAACAGTCTCTTTATCTGCATCTGCCACTGGCGCCTGCCCTGTTAAGCCGTTAATCATATTTGTAATGAGCTTTCGGTTCTCAGAGCCTTCTGGATAAAGATCTGCTAAAGTCGAAAAGTAGTGAAGCGCTTTATCTAGTTTCTGATTCTCAAAGAGTACCGTTGCATAATAGAGCATCAAACTCTCATTTTTAGGATTATTCATCACAAACTGATCAAATAGAGCCTCTAAACGATCATTGAGCTTATAATCATTTCTCGCTAACTGAATATTCAGCAGCGTATAGTAGGTATTATCATTATTAGGATCTAAGCGATAAAGATCTAAATAAGTCTTCTCAGCTAAGGGAAGCTGATCCATACTAAGATAAATTTTTCCCAATAAATTAAGTTCTTTAGGATCGGTATGATGATCTCTTGAGCTCATTAAATTCAATGCTGCTAACGTTCCTAAAAGATTATCTTGCAGCTCTAAAGGCGGATTGAGATCCATAATATTAGCCCCTTGTTGCAATGCTTCAATTGAAGTACCTGCTAACCATTTTTGGACATACGGCATTGCTAGCGCTCTATGTTTATCAAGCTTTTTAGCTTCTTCTTGATAACCTGTTCCCCAGAAATAGACCGCAGAAAACATCACGATAATGCCGGCAAAAAGAAGGACTATCAATTTTGTCATCCCACTTAACTGACGATCTTCATGCGCAACGGCTAATAGATCTTGCGCAAGCTCAACCTTAGTCGCTTCATATTCTTCAGAAGTAATCTTGCCGCGCTTTAAATCATCATCAAGCGTTGCTGTTTCATCGAGATATTTATCACGATAAACCGTCTTTAGACGTGGGAACTTCTCTGCACCCTTCCCCCAAAATGCCACAACCAGTATCAACAGCGTTACGGCAACAAACAGCCCTGTATATATTAATCCCATCATCTTAGTTGTCTTTTCTCTGTAATATCTCGTTTAAACGCGCCTGATCTTCAGCGGAAAGTGTCGTTGTTTCTGTTACAACTTGCGGCTTTCTTTTACGCCCTTTTGCTAAAAACACAACGCCTAAAATAAAGACCAATAATACAAATGGGCTAAACCACAATAACCACGTTACAGGTTTAACCGGCGGATTATACATCACAAAATCGCCATAACGATCCACCATAAATGCAATGATCTGCGCATCTGCTTGCCCATCAATAATCATGTCATAAGTTAAGTCCCGCATATCTTGTGCTAAAGGGGCATCTGAATCTGCAATATTTTGGTTTTGACACTTAGGACAACGCAGCTCTCTTGTTAAACTCTGAAAGCGCCTTTCATCAATAGAGTTACTAAACTCATATAAGTTGACAGAGGCCATACCTTGCTGCAAAAAGAGTGACAAGAAAATCGTACAGGCGATTAAAAATCGTTTCATTTACTTCGCTCCTTCTCTTGCAGCTGCTTTTGCAGCTTCTATTGCTTTATCTGCCTTACTGATCGCAGCTTGTAATGCTTTGGTGTTATCAGCATCAAAACTCGCTTCATAGATGCCTTTAAATCCCATCTCCCAAAGCTCAACAGTCATCTCACCGACATGACGATAAACAATAATATTATTTGCATCTAAAAAGTAGGTTTCCGGCGCACCATACACCCCTAAATTTAAACCAATCTTGCCGCTCTCATCAGCGACTGTAAAGATATAGGGGTTCCCTAGATCACGTAACCACTCATAAGCTTTTAACGTGTTGTCTTTATAATCCACACCATAAATAGGCACACCTGTTGCCCCAATCTCTTTTAGTGCATCATGCTCAGCTTCACAAGTTGGGCACCACGTTGCCCAAATATTAAGGAGTGCGGGGCCTTTAATATCTTCATCGGTCAAAATTTTCGCCGTCACCCCAGGCTTTGCTACTTCATAAGCACTAAATGAGGGGAGCTGCTTTCCTTTCAATGCTGAAGGCAAGTAACTGGCATCATTTTCTAAACTTTGTGACAGAAAAATTAAGAAACCGACAACAAGAATGACAACGCCTGCGATAATTCCTTTTCCTCGAGTCATTTTAACCTCCTAACCTTCTTGAATCTTAGCATCTGTTTGTAGTTGCTTGCGCCCAATTCGATAACGTCGATCTAAAATCGATAACAGTGCCGCAATAGAGATGATTAAGCCCCCAAGCCAAATCCAGCGGACAAACGGCTTCACATATAGGCGAATTGCCCATGCATTTTCTGCACGCTCTTCTGCCATTGCAACATAAAGGTCATCAATTAAAGAGGGTCTAAGTGCCACTTCACTAATAGGCATTCCGCTAACTGTATAGGTACGTTTTTCCGGATACATCATACGAAGTGGCTTCCCATTTTGGTAAACTTGGATCGTGCCTTTTGTTCCCACATAGTTTGATCCTTTCACATCTTCTAATGCTAAAAGCTCAAAACCATATTCCCGTACCTCTACCGTTTCACCTACTCGAACAAGACGATCTTGTTCATCACTATAATGTGAGGTTAAGGTAATCCCGATAATGGTAATGACTAAACCTAAATGTCCAAGATTCATCCCCCAACGAGAAAGCGTTTGACGCTTCATTGCTTGGAAGTAATTATCTGTTTTGCGGCCATTGAGTTTAATTTCAAAAAGAATCCCAAAGACAACCCAATAACTCAATGTTAAACCAAGAACGACCCAAAGATCTAAACGCCCCACATAAAGGTAGTTCGTTGCAAAGCCAAGCACTACAGCACTAACGCCCATAATGATTAATGGGGTTTTAATACGGCTAAACTTATCTTCTTTAAAGCGAAGCAGCGGCGTAAATCCTAATACCACTAAAATCAACATCGTAATTGGCACGGTATACTCATTAAAGTAACCTTCACCTACAGATATTTTCCCAATCTGTAAAATATCCACAATTAGCGGGTAGAGCGTTCCTAGTAACACCACAAAACAGGCTACAGATAAGAAAATATTATTAAATAAGATTCCTGATTCTTTTGACACTAAGCTTAAATGCGACTCTTGACGAATCTTATGGGATCTAAAGAGTAAAAGGAGAAACCCAAAAAGCGTCACGATCGCAAGAAGCATTAAGATAAACTGCCCTCGTGATGGGTCCGCGGCAAATGAGTGAACAGAAGTTAAAACCCCTGAACGCACTAAGAATGTTCCTAATACACTTAAGCAGAACGTTAAAATTGCAATGATTACCGTCCAGAGCGTAAAGGCTTTACGTTTTTCTGTCGCAGCTAAAGAGTGAATAAGTGCAGCGCCTAAAATCCAAGGAATAAGAGAAGCATTTTCAACAGGGTCCCAGAACCACCAACCGCCCCAGCCAAGCTCATAATAAGCCCACCAGCTACCTACCGTAATTCCTAATGTTAAAAAGCCCCATGCGGCTAATGCCCAAGGTCGCACCCAACGAATCGATAATCGATCGATATGCCCTGTTAATAAAATCGCACACATAAAAGCATAAGGCACCGCAAAACCCACATAACCCATATAAAGAAGCGGCGGGTGAATGATTAACCCCACATCTTGTAATAATGGGTTTAAGTCACGCCCATCATAAAGATCTAAACTTAAATTTCTGCCAAATGGATCTGAGGTAAAAATCAAGAAAGCGATAAAGCCAACTGTAATTCCCCCAAGTACCGCAAGCGTTGCCGCTGAGAGCTCAAGTGGCATTTTCCGAGTTACAAATACAACCCCAAGCATCCACGCCGTTAAGGTAAAGACCCAGAGCAACATTGACCCTTCATGCCCCCCCCAAATTGCCGTAATCTTATAGATATCAGGGAGCTTTGTATTGGAGTTTTGGAAGACATAAGAGTAGGAGAAATCACTAATCCAAAATAGATGCCCCAAATAGACAAATGAGAATCCCACAAGCACAAAAAGCCATATAGTTAATGGCCTTGCACTATACATTAATTGGGGACTGCGTAACTTGATGCCGATAAGTGGCAAAATAAAGAGTGCTATCGAAACACCGAGCGCTAGATAGAGCGCGAGTTGACCTAACGGAAGCATAATAACCCTTAATAAATACTATAATTGGTGGATCGACTTAAATATCTTTCTCTTTAAATGGATGACCTTGCGCTTCTAATGTTGCAGCAACTTCTGGTGGCATATACTCTTCATCATGCTTTGCAAGAATCTCTTCAGCCACAAAATGATTACCTTGAACCAATTTTCCGCGCGCAATAATTCCTTGCCCTTCTCTAAAAAGATCCGGCAAGATTCCTTCATAGCTCACAATGATCTGCTCTGATGAACCATCTACTAATGCAAACTCCACCACTAAGCTATCAGATCCTTTATGGAGCGTTCCTGGAACGACTAAACCTCCAACACGAATTGTTTTATCAAGTGGCGCTTCACCATTTTGCACTTGTTCTGGTGAATAATAGAGATTTAAGTTATCTCGAGAAGCAAACATCGCAAAACCGATCACCAAAAAGGCCGCTACAATAACAGCGATCACCACATACATTCTCTGCTTTTGTCTCGGTGACATCATGCCACGCTTCCCTGCAGTCTTCATATTTTGTTGACTCATTTGATTAAACCCTCCCTAGTCATTGCTCGTTTTAAACCTCTACCTTCGCTAATCAAAGCGACTATCAAACCGATAAGGCAAATAGCGACAAAGCCATAACATGCCCAAACATAAGTGGTATGTTTTCCCATATCTAAAAGATTTAAAAATTCTGCCATTCAACAACCTCTAAATTAAATATCCTAAATCTGCTTTACTACTCAATGATCCCGTCTACTTATGTCGTCTTATGGTAAGGTCATTATGGGCTAATAATTAGCCATGATCAATCCATTATTGTGCGGGAATTATTCATTAATTTTTTGTATAAACCTGTAAGAGCTGCTCACGATAGATAAGGTGAACACTCTTTAATAAAATATACCCAACTGTAAAGAGGATATACGCCACCATCATTAATACTAAAGGCTTTAACATTGCCGCATCAAGACTAGGTCCGCCGGATGCAAAAATCGTACTTTTTTGATGAAGGGTTGCAAATAGATAGACCGATGCTTTAATAATCGGCACAATCACCACCCCAATAATAGCTAATATTGAAATCCCCATATTCGCTTTTTCCCGATCTTCAAAGGCATTATCTAAGCCGATGTACCCTAAGTAGAGGAAAAAGAGAATGAGTACTGAAGTTAACCTTACATCCCAAACCCACCAAGTTCCCCAAGTAGGAGCTCCCCAAATCGCACCTGTCACCAAGGTAATTAAGGTATAAACTGCACCTAATACCGCAGCTGATCTTGCAATCACGGGAAATAACTTAATGCGGAAAATTAAAAAGAGAACACTCAAAGCCGCCATAAACATATAGAGCGCCGAAGAGAGTATTGCCGCTGGGACGTGGATATACATGATCCGAACCGTATCGCCTTGTTGATAATCTATGGGGGAATCAAAGAGTCCATAGTAAAGGCCAGCGATTGCAGAAACTGCGCTGAGAACGAATGCCCAAGGAATTAATTTCTTTGCAAACGGCACAAAGTATTTATAACTAATTAATCTTTTAAGGGCGCTAAATCTCGATTTTTTAATCGGTTTAGCAGAAGGCTTTTTTATTTGATCTACGTTGGTCACAGCAACCCTTTATTCAAAAAGTATTCTAAGATCTCTATCTTTCAGGGGTATTAGTATAGCAAATCTTCAATTATCGGCATTAAAAGAAATTGCATTGTTCTCATAAAAAAGCGCAATAGGTCAAGTTTGCCATGAATTTATTTCCTACAATCCTTCAATTTATATTTCAATGCTCCCATGTTACTATGAAAGTTCATGACTTTTTTGCCACTTGGAGCACTGAAAACTATGATAAAAACCATCATCGTCCTTAAAGAGACACATCCTCTTGAGAAACGTGTGGCGCTCGACCCGAAAAATGTAGAACGTTTTATAAAAGCGGGATTTAAAGTAATCGTTACGCCAGATGCTGGTGTGAAAGCTTACTTTAATAATGAGGCGTATGAAAAAGCAGGCGCAGTGGTTACCACTCCTGCATTTGATGAAGCATCTATTATTGTTTCTATCAACGCCCCAACAGCAGCGCTTGCTCAACAATTTAAAGCAGGATCTATCTCACTCTCGATGCTCGATCCTTATAATAATGTCGATTTAATTAAAACGCTTGCCACCCAAAAAGTGAACGCAATCTCTTTGGAATTTATCCCAAGAATTACGCGCGCACAAAGTATGGATGTTCTCTCCTCACAAGCGACAATCTCAGGCTACCAATCGGTGCTAATTAGCGCAGATCTTTCCCCTAGATTCTTCCCGATGCTCACAACAGCAGCAGGAACTATTCGCCCGGCAAAAGTGCTGGTTATTGGCGTTGGTGTTGCAGGATTACAAGCTATTGCAACAGCCAAACGCTTAGGTGCACAGGTGGAAGCTTACGATATTCGCCCAGATGCCAAAGAGCAAGTGGAATCACTAGGTGCAAAACTGGTAGATACTGGCGTGAATGCAGCAGGTGAAGGCGGCTATGCTCGTGAATTAACAGAAGATGAGAAAGCGCAACAGGCCAAAGCTCTAGCAAAGCATGTTAAAGAAGCGCATATCATTATCACAACCGCTGCAATCCCAGGTAAAAGAGCGCCACTGATCGTCACAAAAGAGATGGTGGAAGCAATGATGCCGGGCGCTGTTATCGTGGATATGGCTGCTGAAACTGGTGGAAACTGTGAAGTCACCAAACCAGGGGAAACGGTAATCCTCAATGAAGTAACTATTGCAGGACCTCTTAATTTGCCATCAACAGTTGCTATCCACGCTTCTGAGATGTTCTCTCAAAACATCTATAACTACTTAAATCCTTTCATTACAGAAGAGGGCTTAGTGCTCGATCTTGAAGATGAAGTTGTGAGAGATTCCCTCATCACCTATGAAGGTGAAGTGGTATCTGAACGCATTAAACCTTTAATGACAGCCTAAAGCTTAAGGAGATATTTTTATGATTACAGGATTTGCAGCGCTCTATATCGTTGTGCTTTCCGCCATTTTAGGATTTGAAGTGATCTCACGTGTTCCGGCGATTCTTCATACCCCTTTAATGTCTGGTTCAAATTTTATCCACGGTATTATCTTAGTCGGTGCAATGATTGCACTCGGTCATGCTGATGGCTTTTTCCAAACAAGCCTTGCATTTATTGCCGTTGTTTTTGGTGCGGTCAATGCTGTCGGGGGCTATTACGTCACAGATAGAATGCTCGAAATGTTCAAATCTAACAAAAAAGAGGAGAAATAATTCATGGGTGCATTGATTGTTAATATTGGCTACTTTATTGCCGCTATCGTCTTTATCTATGCTCTTAAGAGTATGAGTCATCCCTCTACAGCTCGTAAAGGAATTCATTATGCCGGCATTGCGATGGTACTTGCGGTTGTTATTACCCTTTTCCATCCTGATATTACTCATAAATCTTATTTAACCAACGTCATCTTAATTGTGATTGCAATTGCGATCGGTTATTTCATTGCAAAACGCTCAGCGCTTCAAGTTGAGATGACTGATATGCCGCAAATGATTGCAATCTATAACGGAGTTGGTGGGGGCGCTGCTGCGATTATTGGTGCGATTGCACTACTACAAGTAGGTTCTCCTGATACAGCTTATAATTCTCGCGTCCTACTTCTTGCCGCGCTCGGTGGATTTATTGGTGCCGTCTCCTTTACAGGATCCATTGTCGCTTGGGCAAAACTTGATGGCAGAATGAAATCAACGATTCGTTTCAAAAATAGAAACCTGATCAACCTTTTCATCTTCCTCTTTGCACTTCTTTTAGCAGTTTTATTAGCCGCAGAATCTGAGCCTCATTACTTTATGCTCTTTATGTTCTTTGCCTTAACGCTTGCTCTTGGGGCGCTGATTGCTGTGCCAATTGGTGGCGCAGATATGCCAGTGATTATCTCGCTCTTTAACGCATTAACAGGGATTGCTGTAGCTTTTGAAGGAATTGCCTTAGATAACGGCGGCTTAATTATTGCCGGTACTGTTGTTGGTGCTGCAGGTACCCTCCTAACACTCCTTATGGCAAAAGCGATGAACCGCTCTATCAACAATGTTCTCTTCTCTAACTTTGGCGATGCAACAAGTGAAAGCACCGAAGTTGAAGGCTCAATGACAGAAACAGATGCGGCGAATGCGGCAATGACAATGGCCTATGCAGACCGAGTTATTATCGTGCCGGGATATGGTTTAGCGGCAGCGCAAGCACAACATAAAGTTGCGGAGCTTGTAAAAATCCTTGAAGCTCGTGGCGTTGATGTTCGCTTTGCCATTCACCCTGTTGCAGGAAGAATGCCAGGGCATATGAATGTTCTACTTGCAGAATCAGGAATCCCTTATGAAAGCATCTTTGATCTTGATGAGATCAATGGAGAATTTAAAGATACTGATGCCGTTCTTGTTATCGGGGCAAATGATGTCGTAAACCCAGTTGCACGTATCGATAAATCAAGCCCGATTTATGGTATGCCAATCCTGAATGCCGACCAAGCAAAACAGGTATTTGTGATCAAACGTGGACAAGGAGCAGGTTTCTCAGGCATTGAAAACCATCTCTTCTACTTAGATAATACGGATATGGTTTATGGAGATGCCCAAAAAGTGGTTAATGAGATGATCACAACTTTAAAATCTCTTTAAAATAATTTTTAAAATTCATATCTAAACCGTAGAAAAAGCGCTAATATCAAAATCTATTAGCGCTTTTTTTATCGTCTCCAAAAGCGATAATTTCATCTCTTATTTGTTAGAAATCGGCGGGTTGTTTACACTTCAGTGTTAAAATAATTTTCTAAAACTTCATAAGGCGTTAAACCATTAATACCCTTATGAGGTTTTACTGTGTTGTAATAGTTTAAAAATCGTTTTAGCTTCTTTTTCCGATCATCTGAACTGATAAACTCTTCCTGATTATGCCACATTTCCATGAGTGTTCGAATGACTCTTTCTGCTTTTCCATTCGTTTGAGGGCAAGCTGGCTTTGTAAACTTTTGATTAATCTTATGTGTTAGACACATTTCGACAAAGGCATGTTCTGATGTACCTTTATACTCACGACCATTATCCGAATAGGTGCATTCTACAGTATAGGGACACTGTTCTAACAGATCCCATCGAAGAAATTCAGCAGCACTAAACTGTGATTTATCAGGATAAATACCGGCATAAAGTTCTCTTGAAAAATCATCAATTCCTACAAATAAATACTCTCTAGTGCGATTTTTAAGATCCCCTTTTAAAAGAGGGAGCCGTTTAGTATCCACATGGACCATCTCGCCAGGATAGTTTTTGTTATAACGTTTAGCCCTCTTTTTAAGTTTCTCTTCAATAGATTTTTCAATCTTTGCAAGACGTTTAATGCCATACTTAATTGTTCTATAACGTTCATTTTTACTAGCTAATGGCACAAACAAGTTCAATCTACCTTGTTTTAGTACTTTATAGATCGTAGGTCTGCTTACCATAAAACGCTCAGCTAGATAGGTTACGGTAAATTTTTCTTGATGATGTAATCGCCAAATCTCTTCTCGATGAAACGGCGTTAATTTTGTTTTTCGATGGATATTCATAACAGTATTTTCTCCTAATACTGTAAACAACGCGATAAAATCCTACATCTTATTACTTTAACTCATCTTGACTATATCTGATGAAAGGAGCCCTGATGAATCCGCTAAATATCAAACTACTGAACCTTTTTGCCGGTAAAACTAAAGAATACCCAGAGCATGAGCCTAGCGCCATTGCAAAATCACGCCTTTCAGAAATGCACTATCTGACAACACTGGGAATAGAGGGTGATGAACAATACGAAAAACGCTTTCATGGCGGTGTCGATCGAGCACTTTGTCACTACCCTATTGAGCATTATGATTACTGGCACCAAGCCTATCCAGACTTAAAACCGCTCTTTGTAACACCGGCATTTGGTGAAAACCTCTCCACTCAAGGCTTAACAGAAGAGAATGCTTTTATGGGAGATATCTATCAGTTAGGAGAAGCGATTATCCAGATTACCCAACCAAGATCGCCTTGCTATAAACTTAATTATCATCTACAGATTCCTAACTTATCACTACTGATGCAAGAAACTGGCTACTGTGGCTGGTTATATCGAGTAATTAAGGAAGGAAATATCGCTCCAGATTCTAAGTTGGAGCTCCTTTCAAGACCAGGAACACTCTCTGTAAAACGGACACTTGAGATTGCTTTTAATGAGCCTTTTAATGAAGAAAATACGCTTATCCTCCTCTCATCCCCAGGGTTATCCACAAGTTGGACGCGCACAATGCAAAACCGATTACTAACAAAGACAATCGAACCTTTTAATTTTAGGCTATTTAAGAAATAGGTAAACTATAGTATTGAATACACAATGCAAAATACTATTAAACCCAGTAATAAAAAAGACCTCTATATAAATCAGCTCTTGCAAACATCTATCAAAGTTACCAAGAGCTTTATTTTCTTTGTCCTTCCTTAGTATCTTCCTTGCTTATCTTTGGTATTTTACGATTCCTTTAAGGGAGTATGATGATGAGCCTTTTGGTTTATTAGCGCTTGTTGGACAAGGCTGGCTACAAGCTTTAATCTGGCTCTATATCTTTAACATTTATGCTGCTAATGCATTCCAAGAAACTAAAAGTCTTAAGATTTAAACTCATTAGAATCATCGGAACTATTAAAGGAAAAACAACATGCCTCATTCGCCTGATATCTATCTAAAGCCGGATCGAAAAATTTGGACAGAAGCCGATCTTCCTTATCTTGGTTGGCATAATTGCGTCATTCATGATTTCACATTAGAAAGAACAGATCAACCGAGTGCGCCCAATTTCCTCTTAGATTTAGATTATATTCTCCAATGGCTCAAGCCTAATGAATTAGGCTATTTCCAATTTTGGACCGCCCCTACAACCTTGATATTCTATAATGTGCAATCATTAAGAATTGAGATCGATCCCCTTTGGAAACCGCCTACACTACTTGAAATTGATGAGATTTATCTTAAGAGAGAATCCCCTAAATCCTCCAAAGAAACGCGCTATCAGGGCGAGATCTCTTTAAGAAGAGGAAGAATGAGTTTTAATGCGCAAGGATTTAAACAAATTGTCCGAAAACCACCTAAGCTATCGACCATGCAACATTGGGGACTTGAAGAGAGGGGAGGAATATCCTTTGATAAAACCCCTTATAAACTAGAGGATGAAACTCTCTTAACATTGCCGTAATTGATATGAAGAATAAACAAACATCACAAACCTCATGAAGAGCGTTCTAATAAAAAACCACTTAAATTATTTAAGCGGTTTTCTTTAAAATATTAAATACAATAAATGGTTAACCCGCTGTTTCATCCCAGTTATTACCACGACCCACTTCAACGATTAATGGTACATCAAGTTTAATCACATCCGTCATTGCATCCACTAAAAGCGCTGTCGCGGCTTCTTCTGATGCTAGATTTGATTCCAAAATAAGTTCATCATGAACTTGTAGTAACATTTTTGCATCAACTTCTGATTTCGCCGTTAATGAAGCATCCACTTTAAGCATCGCTAATTTAATAATATCAGCTGCCGTACCTTGTAACGGTGCATTAATTGCCACACGCTCAGCTCCCGATCTAGCTATCGCATTAGAGCTATGGATTCCCGGCAAATAGAGTCTTCTACCTAACAATGTTTCTACATAACCAAGATCTTTTGCTTTCTCTTTTGATTGATCCATATAGTTTAAAACGCCCGTATAGCGGCTGAAATAGAGGCTAATATACTCTTGCGCTTGTGTGCGAGAAATTCCGAGCTGTTTCGCCAAACCAAACGCACCCATTCCATAGATCAAACCAAAGTTAATCGCTTTTGCTGCTCTTCGCTCTTCACTTGTGATTTTCTCTAAAGGAATCCCGAAAACTTCAGAAGCTGTCGCCGCATGAATATCTTTACCCTCTTGGAAAGCTTGAATCATCGTCTCATCTTGTGAGAAATGCGCCATCAAACGCAGTTCTACTTGTGAATAGTCCGCTGCTAATAAAATCGAGCCCTCTTTTGCAATAAATGCCTCACGAATACGGCGACCTTCTTTGGTACGAATCGGAATATTTTGTAAGTTAGGATTAGAAGAAGATAAGCGCCCTGTGCTTGTTTGTGCTTGATTAAAGGAGGTATGTACCCGTTTAGTATCTGGGTTAATCTCTGCAACTAAAGATTCTGTATAGGTAGAACGTAATTTTGAAAACTCCCGATACTCCATAATAATTTTGGGTAACGGATAATCTTCAGCAAGTTTTACCAAAACATCTTCTGCGGTAGAAGGCGCGCCTTTTGGCGTTTTCTTAATCACCGGCAATTGAAGTTTTTCAAATAAAATCGTCCCCACTTGTGATGGGGAGCTCATATTAAATTCTTCCCCCGCAAGCTCATAGGCCGCTTTTTCTAGATCTGCTAAATTATCGCCAAACTCCACACTTAGCGCATTTAAATGATCAGCATCAACCAAAATCCCTTCATGCTCCATCTTGGCAAGCACCGATACTAACGGTACTTCAATCTCAGCATAGACTCTGTATTGACTCTCTACCGATTTTAAACGAGGCACAATACTATGCTGCAATTGCAAGGTAATATCGGCATCTTCTGCGGCATAAAAGCTAGCTGTTTCGATATCAATTTCGTCAAAAGTTTTTTGTGATTTTCCTTTGCCGGCAATAGATTCAAATGGCGTTGTTTTAAAACCAAGATAAAGTTCCGCTAACGCATCCATATTATGACGATTTCCTGTTGGATCAAAGATATAGCTTGCGAGCATCGTATCATCAGCAATCCCTTTAATCTCAGCGCCATAGCGTTTTAAAATATGCCAATCAAATTTCATATTTTGCCCAACTTTAGGAATCGACTCATCTTCTAAAATTGGTTTTAAAAGCGGCATTACCTCATCAATTGTCAGTGGATTTTCAAGTCCTGCTTGTTTAAAAGGAATATAAACAGCTTCCCCAGGCGCCACTGAAAGCGAAATCCCCACAAGATTAGAGCGCATAAATTCTAAACCATCAGTTTCCGTATCGAGCGCTAAAAGTGCTGCTTTGGGAATCAGCTTTAAAAATTCTTGCAAGCTTTCTATTGTGGTAATCGTCTCGTAATTTGTGGTTGCCGGCATTGTCGGATTTACCCAACTATTACCATCATCACTTGATGTTTTCGCAGCTTTTGCAACAGGCGGTACAAATCTCTCTGTTGGTGCATCATTCCCATCGAGCCCAATGAGTAATTGACGGAAACCTAAATCCTGATAAACATCACGCAAGCGATCTGTAAACTGATCCTTACGCTTTAACTCTTCCACTTTAATTGGGAGCTTTGCATCCATATACAGTGTTGTAAGTTCTTTAGAAAGCGCAAGGATATCTAAACTATCTCTCAGCCTTTCACCCACTTTTCCTTTTATCTTTTCGGCATTTGCTACGATCCCATCAAGATCTCCCCATTCATGAATCCATTTTGCTGCTGTTTTAGGACCAACGCCTTGAACACCGGGGATATTATCGGCACTATCCCCCATAAGAGAGAGATAATCACGCACTTGCTCAGGATAAACACCATATTTTTCGAAAACTTCCGTGCGCCCTAACATCTCATTTTTCATGCCGTCATACATATTAATGACATTATCTTCCACTAATTGCGCTAAATCTTTATCACTTGAAGCGATAATTGTGCGAATCCCTTTCGCTTTTGCTTCTAAAGCAAGCGTTGCGATAACATCATCTGCCTCAATGCCGGGGATAATAATGCGCGGATAACCTAAAAGGTCAATAATTTCAAAAAGAGGTTCAATCTGTAAACGCAGATCATCCGGCATTGGCGGTCTATGTGCTTTATAATCCGGGTAAAGATCGCTTCTAAAGCTTTTGCCACTGGCATCAAAAATAACCCCAAGATAATCTGGGTTAAATTCCCGCATCAATTTCTCAAACATATTAATAACACCGCGAATCGCACCCGTAGGTCTTCCATCAGGGCTCTTTAAAGGCGGCAGTGCGTGAAATGCTCGAAATAGAAAGTTAGAGCCATCAACGACTAAAAATGTTTTCGACATACTTAGGAACCTTTATGCTTCAACTCTACCTTCACGTAGAGGAATTTAAAAAATAGTGAATAGAATGATTATACAAAAAAAGCGGCCCTAGCGCTGTTTCTCCATTGAAGATTCTTTGCTTAAAAGATCTATCTATCAAAATGAGGCATTTAAAAGTGGACATTATTTACAAAGATGATAAATATAATCATTCACATTTGATAATAAAAATCTTACAAAGAGGACAAAGATGCGTCAATTACTATTAGCCATTGGTTTAACAAGTTGTTTAGGTCTTGCAATCGCAGCACCTAAAGGTGTTGTGATGGATTTTGGGGCTTTAGATACTATCGATGCCTTAGGCGGCGGTGAAGCCGTTGTTGCAATCCCTAAACAATTTGCACCGGAATATCTTGAAAAATATCAAACAGAAACCATGAAATCTTCTGGCGATATGTTCAAACTCGACATGGATCTCATTGCTCAGGAAAATCCTGACTTTATCATTATTTCAGGCCGTCAAGGAAAATCAGCGGCTGAATTACAAGCGATTGCACCTGTCATTAACTTCTCGGCAGCTAATGATGATTTTTTAGAATCTGCTAAATTTAATATCTTTGCTGTGGGAAATGCCATTGAAAAACGCCCAGAAGCAGAAGCGGCTTGGAATACTCTTAGTACAAAATTTGAAAAATCTGCTGAAAAAGCAAAAGCATCAGCGCAAAAAGCCCTTGTTCTAATGCATAATGATGGTAACTTCTGGATCTCAAATAACAGTGGTTATGCAACATTTGTCCATGATGTATTAGGCGTTAAACGCGCAGAAACTGAGGAAGTAGAAAAAGGCGCACAAGCGGATGCGGCTTATTTAACCTCTAAAAATCCAGACATTATCTATATTATTGATAGAAGCGCTGCCATCGGGCAACCGGCAATGGATCAAGAATATTTTAAAGCAGCAGATATGGCACAAATCAATGCCATCAAAAATGATAAAGTCATCTACTTAACCCCTAAACTTTGGTATCTCTCAGGGAAAGGTTTACAAAGCCTTGACCTTCAAACCGATGAGATCATGAAAGCGATTGATTAATACTTATCAAGTCGCATCAAAAAGATACTTAGCTAAAAGCCTAGTCAATGACTAGGCTTTTTTATAGTCGATTCAATTTAAGAAACACTATTTTAAATAGTATTAAGGGTACAGAGTATCCAATGAGCTTACGCAATGCCGGATAGAACGATTCTTGCACCTCTCATAATCGATGCGCCGGCAATCTAATTCAGTGACTTTTAAACCAATTTTTCGATACAAGATTTGCTGAGCTATTTGATAACGTTAAACAATCTTTTATACAAAATTGTTATAGATAAACACGATTAAGATGATAGTTAAAAAGCCTGCCAAAATTTGACGGATACGCTTTACCGGTAAGATATAGACAAGCTTCGCACCAATAGGCGCAAAGATAACGCTCGTTAAAGAAAGCCCTATCACCGCGGGATAGTAGACAAAGCCAATAGAATTCTCTGGTACATTAGCAACGCCCCAACCATTAATTACCGCGCTTGTTGCACCCGCTGCCGCCATAAACATCCCTATAGCAGAAGAGGAAGCGATCGCATTTTTCATCTGATACCCAATTTTACTTAAAACAGGGACAATCATCACACCCCCGCCAATGCCAACAAAGCTTGAGATAAAACCAATAATTCCTCCAGCACCTAAATAGATAGGTTTTGGCACACCCGATACTTTATCTGCCTCTTTTTTCGAAGCTGTGCGAAGCATATTAATAATGGTATAAGCCAAAAATAGACAAAAGAAGAGTTGTAGCACAAAGTTATTCATCATGCTGACAACTCGGCTTCCTATCGCAACCCCAATAATCGCACCAACCCCCATCAAAAAGACCACAGTCCATACAACAGAGCCCCTTTTTTGATGGGCAATCACAGATGAAAGGCTCGTAATTCCCACAACAGCAAATGAAGTACCTAACGCAACCTTCATAATTAATTCAGGATCTACACCTTGAGATACAAGGAAAAATACCAATGCCGGCACCACAACCGTTCCACCACCTACACCTAGTAATCCCGAAATTAAGCCAATAATACAGCCCAATAATAGAAATATTACTAATTCAATCCCCATATATTCCCTGCCCTTTCCTTGCTATTACCCATCTATAATAATGATCTGCCGTTATTGACAATATCGGGCTAAGGCGCTTATATCAATCCTTTCTTGAAGATTTTTTTAATAATCTTCGTAAAAGTCCAAATAATATTTAGCTTAACTGGCTGATTTTTATAACCCCCCCTATTCTCATATCACGAAAACAGTACCAGCAATCGTCTAATTAACCCGATATGCTACACTTTCAGCTTCTTTACTATGACAAAACATTGAGTGCTGAAATCTATGACAATTCCTAAAAGTTTCGATCAATATGCTGAAAAATATGACCTCTGGTTTTTAGAAAATCCAAATGTACTACGCTCTGAGGTAAAACTTGTCGCAAAAACCCTTGAAGGTTGCCAGAATATCTTCTCAGTCGGTTGCGGCAGCGGCCTTTTTGAGTCTATTTTGCGTCAAGAGTATGGTATTGACATTGAAAACGGACTCGAACCCTCAGAAGACATGGCAAATATTGCTAGAAAACGAGGGCTAAATGTCACAATTTCAACGGCTGAAAACTTCGCTTATGCTGGTAAAAAATATGACACGATTATCTATAATGGTTGCCCTGGGTATATTACAAATCTTGAAACAGCCTTAACCCAAAGCTTTCACGCTTTAAATCCAGGTGGCAAGATCATCGTCATTGATATCCCTAAAGAGAGTGGTTACGGCTTACTCTATAATCTTGCAAAAGCAGTACAATCTTGGGATCATCCGCTGTTAAAAGAGGTCTATCCTCGCCATCCTTACCCGATTGAACTTGTCGAACAAGCAAACTGGCGGACAACCCAAGAAAAGATCGAGACGATGAAAAAGATTGGCTTTACTGATTTTGAGTTCTTCCAAACACTCACCACTCATCCTATCTACTCGGATAATACTGTTGAAGAGCCGATTGAAGGCTTCGATAAAGGTGACTATGTCGCAATCTGCGCTTATAAGCACTCATAAAAGGGATCTCTATGACTAATCACACACTTTGGACTGAAAGTACTTGGCAACGCCATTTACCCATTTATCATGCCACTCAGCAAGTTCCCTTTATTCAAGAGCTGATTACAGGAAAACTCGATGCAAGACGTTTTCGATTTTATATCGAACAAGATGCGCTCTACCTTCAAGCATTTACCAAATTATTACAATCTATGGCGCATCGAATCGAAGAAGCGGATTTTCAGTCATATTTTCACAACTTTGTGCAAGAAAATATGGAACAAGAAAAAGCGCTTCATGATCGCTATCTCAATAAAGAGATCAGCCAAATAATTCCTAGCAAAACCTGCCAAGAATTTATAACTTTCAATGCCACTTTAGAAACGCTTCCTATTCCTCTTGCGCTTGCCGGCATGCTTCCTTGTTTTTTAGTCTATCAGCAACTTGGGCTTTATATCTTCGATCAACATCAAAGAGCGCATAACCCTTATCTAAATTGGATTGATACTTATGCCGGCATTGAGCACCTTGAATCCGTATCAAGACTGAGAAAAATGTGCGATTATTACGCACAAAAAGCAGATAACAAAACTCAAGAACAGATGCATGAGTGGTACAAAAAAGGGGCCACTTTAGATCAGCAATTTTGGAATAGTTGTTATCAAATGATCCCATAAAAAATTGCCATGTTGCATGTAATATAATTTGATGAATATCAATTTGTTACATTTTTCTCCCCTCTTTTTCACCTTGAAAGTTTGCATTTTTATTCTGAATCGGATAATCATAGAGGTGTCGGCTTCACAAAATTTTGCGCTTAGGTTGATTAAAAATATTAAAAAAGTATCACCACAATCTAAGAGCATTCAAAGGAGGACTAGGCTAAAGAAAGAATATACTTTCACGGTTTAGTAAATATGGTGAGTAAAAGTATCAGTCTCAAATAATAAAAAAAATGGAGACACGATAGGCTTAAAATTCTAGGGACCTACGTTTTGTAAGGCGTAGGTTCCTAGGTTATTCTTCAAGATCGCTCTGCGGTAAATTCACATATAATTTACTCGAGGGCTGATCTTGAAAGCGGTAGGCAGCAATTGCTTAACCACGCATGCTTCCCAAAGCGGGGCAAATAAAGGATCTTTGTTAATGACAGGCACAATATAAACCGCAAATCGCGGAAAGATCTTGAAATCTTCCTCTGAAAAGTTTCGTAAAATACCCTATAATTGTATAATTTGATTTTCAAACGACAATTCATAATACGCGCTGTATTACAAATTTAAGGATTCAATATTATGCGATCACATTATTGCGGATTAGTGAGCGAGGAACTTCTCGACAAAACTGTTACACTTTCTGGTTGGGTACATCGTCGTCGTGACCATGGTGGCATCATCTTTGTTGACCTTCGTGATAGAGAAGGGATTGTTCAGGTTGTTATCGATCCTGCACAGTTAACAACACCTTTTGCTGAAGCTGAAAAAATTCGTAATGAATTTGTTATTCAAATCGAAGGTAAAGTCATCGCACGCCCTGATGGCATGGTTAACGAAAATATTGTTTCTGGTAAAATTGAAGTGATTGCAACAGCGCTTACAATCCTCAATACAGCAGCGCCACTGCCATTCCAATTAGGGGATGACAAAACTTCAGAAGAAGTACGTTTAAAATATCGTTACCTTGATCTTCGTGATACGCGCATGCATCAAAACATCATGCTTCGCTCGAAAGTTACTCGTTACATTCGTCAAGCACTCGATGAACAAGGCTTCCTTGATATCGAAACACCATTCTTAACAAAAGCAACACCAGAAGGCGCTCGTGACTATGTTGTGCCATCACGTGTGCATCATGGGGAATTCTTTGCCCTTCCACAAAGCCCACAGCTCTTCAAACAGCTCTTAATGGTGAGTGGTTTTGACCGTTACTACCAAGTCGTTCGCTGCTTCCGTGATGAAGACTTACGTGCAGATCGTCAGCCTGAATTTACCCAAGTGGATATCGAGACATCTTTCCTCTCATCGGATCAAATCATGGATATCGCCGAAAAAATGATTCGCGATACCTTCAAAGCATCCATCAATGTTGACCTTGGTGATAACTTCCCACGCATGACATGGCATGAAGCAATGGCTCGCTTTGGTTCAGACAAACCAGATCTTCGTATTCCGCTTGAGTTCACAGAGATCACAGAGCTTATGAAATCTTGCGAATTTAAAGTATTTAATGATGCCGCAAACCGTGAAAATGGACGTGTTGTAGCACTTAATGTTCCTGGAGTATCAGATCAATTTACTCGCCGTCATATCGATGAGTATACTGAATATGTGGGTCGTTACGGCGCGAAAGGCCTTGCATACATCCGTGTTAACGATGTTGCGGCAGGTCGTGAAGGCTTACAATCACCAATCGTTAAATTCTTAGATGATGCAACGTTAACAGCATTACTTGAAGCAACGAAGGCACAAAATAATGACATCATCTTCTTTGGTGCGGATAAAGCAACCACGGTTAATGATGCTATCGGTGCACTTCGTGTGAAAATTGGTAAAGACCTCAACCTTCTTACCCATAAATGGGCCCCTATGTGGGTTGTTGACTTCCCCATGTTTGAATACGATGAAGATGCAAAACGCTATGTAGCTGTTCACCATCCGTTCACAACACCAAAAACAGGGATTGAGTCACTCAATGATCCTGCAAACTCAATCGCAAATGCTTATGACTTAGTATTAAACGGTACTGAGCTGGGCGGTGGATCAATTCGTATCTTCAAACATGATGTACAGATGAAAGTCTTTGAACTTCTTGGTATTGATAAAGCAGAAGCCGAAGAGAAATTTGGCTTCCTATTAGATGCGCTTAAATATGGTGCGCCTCCTCATGGTGGTATCGCATTTGGTCTTGACCGCTTAGTGATGCTCATGGCAGAACAAAGCTCAATCCGTGATGTGATTGCATTCCCGAAAACACAATCTGCAGCATGTTTACTCACAGACGCGCCGGCATCAATCAGCCAAGCGCAACTTGATGAACTTGCGATTGAACTTGTAAAAGAGGAAGAAGAAGCGAAATAATTAGCTTCCTTTAATATCATCTAAGTTAAAAAGATTAAAAAGGCTTAACTATCATGGTTAAGCCTTTTTATCTAAAGAACTATCTGAAATCAAATATCACATATTCCTTGAGCTGCAAGTTTTAACTTAGGCTTAGAGATCACCCTTTTTCCTTCCTCCTCAGAAACCTGCTCTAATCCAGCACCACCAACAAAAACTCCCATTTTTATATATTGTCGTACAAAATGGTTTTTTCCTGACTCTAAACTCATCGTTATATTATTAGGGGAAAATTCAGATTCAGTACCGAGAATAATTTCATTTTCTTCAGTTGGTATTGTTAAATAGAAAAAAACTTCATTTGATGTTTCTCCAACACAACCACCATTAAGATAAACATCCTTTCGCAGCGCTTGACCCACAAAACTATCTCTATAAATATAAAGACCTGCTTCCCCCTCTTTTGGCACTGGAAATAACTTTGCATTCTTATTATCTATATCACTAGCAAGTGGAACAGATGAGCACCCTGCAATAAAAACTGGCAGTATAACAGCTACAGCCATAATCATTTTTTTCATAGTTATCGATCCTTTAATTAATCTATTTTTAGAACTCCCCTACTCATGGGAACAAACATACCTTAACCTAAAATTTAACCATAATCCCCCAACAACAATATTTCCGTGAGAATAGTGAGAGAAACTTGACCAGAGTGGTATAATGATAGGCATAGAAAACTGTTTTCACTTAAGGAGAAAAGAAGATGTCAATGATCGATGAAACAGGAATTAACTTCACAGATTCTGCCGCACTAAAAGTGAAAAGCTTAATTGATGAAGAAGGTGATCCTAGCCTTAAACTCCGCGTTTATATCCAAGGTGGCGGTTGCTCTGGTTTCCAATATGGTTTTGCTTTTGCTAATGAAGTAGAAGATGGCGATGTTGAAGTAATTAACCAAGAAGTCACCCTTTTAGTAGATCCATTAAGCTATCAATACTTAGTGGGTGCTGAAATTGATTATGTCAATGACTTACAAGGCGAGCAATTTGTGATCCGTAATCCTAATGCAACAACAACTTGCGGTTGTGGAAATTCATTTAGCGCATAATCATTATCAAGATAACTGATTATCAAAGTTATTATTAATAGCCTATTTCGTTTATACTATGGCGACATTATTAACGAGATAAAGCACCTATCTCATAAGAGTTAGGTGCTTTTTTTAAGTCTATATTCTTTTTAGGAATCTAAAACTATGGCAACAGGCTCAATTTTAGTATTAATCATTGCGGCAATTGCCGTTCTACTGGTTTTCCTTGGTATTAAAATGGTACCCCAAGGAAATGAATATACCGTTGAACGCTTTGGTCGCTATCGTAAAACGATTACTCCAGGGATCTCTTTCATCGTGCCATTTTTTGATCGTGTAGGTCATAAAATTAATATGATGGAAAATGTCACCGATGTCCCTTCACAAGCCGTTATCACTAAAGATAACGCAATGGTTCGTGTGGATGGGGTTGTTTTCTTCCAAATTAACGATGCAGCGCGCGCAGCTTATGCCGTCAATAACTTAGGGTCAGCGATTCTTAATCTCACCATGACCAATATTCGTACGGTAATGGGCTCAATGGACTTAGACGAGCTTCTCTCAAAACGTGATGAAATCAATGCAAGCCTTCTCTCAGTTGTTGACCATGCCACAGAACCTTGGGGCGTTAAAGTCACCCGTATCGAAATTAAAGATATTGAACCACCAAGAGATCTTATTGATTCAATGGCAAAACAGATGAAAGCAGAACGTGAAAAACGTGCAGCCATTCTTGAAGCACAAGGCGTTAGAGAAGCCGAGATTCTTCGCTCTGAAGGGGATAAACAATCTGCTATTTTAACCGCTGAAGGAAAGCGCCAAGCGGCATTCTTAGAAGCAGAAGCTCGTGAGAGAATGGCCGAAGCTGAAGCTAATGCTACCTTAATGGTTTCTAAAGCAATTAGTGAAGGCGATATCCAAGCGATTAACTACTTCGTTGCCCAAAAATATGTAGAAGCTTTTGGTAAAATTGCCGATAGCGATAATAGCAAAATTGTGATGATGCCAATGGAAGCTTCTGGTATTGTCGGTTCTATTGCCGGTATTGCTGAACTTGTAAAATCAGCGGGGAAGGAGTCGTAATATGACTTTCTTCACAACCATGGATCCGATGATGGCTTGGCTCATCATCGGGGCTATCTTGATGTTATTAGAACTCATTATTCCTGGGGTTTATCTCTTTTGGCTTGGGGCTGCGGCTTTAGCCGTTGGGGGATTACTGAGTATCTTTTCATTAGCCTTTACAGTGCAGATGATCCTCTTTGCAATATTTGCCGTAATTGCGCTTGTGATCGGCGTTAAAGTTTATAAAGGGAAAGATCGAGATATTGAAAGCCATCACCTCAATCAAATTCGAGGAGCTGAATATATTGGTAAAACCTATACTTTAACAATGGATATCACCAATAATAATGGTCGCTTACCACTTGGAGACTCTGTTTGGAATATTCAGGGAGAAAACCTCCCCATGGGCACGCAAATTAGAATCACAAAAGTTGTTGGAAATACCCTTCACTATGACAAGGCTGAATAATCCTTCACAAAATAATGCTATCGCTTTAGGGAGCGGAAAGGCACTGCCCTTTCAACTCTCTAAAGGTTTAATTAGCCTCTTTTCTTTGATACTTTTTTTAATAACGGTTAGTGGTAGTGGTGCTCTACTCTCTACACCGACTCACCCTATTGGGCTTGTCTTTGGAATTCTTCTCCCTGCTTATCTTTTTCTGCTATTTGCACTCATTCGCCAGCACTCACTCTTTTCAACGCTCTTAATTTTTCTCCAAAAGCAGCTTAGTAAACTGCAAAAACAGACAGAAAAAAATCACATCTCATATAGTAGCTTTGAAGCCGATCCAAAAGCATTAGGGCTTTTGGCAAAAGTTATTATGCACGGTGCTTGGAGTATTATCTTCATCGGATTAATTGCTGGATTATTTATACAATTTACGCTCAAGCAATATCACTTTAATCTCTATAGTACGCTTTTCCCCTATAGCAGTAGTCTCTACTTGACGATTATTAACCTCTTTAACTTTCTCCCGAACCTACTATTTGGCGAGCTTATAAGTGCTAATTTAATCCAATCAACCCTCAAAGGAGCACCTTCAGTAAGTGATAATGCTATTTGGGCAAGATGGATTCTCCTGATGATCACTATTTATGGATTGTTACCTAGACTCTGCTTTCTAACTTTTTCCTATCTAAAGTATCATCGTTATCAAAAGCGCTGCCAACACAATCATCATCCTCAAAATAATACGAATATCATTGATCCAGCAAAAACACGCCCCATCAGCGAAAGAGCTCCTAAAACGATTCAACAAGGTGATGAGGAGTTAGCTATTGCGCTCGATTTCTCATTAGCATTACCAAAGAACATTGAAGTAATTAACGATCGCACATCCTTTAATACTCTACAAAAACAACTTAAAAATTCACCGCTGGAAAAACTCACTCTCTATATTGATGCAAGCCTTACTCCTGATCGCGGCCTACTTCGCCGAATCTATACACTCTTAAATTGCGCCATGAACAATGTAATTATTCTTGTAGAGACAGATCAGCATCAGCGCATACAAGAATGGGAACGAAAATTAACCCCCAATCTCTTTGAAAATGAAATAATCATGATTAAACCATTATCCTCGCTCAAAGTGCGTTAATATAAATAGATAGCAAGACCGCTTAAAACACAATGTTAGAGAGTATTCATGGATGTTAAAACATTAAAAATTGCGATCGTAGGGCATACAAATACCGGGAAAACCTCCCTTATCAGAACAATTACCCGCGAAAGAAATTTTGGAGAAGTTAAGGATGAAGCGTCCACAACCATTGATGTCGCAGAGATCAAGCGTTCTTCCAATCAATTAACATTTACCTACATCGATACCCCCGGCATTGAAGATGCAATGGGGATTCTTGATACGCTTGAAACACACTATCCATCCCATTCACGCCTTGATGAAGCAGAAAACCTAAGACGCTTTAGCCAAGATCCGATCGCTGAAAAAGACTTTGAACAGGAAGTAAAAGTCATTAAACAGCTCTTTTCAGCAGATCTTACCTGTTATGTCATCGATTGCCGGCTCCCTTTTTTACCTAAGTTTGATGATGAACTAACACTTATTGAGAAAACGCATAAACCAATTCTACCTATCCTCAATTTTATTCAAGGTGAACACTTAGAGACTTGGAAAAAACATCTTAAAGCGCACGGCATTCATCATTATCTAGAGTTTGATACGGTAATACCGCCACAAAAAAGACGTTTTTATGAACAGATTGCCATTATGTTTCCTGAATATTATGCAGAAATTATGGCCTATATTCAGCTTGAAGAGTTAGCTGATCAATCTCGCTTATCTGAAGCGATGAAAGTTGCGGCTAATTTTTATCTCAACTTAATCACGCTTCAAATTAAAGAAAAACGAGTAACGCCGCCTGAAAAAATTGTTCAAGCATTGCATCCCTTTATTGAAAAATTTGAGAAAAAGAGTATTCAATCGCTGCTTCATATTTATCAATTTAATGAAGAAGATATCGCTTACTTTGCGCTTATGGTTCAAGGCTCACATTACGAACAAGACCTCTTCACAAATGAGGGACTGATAGATCTAACGTTGCAATTTAGTAAAGGTGCTAGCGTTGGCGCTGGAGTCATGGTCGGCGTAGATGCGCTAGCCGGATTTACAACACTTGGCATCGCAACAGCAACAGGTGCTGTTATTGGCGGCTTAGCGGCATCTTTAAAGCATTTTAGTCACAATATGCTCGACAAATGGCAGGATCTAGAGATATTTTGTGTCAATGATGAGGCGATTATTCATCTAACCTCTCGCATGCTCTATATCATTGGCGCATTAAATGGTAGAAGCCATGCAGAGCTTACGCCTATTTATCTTCAAGACTCACAATCTAATGCCGGTAATCTCTCTGAGCTTATAAAAGAGAGTAAAGCATTACGAGCCCATCCTGAATTTTGCGAAAAAGAGGGGCTTATTCTCAATCCTAAGCGGGAAAAAAAGCTAAAAGAACTAACCACCATTTTTACCACCCAATATCGTGATTCACTCATACAACACAAGACTCACGCAATAGGTCGCAAACAATAAAACAATACCGCGTGTAAACCAAACCAGCTTGCACAATGCCGGATAGAACTACTCTTGAGCTTCTCATATCCGATGCGCCGGCATTCTAGTTCAGTGACTTTTAAACCGATTTCACTATAAAAGCGTTGCGTTTACATCAATCTCATACAGTGCAAATTTCTCAGCATCTTGCCCTATATAATGCATCATATAACGGCTATCTCTTGCAATAATCGCTTTTGCTGTCGGTGTATTTGCTGTTTCAATAATTAAACGAGTATCTTGTAAACTCGATAGATCTAATCCCCAATTATTATCTGGAGTAATCTCTAAGATGCCTTCTTCTGATTTCGCCATAATATAGGCTAAAATCACCTCTGGAATCTCTTTTCGTGTCGCACAAACAACATTCCCACTACCCGCACCTGGAAAACGATCCACTAATGCGCGATAACTATTGGTCGCTAAATAAAAACGATCGGTTGCGGCTACTTTTTTTCCCTTAAAGCGTAAATTCATAATGCGCTCATTTCTAGCATCAAAGAGCTCTAAATCTGGGCTATAACGAGGTCTTACTGCTGGGTTAATTTCATACTCAATTCCCTTAATAATATCAAAATTATAAGGACGATATTTTGCCCAATTAATCAGATGCTGAGGGGCATTATCTTCTGGATCAATCGTATGATAAATACTTGCGCAGCATTCGAGCCACTCCTTAAGATTCTCCCCATTAATCTCTAATACCACTAAGTAATTAGGATAAACATAAAGATCAGCTACATCTTTAAAAAAGAGTTCTCCCGGCGCGATTTCTGTAAAATAGGTAGGATCATCTTTACGGCTTCCCACTTTAAAAAGTGGCACAGCTGATAAGATCGGCAGCTCATCTAATAAGCCCCGCTCCTTTAAAAGTTTCTTCGCATAGTGCGTCTGCGCATCTGCGACAATTTGAATACAGTTATCATCTTGAATTAATGAGAGATAGCTATAAAATCCCGCATCACTTACTCCTACCGGAACGCTCATCGTCTCTCGCACGGCTTCGTGGGCAGATTCCATCACTTCAAGATACTCAGGATTCACGCCTCGATTTTCTGTCAGGAAATCTTCAATATAACGCAACGCTGAACTCCCCGAGGAGACTTGCCATTTCAGCGCCTCATCTTGTGTGAGCTCTAAATCAATTACCCCTAACCATCTTGCCCAGGAACCCGCCATAACGGTTGGCGTTCCACAAATTGTTCCCTGATCAACATCAATACCTAATGCACTCATATCTCGAAAGTTATCAGAAGGGAAACGGCGATGTTGGTGCCCTGTAATTAACGCATCTACATCTTTAATTTGGGCAATATAGTAACCACTATTTTCCATCTCTAACTCAAAAGGACGGCGAGAAATGCCTGTATGCGCTAAAACCACCACTATATCAGCGCCTTGTGACTTTAAGAGCTCAACTTGTGTTTGCGTAGCATTAACCGCATCATGTGTTACTAACTGTTCATTAGTCACGGCATATTCATCAAGATGATTCTTATCCCATGTCATAATTTGTGGCGGTAAAATACCAGTCACCCCAATTTTTAAAGCCACCTTTTCACCAAGATCTGTCACAAATTCACGCTCAAGCATTACAGAAGGTGGTAAGAGATAATCTCCCTCACTATTTGTAATATTAGCATTCACATAAGGGAAATTGGCTTGATTAAGAACATCTAATAGATAAGGCACGCCAAAGTTAAATTCATGATTACCAAGAGTTGCCGCATCATAATTCATCTCATTCATTAATGAATAAGCAGGATGCTCATTAGCTATTGCATAATCTCGAAGATAATCAGACATTGGGGAGCCTTGAAGCAGGTCCCCATTGTCAAAAAGGAGTGTATTAGGATTTTCAGATCTTGCATCTTCAATCACATTAGCAAGACTAATTAACCCTAGGCGATCAATTTGTTGATCCTTATAGTAATCAAAATTCATGTAAAAACCATGAATATCGGTTGTCGCTAATAATCTTACCTGTAGCTTATCGCTCATCTCCCTCATAATGCCGTTTATTCATCTCCAATAGCCGCTAATAGATCAGCTTGGTTCTCTTGAATTAACGGTTCAATAACTTGGTCTAAATCCCCGTTAACGATCTCATCTAGCTTATAGAGTGTTAAGTTAATACGGTGATCTGTAATACGACCTTGCGGATAGTTATAGGTACGAATTCTCTCTGAGCGGTCACCTGAACCTACTAAGTTACGGCGAGTTTCGCTCATCTCTTTCTGCTCACGTTCCCGCTCAGCTTCTAGTAATCTTGAGCCCAGTAAACTCATCGCTTTCGCTTTGTTTTTATGCTGTGAACGCTCATCTTGACACTCAACAACAACACCTGTTGGTAAATGCGTAATACGAATTGCTGAATCCGTTACGTTAACGTGCTGACCACCCGCTCCTGATGAACGGAATGTATCAATTTTAAGATCTGCCGGATTAATCTCGATCATCTCTGTTTCCGGAATTTCCGGTAATACCGCAACTGTCGCCGCTGAGGTATGAACACGGCCTTGTGATTCCGTCTCAGGAACACGTTGAACACGATGCGCCCCTGATTCAAATTTAAGGCGAGAATATGCTCCTTGACCTTTAATCAAGATAACAGCTTCCTTATAACCACCATGTTCACCATGATGCTCACTAATAACCTCAATGCCCCAGCGACGCTCTTCAGCATAACGCATATACATACGAAGTAAGTCTCCGGCAAAAATTGCTGCTTCATCACCACCGGTTCCGGCACGAACCTCAAGGAAGATATTACTATTATCAAAAGGATCTGTTGGAAGAAGTAAAATACTGAGCGATTTTTCTAATCGCTCCTTCTCTTCTTCTAAAATAGGGAGCTCTTCTTTCGCAAGCTCTTTAAGCTCACTGTCTGAACCATTAAAGATCTCTTTAATTTCAGCAAGCCCTTCTTCATTCGATTTCCACGTATTAAACTCTGCAACTACAGGGTCTAAATGAGCATATTCCTGTGATAGCTCTCTAAATTTGTCATTATTATTAATAACATCAGGATCAGATAGAAGGTGAGACACTTCTTCTAAGCGCTCTTTCAGCTCTTCTAACTTTGCGATTATACTGTCTTTCATTGGTAACTTTGCGCTATAATAGATTATTAAAACTTTCGTAGCTCATTATCTCAAATCTAAAGGCTTTCGTACATTGCGAAATGATCAAATATGAAGTTAATGCATCTTTTACTCCTCATTCTCCTATTAGTCTTAGGACTGCTCATCAAACAAACATGGTTTGATGAAGAGACTGGTCGTAAAAAATTAGATGATCTTCAACTCTCTTTAGAGGAATTAAAACTCCAAAACCAAGAGCTTATCGAGCAAAATAATCATATTCGTCAGATTATTAATGGCATCAAACATAACTATAGTGCTCGTGAAGAGCTCGCTAGAAAGCATTTAGGACTCATCAAGGAAGATGAAACATTCTTTCATGTAATTCCTTCTGAAAATAATAGCAACTATCAAGAATCAGAAGATTAGTTTCCATCAAAGCTGAAAGCACACAACCATTAATGGCTTCAACAAGCGTTCTTCTATATCCATTTTTATCTAAATCGATCTAAAATCATTTGCCATCCTTCAAGTTTAGGCGCATCGTAAGCCCAAATCGCTTCCGATAGATCATCTAAAATAGGTAAAATGCGCTGATATGATATTGAAAGTCTTCTCCTCTCCTCACGATCAATCACCTGCAAACGAGGGTCTTGCACTTTAAAGCGAGGGCTAATTAAAAAATTATGATGATCAAAAAATACTTTTAATACAGAATCATCATAGGGATCAACCGGAAATAACAACATAAGTTCTTGGTGATACTGTGCGGTCTCTTCTAATTCAAATACCTTTAAAGCAGATTCAACATAGGGCAGAAGCGACTCATTTTCAAGAATTCCTCCCCAACCATCTCCTTTCCAGATACCCATTATATTCATCATCACAAAGGTGTAGAAAGCATCATCTTCTAACTGATCATGAATGATATTAATATCTCCTAACTCCCAGATTCTATCCGAGAGTTCAACTAAATCCATTTCAGTTTCTGGATTTTTATCCCCTAAAAAAGAAGCCAATGTTCGCTTTTCCATCTTATCCCTTCATAGATCAGATCTATAATCTGCCAACTCTTCCTGAAAAATTATTCCTTCTTATAATGATACCTAATACGAATTAAAGATACTTCTAATCTCTTGCCACATACAATAGAAAACGCTAGTTACTCCAATTGCTATGGCTCAGCTAACAAAGAAGCCAAGCATTCCATCGGCAACTGTATAGACTTTCTACTAACTTCACATCTCTATCAGATTAAATGAGCTGTGCTTATCAAGGCTCAACCATCGCCGGAGTCAATATCCCGTCTCTTTCTAGCTTGCATGCCGGCAGATTATTAACTTCTATTTCTTCTTATTTTTTCTAAATCACTCTGAGTAAGAACAGGTTCATCTCAATACCAAAATAATTACTTATTAAGATTAAGAGTATCCTTGGCTTTGCGTAACCTATTTTATAGCATCTGAAAACTATGTTCTCCAAGTTGCCGCGGCTCAGCTAACAAAGAAGTTCGAACATTACACCGGCAACTTTATAGACTTTCTAACTCCTCATCTCTTCTGATTTAATAAATCGTTCTTATTAAAGCTCAACCAGCGCCGGAATCAATATCCCGTCTCTTTCTGGCTTGCATGCCGGCAAGTAGATCAGCCTCTATTTCTACTCTTTGTTCTAAATTATCTTAAGAAAGAGATGCTTCTTCTAAACTAAAAAACTGCGACCTATTAGATGTTAACAATCTCATTTAGTTTCTAAAACTCTAAAAACTAAGTTCCCCAAGTTGCCGTGGCTCAGCTAACAAAGAAGTTTGCACGTTACACCGGTAACCATGAGATCCCTCTAACTTCACAGCGCTTTCGCAGGAGATTAATGGTACTTATTAAGGCTCAGCCATCGCCAGAGTCAATATCTCGTCTCTTTCTGATCTACATGCCGGCAGGAGAAGCATCTTCCATGTCTTAGGGGTAAAGAACCTTCTCCTCTTCACCCTCACTTTTCTAGCTTCCACGTCTCTTTTACTTTTCTTTGGGCAAAAGAAAAACCTCTAGCTCATCTGAACTAGAGGTTTCCTATATTAAGCCCTGGGGGTGACCTACTCTCACATGGGATCTCCCACACTACCATCGGCGCTACTACGTTTCACTTCTGAGTTCGGGATGGGATCAGGTGGTACCATAGTGCTATTCTCCCCAGGAAAACTGGTTCGCGCTTGAAGTCTTTTTTATTGTGACTCCACTCACTGAATAAATTTGATTAGTTGGTATTATAACAGCAAACTTTCGTTTTATTTAAGTTATTTTGTATTCATTTTGAACTTTAGTGAAACAGTCTTTTATCATGTTTCGTATCAAAATTGTCTAAGACCTATTATATGGTCAAGCCTCACGGTCAATTAGTATTGGTAAGCTCAATGCATTACTGCACTTACACACCCAACCTATCAACGTCGTAGTCTTCGACGGACCTTTAGAGGGGTTAAACCCCTAGGGAAATCTAATCTTGAGGAAGGCTTCCCGCTTAGATGCTTTCAGCGGTTATCCCGTCCATATGTAGCTACTGGGCAATGCCATTGGTATGACAACCCAAACACCAGAGATATGTCCACTTCGGTCCTCTCGTACTAGAAGCAGCTCCTCTCAAATTTCCAACGCCCACGGCAGATAGGGACCGAACTGTCTCACGACGTTCTGAACCCAACTCGCGTACCACTTTAAATGGCGAACAGCCATACCCTTGGGACCGACTACAGCCCCAGGATGTGATGAGTCGACATCGAGGTGCCAAACTCCGCCGTCGATATGAACTCTTGGGCGGAATCAGCCTGTTATCCCCGGAGTACCTTTTATCCGTTGAGCGATGGCCTTTCCATACAGAACCACCGGATCACTAAAACCTACTTTCGTACCTGCTCGACGTGTCTGTCTCGCAGTCAAGCACCCTTTTGCTTTTGCACTCAATAGCCCGATTTCCGACCGGGCTGAGGGTACCTTCGTACTCCTCCGTTACTCTTTCGGAGGAGACCGCCCCAGTCAAACTACCTACCATACAATGTCCTTAACCCGGATAACGGGTCTAAGTTAGAATTCCAAAACTTTCAGGGTGGTATTTCAAGGATGGCTCCACTAAAACTAGCGTCTTAGCTTCAAAGCCTCCCACCTATCCTGCACAAAAAGATTCAAAATCCACTGTAAAGCTATAGTAAAGGTTCACGGGGTCTTTCCGTCTTGCCGCGGGTACACCGCATCTTCACGGCGATTTCAATTTCACTGAGTCTCGGGTGGAGACAGCCTGGCCGTCATTGCGCCATTCGTGCAGGTCGGAACTTACCCGACAAGGAATTTCGCTACCTTAGGACCGTTATAGTTACGGCCGCCGTTTACTGGGGCTTCGATCAAGAGCTTCGCTTACGCTAACCCCATCAATTAACCTTCCAGCACCGGGCAGGCGTCAGACCCTATACGTCCACTTTCGTGTTTGCAGAGTCCTGTGTTTTTGATAAACAGTTGCAGCCAGCTTTTCACTGCGACCTTCCTTAGCTTACCGCGTAAAGCGTTCACCATGGAAGGTGTACCTTCTCCCGAAGTTACGGTACGATTTTGCCGAGTTCCTTCACCCGAGTTCTCTCAAGCGCCTTAGAATTCTCATCCCAACCACCAGTGTCGGTTTGGGGTACGGTTCTCATATCACTATAGCTTAGAAGCTTTTCTTGGAAGCATAGCATCAACCACTCCGGAGGTCGTAACCTCCTCGCATTCACATCTCAGCATTAAGATCCCGGATTTGCCTAAGATCTCTGCCTACCTGCTTACACTGGTATACCAATAACCAGCTGGTCTAGCTTTCTCCGTCCCTCCATCGCATGATACGAGAGTTCAGGAATATTAACCTGATTCCCATCGACTACGCATCTCTGCCTCGTCTTAGGGGCCGACTCACCCTGCTCCGATTAACGTTGAACAGGAAACCTTGGTCTTTCGGCGTGCGTGTCTTTCACACGCATTAACGTTACTTATGTCAGCATTCGCACTTCTGATACCTCCAGCAGCTCTTACGAGTCCACCTTCACAGGCTTACAGAACGCTCCCCTACCACATATATTTTAAAATATACATCCGCAGCTTCGGTATATCGCTTTAGCCCCGCTAAATCTTCCGCGCAGGCCGACTCGACTAGTGAGCTATTACGCTTTCTTTAAATGATGGCTGCTTCTAAGCCAACATCCTAGCTGTCTATGCCTTCCCACATCGTTTACCACTGAGCGATAATTTAGGGACCTTAGCTGGCGGTCTGGGTTGTTTCCCTCTCCACAATGGATGTTAGCACCCACTGTGTGTCTCCCATGATAATACTTTCCGGTATTCGGAGTTTGCATCGGGTTGGTAAGTCGGGATGACCCCCTAGCCGAAACAGTGCTCTACCCCCGGAAGTAAATTACATGAGGCGCTACCTAAATAGCTTTCGGGGAGAACCAGCTATCTCCAAGCTTGATTAGCCTTTCACTCCGACCCACAGCTCATCCCCATCTATTGCAACAGATGTGGGTTCGGCCCTCCAGTCAGTGTTACCTAACTTTCAGCCTGGCCATGGGTAGATCGCCTGGTTTCGGGTCTATACCCTGCGACTTGACGCCCTATTAAGACTCGGTTTCCCTACGCCTCCCCTATTCGGTTAAGCTTGCCACAGAATATAAGTCGCTGACCCATTATGCAAAAGGTACGCAGTCACCCTAAAAAGGGCTCCCACTGCTTGTACGTACACGGTTTCAGATTCTATTTCACTCCCCTCACAGGGGTTCTTTTCACCTTTCCCTCACGGTACTTGTTCACTATCGGTCGATTACGAGTATTTAGCCTTGGAGGATGGTCCCCCCATGTTCAGACAGGATTTCACGTGTCCCGCCCTACTTGTTGATACGCTTAGTACCACTATCGATATTTAAAATACGGGGCTATCACCCTCTTCGGCCCACCTTTCCATGTGGTTCTTATATATTGATAGTTATTACGTATCGGCTCTTCCCGGGTCGCTCGCCACTACTGCGGGAATCTCAATTGATTTCTTTTCCTCTGGTTACTTAGATGTTTCAGTTCACCAGGTTCGCTTCCTTAAACCTATATATTCAGTTAAAGGATGACAGGGTTTTAAGCCTGTGCGGGTTTCCCCATTCGGACATTTCCGGATCAAAGCTTGATTGCCAGCTCCCCGAAACTTTTCGCAGACTTCCACGTCCTTCATCGCCTGTAATCGCCAAGGCATCCGCCATGTACGCTTATTCACTTGACCATATAATAGGGATTAGACTTATTTCACCACTATTAACTTGCGTTAATAACAGGAAGATAAATCACAATCGTCAGTTATATGACAAATAGCTCTTCAATTCTCCTACGAATGTAACATGATAACGTTTCACTTTAAGTTAACTCATTTTATCAAATTGTCATGATCTCTAGATAAACTAGACATCTGACTTTTCAATGAAATTGAATACATCGTTACTTAAGTGATGCACTTCTCTCCCGACTCTCTCATTTCGTTCATTCCATCTAATCACTAGATTAAAAGAACTAGAAATAGTCTCGACAACAGTTACTTGATATCACATCAATCAACTGTTATTGAATGCATCGCTATTACGTTGCACCAACTAATCCAAATTTTTAAAGAACACTCTAACTAGATTAGAGTATAAATAAGCTGACTTCCTCACTCTCTACTTCTAGAGAAAACCAATCAGGTTATTTATCTTCTATTCTACCCGATACTTATCTAAATCTGTTCTCACCGAAACATCCATCATTACTACATTTACTAACAGCAAAAGTAATTGGTGGAGGATAACGGAGTCGAACCGATGGCCTCCTGCGTGCAAGGCAGGCGCTCTACCAACTGAGCTAATCCCCCATATATGGGTTGTTTGGTGGGCCTAGGTAGACTCGAACTACCGACCCCACGCTTATCAAGCGTGTGCTCTAACCAACTGAGCTATAGGCCCAGATTTAGGTATCGATCTTAAATAAGTTTCTATGGAGACTCGTATGCTTTGCGAATGCTCTTTAAAGGAGGTGATCCAGCCGCAGGTTCCCCTACGGCTACCTTGTTACGACTTCACCCCAGTCATCGACCACTCCGTGGTAAGCGCCCATTTTTAAGCTACCTACTTCTGGAGCAATCAACTTCCATGGTGTGACGGGCGGTGTGTACAAGACCCGGGAACGTATTCACCGTGGCATTCTGATCCACGATTACTAGCGATTCCGACTTCACGTAGTCGAGTTGCAGACTACGATCCGGACTGGGATCGGTTTTATGAGATTAGCTCCACCTCGCGGCTTGGCAACCCATTGTACCGACCATTGTAGCACGTGTGTAGCCCTGGTCATAAGGGCCATGATGACTTGACGTCGTCCCTACCTTCCTCCGGTTTATCACCGGCAGTCTCCTTAGAGTTCCCACCATTACGTGCTGGCAAATAAGGACAAGGGTTGCGCTCGTTGCCGGACTTAACCGAACATCTCACGACACGAGCTGACGACAGCCATGCAGCACCTGTCTTGCAGTTCCCGAAGGCACCAATCCATCTCTGGAAAGTTCTGCAGATGTCAAGACCAGGTAAGGTTCTTCGCGTTGCATCGAATTAAACCACATGCTCCACCGCTTGTGCGGGTCCCCGTCAATTCCTTTGAGTTTCAGCCTTGCGACCGTACTCCCCAGGCGGACAACTTAACGCGTTAGCTCCGTCAACGAAGGCCAGTGCCCCCATCAACAAGTTGTCATCGTTTATAGCATGGACTACCAGGGTATCTAATCCTGTTTGCTCCCCATGCTTTCGCGCCTCAGCGTCAGTATTGGCCCAGGTAGCTGCCTTCGCCATTGATGTTCCTTCTGATATCTACGCATTTCACCGCTACACCAGAAATTCCGCTACCCTCTACCATACTCTAGCAACCCAGTTTTGGATGCAATTCCCAGGTTGAGCCCGGGGATTTCACACCCAACTTAAGTTACCACCTACGCGCCCTTTACGCCCAGTAATTCCGATTAACGCTTGCACCCTCCGTATTACCGCGGCTGCTGGCACGGAGTTAGCCGGTGCTTATTCTTTAGGTAACATCAAATCCTACTAGTATTAATAGTAAGACCCGTTCTCCCTAACAAAAGTGCTTTACAACCCTAGGGCCTTCTTCACACACGCGGTATTGCTGGATCAGGGTTTCCCCCATTGTCCAATATTCCCCACTGCTGCCTCCCGTAGGAGTCTGGGCCGTGTCTCAGTCCCAGTGTGGCTGATCATCCTCTCAAACCAGCTAGAGATCGTCGCCTTGGTGAGCCATTACCTCACCAACTAGCTAATCCCACATAGGCTCATCTCTTAGCGCAAGGCCCGAAGGTCCCCTGCTTTAAACCGTAGTCCACATCCAGTATTAGCCACCCTTTCGGGTAGTTATCCTAGACTAAAAGGTAGATTCCTATGCATTACTCACCCGTCCGCCACTCGCCACCGAAGAAAGTAAACTTTCCTCGTGCTGCCGTTCGACTTGCATGTGTTAAGCATACCGCCAGCGTTCAATCTGAGCCAGGATCAAACTCTTCAGTTTAAATCCTTATAATGTTTAAATCTTTCGATCTAACCATTCATACTCAATTACTGCTACTATTCCCATTATAAAAAAATAGTTGCTGGAATTGTTCGTGGTTAGACTTATATTTTTTGCTATCGCAAAAACATACAAGCCCCCATACAAACTTACTTAAGATTAAATTGTTAAAGAACTTCAGGGAGTCAAACTACAGCGTTGTAATCGTCTCGATTACTGCCCGGTGAGATCGTCACCGCCCTGAGCAGACGAACTATATTACCAGAAGATTTATCCAAGTCAATTTTATTTTTGACCTCTTTTTAAGCACCGATTCAATTTTCAAAAACAAACCAAAAACTGAACTTAAACTTAAAAGAGAGAAGTTATTTAAGAGTTAAAAAGATTAACTAACAAACCACTTCTTCTGAATCATCTTCAACGTTGCCGTCTGAATGAGAGGTGTATCTTACGCTTTATTTTGATTTTGGCAAGTATATTTTTATAAAATTTCTTAAATAGACGATAACCCTCTATTTTCATAACTATTTTCTTACAATTTTTTTGATAAAGAGGCGCATTTATCCCTAGATGCCTCTTGCTTCTTAAATTTATTCTTCAAGAATTTTTACAAGTTACTTCCATATCTTGGCACGCTACCCTAAAATAGGATCCAATGCAGTACATTCTAAAAATATAAAGATAACGAGCGTAACAAAGACTTAGTTTGCACAGACACATTAATTTGAATAGGAATATAAGCCATGATTAAACGTGCCCTTATTTATACATCTTTCATCCTGATGTTAACAGGATGTCTCTCTTTCCCTACCAGCTCTAAAAAAAGCCAAGAACCACAACCTATCTCTCCACAGCATATTGAGATGGTTAAAACTCTAAATGCCGAAGAGCTTGCGAAGCTTGCTAATAAAGGCGATCAATATGCGCAATACTACCTTGGTAATAAATACGCTCAAGGCGCTGACGTACCGCAAGACATCTCTACCGCTAAACGCTTCTGGCAGCAATCAGCCGATCAAGGCAATGCTAACGCACTATATAATATTGGAATGATCTACTTTACAGGGCAAGGCGAACCTAAGAGTTTTGAAACAGCTTTAAATTACTTCCAACGTTCAGCACAAGCAGGCAATACCCGTGCCGCACTAAATGCAGCGTCCATGCTTGAAGCAGGACAAGGTACAATGGTCAATATTCCGGCAGCTGCACAAATGTATCAAATTGCAGCACCAACACAGCCGCACGCTGCATACCGCTTAGGGCTACTCTATACACAAGATACCCCAGACTTCCCAGCTGATTACCAACAAGCCTTCCAACTTTTCCAGCAAGCGGCAACTAGTGGCGATCGCTTTGCACCACGGGCATTAAGTATTATTCAAAACTATCCGCCGGAAGAAGCGAAAGATCTTTTAAGAAGATTAAATACTAGAATCTAAATTTAGATCCCAGCCTTTAGCGCTATTTAACTTCGGTGCTATATAAATAACACCTTACAAACAAAAAGCAGAGAGGATATTCCTACTCTGCTTTTTTCATCTTTAAATAACGACTACTTCACAAATTAACCTAATGTCGCAACCATTACTGCTTTGATTGTATGCATGCGGTTACCTGCTTGTTGGAATTGAACGCCTTGTGCACTTTCAAAAACCTCTTCTGTGACTTCCACGCCATCTAAACCAAAGGTTTGATAGATCCATTCACCGACTGTTGTTTCACGGTTATGAAATGCCGGCAAGCAGTGCATGAACTTCGTATTCTTATTACCTGTTGCACGCATTAATGCAGCATTGACTTGGAATGCTTTTAATTGTGCAATACGATCACGCCATGCATCTTCTGGCTCCCCCATTGAAACCCACACATCTGTATGGATAAAATCAACGCCTTTTACTGCTTCTTCAGCATTATCTGTAAAGGTTAATGTCGCGCCACTTACTTTTGCAAGTTCTTGACACTGCTTAATCAATGCTTCTTCCGGCCAGAGATGTTTTGGCGCTCCGACACGGAAATCTACTCCAAGCTTTGCCGCCATTACTAGATGAGAATTCCCCATATTATTACGAGCATCCCCAAGATAAGCGTAACTTAAGGCTGAGACAGGTTTATCACTATTCTCTTTCATCGTTAAAAGATCAGCGAGCATTTGTGTTGGGTGAAATTCATCGGTTAAACCATTATAGACAGGAACTCCGGCATAAGCTGCAAGCTCATTCTCAAGCACATCTTGACTAAAACCACGATAGAGAATCGCATCATACATATCACCTAGTACGCGCGCGGTATCTTTCATCGATTCTTTATGACCGATCTGTGTACCATCACTTCCTAAATAACTTGTAACAGCACCTTGATCTACTGCTGCAACTTCAGATGCGCAGCGAGTTCTTGTGGAAGATTTCTCAAAAATTAGCGCAATATTTTTGCCGGTTAATCGTCGCTCTTCAATTCCTGCTCGCTTTGCTCTTTTCAAGTCTTCAGCAAGTCCTACGAGATATAAAATTTCTTCTTTTGTAAAATCAAGTAGCTTCAGAAAATGTCTTTGACGTAAATTCGGTTGCATGCGCAGCTCCTCTTCGCAGTATAATGTCAGTATTCAAATAAATTCACTCACCTTTTGATGAGCGAGATTTCATCATATCAGGGATATAGAACCCTTCCTATATTTTTAGAGGTTTCCAATCATGATTCAACGCTTACTGCTTATTTCTACACTCACTTTTTTGACGCTATTCACGCAAGCAGAAACATTACCTCACAAAATTAAGCTTAATTTTACGGGCCCTTTTCAAGTGCCGGCATCTATGACATTTACTTATGATGATGCCACCTACAACTTAGATACTACGGTACATATCCCTTTTAAAAATATGCACTTTACCAGTAAAGGAGCGGTCAATAACAACCGTCTTATTACACAATCCTTTGAAGATGTGAGAAGCGGCAAACCTTATGCTTATGCCAATTTTGATACTGCTAAAAAAGAGATTATCTATGGCAGAAGTGGACAAGTGAACAATGCAAAAATGACAGCACTTGCCCAAGACTTCTTCACAACCGCATGGCAAGCAACGCTCAATAAAGCCCCCATTACAGAAAAAGTACAAACGACTAATGGCAAAAAAGTGTATGAGCGCCCACCTTTTATTAAAACTGGCACAGAAGAAGCCTACATTAATGGTAAGCAAACGCCAATTACCCTCTATGTTAGCGGTGAAGGTGATGATCGTGTGGAACTTGGGCTTTCACCACAGAACTACTACCTCCCGGCATTAATTGCCTATTACGAAAAAGGAAAACGGTATGAGCTGCGCCTTAAGAGCTATCAAGCGCAATAACGACTTTTCTTGATGCCCTTTCTCTACAATCAATAGAGAAAGCGATATACTAAATTTTAATTCGTTTTCTTTAATCCATTTTCATTGACGACAGGTTTCCATAAAAGGCCGAATGTATGTTTGAATATCTCCTCACTAGAATCTCAGCAGCTTTCAAAAATAAGGTCGATCTCTATCGTATGGGTACTTTCTATTATGAAGGGAAATATGTTCAGAAGGATTATCGTAAAGCAACGCAATATTTGCAAAAAGCGGTTAATAAAAAATACACTAAAGCACTCTATTATTTGGGCTTAATCGAATTAGAAAAAAGCGAATCAGCGATCGACTTAGCGCTTGCACTTCGCTACTTTCTTCTCTCTAAAAATGAAGAGCCTCGGGCCATTACGGAGATTAACAAGTTAGAAGAGAAAATCTCACAGTTACCTAATACACCTGACAATACCGCGCTTCTTTTTAAGATTGGCTACATGTATGCCAATGATGTCATCATCGGATTGAGCGTTCCTAAAGCAGTCTCTTTTTATGAGCTTGCCGCAAACCGAGATCATCATTATGCAAGAACCGAGCTTGCCAAACTCCTCACAAAATCACGCCCAGGCATCACCAAAGATCTCCCAAGGGCAAAGGCTTTATTAGAAATGCCGGCACAAGAAGGCTTCTCTCCAGCGATTATTGCCTTACAAGATCTTTTAACAGCGCATCCGGAACTTAAAAATAGCCCTGAACAATAGTCTGCGTAAAGATCGTTATTATCGGCATCTTGCACAATTTTCGTAAAAGACATATAATGTCCTATCAACTTAAACGGGGGCGTTCTTGGATTCGACGGGGATGTTGAAGTTTGAGGTGCATGTCGAGAAGGTCGAGAGTCTCGTAAAAACGCGGCAAACAGTTATAATTGCAAACGATAATAACTACGCTTTAGCAGCTTAGTCTGCTAACTGATCATAATATTGTGTTCGTTCGGTATTATCATCAGTCAACTTAAACGAAATAGTGGAATATCATTTCTAGGGGGTATTCTGCGAAACTTAACTTAGAACAGCTTTACATCTCCTGCCGGTCGGACGATGTGAAGTTAAATTAAAGATACGGCTAAACATGTAGTACCAAGAATGGATAGTTTTCGGACGCGGGTTCAAATCCCGCCGCCTCCACCAATCATGATTGAAGAAGCCCGCTATTTAGCGGGCTTTGTTGTATATGAGTATCTACTTGGCGGGATATTTGGCGGGAACAGATCCTTTTTTATTACCTTAATTCATCCCTATAAAGCTGCTTTAATAAATTCAAGAATTTTTTTAACATCTTCTTTTTTTATATTATCAACAAGGGAAATGCTGTTACCGATACCATTCAAAGAAGTTCCCATGATAATTCCGATTTTATTTTCAGGATCAATCCAAAACCGATCGTGAATAGTCGTACTTACTTTATCAACAATTGAAATAGAAGGTGATACCTTCTTTAAATAGGCATGATATTCCGCTTTTTTATCTTCAATCTTTCCGTTTGTCAGAATTGTAATCTGTGTTAGTTCAGATGCAACCTCATCAATCAATTGCTCAAATATCTTTTTATCTTCTCGAGCATAAAAATATGGATCTATAATGATCAACTTTTTAGATATCTTAAATCTATTAATATATTTTTTTATAATCTCTATCGTATTATCAATAGGAATATCTGGAGAAAAAACATCTTCACATGTAAGCGTAGCTTTAAGGAGCAATGCATTAGAACCCACACCTCTTTCAATTAATAACTCCTGAATTCTTGGATCCAAAAGAATTGCCTCATCTATTGGTAAAGAGATATCGAAATATTCTGTTAATCCTATCTCCCTAAATTTCTCCAAAAAGAAATAGTCTTTAGGTAACTCCTTTTTTCGTCTTAAACACACATATGTATTCGTCATAAAAAAAACCTATTTTTATTAAATGGATACATATAATACCTTATTATAATTTGCGCCGTCACCTCGCCGCCCCGGCGGGCAATGTGTACCCTGTTTTTCCAAGCTCCAATCATATCGTTAGAAGCGCCGATACTGGCTGTTCCTTGCTTTTATTCCTTACGAGCTATTACAAGTATTACATTCTGCTTTTTTAGTTCTTTTTAGGCACTTTTAGAAGTTGGTTCATTTTATTAAAAGTAAGATTAATTGATAAATTAATGAACAGATATAGGTATATATCTCTATATTTTAAAAGTGGTGGGGTAGTGTCGGAAAGGCGTGATTTCTGTTACCTAAAAAATAAACCATGTGTAATGATACGGATTGCAACGTGTTTAAGAGATTCTATATTTGTGATTTATTTGTGATTTGATGTGATTAGGTAACGTGTCTAAATGATGATTATTGAATACTAATAAATACTTACACATCAACAACTTATCATTAAAGTGTAACTTTAATCACATTGAATCACGCATATAGTGTTACCGATTTAAGCCGATAGTATCAATGCTTTTGAAAGACTCACTAATAAATCACGCTCTTGCGACGACCACCCTATATATCTTCTTTTTTAGAATATTCTCTAAATACGAAAGCTTTCACGCCTAAATCAGCGTTCAAATCTTCTAATTCACTAAAGATCGGTAGCATTTCATTGTTGTAGAATGTCTCCAAATACTCTTCTGGCTTCCCAAACCCGCCAGCATTCTCTGGTGCTATTCCCATGAATATAGGTGGTACACGGTGAATCGCGTTAATATCCCGATCCGTTGCTCTTTTAATGAGATTAAATTCATCTTTTGCACCAATATCTGCAATTGGTATTAATTGAACGCTATCCTTATTACCTTCTGGCATATTGATAAGTAAGTTTTGGAAGTTTCCATCCCCTTTTGATTGCCTTAATGCCTTTTTAATATCATCAAAAAGACCATCACTAATCTTGCCGCTTACTGACAAAATAAAACCGGCATGTGACCCATTTTTATAATAACGAATGCGGAAGGCCGTAGCATTTTGATTCAAGCTTACAGATGGTAAAGCTGAGAGATAATCAGGCTTACCGTAAATAGTTTGGGATGGATCATAGTTCTTTTGAATCAGTACATCAGGAAAATACATCGGCTCATTAAGTTCTGCTGGATTCACCAAATATGCCCCACCTTGCTTACCTACTCGCATATAAAATGAAGGCAGATGAGAAAGCGATAACACATTTCCTAATCGAGCTTTGTTAATTGCTAAATAAGCATGGCCAAAGATCATATAATCATAGAAGAACTTCTTAAACTCAGACTTTCTTAAATATGAATTAGATTCAAAATAAGATGTGGCAAAGCGTGTCTTAAAGTTTAAGCTCGTTTCATGAAGCGCAGCGCCCATACTTGCAAGATGAAGCTTCCAATAATTGTATGGCTGTCTGTAATAAAGCTCATGACCGCCATCCCACTGAAAACCCAGCATCTCATAGATATTTTTCTCTGTTATTTCTTCATTAATACCAAATGTAATGATTTGGCCTTCATCTTCTTTACGTTTATTTGTCATTATAAAACGCCTCCGCGTCCTTCTTGTTGGTGAGTTTCACCTGTAATATCTTCATAAAATCCAATTCCATACATCGTTGACCAAGCATAGTCACCATGCGCATTTGCCTGTGACCTTGATGTTTCAATAACGACTGAATCAGCTCTTGTTGTTGCGAGCGATATCGCCATGAAGCACTCAAAAAGATCAGTCCAATCGATCGGAAATTTCACTCTGTTTTGTCTAAATAGCCCTTGCATTTGGGTGACCAATAAATATTTAAGCTGAGATGTTCCCTGCTTCCCTGTCGTGTTATGGAAAAATGCTTTCACTAATGGGTAGACTGCAGCACCAATTGCAGTTGTATCGATACCGATATGCACAACATTAAAACGCTCTGTGAGCTTCTTAATCTCTTTTGCTTGCTCTTCAAATTTGTTACCAAAGAAGTTGTACTTTTCAAGTACTCGATAAAATGGATATTCAGGTGTTGGTAACGCAATCACCACAACAGCACTCGCATCTTTTTTAAGTGCAGGATCATATCCAAGAATGACAGGACGATCTTCATACGGCCTCTTTAAGTGCTCGTTATAATCGAACCACTCACTAAATGCCGGCACCATGTTTCGCATGATTGTTGCAGCATCAAAGAGTGAATTGCTCTTTTTAAGCCACTCAGCCATATACAAGAAATGATAGTTATCAGGGAATAACTGTTTAAGCTGATCAATATCAATAAGCTCATTACCGCCGGCAACAGCATCCTCAACTGTGATAGTTTTACGATAAGTATGATCTTCACAGAGAATCCCTTTTTGCGTCTGTTTCTTCGTGAATTTAACACCTGCTTTATTACTTTCTGTAATCCCTTTCCAGGCATTATGAGATGGATGGGATGCCATACTTGGTGTTGAGCTCATCACAATTGTGTATTGCTTTAGCGTTGCACATGCTTTCACTACTTCAGTGAGCAGATCAAAGTTGAGCATCCATGCGTACTCATCAACTGTTACATCCCCAGAATATCCCTGTGCCGTCGCAAAGTTTGTCGCTAAGAAATAAATCTTTGCACCATTAGGCAATTCAATATCTTCAACACCCGATAATTCAATACCAGTGTGTTCTTTCACGAATCGCTTAATATAATCACGAGCTTGGAAAGCTTGCTTCTGTGACGCTGAGATATAAATCTGATCATGCTTTAAGTTCACTGCACGTACTAAACAGCGCCCTATCGCCAATGACCAAGTAAGACCAGTTTGACGGCCTTTCAACAGCATTGAGATTTTGTGCTTTGCAGATTCTTTTAAAAAATCTTTCTGATACTTGAATCCTGCCCCTTCCCAAGCCTCATTAATAATTTCCGCAAACTCTTCTGGCGAAATATTTTTAGCAGTTCTTTTCTTTTTCTTCTTACCGCCGCCGGCATCTTCATCTTTAGGAAAGAAGAGATCCTGTAAATGCCTTTTAAGCTGATCTAACTCTTTATAGTCAGCATTGCTCTTATTCTCTTTATAAATGAGCATCAAATAACGTGTTTCAACACCATTTTGTAAGCGTTGAAATGTCGTTGCACTATCCCATTTTCGATTAGTTTTCCACGCTGAAACCGTGCTCACAGGTCTTTCCAACCTTGTTGCAATATCGGTTAAAGTCCAGCCGGCAAAGTAAAGAATCCTTGCCTGATCTTCTTCTGGAATAGTTAAAGGGGGGAGAGTTATTTGAGCCATGACACCTGTGTTAATCAGCTATTTATCAGGCTCTTAGTGTCGTTCTTCTAATTAAATAGCGCGAGTTATCGCCCCTTGTATTATTTCGTCTAATTTTCTTTGAAATCAAGCTATCCATGAGAGATTCAAGAGATTTTCATAGCAAATAATGTAAGGCGTAACAGCTCGCATAAAAAAGTGGTCTTAGCGATGATGAAGTCCTTTAACGAACAACCAGATCTTAGTGCGCAAAATTAATATTTATTTGGAGAAAGAACTCATGAGTGAAGCAATTCGACATGGACTTAAAAAAACCGGATGGTTTCGAGTCGCCGTGTCAGGTGAAACTGTTGATGGAAGAGTCATCACAGCACAAGAAATCATTGAAATGGCAGAAACATATGACCCTGAAGTATATGGCGCACGCATCAACTTAGATCATATTCGCGGTTGGTATATTGATTCAGAATTTAAAATGTATGGTGATGTCTTTAGTGTTAAATCCGAAGAAATTACTCTTTTCGGAGAAAAACGCCAAGCTTTATATGTCCAACTTGGTGTTTCTCAGGATTTAGTAGCCATCAATAAGAAAGGGCAAAAAATCTACTCATCAATTGAAATGAATCGAAATTTTGCTGGCAAAGGGAAAGCCTACCTTGTAGGTCTTGCTTGTACTGATAATCCTGCAAGCTTAGGAACTGACGTTCTACAATTTTCTGCCCTATTCGGTGTTGAAACATTTAAAACCGATCCACACGAAGCTGATTTCTCATTTAGTGAAGATGAAGAAACCACAGAAGAGAAAAAATTCTCTATTAAAAGATTTGTGGCGGATCTCTTTAAAGAGAAGGCATCCGAAACTTTCAATCAAGAGGATCTCGAAGGAGCATTTTCAGAGATTGCAAAAGTATTTGATGAGCGAGAAGAATCTTTAAATTCTAAGTTTAAAACTCAGCAAACAGCATTTGAAGAACTTCGCACTGAGTTCAACACACTCAAGGAAAAGCTCTCAAAAGAGCCGGCAAAAACCCAAACATTTACCCCTGTCGTGCAGTTAGAGAATCCTAACAGTGACGGCTTCGGCAAAACAGAATATTAGGAGCACAACACATGAGAGTTTTATTAAATTCAACCGCCGAATCTGGCATCTCAGCATTCTTTAAGAGTCAAGCAGAGCATAACAATGTCTCTTTTGAGTTTGTTGCTGAAGGAAATGCCTTTTCAGTTATTCCAAGCGTTGAACATCGCTGGATTACCGGATTACAAGATGCATCTCCGTTTCTTAAGCGTATCACAATGTCAACTTGTGATGAAATGATCGTGAATGACCTCAATTATGAAGCTGGCGGTATTGTTTCAGGTCGTACTGATACAACTAAAAATGATCGAAAAACAAAAGAAATGGGCACAGTCAAAGGGGTGAAATATGAATGTGTCGTGATCGATCACGATACGCATATTAAATTCAGCGATCTCAATCGTTGGTCTACTACAGATCGCAATAAATTTTTAGATCGTATCAATGATCGCCGACGCACGTCAAAAATGAACGATATCGTCATGATCGGTTGGCATGGTATTAAAGCCGCTGATGAGACTGATCCAACAAAGAATCCTCTAGGTGAGGATGTAGCTATCGGCTGGCTTCAGCATGTACGTACAAATAAACCTACGAATGTATTGAAAGATGCAATTACGATCGGAAAAAACGGTGACTACGCAAACCTTGATGCATTAGTCATTGGTCTTAAAGCTCAAATCCCGATGTATAAACGTAAAGATCTCGTTGTTTTGGCTTCTAGTGATTTAGTTGATGCGAGAAGCATGGGCTTAGCTGAAACAGCTGATGTCAGTGAAACAGCAGGAAAAAAAGTAGGCTTAGCAGCAACTTATCTATCCAATGGAGATGAAGTCTTAACCCCTGATTACTTCCCTGAAAAAACAGTGATTGTCACAAACCTCGCAAACTTGCATCACTTAACAAAAAAAGGCAGTACTAATATTCACCCAAACGTAAATAGCGCTCGCTCACAGTTAGAACTTTTCAACCAAGCGCTTGAAACATACGCCATCGGTGATTATGAGCAAATCATTATCGCTGAAAACGTCACTGTTGCGGTTCCTTTGGATGAAGCAAACGGAGGTGAATAATGCCCCATCGCATTAAAAAAATGCGAGAAGCGATTGCAGCACAAATCAGTGCTGCAGTAGCTGAAACGCAGAGCACAAATCCGATTCTCGCAGAACTTGAAGGGAATCTCCGTGGTGACATTCTAGAAATGAAAAGCATGGAATCAATGCAACACAGACACTTTGCGAAGAAATATAAAGTACCAAAATACATGCATTATGTTTCAGGGATTGTTGCTCAAGATGTTGCAGTTAATGATCCCATCACTCGCATGATGCTCGTCTGGTCTGCTGATGCAATGCTCATTGATGAGTTTATACAGATTGCAAGATACATGGTGAAGTTTGATATTCCAATGCCTGAAGGATTTAAGGTGTCGGTTCAGACATTTATCACTGATTCAGCAAAAACAATGACAGCACATGATGGTAATGACCAATTTAAAGCAATTACAGCAACCCAAGCTGAAGAGATTTACCAAATCATTGCAAGCATTGAAGCGCCAGAACAACAACCGAATGATCAGTCTTATGCAAAGTTCTTAAGAGAACTAGGTAAAAAAGTAGAAGCACTGAAGTCAAAGGCAAGCTTCCAGCGAGCGAAGGAATACTACGAAAAAGCGCTCGAACTTGATCAAAAGGTTGGTGCTAAGAATGACTTAGAGCGTGTTAACAAGCAATTAAATGATTCTGAAAAAGTACCTAAATAATTTTTATGGCACCGCGCCTCCAAGGGGGCTTGCGTGATAAAGCGTTGATGGTTCATACACTTTAGATACGCATCTACCCCCTTACCTAATTTTATAAGTGAGTGAGATATGAGTGGTTTAACAGCAATAACAGAGAGTAAAAAAGTTGGAGAAGTGAATTACATCAGCTTCTGGCCGTCTATTACTGTTGCTGAATTACACAAAGATTATCGCCTTTACTCAGCAATTACGGATGAGCAAAGCTTAAAAGCTTTAGAAATAGCGTACATCACGGTTACTGATGCTTTAGATGAATATGCAGAAGCCAAAGAGCGTGAAGGTATTGCAAAACTCGAAGAGTTACCGAGTGAACGTGAGCGTTCACGTCAAGTCAGACTATTTAAAGAAGCGGTCTATTCACTTGCAAAGCAGAAGATTAACGAAGAGTACATTGATGTTGATCTTGCAAGAAAGCCAGGGCAAGACGTTAAAGCAGCAACTAATGATTCAACGCTCACACTAAATGCCAATTACAACATGGCAATCCGCAGATTCTTAGGCCAGTCAGCCTCTCTTGTGGCGTTAGTGTAATGACAATTGTTAATCGCACTATTGAAGCAAATGGCTTTGAAACACTTGATGGATGCTTATATCGCAATGAGATTAGCACAGCGTTATTAGAAGCAGTACTTACGCATGAAAAAAACCGGCATCTAGCAACACTGCCAACAACATTGCCAGTGAGAACTAAGATTTATGTACCTCATAACAGAGTACAAAAAAAGGAGATAAAGCAGCTATGGGATTAAATTTGGATAAATACCAGGAAGCACGATTCCAAGCTTTCACAGATGAAGTTATTCGTATTGAAGGCGGCCATGTTAATGACCCTGATGATCCAGGGGGCGAAACAAACTACGGCATTGCCAAACGCTTAGCAGAAGCTCATGGCTATAAAGGAAGAATGATCGATCTTACCAAAGCTGAGGCGAAAGAGATTTACCGCAAGGCGTTTTGGAATGATTCACTTGCTTCAAACATCATGAATGATGCTGCTTTTAATATCTATCTGCTCTCAATTCATTCTGGCCATAAGCAAACAACGCTAATTCTACAACGTGCGGTTGGTGTAACAGATGATGGGGTGATTGGTGCTAATACGTTAAATGCGATCTCAAACGCTTCTGAAGCATTACTCATTGAAGCGCTCTGTTACAGAACATTAGATTTTTACGTCATTATCTCCCCTAAAACTCAATACAAGTATATCCAAGGGTGGCGCAATCGCTTATTAGCAAGTCGCCGTATCAACTGGAAGGAGCGTATCAATGAATATGAAAGATTACTTTAGAGCCATTTTAATGACATTCGCATTGGCAACCGTTGCGATCGTCGTCTCAGCTTGTAGCAATCCTCGTCCAGATATCAATTACGGCGAAAAAGCAGAATCAGGCTATTGCGAAAGCTACGAGATGAAAGAGATCTTACCGAGTGACAGCAATGATGAGCGACTTAAAAAGCTTCGTGAAAACACTTATTTTCAAGGAGTTTGTTCATGAAAGTAAATGTATTGGAGTGCTTAAAGAATAGTAATGAGCGCATTGATAGCAATAAAACTCTGGCCTTTTTTGGTGCGATTATCGGGGCTATCGTTCTCATTATCTTAGCAATCAAAGGACATCCTGGCATTGAATGGCTCTTTGGAACATTCCTTTTAGCTACATTGGGGCAATTACCTAGTAAGGGATTGAACGAATTAGGCAGATTGAAGGTTGAAAGATCAAACCCTCAAACCTTTAGGTTAGAAGGCAATATTACGGATCAACAAAAAGAAGAGATTCGTAAGCATGTCCATGATTCATATCCCAATAAACCCACCAATATGAGTAAACCCCGTGAAGAATATTAAGCAGCTTCTAGGTTTTGTTTTAAGTGCCCTGTCATTCGTCTTCTATCTTCTTTTGCAACGAGAGCAATCCAAACGTGAATCTGTCGAAAAAGAGCTGGAAGCAAGCAAAATGCAAAACAGTGCAGCTAAGGAAACACTAAAAGCAATTGAGGTGAAAAAAGATGTGGAAAATCGCAATAAGCGTGACCCTCGCGATACTGATGAGCGCTTGCACGACAAAGGTTATCTACGAGACAAACCCTGATCTATGCCTGCTTTTCGATATCCATTACGTATCTGAAAAGGATACTGAAGAAACGAAACTGCAGGAAGAAAACTATAACGATTTATATAAAAGAGTATGCAATGACACAAGTAGCACAAACAACAAACGCAGTAATTGATAAACGAATGCTAAAAGTGGTAATTGGCATTTTAACATTCGTGATTGGGGTTCTTGTTACGATCGGCTCGGCACATCTTACTAGTCAATCAGGACAAATCGGCTCATTAACGGCAGCAGTCAATGAGTCAGTGATTCAACAACGTGAAATTTTCGTAAAGATTGAAAACGTGGATCGACATTTGATGCGATCAGATCAATCAACGCAAGCACTGGAACGGCGCATGAATAGCTTAGAAATCAAGGTTGAGCGCATTGATGAAAAAGTGAGTACAAAATGATTAATGGACTTAAAAAGCTAGTTGAGAAATATGTAAAAGACCCAGCATCTGTCGAGATCTGGATAGATGAAGGTAGCGTTGAACAGGAATATTTTTCTCTTTATCTCAAAGAATTAGTTGTCATTAATCTAACAAACATGATCAAGCCCTACCCTTCTGTATTAGGTGCGATTCGTGTTTGGTACGAAGAGAACAATGGTGGCTTAACAGAGGATGAACTTAAAAAAGGTATGAATTTTGATGTTGAAGTCATCAAAGAAAATGATGCTTTTATGCAAGTACGCCTCAAAGTCAGAAACCGCTACATCATGAAAGATGATGAAGGAATGATAGATGCAATTCACTGTCCATGATCAAGAGTTAAATGATGAACTCTCTGCTCTTATGCGAAATGTAAAACCTAGTGCCAGAAGAAAAATGGCAAAGGTTATTGCGATGAGAATTCGTGGAAACCGAGCTGGCCAGATTAAAAAGAATGTTGATCCAGACTTCAACAAGTTTGCCCCAAGAAGGCCGCAGAAGAACAAAAATGCACCAAAAGGGCTGATGTTTAAAAAGCTTAGTAGAAAAGCCAAGCGCTTAATGTTTATTGAAAATAGTGCAGAAGAAGCAATGGTCGGTTTTCGGGGTAAAAATATTCACATATTAGAAACCCACCAGGAAGGGGGAGAAGCAACAGTTAACAAACTCGGTTTAAAAGTGAGATACCCCGAGCGCAGGTTATTAGGAATCGGTAAAACTGAAAGAATCATCGTAAGAGACGAAATTACCAAAGCTCTTGCAGATAAAACTAGTTTGGAGTCATAAGCATGTTACCAACAGATGTGGAAAGAAGATTATCGGAGCTGATACAAGTTCAAGAAATCATTGGAATTAAACGTGAGAACGGCCAGATTCTTGTGCAAGCTTCGATGGGCGGTGATCACAAATCACCATGGATGCCCTATTCTCTTCCATTTATGGGGAATACAGCGATCTTTGCTTATCCAAAGATTGGCATGGGTGGTCTTGTTGTTAGCGAGTCTGGTGAGAATGAAGTTAATCGCTTTCTATGCCTCTATGACATCGCGAATATCTTCGGGGGGCTTGGTGAAACAGATTTTAAAATCCTTTTTCATAATGGTGACTCAATTCATCATGCCGGCAATAACTTACAAATAAATGTGAGCAATGAAACAGTTATTAATTCACAAGCTAAAACAGTAGTGAACTCACAAGAGATCATTACAAACAGCGACAGAATCACGCTTAATGCAAGCTCACAAGCAATCATTAAGTCACCGATTATTAACTTGAATGGCAATGTCTTTATCAGTGGTGGATTATCTGCCGGCGGTGGAATGGGCAGATCATCATTACAAGCAGTATTTAATTACCCAGTCGTTTTCAACAATACGGCAAGGTTTAACGCACCCGCTTACAGCGTTGAAATGATTGTAAACGGCATCCCACTCACAACCCACAAACATGACACGCCAGAAGGCATGTCAGATGTAATGGAGTAAACATGATCGATAGAAATACAGGTTTACCCATTTCTGAGAATGAACACATCATTCAATCACTCTTAGATATTGCGACAACAGCGATAGGTACAAGAGTGATGAGAAGAGATTACGGCACGATCTTAGTACCCAAGATCGATGCCCCAATGAATGCCGAATATCGAATGCTTTTAATGAGCTCATTGATGATGGCATTTACACAATATGAACCACGCATTGAGATACGCAGAATCAACTTGAAAATTGATATGCCTGGGCATCCGAAAATTGAGATCGAAGCAGTCAAAAAAGAGACGAATGACACATTTACTTTTGAGAGGGAGATTAAATAATGCAATTTAAAGCCAGTCAATATCTTGTTGATCTTCCTGAACCTACTGTTTTTAAAGTCATTGATTTTGAGAAAGAGCTCGAAGAGATCACTGCTAATTTTGTGAGTAGACATCCGAGCTATCAAGAGATCGTGCTTGAGAGTGATCCGCTTAAAAAAGCATTCGAGTCCTGGGCTTATGATCGCATCAATATGAAGAATGCATATAACGAAGATTTAAAGCAATCGATGCTCAAATATGCAACGCACAATAATCTTGATGTATTAGCCGCAAACCTGCTGATCTATCGCCGAGTGTTAGTGCCGGCAGATGACACAACGAACCCGCCAAGGCCTGCGGTGCTTGAAGATGATGAGAGCTTACGTTTTCGGGCACAAACTGCAGACCGACTAGCACAAGTAGCAGGTCCCAAATCGGGATATGAGCGTTTAGCGATTGAAGCAAGTGAAGAAGTCAAAGAGTCGTTTGTGATGTTACCAACACCCGTGCCGGGAGAAGTGCATCTTTATATTCGTTCTAGAAAAGGAAATGGCCAAGCGAATAAGACACTGATTAAACAGGTTAATGACTTCATCACACCAGATGATAAAAGGCCGCTTAATGACAAGCTTATTGTGAGAAGTGGCAAGATTCACGAAGTAACCATTGAACTCATTGCGACTTATTACAACGGCTATTTTGAAGAGTCAGTGAATAAAGCAGTGAAAGAAGCGCTGCTAAAACTGAATGATCGATTGAGCTTTGGCGATCCGCTTACTTACAACTTAATTCATGCAACTGCACGAGTCCCTGGTATTCAGAATATTGAAATTACAATGCCAAAAAGTGATGTGATGCCAGAACCTTTTGCCTACATCGTCATTAAAGATGTCGTTGTTACAAGAAAAGCGGAGGAATCGTAATGCCGAATAACATTCAGCAACAATCGTTATTGCCGCGGACATCAACACAGTTTGAGATCGATCTTGAACAGACCGGCTTTTTTGCGAATCGTCCGCCGGAAGATTTCAAGTTTCAGTGGATCTGGAACCCATGGTTTTGTCCGGTTGATCTGCTTCCTTGGCTAGCTTGGTCACTCGACGTTGATGAATTTAATCACGACTGGCCAATACAAAGAAAACGAGAAGTGATTGCTGCAGCACCGTTAATCAATCGAAAGAAAGGCACGATTGAATCGATGCGAAGAGTCATAAGAGCAGCAGGACTTGGAGAGATGACATTTGTCGAAAACTCAGGGCATTGGGCGGAATATGATGTGACTTTTGAGAACCATTTCACGATTGATCAATACAACAATGCCGTCAATCTTCTCTATTACACAAGTTCAGCACGTAACAAGCTCAGAATAGTGAAGTATGAGCAGACTTTACTTTATAACAACAAAGCGCTGTATAACGGCGAGTACTTATACGGGAGTTTATAGATGATTGAAACAGCAAGAAAAGAAGATCTCTTCTTAGATAAAAAGCTGATCATTCCAGAAAATAAGCTTGATGCTATCCGCATTATGGCTCGATTACATCCTGTTGTGGGTGATCAGCCAACTCATGAAAAGGATCAGCCTAATACCAATAATCCGATCTTGGATCTTGCTTGTACGATTGCAAATATCCATGAGATGGGAATCGGGGTTCATGCTGATTTAAGAAAAATACAAAATGAACTACCCGAGTATTACTTTGGGAAAGGTTTCATGTCAGGAATTTCAAGCCTTAAGGGCAATGGGATTCTCGCAGTATTTGGTCAATGGCGTGATGCTTCCGGTAAATATGCCATTAAGCAGTTCTATTATACAGACAAAGAGATCAGTTATCGTAATGCGCTTGATGCAAAAACATGGAGCGGCTGGATTGATATCCTTACAAGTAATAGCTCCCTTGATTACAACAAAATTTTGAATGTGCCAATTACATCAACGCTCAGCGATGATAAGACGAAGATTGCATCGATCTTTGCAGTCAATAATGTGAATCGTGCGGCTGTAAATGCACAGAAGACAGCGAATACTGCGAATGCTAATGCAGTTGATGCGATGAATGAAGCATTGAAGAAAATGGATCTTTATTCTTTTGGGCTTGGCTCTATTACTAATGCCCCACCATTATCTGTTGAATATGATGCAAGTCAGAGAATTGCTAACGGGTTTTATAGAGTTGCAGGAGGGGCGACAGGATTCCCTAGCTGGAAGTCATCTGGTGATTCTTTAGTGACCGCGGGGTGGGGCGGAACTTATTGGTCATCACTTCATTTAAGTACCGATAATCGTTTAGCAATGATCAGTTCTAAGAATGGAGTAATTTCTGAGTGGGCTGAGTTTTACTCAACATCTAATACGAAATCTATTAAGGGTTTTTTAAGAGCTAATGGGAAACTCATTCCTTTAACTGAAGATCAGTTAACAAGTTCGTTAGGCGATTATAGAGATAGAGCCGCATCTATTTATGTCGTTAATCAACTTAATCGTGATGTTGTCATCGCTCAGAAAACTGCAAATACAGCTAATGCCAATGCAGTTGAGGCTATGAATGTAGCACAGAAAAAAGTGCTTCCCGAAGATGTTGCTTCAGAATATTTGAAAACTAAAGGAAGCTATCTATTTACAGGATCAGCGGATGATCTTGAAGTAGGGTCTATTGGTCTATACGGCGCCCATATTTCAACAAATCTAACAACAAACTTACCTTTTTCTGGCTATAACTGGGTTGAAACATCTTTGATTTATAGAGGGGGCGATAGAAGAAAACAGACAGCTATCGCTTATACAGAACCTCGCAGAGCGCTTAGAGTTATGAGTGCTAACGGTGTATATGGTGAGTGGGCTGAAGAATGGACTACTTATAACACTACTAATATAAAAGGTTTTCTTAGAGTTAGTGGAAATTTAATCCCACTCACAACCGATCAGCTTAACTCGGATCTTAAAGTTAACAGATCAGATCTCGTTGCTAGTGCTAAATCAGCATATGACGCAAACATCAACGCATTACTCGGAGTCAGTAAAGCGGAGGATGCACAGAAAACTGCCGACACTGGAGTAGCAAATGCGAAAACTGCACAAGCAAGAGCCGATGCCGCATTCACACGAGTCAAGCCAATTACCGAAGGTGGTCATGGCGCTACGACTGCAGCGCAAGGCCGCAGAAACATGGGCCACGGTGATGCTTCTACGTACAACGTTGCAAAAGATATGAATTCAAATGGCAATACGCTTGTTCCGTTGAGTTTATTGCAAAATTCAATGCTTGGATTTGGTCAACAATGGGTTGATGTTACGGATCAAAGAGTCGCAGATACGCCCTATACAAATTCAACAGGCAAGCCAATTGAAATATCAATTTGGACTAATCAGGGGAATCTGGGCACTCGAACTATAAGCGTATTTTGTGATGATGTTTTAATCGCTTATGCAGACACAACTGATGCTTCTGACAACTCCTTAACAGTTATTATTCCTGCCGGCAGTAAATATAAGGTCGTATTTACGGGCTATACGCTAGGCAAAACATCATTTTGGGCAGAGATGAGATAAGAAGATGAAACATTACACAAACAAAAAAACATTAGAAGTTTACGCATACGAAAATGATGAAGTCGCAAAAGAGTATGACAACGATTACGAAAATCTTGTCGTGATGACTGAAGAACTTTTTCAAGAATATCGAGAGCAAAGACCAGGGCATAAATGGTCACTCAATGGGTGGGTTCATGATGAGTTGTTGATGAATGAGTATGAAGCACAGAAGAGAGCACAGACTCTTCAGCAAAAACGTGATGATCTTCACGCAATCGAAACCCAAATTAAGCGTTATGAGCGTATTAAAGATCGTACAGAAACAGAAGAGCAAGAACTTGATGCTTTGATTGAGCAATCAACCGTTCTTTTTAGAGAGATTAAAGCAGCGGAAACAGAAGGAGAAGCTAAATGATCGTCATTAGAGAATTTAGAAAAGGCAATCGCCGATTCACAAAAGGGGAGCATTACACAGAGAAAGATGCTCAAAAATGGGTTGAAGCGGGCTTTGTTGAAGATACCGCTAAGGCAAAAACAGCTAAGAAGGAGTCTAAGTAATGACAGAATACAATCATGGTGTCAGTCTGCAGATTAATGAGCACGGCTATACCCCAATGCCATTTGTGGCCACATCAACAATTGGGCTTCTTGCAACGGCAGATGATGCTGATATTGAAGCTTTCCCACTTAACCAAGCCGTTTTAGTGACGAATATCCCAGAAGCGATTGGCAAAGCCGGTGCAACGGGAACACTCAAAGAAGCGCTTCAAGACATCTATAAAGAAGCATCAACCGCAATCATCGTGATTCGTGTTGAAGAAGGTGTTGACGAGAAAGGCACGATTGCAAATGTAATGGGCGACATCAAAGATGATAAACGTACAGGCTTAGATGTTTTTGAGCTTGCACAGCAACAATGCGGTGTTCAGCCTAAAATCTTCATTTGCCCGAAGTATGACACAACGCCAAGCGTTCGCCTGAAGCTTGCGAATATCGCTGAGAAAGCACTCGGTTTTGCTTATGTCTCTTTTGATGAAAGCGCAACGATCTCTGACGCTTTAAAAGCCCGTGAAGGATTCTCCAGTGCTTATGCAATGCCTGTTTTCAATAATGGATTAGCGTATAACACTGAGCTAAAAGCAGATACTGAGCGCTATTCAGTTGCACAGCTTGCTGGGCTTCGTGCTCGGTTAGATCAAGAAAAAGGATGGCACTGGTCAATCTCTAACAACATCCTTAAAGAAGTTGTGGGCACGACTAAAGAGGTCACTTTTAAAGCAGTCAACGGTTATGGTACCGGCGCAAACACACTGAACGAAAAAGGAGTCTCTGTTTTTGTGCGTGATGATGGCGGTATCAAAATTTGGGGCAATAGAACAGCATCTAAGCCTGATTCTTCTCTCTTCTTTGAAGTCTACACACGTACCAATAACTTTTTAGCTGAAGAAGCCGCAGAGTATCTACGACGTTCAATGCAAGACAAACCGCTTACTAAAGCGATTATGGAAGATTTCCGCTTGAACTATAACAACCGTTTATCTGATCACAAACGAGCTGGCCGTATTCTTGGCGGTGAGATTATTCTTCACCCTAAGAAGAATGGTAAGGACGATCTGATGAATGGTAAACCTGCATGGGAACTGAAATTTACCCCTGTTCCACCTGCAGAAAACCCATCTCTTGAAGTCACGCTTACAAGTGATTTCATCAACGAAATTGCGGGAGTATAAACATGAGATTACCTGGCGTATTAAAAAACTTTGAACTCTATCTCAATGCAGACCCCATCGGGCGCACTGTGGAAGAGGTCACCCTCCCATCTACGGCCAAAGAGTATGTAGAGATTAAAACAGGGGGTATGACAAGACCGCTCAAAATTCCAGTAGGTTTTGAAGGCTCAATGGAAGTGAAGTTCACCACGAAAGGCATTGATATTCAAACACTCATTCCACAGGGTTGCGGTTTAGGGAATATTCGTCTGCAGTTCAAAGGTGCGATTGAAGATCCATCAACTTGTGACTTAATTCCATTTACGGCCAACTTCACCGGAAGCCTTGAAAATGATCCTGAATCATTGAAGAAAGGCGACCTTTCAGGCGGTGAAGTCACGCTTAACGCAATCACAGCAGAATACATCTGGAACAACGAAGTCATCTATGTTGAGCGAGTGCTCGATAACGTCCTCATCGTCAATGGTGTAGACCTCAAAGCAGAAGAAAACGCAGCGCTTGGCTATTAAGCCAGGCATTGCCTAAAGCATTAATTCAATCCGTTAATTTATTGAAATATAGGAAATAGTCATGAGTAAGAAAGAAGAGAAAATCAACGAAACTATCACTGGCGTAACACTCAAGCTTGATGAACCAGTAATGATCGGCGAGAAGGAATATACCGAGATCACACTCAAAAAACCTTTAGCCGGGAACTTGAAAGGAATCTCAATCACACAGTTACAATCGGGTGATACACAGCAAGTGATGAACTTCGTCTCTGCAGTTAGCGATTGGCCATTGCCATCAGTTGAGCGCTTAAGTCTTGGGGACTTAAACATGATTAACAATATAGTGTTGGGGTTTTTATTCCCCAAGAACTTGAACGATTTAGTAAAAGGCTTGCAGGAATCAGGGGCAGAAATTCAGCTTCTAACGACACAAGCGATGTAGGCATCTACGTTGAGGATTTAATCAGAGGAATTGGATTAACATTCCCATTCTTCACTTATCGCGATTTGATCGAGATGTCACTCACAGACCTACTGATCTGGAACTGTGAAGCAATACTCGAAAACGATAGACAACAAACCGCAATGGATGAATCGAAGCAAAAGAAATAGGAGGTAAAGAGTCTGCAGATTCCCGCACTAAGATCGCAGACTCTTTTTTTATATGAGCAATCTACAATTAAAAGTCCAAATAGCGGCCATTGATAAGATCACTGCCCCGCTTCGTGGCATTGCAAAGCAGTCACAGCGCTTAAGCCAAGGTTATAGAGCCGATATGGGGCAATATAATAGTGTCTTAAAATCGACAAAAGGCGCTTTAAAAGATGTTCAAGCCGAGCAACAACGACTCGCTAAAATTGGAGCTCCGGTTTCTAATGAATTGATTCAATCAGAAAAAGAGCTACTAAGTCGCATTAATGAAACCAACAAAGCCATTGATATGCGTAATGCAAAAATGGATAAGGAGATGGGATTAGTTAGACGCAGACAAGCCGCAATGGAACGTGGCAAAGAGCAGATGGGTCGTGGCGTAAAAATGACGGGAGCCGCTACCGCAGCAACATATGTGGGCGCACGCTTCATGATGCCAGGCTTCAACTTTGATGAACAAATGAGTAAAGTGCAAGCCTTAACTCGTATGAACGCAGATGATCCTATGCTTGCAAAACTCCGTGAACAAGCAAAAGAATTAGGTGCAACAACGTGGGCCAGTGCAACACAAGCAGCGGATGCACAAGGGTTCTATGCAATGGCCGGCTTTGATCCCCAAGCAATTATGGATGCCCTGCCCTCAACGCTTGATCTTGCGAAAGCAGGTGGTGTTGATGTTGGACGTGCTGCAGATATCGGTTCTAATATTCTCTCTGCTTTTGGATTAGATCCAAGCGAAATGAATAAGGTTTCAGATATTTTAGTGAGCGTATTTACTCGTACTAATACAAGTATTGAGACTCTCGGTGAAACGATGAAATACGTTGCTCCTATTGCCAACAAGCTCAATATCCCGCTAGAAGAAACAGCCGCAATGGCAGGTATTTTAGGAAATATCGGGATTCAAGGCTCACAAGCAGGAACATCCCTTAAAACATTAGCAGTAAACTTAGCGGCTCCGACAGGTCGAGCGGCTAAAGCACTTGATACTTTGAAGATAAAAACTAAAGATGCTGCAGGTAACTTCCGAGGAATGCCTGACATCATTATTGATATGATCAAAGCTACCGAAAAAATGGGAGATGCCCAAAGGCTAGGATACTTAACTGATATTGCCGGTAAAGAGGCAGCCGCTGGATTTGCCGGTTTCATAGATGAAAATGGTTATGATGAATTTATCAAAATAATCGAAGCTGCTTATAACGCTGAAGGAGAAGCCGCAAGAGTTGCTGGCGTAATGTCTGACAACGTTAAAGGTGATTGGGTTGGATTTTTGTCCGCTATTGAAGCCGTACAAATAAACGTATCAGAGCTTGAAACTGGCGGTATTCGTTCACTCATTCAGTCCATCACAGAGATGACTCGTAAAATCAGTGACTGGATTAAAGAAAATCCCAAGCTTGCCGGTACTCTCTTTAGAGTAACAGCGGGCATTGTTGCAGTTGTAGGAGGGCTAGGAGCACTATCTATTGCGATGGCCATTTTCAATATGGCTGTTTTAGCGAACCCTATTGTACTTGTGATAGGGGCGATTATCGCAGCCGTTGTCGCTCTTGTTTACTATAAAGATCAAATCTGGGAGTTCTTCCAGGCATTCTTTGATGCGCCCGTTACTTATATCCAAAAAGGATTGGAATCTCTTGTTACATTACGCAAAAGAATCAGTGAGTTCTTATCTAAAATCCCGATTATTGGAGGAGTATTAAGCTTTATTTATGAGCTATCTACCGCACCATTTCTTCTCTTAAAATGGGTTATTGATAAAGTAATTGAGGGCATTAGTTGGATTAGTAATGCTTGGATTATGCCGGCATTTGATATGACTGGTGCAAATAAGTTCACAGGATTACTAAGAGGAAGCGTCGACTTCATTCTCAATATTCGTAAAAATATTAGCGATATTCTAAAGAAAATCCCGATTATTGGTGGAGCGTTAAGCTTTATTTATGAGTTATCTACTGCCCCATTTCTACTATTGTCCTGGTTAATTGAAAAAGCAATCCAAGGAATTGAGTGGCTTGGCAATATGTGGGTATCGCCTACTATTGATACGAGTGGGTTTACCAACTTTTTTAATACATCCCGAGGGATACTCGATTTCTTATTAGACTTTCGTAATAGCGTTAGCGATCTGATCTATGAGATTCCATATATCGGGCCATTACTTAGTTTCATCTATGATGTTGCAACATTACCATTTGCTTGGTTAATGCAAGCGATTAAAGAAGTAATCAGTGGCTTTGAATGGATTGGCAATAACATCGAGACGATTAAGGCTTGGTTTGTAAACTTGTGGGAGACCGTTGTAAATGCAATGCAACCTGTTGTTGAACTATTCAATACCATGATTGCGTTGATCAGTGCGATGATAATCGGGATTCGCGAGCTTTTCTCATTTGAAGCCCCAGAGTGGATGAAGAAAACAGGCAACTTTGCAGGTAATACATACGATTACTTTGCAGATAGTTTGAGTTACACCGGTGACTTAATAGGAGAGCAGCTAGATGGGGTTTTCGGACGCACACCGAAACAGAGAACGAATGCAGGAACTGCAGCATTAGTCATTACTCCTGCTAATCCTATTAAGAATATCACTACTACTAATCATCAAGAAGTACACGTTGAGGTTCATGCAACCACTAACGCAAGCCCAGACGTAATTGGGGGCGCTATTGCACGAGCTATCAAAAGCAAAGCATTTATAGGAGATGAACACTAATGTTACCGCAAATGATTTGGGGCTTCTCGCTGTTTTCGGCAAGTAATGTGCCCTACGCTCAAGTGAGTACTGAGAAAAACTTTAACCACGCATATAATAAACGAATTGGGGCAAGAGATGCACGGCAATATCTTGGTCCAGGTGAAGATAAAATTACCATCACTGGCACATTAGTGCCATTTGTGACAGGTGGCCGTTTAGCACTGCAGACGTTTGAGATTCAGGCGGCTTCAGGGTTAGCATTCCCGTTAATTGAATCGAACGGCACAACGCATGGTTTTTATGTGATTGAGAGCATGACAACATCAGAAACTCATCAAATCGCCGACGGACGACCAAAGGTGATTGAGTACACGATCAACTTCAAACGAGAAGGTGATGACAACCTGGATTATTCAAAAATCGCTGTCGGCATGAAAGGTGCATTGGGGCTATAAATGTTAGTAATAAATCAAAATCAACCCAATGTGGCCATCACGATTAATGGGATGCCGTCTATCTTACTCAATAATAATATCAATAGTATCTCTCTGATTGAAAACAGAGGCTTTGATGCCGATACATTGCAGATTGTGATTAATGATTCTGACGGTTTAATAGAACTCCCAAATCGTGATGCCGAGATCCAGATTGCCATTGGATTTGGGATTAATCTCATCAATAAGGGCAAGTTCATTGTTGATTCAGTCATGCACTCTGGCCCACCCGATATTATTACCATCGGTGCTCACTCTGCAGACTTTAAGAAAGAGCTTTTAGAACGTAAAAGCTTACTCTTTGAGAATAAAACGATTCAAGAGATTGTCGAAACGATTGCCAAAAAACATAAGCTAGAATCCAAAGTTGCTGAGATTTACCAAAAGATCAAAATCAAAGAGAAGTCGCAAGCAAACGAGTCTGATGCGAATCTTCTCACTCGTATTGCTGAAGAGTATGACGCAATTGCGACGATAAAAAATGGAACACTGCTCTTTTTAGAACGTGGTGCCGGCAAGACGGCTTCAGGGGAAAGCCTGGATACGATCACGCACAACCGATCAGATGGAGATCAGCATAACTACACGGTTTCAGATCGTGACCAATACACAGGGGTTGAGGTTCGATTTCTACTTTCTGACAAAGCCAAACGCCAAACCTTAATCGTTGGAGAAGATCGCCGGCCGTTTAAGATTAGAAAGATTTACAACAACGAAAAGGAAGCTAAAACAGCAGCCGATCAACAATTCAAACGCTTAAAGCGTAGCTTAGCAAGTGTGAGCGTTAATCTCGCACGAGGCAATGCCGAACTAAGTGCAGAAAGCCCACTCAAATTGGTGGGCTTCAAGACTGAGATGGATAATCATAATTGGATCGTGACCACTATCACGCATCGAATTGATGCTTCTAATGGGTTTGTGTCTGAACTACAAGCCGAGGTAAAACCAAAGGAATAATTGCCTAATCTCTATCAAATCTTACAAAGCTTCCCCAATAATCAAAGACAACAGTAACAATGCCATTCACTGGCTTTCCGTCATCTTTAGCTTGATACTTCACTGTCACAAAAATATTATCATCATCTTTTTTAATCTCATGTGACAAGGGTTTAAAACTTAATGGATCAGAGAGCCCCGCAATAATTCTATTTTCCGCAAGTAACGTCATTCTTTCGTCTGAAACATCGGGTAGATTACTGGCATTGTCACCCTTACAAAGCGCCTTTCCCTTGTTCAAAATCTCCGTGGTATCTGCTCCTTTTACTAAGATTGGCTCGATAGAATCCTCAATAAATAAAACCTTACGAGTTTGTGCATCGATAGGCATCAAAGGATACTCTTTATCGTCATCATAATTGTAAATCGTTACATTTCCATCTAAACAATTTAATACGACCTCATCTGCTACGAATGGCCACTCGCCACTATATTCAGATTTTTCTAGTCCTTCCCGCACTAATTGGGCAGATGCGAGATTAAAACTCAGTGCTATTATTGTTGAAATAAACGTAAAAAATAGAAATACTCTTTGCATATTAATCCTCTCCTAATGCACATTACGACCATGCCAAACAACACGGCCAATCGCTTCAAAATCTAATGGTGGGTTATTCGTATCAATCTCAAAGCTCTCATACGCTGAATTAGCGCTAATCACTTTGATGATTCCGCCGGGTAAGCGTTGAATACGCTTCACGATCAAATCACCTTCGATACGAATCACGTAAATACCGTTTAATAACGTATTATCTTCTTTATTGATTAAGATAATGTCACCGTTATTAATCTCACCCTCCATGCTATCGCCTTTTACACCAATTACAATAAGTGATTTAGCACAAATACCAAGAATATTATCAATCCAGTACTTACGAAACGCCATAGGATGCATAATATTCTCCATCGATACATCTGCACCATATCCTGCACTCGCTTGGACGTTATAACGTGGAATAAATACGAACTCTTCGATATCTACTGTATTTCCAAGAGTGTCATGAATATTGGTAGGCTTTATTTCCGAAATTTCTCCAGTATATAAATCCTGAACACTTACATTATAGGCTTCTGCTAGCTTCTGCATATTCCAAGCATTAGGAAGTCTACCACTATTTTCTTCCCAAGCTTGAAGAGTGGAATATGAAACTTCAACTAGTTGTGCGGCACTATTTCTATTTAAGCCTCTTTTTTCTCTAATTGATTTCAAATTTTCCCCAAAATTACTCACAAACTTATTTTCTTGACCAATATTCTTATTTATTTTTTGATTTCTCATAAAAAAACCCTTACCCAACATCCTTTTATCAAACAACACATCTCGTAAAATCTTCTATTTTCAATTATTATTTGACTTTAGAAGCTTCCTAGTTGAAAATAGAAGTTAACCACAAATAACCAATGCGGTTACATCTGGTTACATTATAACCATTGGTTGTTTTTAGGTGTAATTTAAATATTAGAGGGGTTTGATTGTGCATAAACAGAAGAAAAATGAACAAAAGACACTTTCTATTCGGTTCGATCTTTCTATTTATGAGCAATTAAAAGAATTAGCAGAGAAAGAAGGCCGCTCAATAGGCGGACAAGCTCGAATCTTTATAGCTCAGGGATTGGATGAGGATAGACAGAAGGCAGAGGTTTAAATGTAGCGGTTGTAATGGGTCGGCACATCTCTTATATACAGCGCCGCAGTCGAGCAAAACAAGGGTAAAAATCTACTATTGCAAAAACTGTGATGCAAACATCAAAACCATAGAAGAGATCGTCGCTTCGGCATCATTTAAGGCATTAGCAACAGCTTAAATCTCTAATTTTCACTTTATTAAATTTAATCGCATTTCGGTGCGAGGGATTTTTTTAACTCTAAAAAAGGTAAACAACATGAATCAAGCAAGAGAAGTTATTAAAAAAGTATTTGGTAAAGAGGGCCTAAAGGCGCTTAGTTACCTTGAAGGCTTAAATCACGAGAACAAAAAAATGCCACTTATTATTAATGGCGGAGCGGGAACGGGGAAATCAACACTATTGACCCTAATTTCTATGGCTCTCTCCAACGGTGAAAGTACGGTTATGAATTACGAATACAGAACCAAAGCGGGGATGATAAAGCACATCCAAGAATCAAATCTCATTCTGATTGAATTAGATAACTCAGATTATCTTACTGAGGAGAAAATAAAATTGCTGATAAAGCTCGCTAACGGAAAACCCATCGTTATTACTGGAAACTTCACGAGTGAAGCCATCTGCCATCATAAATTTATTACTTTATCTCACGAGCATTTTAGCGATGAGAATAAAACACTTATTTACAAAGTATTAGGTAGGTAAGTCATGACCAAAGAGCAAAAAGAAGAGGTTTTATTAGCGTGGAAAGCCGGCGATAAAGTCAAAGATTGTGCCGAATACGCAGGTACAACCCCAGACAAAGTTAGGCAGTACTTAATTGAAATTGGCGAGTTATAGGAGAACACAAGTAATGACAGAAAATATTCCAAACAATGAATATGTAATCGTTTCTCAGTTTAGAGGATTTAGTGTTGATTTTGTTGAAGAAGAGTTTCAAAGCCCTTCGATTACAACTGATCAATTGAATGAAGCCAAGGTATTTACCTTTGAAAGAGCTAAAGCATTTTGTTTGCGATTCAGCAACTGCCGAATGATCCCATTATCTAAAGCATTAGAGCTTTCTAGCGCAACAATTGCCTCTCATAGATATGAGGATTATTTAGAAAGTCTTGAGGATAACAAGGAGGAGTAATGAACATTATTGAACTATCTGCAAAACGCAAAGAAATGCAACAGCATCAGCGCTCAATTATCGGTGATATAGAGATTCCCTATTCACTTGCAAAAGAATGGATAGAAACGGAAAGAGCCTATCAAATCAAACTCGCAAATATCGAATCAGCAAAGCAAGCGAGCATTATTAAACAACTCTCGAAAGAGAATGCAGACTTAAAAAAAGGAATTAGAGCATGAGTAAGAAGAAAGAGTTTTGTAAATGTGTTTCTGAAATGGAAGAAAAGATTTTAGAGCTTTATAAGGAAAAAGGAGAATTGATTAACCCTAGTGAAGCCAAGTTTGTAAATTCAGCCATTTTATTATCAGAAGGTGCCGGTCCTGGAGTGCAGCCATTCATTCCAGTGGAAATATTATCAGAAACTAAAAACGGTAAGCCAAAGAAAACCAAGGTCAATATCTATTGTACTTATTGTCCTATGTGCGGTCAGTACTGGCGTGAAGATAAGGAGAAGCAAAATGAGTAATGCAAATGGTCAATTTACAGGTAGGAAGAACAAGTTAGTTAATCTTAATGATCATCTTTTTGAGCAGATTGAGCGCTTAAATAATGAAGATCTTGATAGTGAAACACTTGAGCGTGAGATTAAACGTGCTGACTCCATGTGCAAAATTTCAGAAAAAATTATTGATAATGCCGCGCTAGTACTTAAAGCACAAATAGAGTTTGGCATGGGTGATAACGCAGCTGAAAAGCGCATTTTAGGATTGGAAGATAAATCATGAAATATACAGTAGAAGAGATCGATTTTCTTAAAAAGAACCAAAGCACAATGACACGGAAAGAGCTCACTGAAAAATTTAATCAACACTTTAAAAAAAATAGAACAGTCGCTGCAATACGTGGATTTTGCAAAAGAAATGGGCTCTTAAGACCGAAAGATACTTGGTATTTCCCTGCAGGGCATATCCCTGCGAATAAAGGATCAGTGGGACTAACTGGAGCTAATTCAGGATCGTTTAAGAAAGGACATAGACCTCATAACACACTAGAAGTTGGCGCTGCCATTAAAAGAGAAGATGGTTATACCTACATTAAGGTTGCAGAGCCAAATCATTGGCGACCAAAGCACTACTTAGTATGGGAAGAGAGCAATACACCTGTTTTAGCTGATGAAGCCATTCTTTTTATAGACAACAATCGAGAGAACTTTTCTCTTGTTAATTTGATGAAAATTACCAAAGGAGAATTAGCGCGAATGAATAAAAGAGGATTTTCTGCTCTTCCGAAAGAACTAAAAAGACAGGCCGTCTATTTAATTAGGCTAAATATTTTAGCGAATAAGAGAAGAAGTAAAAAGAAGCAATAAAAAACCACTTCATAAGAAGTGGCTCAATTCACAGTGTAGCAGCTACTTGGACGTTGATTGCTACACGTAAACATTAAAATCATTATAAAGGAAGCATCATGCAAAAGCTATTAGAAGCCATCCGATTTTCAAAAAGACTCAGAAGTAACCTCTTTGAATTAGAAGAGTTATTAAGCGTTGCAACGGTTCTTGATGAAGTGGTCGCAGTAAACCGCAACATCAAGCTTTATAGCGATCTAGTGAAATCATGGGTTGAAGATAATAAACCCGGCATTCTTATGCGTATCGAGATGAAGAGCTTACGCCAGGAGATAAATTCTATTCGCAGACAAATTGCGAGTAAGACTTCAATGGTTCTTACAGCTCAAAGGGCAGCTTAATATGTCGAATCATAGAAAAATGGATAGTGCTCTCAGAGAGAGCATTATCTCTGTTTTAACTTCCAAATATGGGATGCGCCAATCCGGTGAGAACTTTGCCGGCGGTGTTTGCCCTGATTGTGGGAAAAAGGATTTATGGGCAGTTGGTGATGAACCGTGGTCAATCCAATGTAACCGTATTAATAATTGCGGTTATAAAGGATTGATTCGTGAGCTTCACCCTGAGCTATTTAAATCAGTGACTGAACGAGCTGAATCTTTCATGCGGGATGAAAGAAAAATTGATCCAAAGGGCATCGCTAAATTCTACCTCAGTGATGAACGTGGATTAAATCCAACTCGTGCCGGCAACTTTACGCAAGAGACAGCTTATAACAGAAAGACTGGTAAAGGCTCTGCTACAATTCGTTTTTATTTCCCTGTCGCTAATGATAAAGAGTGCTTCTGGGAAAGAATTATCGAAGATATTGGAAGTGACAAAGCCAATTTCCCAAAAGGTATTTACTACTCTGGATACGGTTGGGTTACACCAGAATTCAATCAACGCAGGGGCGATGTTTGGATTGTTGAGGGAATCTTTGATGCCTTGGCACTGCAAGAGCATGGTATTCGCGCTATTTCTGCAATGACTTGTCATAACTTCCCGGCAAAGACCATCCAATCATTAAATCTTGATAAACTCACAACGATTGTGATTGCACTTGATAGTAATAAAGCAGGATATGAAGCAATCCCCAAAATGATTGCTCGTGTTGAAGAGTTAGGGTTTACCAATGTCCAAGTGGCTCTTACTCGTTCAAAAATGGATTGGAACGATTGCCATATCCAGGATAAGTTATCCCCTGAAGATATCGAGCTCTATTACTACAATGGCGACCTTTTCACAGCAACAAGCGCATACAATAAAGCGCTGTTAATGTGGAAGCGCAATTTATGGCAGTCCTTCATTGTTGAACATGATTATAAAACTTACTGGGCTGAAGTTAAAAACGCTTCTGGCCTACAAGACAAAGAAGATGAGGAGGAAGATAAAGAACCAGAACTTTCACTTACACAGATTGGCACATGTATCATTGATTTTCTCTATGTTGAGCGCTCAATCGCAACAGATGAAACTCGCTTCTATCTTGATATCCAAAACTCCCGTGGTAATGACAGAGGCATCTTTAGTGGTAAACATTTTAAATCACCTAATGAATTTGGCAGCCGAATCATTGATACATTACCAGGGGCAAACTTCTCTGGTAAAGCTCATCAAATTGAAAAGCTTTATGAACTCAAAGCACCTTACATAAAAACGGTACATACAATTGATTATGTAGGATATTGCCCAGAAGCTAAGGGATACGTTTATCCACAATTCGCGGTAAAAGATGGCGAAATCCATTTACCGAATAAAGAGGATTATTACTCTTTCAAAAACTATCACATCAAAAACACATTCACGCCTGGAAGCTTTAATCCATCAACAAATATTAAGCCGGTGCAATGGCTTGATGACTATATCACTGCTTTTGGCGATCGAGGCCTTATTGTCCTAGCGTACTTCTTTGGCTCACTCTTTGCGACTCAAATACGCCACGAACTTGGCTACTTCCCTTTTCTAGAATTTACTGGGGAAGCAGGATCAGGGAAAACAGCAGTACTCGAATTTATGTGGAAGCTGATGGGGCGTGATAACTACGAAGGGATCAACCCCACGACATCGACACCTGCAGGACGTTATCGCACACTGAATCAATTCTCAAATATGCCAACTTCGTACATCGAGGGGCAATCAGAATCGAAAGATGCAAAGAAAGGAAAGGACGACTGGCTTTACGAATCAAAAACACAGTTTAACGGCCGCTCAGTAAGAACGAAGGGGAAAAACAATAACGGTAATGATACTGACGAATCACCATTCTACGGGTCGATTGTTGTCTCGCAAAACGTGAAGATTGATGCGGATGAAGCGACACTTACTCGCTTTATCTACCTGCACATGACAAGCGACCATCATACGCCGGCAGGAAAAAGAGCTTCCGAAAAATTAATGCGATTAGAGATAGATGATGTCTCTTCTTTTCTTCTGCAGACGATTCTACAAGAGAAATCGATCTTAAAAATCATCTTCGACAAATACGAAGCGATCAAAGACATCTTTATTGATAGTGACCGTGTTGTGCATTCCCGTATTCGTGATGTTCATAAGCTCTTACTCGCTATTTTAGAAGCCCTCACAGAAACCTACAACATTGATTATAAAAACCGTGATAAGGCAGCCAAGCTCATTATGCGAATTGCTGAAGATCGCCAAAAAGACTTGGATCACGACCCAGAGCCTGTACAAGAATTCTGGTATCTGCTTGAAGACTTACAACGTGATGAAAATCTAGATAATCGAAGCTCCTTGATTAATCACTCAAACAACAAAGAATTTGAGCTCGCAATTAACTTGAACGATATCGCAAAAATGGCACGAGACCGCAATCTACCACCAATTGATGTCACGCTCTTACGTAAGCTCTTACCGAAAACAAAAACCTTTGAATTTATCGAAAACAAAACAGTTAAATCAAGCATAAGCGGCAGAACTACACGCTGTTATGTCTTTAAATGGAATGGGAAGTGGAAATGATGGAAGACAAACAATTTTTAGAATTTTTCCGGCAAATGATCCGAGAAGAGATTGGGGCCAAGAATGATGACACGAAAATAATCTCAGTGGCAAAGGTAGCAGAAAAACTGGATATATCAGTCGTTCATCTCACAAAAAACATCATGCATACGCCTGGATTCCCTAAAGCAGTAAGGCTAACAGTAAAAGGGGATCTTCGATTTTATGAACATGAGATTAACGAATATATTTTAGGACTTAGAAAGGAGGCTTAGGGTGGGAGTTTTTTTAATGGTTTTAGCTGTTTTAGGGTTATTAGGCTCACAGAGCATTAAGTCAGTATTGGCATCAACCATTATGCTTGTGTTTGGCATGTGGGTGCATGGTGCATTTGATCAGATTTTAGGAGGATAACACTATGTTTAATTATAAAAAAACAATAATAAAAAGCCATGTCTATTATCCGCAGTTTTTGGCGCAATACATGAAAACTAAAGAGGGCCAAGCATTCGCCTTAAGCATTATGAGTCAATTAATAGATGGTTTTGAAATTAATCAAAAAGGGAGAATTGAAACTGTTCACATCAATGACCAATCACCTATAAAAATTGATTTTGAATAAGAAGGAAACAAACGATGAATACAAATGAAAGAGTAATTAGCGCAGCAATTAGATACGAAGCATTTCAGTTTGAATCAGATGAAATTATTACCATTGAAATTATGGGTATAACTTACGATCACGCAATAGAATGTAATATCGCAGGATACGCTGAACCTTTAGAAGGCATTGAGCTCGGCTTCATAACCAGCCATAAGCGCTTTGTAGATGCGAAAACTGCAAAAAAAATAGCGGTTATGCAAAATCAATTAAAGCTGCTTAATGAAAATGGTATTAAAAGCTCAGAATTATTAAAAGAAGGGTTCACAGAAATAACACTAAATGGATCAGAAAGAACTGTAATTAGCCTATTAGGCCAACTAAAACCTGAAGATTTATATTAATGGGAAAAGATGATCGCTTCGGTTGGCCAAATAACTTTAACCAGGAAGATGAACCTATTATTTTAGATTGGAAATACTTCAAAGAACTGCTTTTAGGTATGTTGGCCATCTTTGGATTTTGTTCCGGCATTATATTACTTTTCGTATTATTCCATTTGATAAGAGGGTTTTAAATAAACTATGTTAATTGATATAGCACTTATAATGCTCTTTATTGGCTGTTTCTTATTGGGAATGTATACCAGTAGAAAGTTGATGTACTCTTACTATCCTAAATATGAGTTAATAATTAATGGAGTTAAAGCTCACAAGAAGATTACGCAAAAGAAATATGATCAAATCATTAAAAGAGCAAAAGAGAACCCTGTGAAAGATAATAACGACTGGAAGCCCTTAGATTAAGGGCTTTTTCTATCCTAATCGATCAGCTATTTCAGTAGCTGTCGGGTTATAATAAATCATTAATGACCTTGGATCTCTATGCCCTATCATCTTAGCCAAATCTAACACATCAATTTTACGAGCTAATCTAGTGCATGCCTCATGCCTGGTATCGTGAAAAGTCATATCAAAAACATTCGCTTTCTTAGCATATTTCTTAAATATCGCAGATGCCTTATATGCAGATGCTCGATAATCTTTATAAAATACCGGCTGCGCACGATAGCTAATTACACGCCCAAACTCATCTTTTTCGCTTCTATCATGAATCAATGTTCTTGAATGTGCTCGCATCATTTCTAAAAGCTCTATTGCTCGACGTGAAAGAGGCACATCACGAGAATCACCATTCTTGGACATCAAAATTTTGAGGTATCGCTCTTTAATATAAATATTATTCCAATCCATATCGCTGATCTCTCCGATTCTCATCCCTGTTTCTAACGCAAAAAGAAACATGATCGCAACACGATGCCTGGCTTGAACTGGCGGTATACCCTCTTCATAATCAAGAGCTTCTAAAATCCGAGATTCTTCAGCCGGCGATATTCTACGATTACGTGGTGGTGGTTCTTTAAGCTGAGATATTCCCTCAAAAGGATTATGATCAATCCAACGATTCTGCGTAGCAACTCGAATTGCTGAACGCATAATTGAGATCTCTTTATTAATGGTTGAAGTCATTACCTTTTTAAGACGGTGTGCAATATACTTCTCAATCATCTCTGACGTTAACGAATGTAGTTTTACATCTGTATTTAACTCTTTGCATCTTAGGAAGTAATTAATACGTAGCGTCTCATTTTTTTGAGATACTTTTTTTGGGGTTTCAGTTTCTAAATAATAAAGTAAAGCATCACCAAAAGTTTTACTGTAATCTGTCTTACGTGATTGACCACGTGCAATTTCCTTCTCACGTTCAGCGCCCCAGGCAACAGCCTCTGCTTTTGTATCAAAAGTCTTAGCATCACGAATACGCTCATAATCGACCATCACTTCAACTTCAACACGCCAACGGTCACCACGTTTTCTAACATACATAATACAGCTCCACGACTAGGCGGGATTTCTGGCGGGAATAGAGTCACCTAAACTACCGAAGAACCCCTAAAATACTCTTATGAAATATCTTGAATAAGCAGATAGTATCGCAGATTACCGTATATAACCGCAAAAAGGAAAAGAGCTAAAATTCCCGCCGCCTCCACCAGCTAGCTGAAAAAGCCACTTTCGAAAGGAAGTGGCTTTTTTATTTTTAAAAAATTATAATCACCTACCTAAACTAGGAACTATTAAATTATTCCAATTACTAGGTTCAATAAATAGTATTGAAAACACTCCGCAAAATAACACACAAAGAGAAAAGATGAGGTTATCTTTCCTCAATTTTGTCCATGACAACTTATGCCTTTAATTTAACTGAAATAATAGATCATAAGAATACGAGCTCTTTGATGATATACTACAATCCCACAGCTACAGAAATTGCGAATAAACTTGGTTAGACATTTTACAACATATTTATACACTAATGATAATATGCAACTTAAATATGACTACCAATCCATACAGTAACACAGTAATATCTCTATATGTACTTAATCCTGCTACATACTATTCTTATTGATACTCTTCAAAGAGCTATAAAACAATGGACTATTAAATCATGATCATTAAATATTTCTCGGCTAGCTACACTGGTGGCATTACAATAGAACCCTTAACTTTTGACCAAAACATGACCTTATTAGTCGGCCCTTCTGGTGTTGGAAAAACATCTATATTGAATGCGATATCTGATTTAAAAAAAGTTCTACGAGGTTCATCAATTAACGGCTTCAAATGGGAAGTTAAAATCAACTTCAATAACACTAACTATAGATGGCTTGGTGAGTTCTCTTACATTGAAAAAAATATTTTTGATGAGTTATCTAAAGATCCCAGAGAGTCATTCATTGCTAACCTTCTCTCTGCAATAGATAAGAAAGTTACTGATGATGATGCTAAACTTATCTCCGAGCAGTTTTATATCGATGATAAAAAAATACTTGAAAGAAGCCCCACCAATTTTATTTTTAATAAAAAAAATATTAAAATAAAGCTTCCCGATAATGAAAGCTCTTTAAATTCTCTTAGAGACGAGCCTGCAATAGTAGAATTTATTTCAGCAATAAAGAGGATAACTATATTAAACAATGATTATTTAAGTGTAGAGGGATTAAACATTCATCATATATCCCCAAAACGAAAAAAAGATGTAGACCTTCAAAATACTGACATTAATATATCAGAATTAAAAAAACTCGATTGGAGTATTGAAAAAAAATTACATTTCTGCGAAATGCATATTCCCCAAGTATTTTCCGACATTACTGATAGATATAAAGAAATATTCCCCTTTGTTGATAGCATAACCGTAAAAGAATTCATTTATCCTGAAAGTGCGACTAGATATTTAATTTTAATTAAAGAAATAGATAATAAAAATCTTATCTCTGGAGACAAGCTGTCTTCTGGTATGTCCAAATCTCTGATGCTCCTCTGCTTTTTCTATCTTTCAAATGAAAATATTGTTTTCCTCATAGATGAGTTTGAAAACGGATTAGGAATTAATTGTCTAGATGAAATTGTTGATATGCTTTCTTTTGAACAATATAACCAAAATATCCAGTTTATATTAACTAGCCATCACCCATATATTATTAATAATATATCTATGGATAGCTGGAAAGTAATAGCTAGAGATAAAAGCATAATTAAATCATATGACCCTGTTATTGACTTAAATCTAAATACATCTAGACATGATGCTTTCCTTTCTTTAATAAACTCAGACGTCTATGAAGAAGGTGTATTTACATCATGAGCCTATATGTATTAGTAGAAGGTAGAAGAACAGAAAAAATTATTTATCCAAATTGGATTATAGAAAATACTAACTTCATTAAAAAAAGAACTCCTGAAGCGCCTCAAGATAATGAATTTTATATTATTAGTGGGAACGGCTATCCATCTATCATCACTAATTATCTTGAAAATGCGATCAAAGAAGTAAATGAATATAATTACGATAACTTTTGGATTGTTGTAGATGCTGATGAAGAAGATATCGACAAAAGAAAAGCTTATATTGAAAGTAATATACAAAAATACAGCTTAAATAAAACTGTAATTGTCAACATTATAATTCAAAAAATTTGTATAGAAACTTTTGGACTAGCGAATAATAACTTCTTTCCTACAGATGAAAATTTAAGTGAAGAACTCAAAGAATTCAAGCATAAATACGATGTGACTACCTATGACCCTTCCCTTCTTACTTCGGATAAAAAACAAAACAATATGAATACAGCTCATTATCACGGAGCTTATTTAAAAGCTATTTTTAGCGCTAATAATTTAAGATATACAAAAAAAAACCCAGGAGTCTTTAAGAATAAAGACTTTTTTAATGGTATTAAGAAAAGAGTTCTTGAGACTAATCATGTTTCTTCTTTCAAAGATATCTTAGTTGCATTAGATCAAATAAAAACAACTACTAAATAACAATTTAGATAATATATCAGCCCAAACAGACAATTCAACATTCCAAAAACTGCAAAATAAAAGAAATGACCTTTTTATTCCCCACCACACAACTCCCAATTAAACAAAATCGCTTTTTCTATTTCTTCATAAAGCTCTTGCTCCATTGGGGGAAGATAAGCATTTTGATCAACGGCAATAGTGCTGGTGAGAACTTCAATGCAGAGTTCTGGAGCATCTTGATGATAAAGGGTTAAAGCAAGATCATTGCGAATGGCATCATACGCTACGAAATCAAGGTAGAAATTACATTGATTGAGAAGTTTATTAAGGATATTCTCGGCATCTTTATATTGCTTTTGATCATATAGAGCTTGAAACTCTTGGCGCTGTAATGCGATCGCATTCAAGGTGCAAGCTTGCGGGGGAATACGGTAAGAGCCTTCTAAGGTGGCACGCATGCCACAATATTGCCGGCATTCTTCATACGTTTCAATATTCACATCAAGAATATGCCCTTTTTGCGTGAAGGTAAGTTCACACTGCCCCAACTCTTCCTCATCATCAACAAGCCCTTGATTCCCTTTGATTGTACCGGCGACATCAAAACAGACATGCCCATTACCTCCAAGGATATTCATTAAAAAACGTTGTTGCCCAATATCATTGGTTTCAATGATCACATCACTTTCACTACCAGCCCCGAGATATCTACCATCTACGACCTGTGAGAAGCTAAAAGAAGAGATAAATATAGAGAAGAAAATAAAAACTTTAAAGAGATATCTGTTCATAAATAGCTTTCTAATAAAAATATAACAATGCACCTCACGGCATTTGATAAAGGTAGAATGCCGGTAAACCTTTTAAGAGACGCTATCATCACAGAAAACGCGACAAAATGCACTATGTTCGGTGATTTAAATTATAGAAATATTTAACTAATTAAATATTTACATCAAGAGAAATAAATTTAAAAGTGCTATGTTGAATATAGACACAAGATTTAAAATTGTTAATCGGAGGATTTAATATGAAGAAAGCTGTAGATACAATATTAGTAGATACTTTTGTGGATGGCATCTTAGATCCCGAGAAAGAGATGCTCGGCCCTGTTAAAGATGGTGGGCATATCATCGCACATACCGCTCCCGGATGCTGGGGTCCTATGTTAACGCCAGAACTCAAAGGTGGGCATGAAGTCACTCAGCCAGTATTCGTAGAAGGTGCTGAAATTGGAGATGCTATTGCTATTAAAATTATTTCTATTGATGTCACATCAATTGCAACTGCATCTGGTAGCGATCAACCTGTTAATGGGCGCTTTAATGATGATCCTTTTGTTGCAGCAAAATGCGACTCCTGTGGAACCTTAAGGCCTAAAACAACGGTAAAAGGAATTGGTAAAGAGGCAATTATCTGCCAAAATTGTGGTAAAGAAGCTGCACCATTTAAATTAACAAATGGTTATACCATGGTCTTTGATGCCATTAATGACATCGGTGTTACGGTACCTAAATCAGTTGCGGAATCCATCGCTAAAGATGGAAAGCATTATATGCGAACTCCTGAAAACTCAATCCAAAACCCCGTAGTAAGCCTAGCTCCTTCGGATCTTGTCGGGACAATTGCCCGTATGAGACCATTTTTAGGACAACTCGGCACAACTCCATCGAAAGCACTTCCCGACTCCCATAATGCTGGAGATTTTGGTTCTTTTCTAGTTGGCGCTAGTCATGAATACGCTGTAACACAGGAAGAATTAGATCAACATCGCACAGATGGACATATGGATATTAGCCGAGTACGAGCAGGCGCAACTCTGATCTGCCCAGTGAAGGTTGAAGGTGGAGGTATCTATCTAGGAGATATGCATGCAATGCAAGGCGATGGTGAGATTTCAGGACATACTGCCGATGTTGCTGGAACGGCTCATTTACAAGTACATGTTTTAAAAAACCTTAACCTTGAAGGCCCAATTCTTCTCCCGAATATAGAAGATTTACCTTACACCGCAAAACCATTAACAGACAAAGAGCGACAAGTCGCTAAAAAACTGGCAGAGGAGCTGGGATTTAATGAACTAGAAGAATCATTACCTCTCTCAGTTATTGGCACAGGAGCGACGCTTAATGAAGCAACGACTAATGGACTAGAGCGTGCCGGAAAATTATTTAATGTTCCTGTCGAAGAGGTGATGAACCGCGCAACTGTTACGGGCTCCATTGAAATAGGAAGACATCCCGGCGTTATAACAGTTACTTTGCAAGTGCCTCAGTCCTATTTAGAAAAGAGCAAACTTCTTAAAATAATTAAGGATCAATATCTCGCATAGATACATATACTAAATAGTATTTGCCAATTCCCCCCAATTAAAATCAAAATATTGGGGGATTTAGCAAAGCTACTATGAAGCTCTCAAAGCCTTTATTGAGTAGCTTTATATCGCCACTTCATCATTTTGTTAGATCATGTCACGGCTTTTTCTTCTGATAGCTCAATCACTTTAAAGTAAACTCTCGTGGGAGCTTCACTCAAAGAAATCTTTTAGAATCTTTTTTCTAAATGCGTGAATCTCGCTTCTCCAACGGTATAAGCATCAATTTGTGGCACTAAGCGCTGAAAGTGCTCAGAAGCGACATGTGCATCTAATGCATCATAATCCTTCCAAGCTTCAATAAAGACAAAGTGCCCAGGATTTTTAAGGTCTTGGCAAAGCTCGTAACTGATGCAACCAGGCTCTTGTCTTGTTTTCTCTACAAGCTCTTCATATAACGGTAATACAAATTCGATCTTTGCTGGATCGATATAATCTTCGGCGATGAGTTTTAGCATAAAATGTTCCTTTAATAATAAATTATTGCTCTTCTTCCACGGATTCATAAATATCAAAATCAATCACCGCCCGGAAACCTTTCTCTGTCTCTTCGATGGTAATCCCATTAAGGTAGGCATCTTGATTACTAATCACTAAATCAATGCCATTAGAAATTCGCATCTTCTTCATGTAATTTTGGGACTCTTCACGAAATTGATCACTCGGCACTGCTCTGTTTTTATCAATCTCAAAGCCTGACTTATTCTGCACCGATTTAAAAACCCGATTAATATCTTGCTCTTCGACATAATTGCGGGAGAAATTTTCAAGATCCCTAAAACGAATCTCATCATGCTCATTTAAGTGCGCTTCTAAATGACGATTAAACTCTAAACGCTGATCTGGCGCTTCGATACGCTTACTTAAGCCCCGAAGGAGCGCATTACTTGCTCTTAACTCTGCTAGCTCTGTCTGTTTTGGCTGAAGATTAAGGAAATCTTCGTGCCAATATTTCGTGCGCTTTTTATTGCTATCAATGGCTAAAACAGAAGCATCATGGGATAAAATCAACGCGCCTTTTTGAATATCTTTCAGCGAAATCCCTTCTTTCTCAATAAATTCTAATGTGCCATTATTGTCAAAGATATCAAGATAATCATCTTTAGATTCTACTTTAAAAATCCCAAGCGCTGAGATCACATCTGCATTCACAAAGATATTGGAAAAGAGAATAATAATAAAATCCCCCCCAGAGATATTCGGGTGACTTGTGACACTATAAAGATGCTCGGCAATTTTAACGGAGATCTCTTGTGTAAAATCCTCAAGCTCAAAAACCTTCGATGAAAGCTCGGCAATGATATTTGCCGGCATTTGCTCATTGATCTCTGGGATGGAATCTATAGGGCTCTCACTCTCATCTAAATCACTATCTGCATCACTATCTCCATCGCTACGAGGATCATGATTAAACTCATACACTTCATCAAGCTCACTAAGAGGCAATAGGTAATGTTCTAACAATAAAGATTCAATAGTTTCACTTGGCAAAATACTCGTTTCAGAAAAGAGGCAACCCTCTTCACGCCCTTTATTACCAACCTGATGAATAATCATCTTCTCTATTTTTGCAGAACTAATATTTAACACTTTTACCTCAACTAAACCTGTGAAATGAAGCTATTAAATATAACGTATCGCTACAAAAAAGACAGGGAATATCATGATTAATCTCCAAACACGCAGAAATATCCATGCCTATGATTGATGAATCGTAGGCATGAGAGAAATGATCTTCTCCTATCTCAAGCACCTATTAGCAATGCTACAATGATTTTAATTCAATATTAATCACAATAATCGAGGAGTTACACATGATGAATAGTGTCGAAAAAGGAAGCTTTAAGCGCAAAGAGAGTCTGTTTCGGAACTGGATTACTAAAGATGGTAGTGCCGGCATTTCTGGTTCAGGCGGTTTTACCCCAGAAAAAGATCGTTACCATCTCTATGTGAGCCTTGCTTGCCCTTGGGCGAATCGCACGCTTATTATGCGTAACTTAAAGGGGTTACAAGAATTTATTCCAATCACCGTTGTCCATTGGCGCATGGGAAAAGAGAGTTGGCACTTTGAAGCTGAAAATGGAGCTGAAGAAGATCCACTCTATCATGCAAAATTCCTATATGAGCTCTATCATAAAGTCGATCCAAATTATGAAGAAAATGGCGGCGTAGTAACCGTTCCCCTTCTTTGGGATAAGAAGAATAATACTGTCGTTAGCAATGAATCTGCAGAAATTATCCGCATGTTTAATAATGCTTTTGATGATGTTGGCGCTATTGCCGGCGATTATTATCCGGAGCACCTTCGTAGCGAAATTGATGCCATGAATGATCGCTTTTATAACTCTATTAATAATGGCGTTTATCGCTGCGGCTTTGCGACAACACAAGAGGCTTATAATATTGCTTATCAAGAGCTCTTCTCAGCGCTTGATTACCTTGAGAATCATCTTAAAGGGAAGCATTTTTTAGTCGGTAATCAACTCACTGAAGCAGATATTCGCCTCTTTGTAACGCTCATTCGCTTTGATGCAGTCTACTACAGCCACTTTAAATGTAACCGTCAGCAATTAAGAGATTTCCCAGAAATTTGGCGTTACCTTCGTGAGCTCTATGCTAGAGACGAGTTTAAAGAGACAGTGAATATGTTTCACATTAAACATCACTACTATGAGAGCCATCCATCACTTAATCCATCAGGTATTGTGCCTAATGGTCCTATCATTGATTTTTCGCTATAAAGCAGATCTCTTATTAAGAATGATGAATATACTAAAAACCCACTTAAAGTGGGTTTTTTATCTGCCAATATTTTGCCTACCGACCAATATCGGTAATCTTATTAGGCGCCCCCTATGATTAGATAAGCTTACTTTTCAGCGCTCGTTCCTAAAAACTCTTGTAACGCCATTAACGCACATTGTAATTCCCAATAAGCAAGCTTTTCATGTTCATTACCTTTCTCTTTTTGCACCATCACAATCACTAAGGCGGCCTCTAGATCTTCAGCTTCTAATGCTGCCAATAATTCTGCTGGCAAATACCACAGCTCGCCACGATGCTTAAATCTTAACTGCCCTCTTAAAATCGCTAATGTTAGATAAGCATAAATCACAAAGAGAGATCTCTCTGTATTATCGGGCAATAATCGTACTTGATGGATCGCACTATAAACATAAGCCTCATAATCTCTTAGAGATTTTTCAGAAATATTAGCCGCTAAATGCTGATGGATTTTTTGAGGTCTTTTTAATGTGAATTGAGAAGCTCCTTCTGGCTGCATTAACCGCTTAAATTGCTTAAAAATACTCAATCGTACTCGCGCTAATTTCGCCTCACTCGAGCTTGGGCGAATGATATTAAACATTAATAATAAAATGACAAAGGCAACCACCATCGTCAAGGAGGTATTGGCAAAAGTACTAATATCAAATTCCATAGGATTTGAAAAAGAGACTAACATCGGAGAAAAGATTAACACACCAAGACCTATTAATATCCCCTTCACCGATCTCCCTTGCAATAAGGCCGCGATAAAATAGATCGGCAACACAATCAGCATCGCCACTTCCATAGTGGATACTTGAATTAAAATTCCAAATTTTAAAATGAAGCTTATCGGAATAGCGACTAACATCATCGCGCTTAGCATCATAGTGATTGCTTTAGTCACCATCGATAAAGTAGCACCAATTGTGCAGATAATACCGATTAAAATCAGTAGAACAAAACCAAAATCCCACTGTGTTTCCATCCAAAAAAACATCCCTGTCATAATACAGAGAAAAGTCCTCACCGCATTTAATAGCGCTTCTTTTTTATCACTATAATAGACCTTAAATCCTGGAATATAGAATGTCCTTCTCTTTAAGTTAGGAAAGTCTGCCACATCTTCCGTGCCACCCATCACCGCTTTAGATGAAGTCTCCCCATGCTCATAACGATATTGGGCACTTAATATCTCATCTAACTTTTCATCTAAAAGTGCTACAAAATGTCGCCCCTTATCGTTTTGGAGTAATTGACTAGGCGCTTTTGGCTTATGGGCTAATTTCCCTTGCGATAAACTTGCTGAGGAAAACCAGCGTTTTAAATCAGAGAGATATTGCGTCATTACTTCTGGAACATCTTTCAGCAACTCTCGCTTTAACATATCTAACAGTAAAATGCCGGAGATAGCGTGTAATAATCGATGTCCATAACGATATAGCCGAGTATTTTCTGCCGAATTACTGGAAGCTGATAAAAACTCATAAAATATTAGATCTCGAAAATCCATCAATCCCAATAACGCCGCTCGATACTCTTTATAAAAAAAGTGATGATCATTATCAACCGTTAATAAAGATTGATAAAGCCTACGAGCTTGAGTTCGCTTTTCACGAAGTTTACGCTTAATCTCGATTCTCTCTGAAAAAGCTGGCCACAACATCGAAATAAAAAAAGCGGTCGCTAATCCAATATAGATCTCCAAAATTCTTGCCTGAGAGATTTGAAAAAGCGCGTAAGAAGAAGGTGCTACGGAAAGGGTAAATCCAATTAGCGCAGCTGTATAACCACACAATGCAAAACCATAGGTAAAAAGCCGGCTTAAAGAGCTTGCAAGATAGGAGCAGATCGCAAGCCAAATCGCCATATAGATCACAAAGAGCCATTGATCATTTAAGGCTAATGCCGCAATAATATTAACAGAGATTACCCCCAAAACTGTGCCTATAAATCTTGCTAAAAAATTCTCTACTAACATCCTTTGCATCGGTAGCGTGACTATTGCAACTGTCATCATTGCCCAATAAGGTTTATCAGTCTGTAAGCGAAAAGCAATAAACCAGGCCAATCCCATCCCTAGCACCATCCGGCAAGCATGCGAATAGTTCAATCCCGCCAGATATTGCAACATAGATTGCCAACTGATTTTTCTAAAAGCGCCTTTCATTATTAATGCTATATCCTTTTATATGGTCATTAATCCAAATATTATTGAGGCTCTAAGTCTTCGCACCATTGATCTAATACCACAACCGTTACGGTTGTTCCGGCAATCAGGTTTTGAGTATCAATCTCCTTTAAAGAATGATCAAAGGCGATCGTGACCGGAACCCTCTGTGCTAATGTGACCCATGGATAATTAGGCTTCACCGATTGCAGTAACATCTCTCCTGTTTGTGCACTTTGATCAAAAATCGCGCGCCCAAAGCCGGTAATACAACCATACATTTTGGGGTTCCCATTATAAGGAAGAAGTTCCACCCGGCGCCCCACATCAATATAAGAGAGTTTTGTCTCTTCAAAATATCCCACCACATGAAAACTATTACTATCAACAAGCGCAAATAAAGGCGTTCCAGCAGGGATATAATCCCCTTCTCTTAATTGCATATTCGTAATATAACCGCTCTCTGCGGCGTAGATATTTGTTCTGCTAAAATCAAGCTCAGCTTTTTCAACTTGAATCTCCGCTTGCTCTACCTGATCATTTAAGAGATCTAAACTATATTTTGCTTCTTCCAAATGCTCTAAAGAGATCGCAGCCGCACTGCCTAACTCTGTCCGGCGATGATATTGATGTAATGCTTGCTCTTGGCGAATTTTAAGCTGCGCTAATTGAGCTTTTGCATTTTTGAGATTAATCTCATAATCAATAGGATCAATCCGAAATAATAGATCCCCTTTTTGCACTAATTGATTATCACTAATCGGTAGATCTATGAGCTTTCCTGCAACTTGCGCGGATACTTCTATAACATCTGCTCGAATTCTGCCATCTCGCGTCCAACCCCCAAGAACATAAAAATTCCAGAGTTGATAAGCGGTAAGAATTAACGCAAAAAGCGCAATCACTGTTATTAAATAACGTTTTAAAGATGCATTCATACTTAACCTTGTAACAATAGAAAGATCAGATGACTAACATAAAGCGAAACGAAGTAGATACTGATGTCTACTAGATTTGGATGCCAAACATCCCCGGCATATAATTGATCTTTATAAAAACCCCGAACAATTAGCCAAATAAAAAAACCGACAACAAAGACTTTAAATGCTCCGGGTAAAAAAATGAGTGATCCAAAAACAAGATCTTTCATAAAATATTCCCTCAACGATTTATTATTAACTAGGGGAAATAGGCAGCTCTTCCTCAAAGCCCCCTTTTAACTAGCGTTATCAACACTATAAAATACTTTATGTAAACCTATAAAAATGTTTATTTACAAAACATTCAAACAAAAGAAAATTAACTCTACTATTAGAAGGTTAATTCATCATTTAAACTTTAAATCTTCAATTTTCTACCAACAATAGGCCCACAAAAAAAACCTCACAGATTTTAAATCTACGAGGTTTTTAATAAGCAGTTGACAGTGATAAATGAGCTTTTAAGATTATTTTTGCGCCTCTAAGAAATCATTAAAAGAGGTCAGTGCGCAGCGCAAAATCCAGTAAGCACTTTTAGGAATTCCTTGTGCATTTGCTTCTAATTGAATAGTCTCTTCTAGCGCATCTTTAATGCGTTCATCTTCAATCGATTGCTGCAAAGAGAGTGGCAGATCCCAAGCAATACCCTGCATCTCCATCCTGCGTTGCTCTTTTAAAATAACGCTTGCCAAAAAGCCATAAGCTAAAAACTCTGTTTTTGCAGGCATCGCTGGCACCGTTTTAATCCGCTGCACGGCACTACTTAAATAAGCGCCAAAATCTTTAATAGAACGATCAGTCGTTTGATTGACTTGCTCAGAAAATCTTATGGCAATCTCTCGCTTCATTCGCTGCATCTTCACAGTATCACTACTTGGGCGAATAAGATGAAAGATCACTAAGATAATGGCTAAAGAGGCTAATAATGCATAAACCTGATTAGCAAAAGCCTCAAAGTTATAAGTCATAGGGTTTGAAAAACCAATTAAAAATGCCGAGCCCATCAAAAAGCTGTAACCAATCAGGTATCCTAACATCGACTTTACCTGTAACATTGCCGCAAATAGGTATAACGGTAAAACCACCATCATTGCCGGAATGATGTGATTGACATTGATTAATATCCCAAACTTTAAGACAAAAGAGAGGGGAACTGTGACAAAGATAGAGACAATAAAGGTGATCGTTAAGAGTTTTGTCGCCATCGGAAAGGTTGCGCCTAATGTACAAAGAATACCAATCAGTATCAGTAAGATATATCCAACATCCCACTGCGTTTCCATCCAGATAAACATTCCTAGCATAATACTGGCAAAGGTTCTCACAGCATTAATAATCGCCTCTTTTTTATCACTATAATAGATTTTCCGACTCGGAATATAGAGCGACTCATCTAAAGATTTCTCAAGTTTTGTACTATAGAGATCCTGAAATTTTTCACTCAGTTTTTCAACAAAAATACGCCCCTTAGGATGATCTAATAAAACTTTGGGGGCTTTTGGCTGGCTATCGAGCTTTCTTAAAGTTGTACTCGGAGATGAAAACCAACTATTTAAAGCATGCAAATAAGATTCTAATGGCGCTTTAAGCGCTGCTTTTTTTAATAAATCCTTCTTAATAAAATGTAACGCCAATATGCCTGAAACAGCTCTTATTAAACGATAGGTGTAACGATAAACTGCTTGGTTATCCTCTCTTAATGTTGAGACTGATAAAAACTCTTGAAAGATAAGATCTCTAAAATCCATTAAACCTAATAGAATTTTTTCATACTGCTTATTAAATTCTTCTTGAGGATAATCCGGCGTTAATAGCGCTTGATATAGCCTACGCACAGCAGCACGCTGTAATCTTAGCTTTTGTTTAATAGCAATTCGCTCAAGATATGCCGGCCATAACATCGAGACAAAAAAGGCAACGACTAATCCGATTAAAATCTCTAAAATTCGTGCTTGGGAGATCTGAAATACCATATAGCCCGATGGTGAAATAGAGAGCGCAAATCCTAAAATTGCCGAGGTATAACCACAAAGCGCAAAGCAATAGGTCGTCATAGGGCTTTTAGCCGTTGCAAGATAGGCGCAAAGAGAGAGCCATAATCCCATATAGATCGTAAATAACCACTGATCATTTAGCGCAAACATGGCAATCACATTGACCATAATTGCCCCGACTAAAGTCCCGATTAAACGGGCAATAAAGCGCTCCACTAGCATACTTTGAAGAGGCAAAGTAACGATCACAACCGTCATGATAGACCAATAAGGCTTATCTGTTTGCAACCTAAAGGCAATAAACCATGCGATCGCAACGCCAATAACAACGCGCAGTCCATAAGAGTAATTGAGCCCGGCAAAATATGCTCCAAGCTTTGCTAAAAAGCTTGGTGACTTTATTTCAATCTGATCAACGCTATTGATAGACGGCGCTTTTACTTTAGCTTGTTTCATTAATCTTCATCCAAAACAATCACCGTAACCGTTGTCCCTGCAATCAATTTATGCGCATCTAGTGCCGCTTCATCTAGATCTAACACAATTTTAACAGGGATTCTCTGCGCTAAGGTGACCCAAGGATAATTGGGTTTAACAGCTTGCAACAACTGCTCACCTGTTTGCGCGCTTTGATCGAAGATCGCTCGGCCATAACCTGTAATATGCCCATACATCTTCTCCCCACCGTTATAAGGGATGATTTCGACTCTACGCCCGACCTCAATATAGGGAAGTTTAGTCTCTTCAAAATACCCCACAACATGAAAGCTATGCTTATCGACAAGAGCAAATAAAGGTTGCCCTGCTGGAATAAAATTCCCCACACGAATATTTAAATTGGTGACATAGCCACTGACTTCGGCATAGATTTTTGTGCGGCTTAAATCTAATGTCGCTTTTTCAACCGCAATCTCTGCTTGTTGCACCTGATCATTTAACAGGTCTAAATTATACTTCACCTCTTCTAAATGCTCTTTAGAGATTGCCGCCACATTCCCTAACTCTGTTCGGCGATTATATTGTAATTCTGCTTGCTCTTGACGAATACGGAGCTGCTCTAACTGCGCTTGTGCGTTACGTAAATTGATCTCGTAATCAATGGCCTCAATCTCAAATAGAAGATCTCCCTTCTCCACTAACTGATTATCAACAATCGGCAAATTAACTAATCTTCCCGAAACTTGAGAAGAGACTTGAATCACATCAGCGCGGATCTTACCATCACGCGTCCAGCCGCCTAATACATAAAAATTCCATAATTGGTAAGCTGTTACAATCAATACAAATGCGGCAATAACCGTCATTAAATATTTTTTTAAAGCTGCTTTCATCGATTAACCTTGTAAAAATAGAAAGATTAGGTGACTCACATAAAGTGAAACAAAATAGACACTAATATCTACTAAATTAGGATGCCAAATTCCCCCAGAATAGAGTTTCTTACGATAAAACCCTCGGATAAACAACCAGATAAAAAAGCCTAAAATTAATACTTTCAATATCCCTGGCAAAAACACTAGCGAACCAAAAACAAGTTCTGTCATCGCTTCTCCCACGATTTAATCTTCAAATAAAATATAGACTCTCTATTCTAAACTAAAAGAGTGACATTAGTCACATATTAACAAACAATCTCTAAATTATTAGTAATATATAAAGATCAATAAAAAACCCACGATTAAAGTGGGTTTGCCTTCTCTTAGATAAATTAAAACTTATGCTTCGCAGCTCGAGCAAGCAACTAAACTTGCCACCATCTCTTTTGCGACGCTTTGGCTACGCTGATAGTAGACTGATTTAATCCCTAATCGCCAAGCTTCAATCAACAGCTGATTCACCTCTTTAATCGGAAGCGCTGCCGGAATATTAATATTCATACTCTGCCCTTGATCAATATATTTCTGGCGAATACTCGCTTGCTGAATGATCTCTAGCTGACTAATCTCTTTAAAGGTTTTAAAGACCGCGCGCTCTTCTTCAGTAAGTGCCGTTAAATGCTGAACAGAGCCGCCAGCGAGCATAATGGTGCGCCATGTCTCTTCATTATCGAGTCCTTTCTCTTCTAGTAAAACTTTAAGATAGCGATTCTTACGCATAAAGTTCCCCTTTGATAATCCTGCCTTATAGTAATTACTACTAAATGGCTCAATTCCTGGTGAACTCTGCCCTAAAATGGCAGAAGAAGAGGTTGTTGGTGCAATCGCCATTGTGGTTGTATTGCGGCGACCATAACCTTTTAAGAGCTCTGGCTCACCATACATTAAGGCAAGTTCCTTCGTCGCTTCATCTGCTTGCGTTTGCATCTTTTTAAAAATCTCCCCCGTTAGCATCTTTGCTTGCATGCTCTCAAAAGGAATTCGGTTACGTTGCAAATAAGAGTGCCAGCCTAAAACCCCAAGTCCGATGGCACGATGGCGTTTAGCAAAACGGTTTGCCGCCCCAAGATAATAATTATCTTCTGTTTTATCGATGAATTCTTGCAACACCGCATCTAAGAAATGAATCGCTAATTGCACCGCTTTTGTATCTTTCCATTCATCATAAAGCTCTAAGTTCATCGAGGATAAACAGCAGATAAATGACTCATCAATATTGGAAGGAAGCATAATCTCCGTACAGAGATTGCTACCATTAATGCGCATATTATGATCTTTATAGACTTGCGGCTTATGACGATTCACATTATCGGAAAAGAAGAGATAGGGCATGCCCTTCTCTTGGCGGCTCTCTAAAACCTTCGCCCATAGGTGCCGTTTTTCACGATCGCCATCAATCATCTCCTGCATCCAATAATCAGGAATACAAACGCCAAAAAAGAGATTTTGAATGGGATTACCAATATTGCGAATTTGTAAGAACTCCTCACAATCAGGGTGATCAATATCAAGATAAGCGGCAAAAGCACCACGGCGAACGCCGCCTTGAGAGATCGTTTCCATCGCCGTATCAAAGAGCTTCATAAAACTCACAGCGCCACTACTTTTACCATTATCCGTAACCGCGCTTCCCCGCTCACGAAGATGCCCAAAATAACCAGAAGTGCCGCCGCCAATCTTGGTTTGCATAATCACTTCCCCAAGTTTGTGGGTAATCCCCTCAATGCGATCTGGCAAACTGACATTAAAACAAGAGATCGGCAATCCTCGCTCTGTTCCCATATTGGCCCAAATAGGAGAGCTTAAACTCATCCAACCACGCTCTATAATCTCTTCAAACTGAGGCTGAAGTTCTGGGCGCTTTAATCTTGTTGCTGCAGCTTCTGTAATTCGGTGAATAGCGCCTTTAACCGTTTCCCCTTTTAAGAGATAACCGCGATTTAAGATCTGTTCACTTTCTGAGTTGAGCCACCAAAGCTTTTCATGTTCAATCGTGGATTCTTCGGTTTCAAAAGGTAATAAATAATTTTTCATCATTCGTTATGTCACTAAAAAGGTTATTCGTTTATCTCGTTTAAAGCTGTTAATAGCTTTATCTCATTTAAAGCTGATTCATTGCCGACGTAAATCCTACATACTTTTTTTTGATTGCTTGCCGGCATTACATAATCTTCTTCTCTTGTAGCATCAAAATTTTCTTACTACTAAAGCCATCTACATTTCATCTCTTTTCAAGCGGATTTATTTCCGAAAAATCCTGCACGCTTTCTTGCAATAATTGCCGGCATTTATGGGCTTTATCTTGTCATGCAGGTATTTATCAAAATGGGATAAAATTAATTTTTATCCTCTAAAAGAGGTCATCCGCCGTGATGCTCTTATCATGTTTTGTATAATCTGTGGGACGCTTAGCAAAGAAATCATCTAGGCTATTAGCAAATACTTCCTCTTCAAACCAAGCCATCGGTTGATAATCTTCATGACTAATGTGATAAATCTTTTCAAAACCGATCTGCACTAAACTCTCATCAACACGAAACTTCATAAAGTTTAAAAGATCATGCTTTTTCACCGTCTCAATCTCTCCTTGTAAGAAGATCCAATCGAGAATCTCTCCCTCAATTTTAAGAGAGTGCTGCACCACCTCCCGAACATGAGTAACCATTTCAGCATCAAAGAAATCGGGGAATTCTTTACGGATAATATTAATAATATAAATGCCGGCATTTGCGTGAATCTGCTCATCAATCGAAGTCCACGCAATAATATTACTGACATTTTTCATCCAGCCTTTAAAGCGAGTAAAGGACAAAATAATCGCAAATTGACTAAAGAGAGAGACATTTTCAATCAAAAGAGAAAATAAAATTAAAGAGATCACATACTTTTGGCGATCATCACTGTTATTAGAAAACTGTAATGCCTCTGAAAGATACTCAACGCGCGCCTTAATAACCGGCACTTCTAAGAGCTTTTCAAACTCATCGTTATAATCAAGAACATCTAACAGGCGTGAATAGGCTTCTGAATGACGAAATTCACACTCTGCAAAAGTACTCCCTAACCCATTAAATTCTGGCTTTGGAAAATGGTGATAGAGATTGCCCCAAAAAGATTTTACCGCCACTTCAATCTGCGCGATGGCAAGTAGGCTATTTTTAATCGCTGACTGCTCAGCTTGATTTAAATGGGAATGGAAATCTTGCGTATCTGCGGTGAAATCTACTTCGCTGTGCACCCAAAATGCATTATTAATCGCTTCTGTAAACTGATAAATGCCGGGATATTCAAAAGGTTTATAATTTACGCGGGAATCAAAAATAGACATCGTTGAAAATCTCTCTCAGATGAAAAGGACTTTCATGATAACTTATCAATACCTCAATGCAAATAAGAATGAAAACTATTTGATCTCAAATCTCAACAATGGCATGATCGCTCAACTAAACGCTCCATATCGTCTTAAAAACAAAAAAGAGAGCGATTGTTTATTCAACAAAAGCCCTCCCACAACTGACCATAACTGATAGGAAATCGTTAATCATCAAAATCTTACAAGAGATGCACCACACAAAATCAGGTAAGATTTACACTCATAACGCGCCTTATGGCAAAGTAATAAGATATTTGATCATCCCAGGCTTTTCAGCAATCCAATCATATAGGCGCTGTGCACGGTGATTAGTCTCTTGCGTGTGCCAATAGACTCTTTCGCAATGTCGAGATTTAGCAACCTCTGTTAAAAATTCAATTAACTGCTTACCCACTTGCTGCCCACGAACTGTGGGGGAGACAAAAAGATCCTCAAGATAACAATATGCCCCAACCGCCCAAGTAGATGAATGAAATAAGAAATGCGCAAAGCCCACTATCTCATCCCCTACTTTTGCCACAATACAATGCTGATCATATTGCGGATCTAAAAAACGATTCCAAGAAGTCGTGGTGACCTTCTCAGAAAGGCTCACCTCATAAAACTCCTGATATCCTTGCCAAAGGGGCAACCACGCAGCAAAATCCGCTTGTGTTGCATAACTAATGACGACGTTCTTTTGCTCACTCATTATAAACTCCTGATCGCTTGTTATTTAAAGTTTCCTAAATCGGACAATATTCATCATAATGAGATCATTGGTTCCCTGTAAGAGACACTTTTCAGATATTTGATAGATCCACTTTTTAAAGAGGACAATATGCGACAAAAAGCCATTTTTCCAGAATTACAGCTTCAAGAAGGTCGGCTCAATGAGCAGGTCTATCATGCGATTCATCAAGCAATCTTAAGTGGCAAACTCCCTGCTGGGACGAAAATTCCCTCTAGCCGGCATCTTTCTGAGATGATGCATGTTTCTCGCAATACCATTTTACAAGGGATTGAGCAGCTCATCGATGAAGGCTATCTTGAAACTCGAAGAGGATCTGGCACTTATGTCGTCCCTTATGCTATTCAAGCATTACCTGATCAACTCATTACCAACGCGCAAAATATCCCACCATCGGCAAAGCCAGTCGAAGCACCTCAAATTAGTGATGCAATCTCACAGCTACAATCAGGATGGAAAAGTTATCAAAATAGACAAAAACCTTTTATGGTCTTTAAGGTAGGCGTGGGTTGTACTGATCTCTTTCCGCAAACAACTTGGAGCCGATTATTAGGGAGAATCTCTCGCCATTCACACAAAGAGATCACTTGCTATAACGATGTGATGGGTTATCTCCCGTTACGAGAAGCGCTTGCTAATTACCTTACGGCAACACGAGGCGTTCAAACTACGGCAGATCACATTATGATCGTCAATGGCACCCAACAAGCCATTAATCTTGCGATTCAAGTGCTTCTTAACCCATATGATGAGGTTATTCTCGATGATCCTGGCTATGATGGCGCTCTTGGCGCTTTTTTAAGCCGGCATATTAAAGTTAATCGGGTAAAAGGGGATGAAGAAGGAACAGATATCCCTTTTGCCGAAAAACATTATCCTAAGAGTAAATTGATCTACAGTACGCCATCTCATCAATTCCCCTTAGGTACAACCATGAGCCTATCTCGGCGCTTACAACTACTAGAATGGGCAAATGCCGGCAATCGTTGGATATTTGAAGATGATTATAATGGGGAGTTTCGCTACCGATCAAGATCTATTCAAGCCTTGCAAGGATTAGATCACATGAACCGCGTGATCTATTCCGGCACCTTCTCTAAGATGTTTTATCCGGGATTTCGCTTAGGATTTCTGGCACTACCGACTGCTTTAATTGAACCTTTTAAAATTGCCAAATATTACGCAGATGCTTGTAACTCTTTTTTAGAGCAAGCAGTATTAGCAGCTTTTATTAAAGAGGGGGAATATGCCAAACATGTTCGCCGAATTCGCCGTGCATGTTTAGAGCGAAAAAACACCTTAAGATCAAGCGTTCAAGAACATTTTGCAGATGATCTTATCATTCCTCCTACAGACTCCGGGATTCATAGTGTCGCTTGGCTTAAAAACTCAGAAGACCTTCCCTACCTACTGGAGGCTTGCCAAACGCTTAACCTTGGGCCGCAATCCTTAGATAGGCACCGATCAAAGCCCTTATCGCAAAAAGCGCTACTCTTTGGTTTTGCGGCGCACTCTCCAGAAATTATTACGGATAATATTCAAAATCTTGCAAAATTATTCTATGCTTTAAAGAAGAGTCATTAATAAGAGAATATAAGTGATTCTATTTAAGAAGCACTATAGTGAAATAAGGCTAGAAAAGCCTTTGACTTAAATTGCGGGCACGAGATAGTAAGAAGAATACGCGCATTCCTTCCCGCTACAAGATAGATCTTTTAAAATGAAGAAACGATATTTTAAAAGTAAAAAATACCGCTTATGAAACAAAGCAGCTTGCATGATGGCAAATAGGCAGGCTCTGAAACTGATTTTATTATAAAAGGAGTTTTCCTAATGACGCCCCTCAAAAAGATCTTTACAGCGATCAAAGAAGATCCGATGAATCAAGTCTATACTAAGCAAGGAATCGACCCTCTTTACAGTGCATCCACGAAGGCGAAGATTTTAATTATCGGTCAGGCGCCAGGAAGAATTGCCGAAGAGACTAAACTTTACTGGAATGATCCAAGCGGTGATCAATTACGCGAATGGTTACAAGTTTCACGGGAAACATTTTATGATACAGACCTCTTTGCGATCTTACCGATGGATTTTTACTTCCCCGGCAAAGGTCAATCTGGCGATCTTCCTCCGCGTAAAGGTTTTGCTGAAAAGTGGCACCCAAAGCTATTGGAACTAATGCCAAATATCCAACTGACAATTATCATTGGTAGCTACGCCAATCACGCATACTTAGCAACTTCTCCTAAAGAAACATTGACTGACATCGTCCATCACTACGCACAATACCTTCCAAAATACTTCCCCCTAGTCCACCCATCTCCCCGCAATCGCATTTGGCAAAAGAAAAACCCGTGGTTCAAGCAAGAAGTAGTGCCGGCATTACAAATTCAGGTGCAAAAAATTCTTCGTTAATGACTTTGAGAATAAAAAAGCTCCCGAAAACTTCGAGAGCTTTTTAGTAGAAAGAGCAAAGCTTTCTCTCTATGCCATTTCTATCTTTATAAGTAAGCTTTAATTAAAGTCCCTTACAATTAAAGCCATAACCTTCTGGCGCTGAGCCATCCCATCCTGTTAAATCTTCTTCCAGTGGCATATCTAATGCTCTTTGACGCTTTGCCTGCCAAAAGAAGAGCGCAACTAATATTACCGAGATAATCACCGCCCCGATTTGAGAAATCTCTGTCGATAAACCAAATCCAATAGGCTGTTCTAAGATATAGGTTGTTGTAGCCATTAACATAAAGATTCCTGGCAATAATGAAATCCAGTAATTTTTATGACTAATATAGAGATACATAGCCCCAACAAAAAGTGCAATCACTGCGGTTGACTGATTCGCCCATGAGAAATAACGCCATAGAATATTAAAATCTAGTTGTAATAAAATTGCCGAGATTACAAACATCGGTAATGCAATCCATAAACGACGAGTAATTTTCTCTTGCCCAATTTTTAGATAGTCAGCAATAATCATTCTAGCGCTTCTAAAGGCTGTATCTCCAGAGGTAATCGGTAAAATAATCACCCCTAAAATAGCAATAGTACCGCCAAAACCACCTAACATCATGACCGCAACTTTACTCACCACTAACGCAGGTCCGCCTTCTTTAAGAACCGTACTTAATCCAGCGCCAAATGGGGCTGTAGGATCATAAAACATCGCCATTGCAGCCGCCGCCCAAATCATCGCGATAACCCCTTCTGCAATCATCATTCCGTAGAAAATTTTACGCCCATGACGTTCATTTTGTGTCGTTCGAGAGATAATAGGTGATTGTGTAGCATGAAAACCTGATAGCGCGCCACACGAGATAGTTAAAAAGAGAAGAGGGAAAATCGCTAAACCACCAGGATGGAGATTCGTTAATGTTAGCTCCGGAATATTTGCAGCTTCCCCTGTGACGATAAGGCCCACACCAATCCCCACAGCACTTAATACTAATAACATGCCAAAAATTGGATAAAAACGGCCAATAATTTTATCAATCGGCAATAGTGTCGCTAATACATAGTAGATAAAGATTACAGAGACAATAAGCGCCATTCCAACCTTTCCACCCATTAGATCATAAAGTAACTGCCCTGGCGCTGACACAAAGACCGTTCCCACAAGCACTAACAATAATAGTGCAAACGCATTTACAATATGGCGCATCGCCTTCCCTAAAAACTTCTCGGCAAGCTCTGGTAGATGGGCGCCCCGATTACGGATAGAGATCATTCCTGTTAAATAATCATGTACTCCGCCCGCTAAGATACAGCCAAAAACAATCCATAAAAAGGCCACAGGCCCATATAATGCTCCTAAAATAGGGCCAAAAATAGGACCTACACCGGCAATATTTAAAAGCTGAATTAAAGAATTCTTTGCTGTATTCATAGGAACATAATCAACCCCATCGCTACTTGTGTAAGCCGGTGTTGGGCGCTCCTTAATTCCAAAGACTTTCTCAACATATCGTCCATAGGTAAAATACCCAAGGATCAATAATAATATACCCCCAATAAATGTAAACATCCTCTCCTCCTAAGTTCTATCTTCGATCAAGGTGGACGCTCATTTTTTGGTTATTCCTTGACCTTAATATTTATTTTTATAAAGCGTCAATTAATGTATAGCCTTTATTCGCTCTTTTGTAAAATTTAACGAATAATATTAAATATCTATTATCAATAAAAATATTGAAGTCTTAAAAAAACCTCTATCAAATCATCATCTTCGATAGAGGTTTTAAATTTCAGCAAATGAAATAGGCGACACTATCTCATCGATATCAATATTAAAATAAGCCTATTTCACTCATTTCATCTGTTGCATGCATCAATAACTGCTTTCTAATTAATAGCATCTACTGCTTCTAATTCGCTATCTATATAAACATCACTCTCTTCAACCATCACTCGATAGGTACGAAGAGGCTTCTTACAAGGCGCAGCCGTTGCTTCTCCTGTCATGATATTAAATTCCCCCCAATGCTTCGGACAACTTACCGTATCATCAAAGTAATCCCCTTCGGAAAGAGATGCTGTAGCATGAGTACACATATCATCTGTTACAAAATATTCACCATTACGATTAAATGCCAGCAGCTCCCCCACTTCCGTTTCAAACTTGCGCATTTCGCCTTTTTCAAGATCATCAACCTTACAGATAAATACTTTTGCCATCTTATCACTCCCATCTTTAATATCATTTTGATATTACTGCTCTATTAAATATCATTGTCATATCATTTATAACAGCACATCAAAACTCCATAATGATTAATGCGCTACTTATTATCGCAGGTTCTATTATAACGCAATAATTTTATACGCTATAGAACCAAAAAAGCCTACTGATAAAATCAGTAGGCTTGTATTTGGCGTCCCTACGGGGATTCGAACCCCGGTTGCCGCCGTGAAAGGGCAGTGTCCTAACCGCTAGACGATAGGGACTAAATCTATTCTTTTGGAAGCTATTCCTCGTGAACAGGCGACTATAATATGACTAATTGCGAAGAATGTCAAAATTTATAATGAATATTTTTCAATCAACATCAATAATCGTCCGTTTTCAAACTTCCATAGACGATTCGGTTTAAGAATCACCATTTTAAATAGTGAAATAGAGCCGTATGTGAATCAAGCTTGTTGGCATGATACCCAAGAGAACAACTCTTACGTGTCTTATCATAAACCTGCAGGCAATCTAGCTCCGTGCTGTTAAAGCGACTTTATAGTCGATTCGGTTCAAGAAAAACTATCTTAAAAGTAAAAACAAGACAACGTGGGAATCAAATCAGCTTGCACGATGCCGAGTATAACTGTTTTTACACTACTCATAACCGATACTCCGGCAATCTAACTCAGTCACTTTTAAACCGATTTTACTATCAAACCAGATTTTACTATCTAAACGATCAGCCTTCTAAAACCAAAAAAGCCTACTGATAAAATCAGTAGGCTTATAATTTGGCGTCCCTACGGGGATTCGAACCCCGGTTGCCGCCGTGAAAGGGCAGTGTCCTAACCGCTAGACGATAGGGACCAAACTGTTTCTTTTAGACTTCGTCCTCGAGAACAGGAGGCTATAATAGTATTATCCATAGGGGATGTCAAACAGATCCCCTAATTTTATTGAAGCATTATTGCTCATTCACAAAAAATTAGATCTTTTCAAGAAGTTACAAGCCATTTTGCGGTCTTTTCTTTCAAAAAAATGGGTAGATCTCAAGAAATTTGTGAAATAATGATTTCTCTTACCACTACTATCTTTTGGCTATAAAATAGACACTTAATAAAATATAGTTGATTCGGTCTAAGAAACACTATTTTAAAAATATTAAGGGTACAGATTATGTATCAAATAAGCTTGCACGATGCCGGATAGAACTATTCCTGTGCTTCTCATAGCCAATGCGCCGGCAACCTGATTCAGTCACTTTTAAACCGATTTCACTATAAAATAGCCTTTCTTAAGGCTATATCACTATAAAAAAAGCGCTTCCAAAGGAAACGCTTTTTATTTTTAAACAATCTTTTACTAAATGATTATTTACGGTTCATCATATGAATTGCACTTTTATGAATGCCGTGTGCTGCTTCCATTACACTTTCTGCTAAAGTTGGGTGAGCATGCATTGTACTTGCGAGATCTTCAGAAGTACCGCCAAATTCAAGAACAATCACTGCCTCATGAATTAACTCTGAAGCATTTGCCCCAACAATATGAACACCAAGAAGTTTATCCGTTTTTGCATCTGCAATGACTTTAACTAAACCTTCCGTTGCACCCATTGCTTTCGCTCGGCCTGATGCCGCAAATGGGAATGAACTTGTCACAACATCAATACCATCTGCTTTACATTGCTCTTGCGTTTTTCCTGCCCAAGCAATTTCAGGATGCGTATAGATTACCCATGGCACTGCATCATAATTAACACGGCCATACTGCCCTGCAATACGCTGAGCAACAGCAATCCCTTCAGCCGATCCTTTATGCGCAAGCATCGGACCACGAACTAAGTCACCGATTGCCCAAACATTGGCAATATTAGTCTTACAGTTATCGTCTGCTTTAACTAAACGACCATCCATCTCAAGACCTACAGCTTCATCCACGATGCCATCTGTAAATGCCTTACGACCAACAGCTACTAAAAGATAATCAAATTTCTCTTCATGATCACCATCTTTATCAGCATATTTTACAACAACGTCTTTCGCGCTTGCTTTAGACTCTGTCACTTTCGCGCCTAAACGAATATCTAAGCCTTGCTTCTTAAAGTGTTTCGCGGCATCTTTAGCAATTTGCTGATCAGCTGCTGAAAGGAAGTTATCCATCGCTTCAAAAATCACAACTTCAGAGCCTAAACGCGACCAAACGCTCGCCATCTCTAAACCAATAACACCGGCACCAATCACGCCTAAACGTTTTGGCACTTCTGTTAAGTTAAGTGCGCCTTCTGAGTCGATAATACGCTTATTATCAACCACTGCTGATGGAATATCCATTGGCACCGAACCTGTTGCTAAAACCACATCTTTCGCTTTATAGGTTGCAACTTTCCCCTCATGATCTGTAACTTCAACAACATTATCTTTAAGAAGTTTGCCAGCACCTTGTAACCACTCTACTTTATTCGCTTGGAATAGCATTGCAATACCAGAGGTTAATTCAGTAACGATCTTATCTTTACGCTCGATCATACCTTTAGGATCCATCTTGATATCACCTACCGTAATACCATGCTCAGCTGATGCATCTTTTGCATTAACATAGAGCGCTGATGATTCTAAGAGAGCTTTAGAAGGGATACAACCTACGTTTAAGCAAGTTCCACCTAACGCGGGCTTTCCTGATTTACCAATCCACTTCTCAACACACGCTGTTTTAAGACCTAGCTGCGCTGCGCGGATAGCATTTACATAACCTGCAGGACCACCACCAATTACAATTACATCAAATTCTTTCGCTGCCATCTATATATTCTCCTTACAAAAGATCCTTTATCATCATTTAAAATAATAAAGGATCCATTTAATATTTTAATATTTCTATGAAGTATCAGGTCAGAATTACAGCTCTAAAAGCATGCTTGCAGGATCTTCAAGCGACTCTTTAATAGAAACTAAGAAACCAACCGCTTCTGCACCATCGATAATTCTGTGGTCATATGAATGTGCAACATACATCATTGGCGCTGCAATAATTTGACCATCTTTCACAATTGGACGCTCATAAGTATTATGCATACCTAAAATACCACTTTGTGGTGGGTTAATAATTGGTGTTGAAAGCATTGAACCAAATACACCACCATTGGTAATCGTGAATGTTCCACCGGTCATCTCTTCAAGTGTTAATGAACCTTCTCTTGCTTTTGTTGCATACTCGATAATTTGCTTTTCAATATCCGCTAAGCTTAATTGGTCTGCATTACGAATAATTGGTACGACAAGTCCACGTGGTGATGATACTGCAATCCCGATATCAAAATAACCATGATAGATAATATCGTTACCATCAATCGATGCATTCACCGCTGGGTATTTTTTAAGCGCTTCAACCGCAGCTTTTACGAAGAATGACATAAAGCCAAGCTTCACACCATGTGTTTTTGTAAAGCGATCTTGATACTTCTTACGCATACTCATGACAGGTTCCATGTTAATTTCATTGAACGTTGTCAGCATTGCGGTTGTATTCGTTGCATCAAGGAGACGCTCTGCAATACGAGCACGTAAACGTGTCATTGGTACACGTTTTTCTACACGCTCACCTGTTGGTACTGCTGCCACTGATGGTGCTTTTGCCGATGCTGATTTTGCACCGCCATTTTTCATGAAGTTTTCGATATCTTCTTTTAAATGACGACCATTTTTACCTGTTGCTGGGATTTTTGAGATATCTAATTTATTCTCTTCCACTAAACGGCGAACGGTCGGTGACATACCTACATCGTCATTTGATTCTGCTTGTGCCGCTGCTGGCGCTGCTTCTGCTTTTGTTTCTGCAGCAGGCGCTGCATCCCCTGCTGGCGCTGCACCTTCTTCGATAATTGCAAGTACAGTACCTTCTGTAACGTCAGTGCCTTCCTCAACTTTGATCTCTTTGATCACGCCACTAACTGTCGCAGGAACTTCGAGCATAACTTTATCAGTTTCAAGATCAACAAGATTTTCACCTTCCTCAATGAAATCGCCAACCTGTTTATGCCATGCTGATAACAACGCATCTGCAACTGACTCTGGTAATACCGGAACTTTAATTTCAATACTCATGGATTTTCTCCTATGTAAAATAATTCTGAAGCTTAATAAATAAGTTTAATTTTTTAAATTGTGAACTTTAAATAGCTTTATATCGATTTTATGAATTAGTAAGCGAGCGGAATGGTACTCGCTTACCCTCTTCTAAAACCCCAATTATTCGGCTAATGGAATGATTGCATCTAAAAGCGCTTTCTCTTGTGCCGCATGAACATGGCTGTAACCTACTGCTGGCGCTGCTGCTGCGGGTCTTGTTACAAAGGTTAATGTTTTTGTTGCCACAACAATATCTTCTAAGTAAGGGCGAACAAATGTTGCATAACCTTGATTCAAAGGCTCATCTTGAAGGAAGATCACTTCTTTTGCATTTGGATATTTTGCAAGTTCTGCTGCTAGCACTTTCGTTGGGAATGGATAGATCTCTTCTAAACGAATAATTGCTGTCTTCTCATCTTTAGCCGCTTCACGACGATCTCTAATATCATAGAAAATCTTACCTACAGAGATCACAACACGATCTACTTTCGCAGCATCAATGGCATCAATCTCAGGAAGCACAGAGCGGAATGTTCCTTGTGCTAAATCCTCAAGAACGTTGACTGCTTGGCGATGGCGAAGAAGACTCTTTGGCGTCATCACAACAAGTGGTTTACGATAATCTTGATGCATTTGACGGCGGAACATATGGAATGCTTGTGCTGGCGTTGTTGGCACCACAAGACTCATATTATTCTCAGCACAAAGCTCTAAGAAACGCTCAGGTCTTGCAGATGAATGCTCAGGTCCTTGACCTTCATAACCGTGTGGTAAAAGCATCACTAAACCATTATAACGATTCCATTTTGTTTCACCTGCGGCAATAAACTGGTCAATCACAACTTGCGCGCCGTTCACAAAGTCACCAAATTGCGCTTCCCAAATCACAAGTGCATTGGGCTCTGTCGCGGCATAACCAAATTCAAAACCAAGAACTCCCGCTTCTGACAAGATCGAGTCAATAACCGTGAAGTTCGCTTGATCATGAGTTAAATGCTGCAACGGAATATGGGTATTACCATCTTCTTGGTTGTGATAAACCGCGTGACGATGGAAGAATGTTCCACGACCTGAATCTTGCCCTGTAATACGAATTGGGTAACCTTCTTCTAAAAGCGTTGCATAAGCCATGATTTCTGCAAAGCCCCAATCCATTTCAATCTCACCTTCTCCCATTTTGAGCCGGTTTTCATGAATACGTTGCACTCGATTGTGTAACTTAAAGCCCTCAGGAAGCTTATCCATAATACGTGCAATCTCTGTAATTCTTGAGGTGACAACACCTGTTTCTGGAACTACAGGACCTTCTTCATCGAAGCGGTCATGCATTTTTGAGATTTTTTCCCATTTTTGCTTATAGGTACTATTGATTGATTCAACCGTTGGGAAACCTACAGGTTTACCCTCTTCAAGTTTGTCACGATACTCTTTTGTATACGCTTTGAAATCATCTTCTGTAATAATGCCTTTAGCAATAAGCTGATCTGCATAAATACGTGCAGGGGTTGCATGTTTACGCACTTTTTTATACATCATTGGCTGTGTTGCACTTGGCTCATCTGCTTCGTTATGGCCAAGTTTACGGTAACAAACAAGATCAACCACCACATCTTTATTAAAGGTATTACGGTAACCTAATGCTAATTGCATCACATGTTTTACCGCTTCAGGATCATCCCCATTCACATGAAGTACTGGCGCCTGAACAATTTTTGCAGCATCTGTACAGTATTCTGAAGAACGCGCATCTAAAAGATTTGAAGTTGTAAATCCAACGCGGTTATCAACAACAATATGAACGGTTCCCCCTGTTGTATAACCACGAACTTGTGACATTTGAAGTGTTTCAAGTACAATCCCTTGGCCTGCAAATGCTGCATCTCCATGAATTAATACTGGTAATACCGTATTAAAGGGTAATTGCCCGATAGGTGTGCCGGCAGAAATACGGCGCTCTAAACGCGCACGAACAGAACCTTCAACCACAGGATTAACAATCTCTAAGTGAGAAGGGTTAAACGCTAATGCAAGGTGCACTGGTGGGTTATTAGGCGTTGCTTGTACTGATGAAGAGAAACCCATATGGTATTTCACATCCCCAGAACCTTTAGTAAAGGTAGGTACACCATCAAACTCATCAAAGAGTAATTTAGGCGCTTTACCTAAAATATTCACAAGCGTGTTTAAACGCCCACGGTGCGCCATACCAATAACGATCTCTTCTGCACCAAAATTTGAAGCGCCCACAACCATCTCATGAAGCATTGGGATCAATGCATCCCCACCTTCTAATGAGAATCGTTTTTGCCCCACATAACGGGTATGAAGATAGCGCTCTAAACCATCGGCTGCGACAAGCTCTTTTAACGTCTCTTTGCGCTCTTCATCTGTAAAGCGGTAGTTATCTTGAACTTCTTCAAGTCGCTTTCTAAGCCAGATACGCTCTTCATCTTTTGTGATGTGCTCAATCTCAACACCAATGTGTCCGATATAAGTACGTTGAACAGTATCAAGAATCTCACGAAGCGTCATCTCAGATTTACCAGCTAAGCCGCCTGTTCTAAAAACCGTTCCCATATCCATTTCTGTTAAACCAAAAAAGCCAGGGTTTAACTCTGGAACATTGGGAAGTTCACGTAAATGAAGAGGGCATAAGTCTGCTACTTGATGCCCTCTACGGCGATATTCCCCAATTAAGTTTAATACCGCAACTTGTTTTTCTAAAAATGCCTCATCAACACTGCCACCTTGAGAATGACCGTGCTGTCGTCGCATCTCTTCAAACGCTCTTTTAATAGGTCCTTGTGCAATATCTTGCTCGCCCTTAAACTGCGCAAAATAATCCTGCCACTCTTTTGAGACAGTAGTAGGATCTTCAAGATAGGACTCAAACATTTCTTCGACATACGTCTGATTGGCACCATTTAGTGCCGACGTTTCTCTAAACTCATCTATTAGTTTCATAGTTATCGCTCACATATATGTAGTCTAAAATTGATAGGAAATTAAAAAGAAAGAAATTGTTCCCATTATACCCGATTTTTCTCAATTTCGTGCAATAAGTCCGCTACGCTAACCCCTGCATTTTTTGTTTTTTTTATGACGGTTAAAAATAGGATTTGAAATGTTTATTTAAAATTACATTAATGCAAATGTGTTAGTATGTAAATCATTCACTATATTAATGTTTACTTATGGGAATAACGCATGAAATTAAATGAACTTCGGTACTTTATCGCTGTTGCTGAAGAGAGACATTTTGGGCGTGCAGCTCAAAAATGCTTCATCTCTCAACCTGCTTTATCCATTGGTATTAAGAACTTAGAAGCATCTATGGATGTATCGCTCTTTGAGCGAACCACAAATGAAGTTCTTCTCACCCCTGAAGGCGAAAAAGCACTACCTAAGGCTAGAAGAATTTTTGAACTCGTTGATGAACTCCTATCTCTTAGTAAAGAATCCGATTCGATCGATGGTCGCTTCAACCTTGGCATCATCTTTACGATCGCGCCTTACTTACTCCCGAAAATGATTCCATCATTACGAGCAGCCGCACCAGATTTACAGCTTAACCTCTTTGAAAACATGACAGATAGCTTGCTACCGATGTTAAAAACAGGGGAAATTGATGCGGCGATTTTAGCACTTCCAATTGCTGATCCTACTTTTGAAGTGATCGAGCTTTATGAAGAGCCTTTCTATGTGATTACCCCAAAAAATCATCCGCTTAATGAGAAAACAGAAATTTCTCCGGATGAGATCCATGAGTATGATCCCTTACTTCTCAATATAGGACACTGCTTTAGAGATCAGGTATTAGATCGCTGTAAAGAGATTAATGCGACAAATTCTCATCACCACTCTTTAGAGACGATTCGTAATATTGTGGCTGCAGGGCATCAAATTTCTGTACTGCCTAAGTACGCCTTAACAGATGACCATCTAGGGGAGCTCTTGCATTATATTCCTTTCACAGAACCAGTTCCTACCCGAAAAGTGGCACTTGTTTATCGGAAAGAATTTACACAGATGCGCAAAATTGAGACAATTGCGAAATGTATTCAAGATCTTAACCTTTAAACCAACAGTATATTCAAGGAAGAATCAGATGTTAATTGATCAGTTCGGACGAAAAATTGACTATGTGCGAATCTCAGTCACAGATCGCTGTGATCTGCGTTGCACTTACTGTATTCCTAAAGGATTTAAAGGCTTTGAGGTTAACAAAAACTGGCTCACCTTCGATGAGATCATTCGTGTTGTTTCCGCATTTTCAGCAATGGGAACCGACCATTATAGAATCACAGGAGGCGAGCCACTTCTTCGCAAAGATGTGACTGAGCTTATTCGCCACATAAAAGAGATCCCAACTATTAAAGATCTCTCCATGACCACAAATGCAACGCAGCTTGAAAAACATGCAAAAGGACTTAAAGCCGCAGGGCTTGATCGCTTAAATATTAGCCTTGATTCTATCAATCCCTTAACCGTGCATCAGATCACCGGCAATGATTGTATAGAAAAAGTAAAACAGGGGATTTTTGCGGCGAAAGATGCTGGCTTTGAAACCATTAAAATCAATATGGTGCCAATGATTGGTGTTAATGATAAAGACATTGATGCCATGATTAAATTCTGTATGGATAATGGGTTAATCTTACGCCTTATCGAAGCGATGCCAATGGGAAGCACGGGGCAAAATACAGAAGGTGAGGATTTAACAATACTCCTTGAATCTCTGCGTCACAAATATGGCTTAATCGATTCTACAAAATCACTAGGACAAGGTCCTGCTAAATATTATGAATCCCCCGATGGCTCATTCACCTTTGGTCTTATTACCCCTATGAGTCAGCATTTTTGTGATGCTTGCAACCGGGTTCGTATGTCTGTAGATGGCACGCTCTATATGTGCTTAGGACAAGAAGAAGCCTTCCCTCTTCGAGAAATGCTACGAGATAACTGCACAGATGAAGAGTTACAAACAGCCATTCGTAAAGCTGTTGACCTTAAACCCCACAAACATGAATTCACAACGGATGCTACAAAAATTCAACGAATTATGTCGATGACCGGCGGTTAACTTGCTACACTAAGCGAAGATAGATTATAAATGCCGGATTGTTTTATAATCATAACAATTGGCAGCGAAATAGATTCCAGATTATTAAAAATTACGGAGTGGAAAATGAACAAGCAATATGGTGTAAAAATGACTCTTCCAAAGCATTCTACTTACCTTAGAGAGAATCTTTTAGGAAGTGATTTTAGTGCAGAAAGATGGTTTGATAGCGCCGAAGCTCGCCAAAAATTCTTAGATTCATACCAACAAGATTTCCTCTACTATCGTATTGGTGATCGCCCACGTTATAAATATGAATTGATTGAAAAATAATCTCCCTAAAAATACAAACTAACACTTAAAAGCCCACAAAATGTGGGCTTTTTTAATGCTTCATCGATTTATCTGTCTTATGTAGTCAAACCTATAATAGTCGATTGAAAGGCTACTGAACCAGATTCTTGCACATCGGTAATGAGAAGGCGTAACAGCCATTTTACTCAACATCATGCTGCTGATTTGTACATACACCGCTTTACTTTCAACGACCATATTTCCCAAACAAAGCCAATAAATATTGAAATATAAACACAAAGAAAAACCCTAATGAATTGCTTCATTAGGGTTATCTATATGGCGCGCCCAGAAGGAGTCGAACCTCCGACCGCCTGGTTCGTAGCCAGGTACTCTATCCAGCTGAGCTATGGGCGCTTAACTAAGATGAGTAGTATACATCATTTGAAAATCCTGTCAAACTTCGATTAAAAGTTATTCAAAATAGCTTGCATGATACCGGATAGAACGATCATGTGCTTCTCACTGTCAATATACCGGTCTTGAGTTAGTTTTTAGTATTTTCTCCCACTCACTTCTTAAGGTCTTAATATTGATCCAAATACGCTTGCACGATGCCGGATAGAACAATCATGTGATTCTGATAGCTGAAGTGCCGGCATAAGAATTTTCAAGATTTCCGCTTTCCCTCTTCTTAGATTTCAATATTGATACAAATACACTTTGCGTGACGCCGGATAGAATGATCATGTGCTTTTCATTACTGATGCGCTAGCAGTGAGTTAGCTTTAAGTATATTCTTTCACTCTCTTCTTGAGTCTTAATATCGATCCAAATACACTTTGCATGATGCCGGATAGAATGATCATGTACTTTTCACTGTTGATATGCCGGCATTGTTGTTTTTCTCATTGAGATCATTATTTTAATAGAAGTAGGTTCATCATTGCTGGCACGGGATTGATAAAAAGCTGCAAGCATTCTCCCCAGCCCTGCATCAGCCTTAAAAAGATTTTAACACCTGCTAGAAACCCTCCTCCTTCACCTTTCGTAAAAATCCATACTAAGCAAAACGACCAATAGGAAATAACAGGCAAAGAAAAACCCTAATGAATTGCTTCATTAGGGTTATCTATATGGCGCGCCCAGAAGGAGTCGAACCTCCGACCGCCTGGTTCGTAGCCAGGTACTCTATCCAGCTGAGCTATGGGCGCTTAACTAAGATGTGTAGTATACATCATATTAGATCGCTCGCAACATTCTGCAAACTCTTTATTCACAATCCCCGTTTCTCAACATCTTAAAACAGATATGGTCTCATGAGCGCCATATATACAACGCCCATTGCCATAAAGTTAGCCACTAAATAAGCGATTAAACGACTAGAAAGCACCAAACGCTGTCTCATTGCGAAGAAAGCAAAGACAATATAGAGTACGACAAAAAGCAATTTAACACCAAGCCAACTACCATTTGCGCTAAATGGATTAATGCTTAATGTTACAGCCAATAAAATCCCTGTTAACAAAAGAAACGTATCAACAACATGCGGCACGATGCGTGTCCATTTCGGTCTTTTTACTAAAAAATATTTCCAAAAACGAAAATTAAAAAAGATGATTGAAAAAGCGGCCAACATAATATGCGTATGTTTTATTCCCATATAGGCTTCTGCTAACATTACTATTTCCTTATTTTAGTTAACGATATTTATCGGTTTTCCCGCAACGAACTGATTGATATTATTCATTAAAAGAGCCACAAGCTGATCGAGCGCTTCTTCACTTGCAAATGCGGTATGTGGTGTAATGATAAAGTTTCCTAAATCGTTTGCAAGTAATGGATTATCAGGCTTTGGCGGTTCTGTTGTTAAAACATCAACGCCTGCACCACCAACGCGTCCTTCACGTAGAGCTTTTGCTAAAGCAGCCTCATTAATTAACCCACCACGACTCACATTTAACAAAATCACATCATCTTTCATGCGCGCAATTTCTGCCTCTGAAATCATATCTTTAGTCTCTGGCGTTAAGGGTGCATGAAGCGAGTAAACATCACTTGATGTTAAAACTTCTTCAAATGGCGTATACCCTTCACGAACTTCGCTTGCATTTTGACGCTCTGAAAAGAGGACTTTCATGCCAAAACTCTGTGCATACTTTGCAAACTGAGACCCAATACTTCCCTTACCAAAGATCCCTAACGTCTTGCCTTTAAGCTCAAAGATAGGCGCCCCAAAAATTGAGAAAAACTCAGATCGCTGCCACTCACCATCACGCATTCGGGGTTCATAAAGCGGTAAACGGTGCATCAAAGAGATCATCATCATAAAAGCATGTTCTGCAACAGCAGTTGTACTATACCCCGCAACATTACAAACCATAATGCCAAGCTCTTTCGCTGCCGCAATATCTACAACGTTATAACCTGTTGCCGCAACTGCAATAAGTTTTAATTGAGGATTTGCAACCATTGCTGCTCGATCAATCACAACTTTATTAGTAATCGCAATCTCATGCCCTTCGAGTGCCTTAGCTACTTCATCTTTCGGGCAATTATCAATATTGGTTAATTCATATGGAAAATTAAAATCCAACTTAAAACGGCTTAATGTTCCTTGATCTAGAAAAACAATCTTTTTCATTCTCTACTCCCCATTCGTTATTATTTATCGTTAATGAAACCTTCATTATTATGATCATTACAAAAAAAAGCTATAGAAACCTCTCTTTCTATAGCTTTTCTGAAAACTAGCGATGCTCGTGGCGCATTAAGCGCTGTTTTTCACGATCCCAGTCACGCTCTTTAATCGTTGCCCGCTTATCATGGTCTTTCTTACCCTTCGCAAGGCCAACTTCAACCTTCACCATTCCCTTCTTCCAATAGAGGCTTAATGGCACTAAGGTATATCCTTTTTGATCCACAGCACCTACTAAGCGGTCAATCTCTCGACGATGAAGGAAGAGCTTTCGAGTTCTTGTATCATCGGCAAAGATATGGGTAGAAGCAGAAAGTAATGGCGTAATTCTTGATCCTATCAAAAACACCTCTCCATTTTTAACTTGTACATACGCTTCTGATAGCTGCCCTTGCCCCTCTCGTAGACTCTTTACTTCCCAGCCTTGAAGCTCAACACCGGCTTCAATCTTTTCTTCAATAAAATAATCATGATAAGCGCGGCGATTGCCGGCAATCTGCGCGCTACCTTGTTGTCCTTTTTTCTTAGACATTTTAAATCCTCATTAATCATCCCAAATAGCCCATAGATCTCTCTAAACACTATCTGTAAGTCCCATGTTTTATCATGGTCGAGGCTCTATTTTAGTATAAATCATCCGTTTTGGCATTTTCTCTTTTTAAGAGGATTAAAATATTATAACAACTCTTATTATTACAAATACTGCTTCGGCGTTTTGCCAGTCATTCTTTTAAAAAACTGCGCAAAAGCACTATCATTGGAAAATCCTAATTCAATTGCAATATCCATTAAGGGCAATTCATCACTTAAAAGCTCGATGGCTTTGAGTAATCGCCACTGCTGGCGCCACGCTTGATAACCTAGACCGGTCTCTTTCTGAAAAATACGTGTAATCGTCTTTTCACTAGCGCCCACTATTTTCGTCAATTCCTTAAGCTCTGGTGGTAATGCAGAAAAATTAAGTTTCTGAAAACGGTAATCTTCTGGTAACGGAAGTTGAATATTTTCTGTTTTACCAAAGGTTAACTCATCCCATAATACTTGAAGCCAATGGTTTTCTCGGGTACCAAGCTCCCAGTTGGTATCCCAATCTGATAGCGCAATCATCTCTAATACTGCACGCAACAAAGGGGTCACATGCCAAATTGTATGACCCTTTGGAAGATGCGTAAAAATGCTTGCATCAATATAGATCGAGCGATAATTCACAACTTCCCGCAATTGCACCCGATGGATAAGCCCGGGCGGAATCCATGCAAGACGCTGTGGCGGTAGGACCGACATTGAATCCCCTAAAATAATAGTCATCGCCCCTTTTTCTGAAAAGAGGAACTGCCCTTTTTGATGCTGATGAAGCCCTGAATCATGCCGAACAAGCTTCGAGGCGATTCCGATAATGGGCTGCATCATCTTATCTGCATCAAACTTTGCATCTGATTCTATCCACGCCATATAAATCTCCTCATGAATTCTTGTCCGATTACAAACATAAATAGTCTTTCTATAAATAATACGCAAATTCAAAACTCATTACGATAGTCGCTCATGCAAACCATGCATTTTTTTATCTATTAATAAATATCTAGAAGAGGTTATTGTGAACAACAACATCAAAGCAACATTCACTCAGCAATTACCGCTATTACTCTTAATAATGCTAGTAATGTTTCCCCAAATTGTGGAAACTATTTATAGTCCTGCACTACCACTCATTGCTGAGGGATTTACCGTTTCACAAAGTATTGCGGCACAAACGCTATCGGTCTACTTTATCGCTTTTGCATTTGGCGTTACCGTATGGGGATTACTATCGGATCGAATCGGCCGGCGAAAGACTACGATGATTGCGCTCACGCTCTATATCTTTGCCACCATTTTTGCGCTATTGTCACCCAATTTCACATTACTCCTTAGCGCAAGGATTCTTATGGCATTTGCCGCAGCCATCGGCTCTATCGGCACTCAAACGATAATTCGAGATCAATTTAGTGGGGATAGACTCCGCTATATCTTTTCCCTTATTGGCATTGCGCTGGCAATAAGCCCTATTTTAGGACTCATTTTAGGCGTTCTCATGGTACAACTAGGCGGTTACCATGCTGTTTTTTCGCTCTTAACCGCTATCGGTACAGTGCTTTTGATCTGGTCTTTGATAAAGTTACCAGAAACCATGCCAGAAAATCATATCATCCATCCTTTTTGGCAAACTCTAAAAGCGATGATGCAAGATCGTATGATTTGGCAATATGCCTCATTAATCGCCGCCTTTAACATTATGCTCTTTAGTTATTATCAATTAGCGCCTTTTATTTTTGAAACATTGCAATTAGATAATAGGCTCTATGGCTTTAGTGGCATCTTATTAGGCTCTGGGACTTTCTTAGGTGCTTTTTTAAATAATCGCTTAATCAATCGCTATCAGCTAAGCGGAGAAAAATTAATCTCCCTCGCTACTACACTGGCCTTGATCTCTGCGATTTTATTATTAATGCTTGAATCTAGCTGGCTTTTTATGCTCCCTATGACCGGCATTATGCTTGCTTATAGTATGGCGATTCCAAATATTCTATCGCTTGTTTTAAAAAACTATCAACATACCTTAGGCACGGCAGGGGCAATTTTAGGTTTTATCTATTATTGCCTCATTGGACTTGGATTAATCTTTGTAGGAATGATGACATCCCTTGGCATTGCGCTCTTAATATTTGCCGGCATTGCGATGATGATTCAGCTTCTTCCGATTAAGCAAAATCCATAAGCACATAATGCTCTAACCTACTTGATAAACTCACTAGGAGAAGTTCCTAGCGCTTTTTTAAACATTACCGAAAAAGCGCTAGGGCTCTCATAACCAAGTGTTAAAGCGATTGTTGTGATCGGCTCTTTTTTTCCTAACCTTATCAATGCAGACATTAACACCACATGTTGCCTCCACTCACTAAATGTCATCCCAAGCTCTGTTTGAAAAAAGCGGGTAAAGGTGCGAGGAGAACGATTAAGCTTCTTTGCCCATTCAAGGGGAGAACTTGTTATTGTAGGGTTTTGGATAAATGCCTGACACAGCGAAAGTAACCCTAGATGACTAGGTAAAGGGGTATAAAAAGGGAGTGATTTTGCTAAATGAACTTCATGCAATAAAAGTGTGACTAATGCGCCCTCTCTTCCTGAAAGATCATATAAACGGGGTAATTTTACAGCCTCAAGCAGTAATGAATGCAATAAAGGGGAAACGGTCACGACTTCACAGATATCTCCTCGTATCATCTCCTCAGTAGTATCAATATACAGACTTCTAGTGGATGCATTTAGCATCATCACAGAATGGATCTCTCCTGCAGGAATCCAAACACCACGATAAGGCAATACCAACCATTTACCCGCAGACGTTTCTACCTCCATCATGCCTTGCATACTATAAAGAAACTGTGAGCGCCGATGGGCATGAGGTTTTAGATAAGTACCGTCTTCATAATCTGTCGCTAAAGCCACAACCCTTCTTGGGGTATCTTCTAATTCATGAATCATACGATTTTCTCCCCTTATTGCGCTTATCGTTAATACCCATCCCCTTTCTAGCCTTTATTATGGCATAAATTCGATAATAGTTGTCTAATCCTCGAATGAAAGCCGAGCTGCTTTTTTCTAAAATATAGCCTCTTTGGTTTAAAAATGTTGCTCTTGCGGCGAGAAGGAATGCTTACACGCTTTTTACTATCTCTTGCCCACAATTGACATCCAAGGCTTTCTTAATCCTGTTTCACGATAAGACTTATCCCCATTTCTTCAAGCGAACTGCTTTTAAACAAAAACTTACGGATACTTATGACGATTCTCATCTTTTTTGGCATTCTTTCGGGCATTACCACTATCCTCTTTGGGTTTGGTGGCGGATTTGTAACGGTTCCCCTTCTTTATACTTATCTTTTATTACACTATCCTGATGGGGATATTCCACTCTATGCCATGCAGATCTCGGTGGCCACCTCTGCCCTTATTATGATTTTTTCCGCCTCTATTTCAAGCTTTCAATCCCATAAAAAAGGGTTGATTGATTGGCAAATTATTAAACCACTCCTCTTTAGCATCTCTCTTGGCGGATGTTTAGGGGCTTTTATTGCATCCATCGTTCAAGGAGAGTGGATTCGCTGGATCTTTATTATCTATCTTGCAATCACAATCTTAGATGCTCTTTTTTCTAAAAGTTTTACCACTCAAAACCCCAATATGGCTCGCAATCTTAAAAGAAAATATGATGCTATTTTAGGTGTTTTTATTGGGTCAATCGCCGCTTTTCTTGGTGTTGGCGGAAGTATCATGACGGTTCCACTGATGCGAAAACGCTGCGCCTTAATGCAAGAAGCCGCAGCCATGGCAAATCCCCTAACCTTGCCGATGGCGATTACTACCACTATCGTTTACCTTCTAATTTCCACCTCAGAAGGGCTTCAATTTGGGAGTGGTTTTTTAGGGTTTCTCTACCTCAAAGCTGCTGGCATTTTAATTTTGAGCGCTTGGATCGGCATTAAAATAGGGGCTAAAATCCAACATTTTATCCCCGATAAGATCTATGCCCGTGCTTACCCATTTCTCTTAATGATTGTTCTTGCCGTAATGCTATTTCAATAAACACCTATCAAGAAATAAGCAAATCCGGAGAAAATGGATACCATTATTCGCCGGATTGATATTCATAAAAAGATTTAAGAAAAGTCGTGCCTAAATCGTAGAATAAAGCAAATCTTTTAATGGTATTTTAATCGACTTGATATTCTGACTTTAAAATGGAGAGCATTTCTGCATCTACAAATCGCTCTTTTTCAAAGAAGTAATCTCGTAAAATGCCTTCTGTTTGCATTCCATTTTTATGCAGCAATGCTCGTGATGCATGATTTAAAGGATCAATAAAAGCTTCTATACGATGAAGCTTTAGAGTCTCAAATCCATAGGCAATAATACCTTGAATCGCTTCGGTCATTAAACCTTTCCCCCACTCTTCTGGGGATAATTCATAACCGATCTCAGCACGATTATTCTCTTTAGAAAAATTATGAAAACCACAGGTTCCTATTAGGAATTCTGGCGATGTTTTATAAGCAATTGCCCAACGTAAACCTTCACCTGAAGCGGTTCTTTGATTCCAAATTTTAATCAAATCAATCGCTTCTTCTATTTGAGTAAAGGTTGCTAGATCATAAAATTCTGTTACACAATCTTGCGAAAAATTATGAAAAATTCGCAGGGCATCATCTAATACCAACGGACGTAATACCAAACGCTCTGTCTCTAATTTTGGCATATTTCCCATATACAACCTCACTTTTATTCTGTTTCTCGTTCTAATGTTTTATTAAAACAGATTGATGACTGACAAGCATTACTGTTTTCACAATTGCCTATATTTTCTCCGCACTATCAGATGCTACTCTGCTTCTTAGATATTCATTAAATACCATCATATAAGGAATAAGATTATGAAAAAAGAGTACGTTCGTTTAAATAGAGAAGATGCTGTTGTGTTACTTGTTGATCATCAAGCGGGATTATTATCCTTAGTCCGTGATATTGAGCCTGATAAATTTAAAAATAATGTTCTAGCGCTTGCTGAATCTGCCAAATATTTCAATCTCCCGACAATTTTAACTACCAGCTTTGAAGATGGTCCTAATGGTCCTTTAATCCCTGAGCTAGTAGAGATGTTCCCTAATGCCCCATTTATCGCAAGACCAGGTCAAATCAATGCTTGGGATAATGAGGGATTTGTCAAAGCGATTAAAGCTACAGGAAAAAAACAACTCATTATTGCCGGCGTTGTCACCGAAGTCTGTGTTGCCTTTCCTGCCCTTTCTGCATTAGAAGAAGGCTATGACGTATTTGTCGTTACAGATGCTTCAGGAACATTTAATCAAATAACGCGTGATGCTGCGTGGGAGAGAATGATCGCCAATGGTGCCCAGATGATGTCATGGTTTGGCGTTGCTTGTGAGCTGCATAGAGATTGGCGTAATGATGTGGAAGGATTAGGAGCGCTCTTTACCAAATATATCTCTGATTATAAAAACTTAATGACAAGCTATACAATGCAAAATTCAAAATAACAAACACTAATTCCCAATAAACATCCCTATATAAAGAGCGAAGGTCTTAACAAACCTTCGCTTTTTTATCACTATTATCGAGAGCCTCGCCATGTTTCTTTAGATAAGAAGCTAATATGCTCTTTTCGATACTCATCCATAAACTGATTATATTGATTCTCCTCCGTGCGAATGATCTTAAAGCCACATTTTTCCTGTGCTCTAAAAGACTGGGCGTTATTTTCATAAAAACCACACCATAATGCACGCATCCCAAGGTGATTAAAAGCATGTTTAATCACAGCTTTAGAAGCCTCAAGGACTAAACCTTTCCCCCAATAAGGGACACCAATCCAATAGGCTAATTCTGCTTCATCTTTTGCAATAGCAAAATTACTATCTTCGCCAATAAGTAATCCTACCATGCCAATGACATGGTCCTGACCTTTTGCTAAATCATCCTTTAGGGTAATGGCGTAAACTTCTCGAGCGGCAAAAACTGTTTGAATAATCTCTAAACTTTCAACTTCTGATTGATGCGGTGGCCAGCCGGCGATCGGACCGATACGATCATCTTTAGCATATTCATATAGGGCTTTTGCATCGCTCTTTTTAAAAGAGCGCAGGATCATTCTTTCTGTTTCTAACGGCATACTATTTTCCTTCTCTATTTTAGGGCTAATGATTATTCCTCACCAATAAAGCGCTATTGTAGAGAAAAGGTTTTTAAAGAAAATGACATTCCCTTGCCACTTTAGGTACTTTTAACAACTATCAAGCTCATTAATGTTAAAATACTACTTTATAGATGTGAAAAACAAAACTATGATCTCAAAAAGTACGGATTACTGGAGAAGTGAACAAACCTATTTTCTACAAAAAATTCCCTTACAAGTAGAAATAGATCAACCGCTGCAACTTGCTTATATCAATCTTTTAATTTGCGAGAAAGGCACAGCAAGATTCACCATTAACTTTATCGCTCATACACTTAAAGAAGGCGATATTCTGTTTGTAGCAGATGATGCACACGTCATACTCCGCTATCGCTCGGAAGATTTTTTAGCATCGGGATGCTTTTTAAAACGAGAGTTTGCGGCAGAAGTCGCTTATGAATTACCCAATCCCCTCTTTAACTACCTGCATGATCACCCTATCTTAAAAGCGTCCAAAGATTTCTCCAAAGCGCTCGATGCTTGGCAAACACAGCTCTGGTTTATCTATCAAGAAACAAGTAAATATCAGCGTATTATGCTTCGTAATCACCTGCAAAATCTCTTCCTAAGTGTTGTAAATTTAGTACCGGGGAAAAATATTGATCAAAAACAGAAACAGAGCCGGCAAGAGAGGCTTTGCTGGCGATTTTGGGATCTCATCACTAAACATGCAAAAGCTGAGCGGTCCGTACAGTTTTACGCAAATAAGCTTGCGATTACTCCTTATTATCTCGCAAAAATTAGTCAAGTGATCTTAAATGATGCCCCAAAAACATTAATTGACCGACAAGTCATTTTAGAAATTAAACGCCTTTTAGCAAACACCCAAAACTCCATTGAGCAAACACCCAAAACTCCATTGAGCAAATTGCAGAAATTCTGCATTTCACAGATCCCTCTTATCTCTCTCGTTATTTTAAAAAACAGACACAAATGACATTATCTGAATTTAGAAAACAGAACCTTTAAAGTAAAATCACCGGCTTTAAAAAAGCCCCTAACGCGCTTGGTTCATGAAAGAAAGCTCACTTTAATCATTTTATATTATTTAATAATAAAGTTAATTCGATAATTATTGAATCAAATACTTGGTCTTCAAGAAAAAGCGAATTATAGTGTTATCAATATAAATGAGAATCTTTCGCCCCAAATTGTTGAACCGCCTTTTTATAACAATAAACCCTCAACCTAGGACGATATTTATGAAATTCCTCCAGAAAAGTTTTCTGATCTGTTTGAGCCTATTAGTCATATCATGTGCAACCGTTGATAATAACTCTGGCACTAAAAACACCCGTATTGCGGAATCTGTTACTGCCAATCAAGTATTGGGGCCTTGGGCTGTGATAGGGTCAAATAGAGCGCCGCAAGAATTAACCAATGTTTCCGTACTCTTCCCAAATAAAACAGGTCTTCGCTACACCAATACCATCAAAAAAGGGACGCGTGAGGAATCTCAGAAAACAGAGCTCTTTACATGGACATTTGATGAAACAAATAAACTTCTCACCCAACATATCTATGAGAAACATATTAATGATGCGGGGAAACCACGAAGAGTAGAGCGAAAAAATATCACCAAGAAATTCCATACCGAACTTTATAAATCAAATAATGGAATTGTCGCTGTCAAACTTAGTAATGAACAAGAATCAGCAATTTATAGCAAACTAGATGATCGTAAACTAGAGGTGCTTCTTAAAGATAATATCAACGTACCGGCACTTATTAGATAACTTTAAGCCCCTATCACACCCCCCATTTCATAGCGACTATTATTAGTCGCTATTTTCTTTTAAGCGCTTCTCTTCGCTCCTTTTTTTAGATTGATAGCTTGATAAAATCTCTTGCTAAACAAACCAACCACATGGTATCTTTATCCGAAAAATAATCAAGGGAATATTTATGAATCCATTAATTTTTGGCTACTCAATGCTCAGCCTTGCCATCATCCTAGAAGTCTTTGCAACTTCATTTTTAGTAAAATCAGAGCAATTTACCAAAGTCGTTCCCTCTATTTTGGTCGCTATCCTCTATGCTGCTTCCTTTTACTGCTTATCTCACACATTAAAAGTTGTTCCCGTAGGAATTGCTTATGGGATCTGGAGCGGCGTTGGGATTTTACTTGTGACCTTAGTTGGGTACTTTTGGTTTAAGCAGGCGATCGATATTCCGGCTGCGATTGGACTTGCTTTTATTGCACTTGGCGTTGTGATTATTAATGTTTTTTCTAAAGCGATCTAACGGACGATGAAAAATCCCTATCAACGTAAAAAACAACCCGAACTCGTTAGATCAGCGCTTATTGATAACGCAACACAGTTAATTCTAGAGCAAGGCGTGGAGCAAACCTCCCTACAGGCAGTTGCCGATGCAACCGACATTACAAAAGGGGGATTACTCCATCATTTCCCCACTAAAATGGCACTTTTAGCCGCTGTTTATGAAAAGACGATTCTTGACTTAGAAGCAGAGATTGAAGTACTAATTGCTAATGATCCTCATTCTTACGGACGATTTACCAGAGCTTATATTATTAGCTCCATCAATGGTTTAAGAAATAAAATCCCCAACCAACAGATTATCTCCGCAATGCTCAATACGCCAGGATTATCACAAATTTGGAGTCAATGGCTAGAAAAAAAACTAGCGCTTTTCAAAGAAGATTCGCTCGAACTTGAGCTCATTAGATTAACGACAGATGGTATATGGTTTAATGCCCTTGCCGGCATCTCCTTACACAATCTCACCAAGATTGAGCAATATCTTATTGCCCAAACTCACAATATCCAAAAGTAGTTTTTTATAATAAAACCGGTTTAAAAGTGACTAACCCACATTCCCGGCGCATCGGTGATGAGAAATGAAAAAATAGTTCTATCTGGCATTATGCTGGCTGATTTGATTCCCACGCCGTCCTATTTGTACTTTTAAGAGAGTTTTCTTAAACCGAATCGACTATAAATTGAATAACAAAAAAAGTCCCTAATCTTATACGATAAGGGACTTTTTTATTTCATTGTTAAAACTTATTGTTTAACCAACTTTAAAGCATGCTTTCTAGCAATTGGTAAAATAATCAATACACAGGGAAATGCAATTGCCCACGATAACATCCATGATAACAACCATCCCACTAATTCAAAATCTCCAAATCCCAAACTACGAAGCGTACTGATTAGAGAAACAATGCACGACATTGCGCATGATAAAAAAAGTGGTACTAAAAAATGCATTGCTGCAGGTGGTAACTTAAAACGGTCCAATGTTGCTTGAGTCATATTCAATCTCCATTACTCAAAAATAGACGCGTTGAGTTACGTTAACGCTTACGGAAAAAGCTTCTCTACTGATTAATAATCTTTTGATAGGCTTTCTCAATATCATCTGTTGCACGATGGATAATCTCAATAATTTGGTTCATCTGCGCTTTAGAGAGCTGATCTTGGCAAATTTGATGTCGTATTAACATCTTAAACTTTCCAATCGCTTCATTAAGTCCATCAGATGTTCCCATCTTATTTTGTAGCAAATCAATGGAGCTCAATCGTGCTTTGATCTGTTCTACACGAGGATAGTGCTCTTTTAAAAAAACTTGCCCTATTGTGGTAATCCTATAAATCTTTCGTCTAACTTCGCTGGTATCTTGCTCAATAAAGCCTTGATCTTCTAGCATTGACAATGTGGGATATAAAACGCCAGGGCTTGGCTCATAAATGCCAGCAGTCTGCTCGTTAATCAGTTTCATTAACTCATAACCATGGGCATTTTGAGTCTTCAATTGCAGTAATATCAATAGCTGAAGATCACCTCGTTCAAACAGTCTCTTTAACCGTTTACCATGAGATGCTTCCTGCCCTTTTACCACTGGCAATTCATCCTTTTTCTCTTGCATAATAGCCTCGATCTTTTAATGATCATATAGATACAGATATATCTATATCGAAAACAATTATAGATATATCGATATAAAAAGTAAACCTTTTTTTAAGAATCATTCTCAAAAGCCATTTATAGTCAATTCAGTTTAAGAAAAATAAGTCTTAAACAGCTGGCACGGGATTTTAGAAAGAACACGAAACATTCCCTCCAGCCTTGCATAAATCTATAAAGGTGCGTATTAAACAGTATTTGCAAGATGCCGGATAGAACATATTTCTTATTGTTAATAGTCGATGCGCCGGTATTTAAATCAGCCTGTTTTGATCCTATTTCACTATAAAAAATAATGCACCATCTACAAAATGCTTCTTTTGATGCTTTAACTCGCAATCATGCCATCATTTTATTAAAATAAATCATAAAGAGAAGTCTAAAAATAATATCACCATCTCATTTATGAATACCTACCAAAGGACTAGATATCATGGGAAACACCCCCACACATCCAGCGATAACAAGAGTAGCAAAATTTTTAGCTCAAAAATCTCACCCTCACAGACCGATTATGCTTGATGATTCGGCGCGAACAGCGCAAGAAGCTGCTGATAGTCTACAATGCGAAATCTCTCAAATTGCAAAGAGCATTATCTTTCATAATCTTGTCAATGATGAGGCTATTTTAGTCATTATCAGTGGGGATAAACGTGTTGATGAAAAGAAAGTAACAGCCCTTTTGGAGATCTCCCGCAGTAAACTCGGGAAAGCGAGCGCTGATTTTGTAAGAGAAAAAACAGGATTTGCCATTGGCGGCGTATCACCAGTAGCGCATACATCAACTTGTAAAATATTTCTTGATGAGTCACTCAAACGATTTGAAGTCATTTGGGCCGCAGCAGGTCACCCTAAAGCCGTATTCCAAGCGTCTCCTCAAGCCCTTGAAATGATGGTAGATGCGACTTGGGTTTCTGTCGCTAGTGAATAGTTTTTTTCGAAAATGCTTTAATACCTTTTAAGCCCCTTTAAGATCCTTGCACCGCGGGGACGAATGCCCGCATCCTTTTAACAAACACGAGCCCGCTATTAAAGCCAATCTCATGTTTTTACTAAAGTGATTCCTATAGTAGAATCGGTTTAAAAGAGACTAAAATCAGATTGCCGGCGTATCAACTTAGAAGCAAGATAATCGTGCAATCTGGCATCTTGCTCCCTTATTTAACACGGTTAAATATCGATCCTTACAGCAGAAATAGCAAAATATAGAAAAAAACCATGCTGCAAATAAGACTTAAAAGTACGTTACGGATCTTTAATGAAATGATACAAGCAAAGATTGCCGCATAAAGATACGCATTATTTAAAAAAGGCTTAATACTTCCCTCGGCATCAAAAAAGATAATGGGAATACAGATGACGCTAAGAAGACAAGGCGCAGCATAACGCAGCATTCTCTCAATAAATATCGGCAACTTTACCGCAACTTTAGGCTCTAAGAAGAAGTAGCGGTTAAAGAAGAGAATGAAGGTCATTCCAATAATTAACATCCATGACATATTAGCGATTCCCTTCCATTGAGCCTGCTTCTGCAGAACTTATTTCTACTAAATCCATCTCTAACTCTTTAGCTGCCTCTTCTGAATCTGACTTTATGAGCTTTTCTCTCTTCAACATTCTTGTCTCAATAAGCGCTGAGACAAACATTCCTGATACGCCAGCAATAATCAGCGTCCCCGGAATACCGAAAAGATAACAGATCATCGCAATAGTGCATGAAACAGCAACACCTGCAGCCGCTGCCCGACTTTTAATAAGCCCCACAATAATCGGTACAAATATAGCAACAATTGAGAAATCTAAATGAAACTGATCCAAATTAGGGACTGCCGAAGCAAGCACAATCCCAACAATACTAAAGATCACCCAAAAAAGATAAAAACATAACCCTGCCCCTAAAAGATAAAAGCGATTATGTTTAGGCTCATTCGCTCTTAGAGCAAAGAGTTCATCCGTTAGTAAAAAACCAACACCTAAACGACTCTTTAATGAATAATGTGAAACTTTATCTCGCCAGACAAGAGCATAGATAAAATGCTGAGAAGTCAGGAAAAAGACCGTTAATAAAATGACAATACTGGAAGTTTCTGACATATGGAGCCCAAGGCTAACAAGCTGCGCGGCACCTGCAAAAACTAATGCCGACATTGCAATGGCTTTAGGAATTGATAATCCCGCATTAACAGCCATTGACCCTGCTAAAATGCCCCATGGAATGACGGCAATACTTAAAGGTAACATAGCGATCATGCCCTGCGTAAAATAGTGCAGGCGTATTTTTCCAACTTGCTTACGTTGCATCTTTCTCATCTTTTTTATCTAAATACAAGCGCGATCTTTTCGACCGATGGTCAGCCATCGTATGAGAAATCTGCAAGAAAAACAATCAAATTTTCAACCGTAATGATTATTTCATTAGCTTGATTTATCGAATTGCTCTATCATCGACAAATTAACCGAAAAACAATCCCACATCCCCTTATCAAGATTCCTTATCAATCTAGGTTTTCCCACCCACGATAAAACATGAAAACAATCTCATTCATGCGAATCTATTGCACAATATTAGGGATGATTTATTATTTGGTCACAAAAGGTTATGAATGAACTACACCACATTTAAGCAATTAGAAAAAATATTCTGGAATGCGCTGAGTATCAAGAGTTATCATGAACCTCATATTCAAGCATACTTAAGCTCTGTCACCGCTGTTGCGGGCTTTAACTTACTATATGTGGAAAATGGCGCTTCACTTTCGGCCTTAGAAAATGCGCTCAACTGGTATCGCAGTCAAAAACGAGATGCCACCATTGTTTGTGAAAAAGGAGCAGCATCAAAGCTTCTTAATGATCATCAAGAATCCTTACAGCTATCTCCCGAAGATCCAACCACTGCCATGATGTTAGATTTAACCACATGGCAACCGCTGACTAATAGAGTCAATGATTTTTTGATCAATGAAATCAAAGCACCGCTTGATGATTGGGCAAAACCACTTAGTACCGCTTTTAGTGATGGAGAAACAGCATTAACAGATTTTGATTTAGAGATCACCGCCCAATATCAAAAAGCACATGAAGAAGCGCTCACTAATCACGCGCCAATTCATCATTTTGTAATAAGGGTTGCCGGCATTCCTGTCTGTAATCTCAGCTTAACACTCACCAAAGAAGGGGCTCGCTTTGATGATATCGGCACCGATATTCACGAACAAGGAAAAGGTTACGCAACAACGTTAATTCAACATGCGCTTCTTTTTGCCAAAGAGAAAGGGGCAACCATTGCTGCTTTAGAATCTTCTACTGCGGGATTATCAATCTATCAAAAACTAGGGTTTAAAGCCCTTTTTGAATATGAAGCTTTTGCGTGGGAATATCATGATTAAATCTCTATCTGTAGCAATTTTCCCTGGGGTTCTAAAGGCGCATCAAGAAGCGATTATGACATTTGCAGAGAGTGATCCCAATGAAAATCCTTGGGTTCAGGGAGAGCCCGCGATCGTAAAGGATCTAAAAGTCGTCCCCTTTGATACCAAGTGGGCAGAAACCTTTCTTCTCTATAAAGAGAAGATCCAGAATGCTCTTGGAAATAGCGCTTTAGCAATTGTACATGTTGGTTCTACAGCCGTTCCTGGCTTAATAGCAAAACCAATTATCGATATTGACCTCATTATCGAAGACCCCAGTAAAGAGGAAAACTACATTCCCGCATTAGAAGTTTTAGGATTTGATCTTGTAATTCGTGAACTCTCTTGGTATCAGCATCGCATGCTAAAACACCACGATCCAGAGATTAATTTACATGTACTCCCCAAAAACTGTCCTGAGCACTTTCGCCATCTGCTATTTCGAGATTGGTTAATCGATCATCCCGAAGATTGTGAAACCTATGTTACTGCAAAGGTCAAAGCCCTTAATGGTGCAATTACTGCAGAGGGATACAATCAGCAAAAATCAGCGGTTGTGAAAGCTATCTATCAGAGGATTTTTACAAAGCTCAAAGAAATCTAAGCTTTAAATAGTGATCAAAAACTAGTAAAAAGCCCAAACATTATTAGTGCTTGGGCTTTTATTATTTCTAATTACCGACGTTTAAACACCAACATAATGCCGGCAATAATTGCGGCCATACCTAACATCGCCATCAAAGACATTGCATTACCTAAAATCAGATAATCCAAAATGGCCGTGACAATAGGTACTAGATAAAAAAGGCTCGTAATATTCACCAAATTCCCAGTACGGATAAGATGATAAAGAAGGAGCTGCGCAATCACCGAAATCACAATCCCAAGCCATAATGCCGGCACCCAAAAACCTAGGGTAAACGTGCTATAGATCTCTTCTGTTGGTAAAAACAAAAGACAGATCACAATCGTAATTGCATATTGAAGTGGCAAGATTCTTTGCGGCTTTTGCGCAATTTTCTTTTGCATCAATGTGCCAATTGTAATACAAAATAGCGCACCAATCGCATACCAAACGCCAAGCATACTCATCTTTGTTGGAACAATCCCCTTAAAGACAATCAGGACTAATCCCATAAAAGCTAATAATAAACCGATAATACGAAGCGGTGGATAATGCCTTTCAGACAAAAATAGCGTTAAAATCGGCTGTACACCTAATAAGGTTGCTAATATTCCCGGAGTTACACCATATTTCATTGCTTGAAAATAACAGATCGAATAAGCCCCGATTAAAAGTGCACCTGTACTTAATACATAAAGGCGAGTCCCTTTCTTCGGCAACCACTCTTTAGTACGAATTGCCAGTAATAAAAGCACACCAAAAGCGACGCCATAGCGCCATAAGAGTAATAAAAATACAGATGAGTTATCTAATCCCCAGCGGGTAAAAATCGCAGCACTGCCCCAAAGAAGGACAAAGAGTATCATTGCCGATGTTGGCGATAATAGTTGTTTTTTAATTTGCATAGTAAATCCTCTTGCATCATTGCAAGCTTTAAAATTAATAATTTTTCTAATTTAAAATTAAATTATTCAGGAACTACTACACGTACAACCACAACTAACTCCTTAAAGATTTTTTGATAGGTTCACCATAATTAATGGTGATTTCGGTTTTTAATCATAACAACCATCTCAGAAAAATCTACCTCTTTTTTCTCTTGTCTCGTCCTAAAATACGTTGACAGGTTATAACACCCGATGAAGAGGCAATAACAACAGTTTTTCCCAAAACTAATATACAACTTTGTATTGTTCATATGGTTAGAAATAGCCTTCGTTTTGTCAGTTGGAAAGACTACAAATCGGTCACTAGAGGTTTAAAAGAAGTTTATCAAGCCTCTACTGAGGAAAATGGGATTAAGGCTTTAGAGGCTTTTGAGAAAGAATGGATTAATAAATACCCCAAAATAGCAGAATCTTGGCACAATCACTGGCCTAATATCCGTTCTATTTTTGATTATCCGGAGGAGATTCGTCGGGCTATTTATACAACTAATGCGATAGAATCTCTTAACAGTGTTATTCGTCATGCTACGAAAAAGCGTAAGATATTTTCATCTGATGATTCAGCAAAAAAAGTGATTTATCTGGCAGTAGAAAGTGCTTCTCAAAAGTGGACAATGCCGATCAAAAATTGGCGATCGGCAATGAATTGGTTTATGATTCACTTTGATAATCGAATCACTGATTATTTGTAACAAATCAACTTACACAAAATATGTTACAGGCTCCTAAACCCTAATTCTGGTAATAAATAGTGAAGCTTACGAGTCCCTAATCGAGGTTGTTGCAAACGTATACCAATGACTTTATCAAGCACCAAAGCTTCATATTCTGATTTCTGTTTTTGTCGAGCTTTCCATTGATAATAGGTTTGTCTTGAAAAACCTAAATAGTTACAGATCTTACTGATTGAGGCTGTTACTTTCCCTTCTCTTTTAGCCTCTGTGATAGCTTTTTTGGTAACTCAATTCCCATATCATTTTCCATATAACTAAAAAGTTCTTCAAAAAATTGGTTTTTATCTTGGCTGTCAGTTAACTTCTTCTCAAGCTCTTTGATTCTCTGTTCAGGTGTCTTTTCAATAGGTTTGTTCATGATATCGAGCCTTAATATATTGGGAGTTTCTGACTTCCAATTTAGCACGCCATATTTCCTCAACCAAACTAAAACCGTTGAACGACCTTGAATACCATAATGGTGTTGGGCTTGTTTATAAGTCATTGCACCAGCTTCAACCTCTGCAACTACGGCAAGTTTAAAAGCCAAAGTGTAATCTTTTTGAGTTCGTTTAATGTACGTTGTCATCTAGTTTCTCCAAATTAAACCAGTAAAGTTGTCAACGTTATTTAGGACGGATCAGGCTTTATAAACAAATACTCATTCTTTAAAATTCCATTAACTCTCTCCGCTAAAGCATTTTGATAACAATTACCACCTTCTGTCATTGAACATAATACTGCATGTTTCTCATGGATCTTCTGATATTGATCAGAACAATATTGTATTCCTCTATCTGAATGATGGCGTAAAACACCTGTTCTTACACGGTTATTTAAGGCCATTTCATAAGCTCTGGCTGATGAATCTGCTTTTAAAGTATCTGATACATCATAACCCACTATTTTTCGAGAAAAAGCATCTGTAATTAAACTGATGTAACTCGTTCCATTGTGTGTTGGAAAATAGGTAATATCTGCTACCCAAGCTTGTTCAGGTGCTGTTATTTCAAGGTTTTCTAGTAAATTAGGGTGTTTATAAAAACGGTGTAAGCTATTGGTAGTTTTATGGTACGCTTTGGCTCTTGGGATGAGCATCCGATGTCTCTTTAAAAGCGAAAATAATGCATCTCTTCCAATACTAAACCCTAATTCTGGTAATAAATAGTGAAGCTTACGAGTCCCTAATCGAGGTTGTTGCAAACGTATACCAATGACTTTATCAAGCACCAAAGCTTCATATTCTGATTTCTGTTTTTGTCGAGCTTTCCATTGATAATAGGCTTGTCTTGAAAAACCTAAATAGTTACAGATCTTACTGATTGAGGCTGTTACTTTCCCTTCTCTTTTAGCCTCTGTGATAGCTTTTTTGGTAACTCAATTCCCATATCATTTTCCATATAACTAAAAAGTTCTTCAAAAAATTGGTTTTTATCTTGGCTGTCAGTTAACTTCTTCTCAAGCTCTTTGATTCTCTGTTCAGGTGTCTTTTCAATAGGTTTGTTCATGATATCGAGCCTTAATATATTGGGAGTTTCTGATTTCCAATTTAGCACGCCATATTTCCTCAACCAAACTAAAACCGTTGAACGACCTTGAATACCATAATGGTGTTGGGCTTGTTTATAAGTCATTGCACCAGCTTCAACCTCTGCAACTACGGCAAGTTTAAAAGCCAAAGTGTAATCTTTTTGAGTTCGTTTAATGTACGTTGTCATCTAGTTTCTCCAAATTAAACCAGTAAAGTTGTCAACGTTATTTAGGACGGATCATCTAAAACAAAAAAGCCTACATCCTATGGAAGATAAGATGTAGGCTTTTATATGATGTCTTAATTTCCCTTAACAGAAAAATTATCTATTATTAAAATGGCGTCTTTGATGGCGAGGCGTATGATCTCTTCGCTCTGAACGAGAACCTTGGTGCATCTCTTGACGATGACCAGAATGCTGTCTCATTTCACCACGATGCTGATGAGCTTTACGATATTCTCCATGATTTCGTCCACTATGATGATATTGCTGAGGTTGATGGCGGGAACCATCACGATGATAACCTTGTTGATTCATCTGACGATGTCTTGGTCCTTCTGCTCGATGATTATCATGGCGCATATTTTGATGATTTCGAACGTGGTTAGGTTGTCCCTTATCACTATTCATACGAGGATGATCTTGCCATTGCCCCATATTATCGCGTCTTGGTTGAGAATCACGCTCAACTGTTGGACCTGTAAACTGTGCAAAAGCAACCGATGAACTTAAAACTAAAGCTGATACTATAATGAATTTACGCATCATTCAATCTCCTTATGAGTTGGTTTCGTGATACTGCTTTTCATAGTTCTATTACACCATTCAAACCTTAACGAAATCTTAAGAGAAATTAAATAACCCATTGAATTAGAAAAGATATCATTTTCCCCTACCTAAAAAAATAGCCCCATAATAAATTATGGAGCTATACCCTTATTAAGATTCACACTTGCTATATAAATCTCTATTAAGAGGGATTTGGGAGACTTGTACTACATTTATAAGGAATAATTTATAAAATGTTATTTTTTGATAATACGATCAACATCTATATCTGTTGCTCTATGGCGATGATGATCTACTTCACCATAAATAATAACTGTATCTTCAGGACCTACTTGCACGCCTCTCCAATCATCATGATCGATCTCAATGGAGATTTCGCCAGTTGCATCTCTAAAGAGATAATTTTCACCACCAAGATGCTTCACTATAGAACCTTCTAAAGTGACTTTTGTATCATCTCTGAGGGTTAATGCTTCTTTAACCGTTGTTGTACTATTATTTGTTGCGCTTTGACCTTTAAAGCCACCCGTTTGTGTCTCACCTGTAAATTGAGCAAATGCTACTGATGATCCTACTAAAAGTGCTGCAACCAATGTTAATTTACGCATATACAACTCCTATTATTAACAAATGTTAGATATCGCTATCTATATGAGTCATTAGAACATTCTTTTCTTAAAGAAGTCTTAAGACAAAGATTTAAAATATGGGTTTATGATGTTCGAATCTTTTTGTCTTTGGGGAAACTCTCAAGATTCATTTCATAGTTGTATTACAACCTATTAACCTTAACTAAATCTTAAGCTATTCAATTAATTTATAAATCTCTGTATTTAATTTCTAGATATGATCTTTCTAGGGATTGTGATTGTCACTTCTAGACCTTGATATTCAGGCTTTGAGCGGAATTTTAATTCCCCTTGATGAAGCTCGACGATTTTCTTCACAATCGATAATCCTAAGCCACTTCCTGTCTCTTTAGTCCCTAAAATTCGATAAAATCGTTGAGATAATCGTGATAACTCTTCCTGATTAACACCGGCCCCATTATCGCCAATAACTAATTCGATCTTATCTCCAACGACTTTTGCATCTACTGTAATCGTTGTGGAAATCGGAGAATACTTAATCGCATTACCTAAGATATTTTTTAAAGCAACGAGTAAAAGATCATGATTTACAAATATCGATAGATGAGTTACCTCTTGTTTAATACACATCGATTTTGCTTTTAAAGCATCGCGATACGCTTCAAGCATCTCTGCATAGAGTGTATCCACTTGAACCTCCTCTTTTGGTAATTCATCTGAGGAGTCCATCGACATCGGATCTAAACGTGCCAAAATTAAGAGATGCTCAATTAAATGAGTCGCTCTTCTTACATCATGTTGTAGCGGCGCTAATGCGCTTGTTAATTCCGGTGCTTGGCGCTGCAGAAGCTGAAGCTTCATCTGAATCGCACTTAAAGGCGTTCTTAACTCATGAGAAGCATCGGCGGTAAATTGTCTCTCATGCTTTCGGGCAATCTCTAAATTCGTTAATAACATATTGAGTGAATCCTCAATCGCAACGATTTCTTGGCTATGAGCATTGACTGAAATAGGCGTTAAACGCTTAGGAGAAAGTTTTGCTAATTGATGCGAAATCTTCGTTAAGGGTTTTAACCCAAAAAAGACTAATAAAGCATTAAATAAGATAGAGATTAAAAGAACTATTAAACCGGCAAAGACTAACTCTTCAATTAGATCTTCTAAAAACTCATGGCGCATTTCAACCGCGTGCCCCACTTGAATCTCATAAGCAGAATGTTTACGTTGTAAAACAAAAACCCGCCAAGGATCGCCATTAATGCTCACTTCAGCAAAGCCTTTATGCCCTTTAAAACGTTGCACAAAAGGGATATTAGGTGCTCTACTACTTTTAGCAATGACCTTGCCATCGCTAATGACCTGAAAATAAAAATGGTCCTCATCAAGGTCTACTCGCCCGTAACCTCGGCGCAACCAATCACGATTAGGCTCTGAACCTCGATCGACAAACTGTGATAAAACTTGAGCTGAGCGAATTAAGGCTTCATCTAGCACATCTTTTGTCTGATTCCAGCTGACAAATGTTGTAATCGCAAAACTGATTCCCCAGAGAATCAGTGTTGAAGTAATAATGCCGGCAATAAGAGTACCACGAAGCGAATAGGTTCGTTTTCGTCTGAAAAATTTTCGAATCTTCTGTTTCAATGATGCCTCCTATCTAAGGGATTTCGTTACTGAATTAACGTATACCCAAGTCCCCTTCTTGTACGAATAAAGGTATTTCCTAACTTTTTACGAAGATGATGAATATGGACTTCCACCGCATTACTCTCCACCTCATTGCCCCATGCATAGAGCTTATCTTCTAGCTCTTCTCTCGTAAAGGTTCGCGTTGGATGCTGCATCAATGTATGCAATACGGCATACTCTTTAGCCGTTAAGCTCACGGACTCTTCAGACTTTTGTACAATCTTTGTCGCAGGGTCTAATGTGACATCCGCGTGTGTAAAAATTGCCGAAGTTTGCTGGCTAGTTCTCCGAGAGATTGCCCTGATTCTTGCCGATAATTCCTCAAGATCAAATGGCTTAACTAAATAATCATCAGCCCCAAGATCTAACCCTTCAATCCGATCAGCGATACTATCTCTTGCCGTAATCATAATAATTGGCAGGGACTTTTTCTGCCCCCGAAAGAGCTTTAATATCATATCCCCTGATAATCCAGGAAGCCCTCTATCTAATAGAAGGCAATCATAGGTATCGACCGTCACATTTTTTGCATCTGCGCCATTGCTTAACCAATCGACAATATAGCCATCAAGCTCTAACCATTTTTGTATGGTTTCACCCAGCGAAAGATCATCTTCTATTAATAATATTTTCATACGCTTACCCTAATCCTTTTTTCTTAAGAAAGTCTTAACAAGCCATCGTTCATATAAAAATATATGATCTCTCTATCATAAGGGAAAATGCGTATCTGAATCTAAATCTTCATCAAAAAATTAATGCTTTTAACTAAAAGATGCTCTTTTAACGGGAATAAAGAGTAAAAGCACTAAAATGACTGCTAACGCTGAGCCAATCATCGCATAATGAAAACCAGATACCCAAGCATCTTGCACCCAAGTAATAGATAGATCTTCCGGCAACATATTATGAATAATAATATCACTTGCAATCTGTCCATTTCCCCCACTAAAGGCTCCTAATCTTTCAGATAAGGTGGAAATGGCGCCTTTAGTCATCATTGCGCCTAAAAGAGCGATACTAATTGTCATCCCTGTTTGTCTAAAGGCATTCATTAATCCTGAAATAATGCCTAATCGATTTTTGGGCGCATCTTGCAACAAAAGTAGGCTAATTGCCGGAATAGAAACCCCCATACTGATTCCAAAAATCGTTAATTGAAGGGCGATGATCCAATAACTTGTCTCCCTGCCAATAAAAGCTAAAGAGAGAGATGCAATCGTCAATAAAACCATCGCGACCATTAATAATCCTTTAGCGGAAAGATAGCGAGAGTAAACCCCATAAGTCATGCAACAAACGCCCATTGCTAAAAACTCTGGCGTCATCCGCAATCCTGTTTCAATCGCACTATAACCTTGTGCATTTTGGAAAAAAAGCGATAAGAAGAAGATATTGCTATAAGTGGTAAATCCTATGACAAAAGAGACAATATTGAAACGGGAGAATTGCCAATCCTTAAAGAGATCTAAGGGCATTAAGGGATTTTTGCTATGAAACTGCTGCCATAAAAAGAGCCATAATAAGCATGCAACTATCATAAATAGCAATAGGCTCTGCAGTGATAAATTATTAGCAGAAAGATTGATCAGCCCATAAGTTAATCCTGAAAGGATGAGAATTGCAAGAATTTGCCCAATAGGATCCATCGACCGTTTATGATTCAAATCTTCTTCTCGCTTAATGCCATATAATCCTAATCCTGCGACTAAAAAACCAATAGGTGTTAGAAATCGGCGGGTTGTTTACACTTCAGTGTTAAAATAATTTTCTAAAACTTCATAAGGCGTTAAACCATTAATACCCTTATGAGGTTTTACTGTGTTGTAATAGTTCAAAAATCGTTTTAGCTTCTTTTTCCGATCATCTGAACTGATAAACTCTTCCTGATTATGCCACATTTCCATGAGTGTTCGAATGACTCTTTCTGCTTTTCCATTCGTTTGAGGGCAAGCTGGCTTTGTAAACTTTTGATTAATCTTATGTGTTAGACACATTTCGACAAAGGCATGTTCTGATGTACCTTTATACTCACGACCATTATCCGAATAGGTGCATTCTACAGTATAGGGACACTGTTCTAACAGATCCCATCGAAGAAATTCAGCAGCACTAAACTGTGATTTATCAGGATAAATACCGGCATAAAGTTCTCTTGAAAAATCATCAATTCCTACAAATAAATACTCTCTAGTGCGATTTTTAAGATCTCCTTTTAAAAGAGGGAGCCGTTTAGTATCCACATGGACCATCTCGCCAGGATAGTTTTTGTTATAACGTTTAGCCCTCTTTTTAAGTTTCTCTTCAATAGATTTTTCAATCTTTGCAAGACGTTTAATGCCATACTTAATTGTTCTATAACGTTCATTTTTACTAGCTAATGGCACAAACAAGTTCAATCTACCTTGTTTTAGTACTTTATAGATCGTAGGTCTGCTTACCATAAAACGCTCAGCTAGATAGGTTACGGTAAATTTTTCTTGATGATGTAATCGCCAAATCTCTTCTCGATGAAACGGCGTTAATTTTGTTTTTCGATGGATATTCATAACAGTATTTTCTCCTAATACTGTAAACAACGCGATAAAATCCTACACATAAATGATTTTTGTGAGCCAAAAAAGGGAAGAGAAATATCATCTAATATCTCTAACGATAATGGCATTTTTTTATCATTCTTATCTTTATATAAGATACTCTCAAGACTCCAACTTGCTAATTTAATTACAAACTGATCTCGATCTGCTAAAGACATATCTTCAGCCTTTACATTTGCAAGTGCTTCTCCTGACTGAAATGACTTTCTTTCAATAAAAAATTGTAGATTTAATGCTGATTGACTGGCTTTTATCATTGGCAGAATGCTTAAATCAGCGCCACAAATACAGTACCCTACACGCCCCTTGCCTACAGGAATCTTGTTCAAACACTCAGGACAATACTCTTGTAAATACACCTTATGAACTAAACAAACAAGAGCTGACTTCCTTTGCCACTGCATACGATAGTATCTTTTTTCCATTAAACACTCTGGACAAAACTTAATTGTTTGTTTATTCAGGAGTACAGCAGGAAAGCTCACAATTTCTTCTGTTAATAGTGATGCCTTATAGTCTAACCACACGGTTGACTTTAATAAGTAAAAAGTTGCATGGTGTGTTAAAGCAAAGCGCTTTTCTGTCTTAGAAAATATCATCCATGCTATAGCATTATAAGAGTTACTATTCACAAGCCGCATTAAATAACTTATAGGATCTTCATCCATATAAGGTTTAACATGTATTAAAGGCTTAATGATTTCAAAATTAGGAATTGAACCCACTGTAGCCTCCTGCAACATGGAATGGCATATTTAATTGAGTTAACGATTTCCATGTAAATTTATCATGAAAAGGATTTAACTCATCCGGAGCATCACTCCAAATATATCGTTTAAACGCTTCATAAAAAGACTCTTGAGTAATCGAAACATTTCCATTTAACAATGCAGTCTCACAAGCTCCAATCATAACTTTAACTATATAATCAATTATTCCATTGGAAGCATAATGTAACCTTTCTAATACCTCAGAATCTCGAATATTGATATCCATTGGGTAATCGTGCAACTCTTGTAATTTAAAAACAACACCAGCAAAGGTTTGATAGTCATCTTTATCTTTCAAATCAAAAGCTTTTAAATGAATTCTTTGATTAAAGCGACGGCGTAACTGCTCATTCACTTTTAAAATTTGTTCACTACGCTCTAATCCCATTAAAACTGTTGGTATATTAGCTTTATCAACAAGATTTTTAAGCCAATCCGCAACTTGATAAGGTGTATTTTTTCTTCCTTGATCTATAAAATGTTGCAGTTCATCAAAAATAATTAGTTGAACTCTGCATTTTTCTAAAAAGGACAATATACGTACAGTCTTGTTTTCAGCAGTACCTTTTCCTGCTAATGGGTCCCCAAAGGCTAAAAGCATTGTTTCAGCAATATTTTTTACTGTTGGTATTGCTGGTGTATCAACTGTTAGAACTGGGATGATAGGTACTCCTACAACTTCTTTTCTAGGGTAAGCTTTCTCTACCTCCTTCTTTATAGTACTTTTTCCCGTCCCTGCAGCACCAATACATAATAAGTTCTGTGAAATTCCCGTAAATTTTTTAAGCTCTAAAATGGACTGTATTTGTTGATAGGCTATTTCAAACTGTGGATAACGAATTACTTTTTGTTTTAACAAAGCTATCATCCTAAACCGTTGACTATTCATTATCCTCCTCCTTGTCCCCAAGCACCTTAAAATCAGGAATCTTATCTAATAAAAATCGCGGGCTTTTCTTATTTATCTTTTTTAGAGGAACAGCCTCAATATTAAAAGTGTTAATATCTCCGATACGCACTGCTTGAGAGCGTTTTTTAATACCTTTACTGCTACTCAATCTTTTCAGTTTTTCATTCAATTTTGTTTTAGCTTCTCTTAAACTATTCACGGTCTCTTCTTCTACTATTTTTTGCTGCTCTAACCTCTCCTTTAAAACCATTTCTTGCTGTAATAGTGTTAAGTTTTTTGCATATTCTTCATCTGTACAGGGTACTTCTATGAAAACATCATTACCTTGATCATAAACCCATATTTTTTCTATATTTTCTGGGTCAACACGTATTTGCACTTTAGCCCTATTTCCATATAAAATTCTCAGCATTCTTAACGACTCCGAGTTATAGGTTAGCCTCTTAAAATGAATCCCCTCATGACTCATTGATCTGTCGTATTGCTTAGCACAAATTAAATTAAATTGATCTCTATCTTTAGGTAAAATAGCAGGAACTCTTTGAATATCTTTGATCCACTGCTGATAAGGTGTCGTTCCTAATGTTCCATGAACGGTTTGTAAGTAAATATCTACAATCCAAAAATAAATAATATTTTGTAGCTCCAAGAGAGTAATCGTTGCTTCTGATATCGAATTATAATCACCTCTTTCCCTAATATTCGAGAAAGTAGTTCCACGAATTCTTTGAGAAACTTGCCCATTAAGTGTTCCTAAAAATCGCTCAACGCGACCTTTATAATTTGGTTCATGCTTAGGACAGAACATTAGTTCAATGTTAAGTTCTCCACAAATTCTGCGAAGATGGGCAGAATGAAACTCAAGTCCATTATCACAAACTAGTAGTGCGGGAATCCCAAATGCAGGCCATGCCCCTTTAATATCAGGTACATTTTTTATTAAATCATCTTTCCCCCAAATAGCCTGCTTCAATGCTCGTACAACTGATAGTTCAGAAGGCGGCTCAAATCCTATAGAAACAGCTAAAGGCATTCGTGTATGGCTGTCTAACAAACAAGTTAAATAAGGCCTTCCAATGACTAGTCCTGTTCTTTCATCTAAAACCATTACATCCAAAGGTGTATGGTCGATTTCTACTCGTTCTAGTGGGTAAGTTGTTCTAACACCTTTACCTGAAATCCGATAATACTTATTAGCTGCTTTAATACCATGTCTTTCAGCCATAACTGTATAATCATCTAACTCACCTATCATCCTATAAACTGTCGCTCTTGATGGAGACTCAATAGCGGTTTTCATAACATGGTTATAATGTTTAATCCGACTTATCAAGCTAAAATATACTTCCTGCTTACTTTGTCGCTCCTTAGTTAAGTAAATTTCGTTAACAACTTCATAAAAAATATCACCAATCGTTTCTTTATATTTCCGATATCCTTTTTTTCCATCAGGTTTATTTTCTAACGAGTTTAATTGATGTCCAGATTCTTCCCACTTTTTCCACCACCTGTAAAGAGTAAGGCTAGAAGGAGGGGAACAATCATCAATATTGTTAGCAACCCGAACAATTAACTCTTCTAATCCGACTCTTTGAGGCCATGGATATTCTTTTTGGGCCGCCTTCACATACTCATATCTCCTTAAAACTTCTTCTCTTTGTGATTCAGATATCAACGAAAAAACTCGACCTTCATCTGTTAAAATTAAATTTTCTTCAATAAATTTTATAGTTCCTAATCTAAGCAATCTCTCAGCTTCATTCAAAGCAAGTTTAAGCTCTTGCGGACTTCCAGCTTCTTTTAAAATAATTTCTTCATGAGAGATAGAGAATATTTGGTAATATATATTATTAAAAATCAGGTGCTGACCGATATTGAAATAAGCATGTTTCATAAACATTCCCTTTTTTTATATTTGAAAAAATAAATGTATTGCTCGTTAATTCATCATTTAAATCACAAACTAGATACCCATTCGCAATAGCACTATAAATAAATTCCATTTCATAAAAGCAAGCCAAATCCTTTAAAGTCATTGAGTTACAATTACTTCTAGCATAAGCTTCATTTAATGAAAGCTGATCTTCTCTAGTTATTTCTAAATTTTGAAATTGCCTTAGTATCAATAAATTATGCTCTCTTATTGGATTTATTAACTCTTTATCAGTCAATACAATAAAATCAATATTTTGCTTTAAAAAATAAAGAGCAACATGATTAAAATAGTCTTTTAAATTAATTAATTTATTTAATGGCTTTATTTCACAATAACTAATCTCTCCAAATTGATTTATAATTTCAAAATCAGGAGTGTAACGTTTAATTTCACTTTGAAATGGAATAGAAAAGCGTTCTGGCTGCTCTTTAAAAGATAAAATATTAGATGAAAATTCAAATAGATAACATGCTCTACGCTCTAACTGAGACTCCCACGCAATCATTCTTTGCATCTTTTTAGAAGGAAACTGTCCTCGTACAGTCATACGCGAAGGCGTTACTGGATTCCTAACTCTATAATTATTTTTTTCTGCCAAGCTTCTCTTCAGTATTGAAATACCAGATAACTTCTGCACGATAAGTCGTTTGTTTTTTACAGACATAAAAGATCCTTGCCAAACTATTTTGACAATAAAAAAATATATAAATGGAAGGATCAACTTGACGTAGTCTTTAATAAAATAGATACTTACAACGACCAAGGAGTAAGAATTTATCTTATTCATTACAAGACGGGGCAAGTTAATCACTTCGCCTCGTTTTTTATTTACAATGCTTTAAATTACTTATTTTCCACCTCCCTTTCTATTTGCAAGATGTATTCCTCTTGCATTAATTGTTCAAGTACTACAGTAATAAAACTAGCAAGAGACCTATGGTTCTTTTCAGCCTTATTCCGAGCCCAGTCTCGAACATTAACAGGGACTCTAATATTCATTTGAACTTTATTTTCCATCAGTATCTCTTCTCTTTTTCAGACTAGCATAATGCTAACCTAGCAAAACAATAGTATTGCGTCAAGCTATAGATTAATCTACCATTAGCATAATGATAGCTTTTCAACAATCAAGGAGTGATCAATGTGTCGAAAGTAGATATACAATTTAACTTACGAGTCCCTAGCGAGTTAAAAGAAAAAATTGAGGTATCGGCTCAACATAACAATCGTTCTATTAATGCAGAGGCTGTATCTCGTTTATATAATTCTTTTTCAGAATCTCAGCAAAATTTATCAGCTAGTATTAAGGCTTTTGAAGATATTTTGAGAAAAAATCAACCATCTTCTAGAAGAACTGAAATAGCAACTCGTCTCAATATTTCTCTAAAAAAGATTAATGAAGCACTCATGTACAGCAAGAAGCTATCCCCTGCTCGCATCGCAAAAAGCATGGGAAATAATTATGCTGAGCCTATGGAAAATTTTTTCATGGGGCTAGAAGAACCCTCTTTTTCTCAACTCGAAGATATTGCCAAATACCTGAATATTAATTCAGACTGGTTATTATTTGGAGAAGGTTCTATCTTTTCTATATCATACGCTCGCGTTCCAACACCAGAGCAAGAAGGTGTAAATTGGCTTACAGATAAAAATCTAAATAATAATTTAACTCACTTATACTTTTTACGACAAGATAATGAGGCTGGGGAGCTTATAATTATCAAACAATATGGTAATTGGCATTGCACAGTATTTAAGACCCCATATCATATTAGCGAAGTAATAGGTGCTACGGGGGAGGCCAATCTTATACGTCTATTTTCAACCTGGAAGCTTCTTGATAAACAAAGCTCACCACCTTCAGTAAGAAGCTTTCTAATCTCACCAAATGACTACCAAACCATATTATCAGGTGAAACTCATCCTTTAACCATCATTAATCAACTAACAAATAAACCTTGGTGGGAAGATATATGGGATCATAATGTGTATGAAAAAATGAATTACTGGGAAGGATGGAAATCTCTTTGTAAAAGAATAAATAATTTAAGAAAGTAATAAATTACATAAAAAACAAGCCCCTTCTTAAGAAGGGGCTTGTCTATACAACCCTTGAATTTGGTATCACAGTTTGAGATTTGGTATCACAGTTTGAGATTTGGTATCACGGTTTGAGATTTGGTATCACGGTTTGAGATTTCATATCACAGTTTGAGACACCGTTTCATCATTCATGAGATTCGACAACAATTTAATTACACATCTAAATTCCCAACCATCTGGGCATTTTGCTCGATAAATTCACGTCTAGGCTCTACTTCATCGCCCATCAGCATCGTGAAGACTTCATCAGCTTTTACAGCATCTTCCACTTTAACCTGTAAGAGACGACGAGTATCTGGGTCCATTGTGGTTTCCCAAAGTTGCTCTGCGTTCATCTCACCGAGACCTTTATAGCGAGATACTTGCTGTCCACGTTTTGCTTCATCGATTAACCAATCAAGACCTTCTTTAAAGCCTGCAATCATTAATGTCCGCTCTCCACGTTGAACAAATGCACCTTCTTGGATCAACGCATGAAGCTCTGCAGATAATACGGCAATCTCTTGGTACTCATTAGAGTTAATAAAGCGACCATCAATGACATAACGATCTTCAATATTATACCGTTCACCAGTAATCACAATTTGCTGTGTTTCTTGATCAGCTTTCACACGATAATTCACTGAACCTTCTGAGATATCATGTTGTAATTGCGACTCTAACGTTGCAGCCCAATCATTTGCTTCATGACTACTTAATACTGCATCCGTCAATACAGGCAATTCTAAGAAGTGATAAAGCACTTCTTCTGGAATACGGTGATTGATACGCGAGATAATATGCTCAACCTTCATTAACTGTTTCGCAAGTCTCTCCATTACCACAGATGACAATGCCGGCGCATCAGCACTTGGGTGCATTGAGCCATTTTCGAGCGCTGTATTTAAGAAGTATAATGCTAACTCATTATCATCTTTAATATAGGTCTCTTGACGACCACGTTTCACCTTATAAAGTGGGGGCTGGGCAATAAAGATATGTCCACGCTCTACAAGTTCACGCATCTGACGATAGAAGAAGGTCAATAGTAGCGTTCTAATGTGCGCTCCATCGACGTCGGCATCCGTCATGATAACTATACGGTGATAACGAAGCTTATCTGGATCAAATTCATCACGACCAATACCACAGCCTAATGCCGTGATCAGTGTGCCAATCTCGGCAGATTGAATCATACGGTCAAATCTTGCACGCTCAACGTTAAGGATTTTTCCCTTGAGCGGTAAGATTGCTTGGAATTTTCGGCTACGTCCCTGCTTCGCAGAACCGCCCGCCGAGTCACCTTCCACGATGAAGAGTTCTGATTGTGCGGGATCTTTCTCCTGACAATCTGCAAGCTTTCCTGGAAGCCCTGCAATATCTAATGCACTCTTACGGCGAGTATTTTCACGCGCTTTACGAGCCGCTTCCCTTGCCATTGCTGCATCAATAATTTTTGAAGTAATCGCTTTTGCATCTTCTGGGCTTTCAAGTAAAAACTCTTCTAAGCGCTCTGCTAAAACACTATCAACGACAGGACGCACTTCACTTGAAACAAGTTTTTCTTTTGTTTGTGATGAGAATTTTGGCCCAGGGATTTTCACAGAGATAATTGCCGTTAAGCCTTCTCTTGCATCATCCCCTGTTGTCGCGATTTTTGCTTTTTTAAGCAAGCCTTCATCTTGCATATAACGGTTTAAGGTACGTGTCATTGCCGCACGGAAGCCCGCTAAATGCGTTCCCCCATCACTTTGTGGAATATTGTTGGTATAACAGAATACTGATTCTTGATAACCATCTGTCCACTGAAGGGAGATCTCCACACTGATATTATCTTTTTGTGAGTTACAGTAGAAAATTTGTGGATGAATTTTATTACGATTTTTATTGATTAACTCAACATACGCTTTAATCCCGCCTTCATACTCAAAGATATCTTCACGATCTGTACGCTCATCTTTAAGAACGATACGAAGACCAGAGTTTAAGAATGCGAGCTCTCTTAAACGTTTAAAGAGAATGTCATATTCAAAATCAATATTGGTAAAAACTTCTTTACTTGGCTTAAAGTAAACCGTTGTTCCGTTTTTATCCGTTCCTCCAATCTCTCTTAAAGGATAATCAGGATCCCCTAAGGTATATTCTTGCTCATGGACTTTGCCATGCTTATAAATAATGAGCTTAAGCTTTGAAGAGAGGGCGTTTACAACCGAAACCCCAACGCCGTGAAGACCACCTGAAATAGCATTATCTTCAAACTTTCCGCCGGCATGGAGGACTGTCATCACAACTTGTGCTGATGAAACCCCTTCTTCAGGATGGATATCCACTGGAATCCCGCGACCATTATCTGTCACAGTAATGGAGTTATCCACGTGGATTGTGACGCTGATGTCATCACAGTGACCTGCTAATGCCTCATCGATCGCATTATCGACCACTTCAAACACCATGTGATGAAGACCGGTGCCATCATCGGTGTCTCCAATATACATTCCAGGGCGTTTACGAACGGCATCAAGCCCTCTTAAAACCTTGATACTTGGAGATTGACTTTCAGTTGTCATTCACAATACCTCTTTATGATTCTTATAAAACTTTTTTATTAATATAGCCCAAGATTATACCATTTTTTGAGCAACTCCGTCATTAAGTTCATAATGATTCATCTGCTCTTTTAATAGAGGATCTGTCAGCTCTGGAAACTCGCTCTCTTCTAAACAAGTGACAAATAACTGAGATTTCTGGGCGATTAATTCTTCTAATAATATTATCCGTTTATTTTCATCTAATTCTGCCGTTAAATCATCCATTAATAATATGGTAGAAGATTGATTTAATGCTTGATGTAAACGAATTTGGGAGAGCATTAAGGCAATGGTTGCCAATTTAATCTGCCCTCGTGATAAATGTTGCGCTACCAAACGACCATTACTTTTTAAGGAGAAATCCGCACGATGTGGGCCCGTTCTCGTAAAGGTCATTTGACGATCTCTTGCTCTTGTTTCAGCAAGTTCCTCGCGCAGTTTTCCTTCTGTAAAGCCAGGCTGATACTCTAAAGCCCATTCGATATCCCTATCGATCAATCTTGCTAAAAGATCTAATACAAGGGGCGCTAACTCTGCTACAAATGCCTTACGGAAAATATTGAGGCTTTCACCAGCCTCTGCCATCTCATCTTCAATACTTGCTAGTACTGGGTCAGGATAATGCCCTTTAAGTGCGGCATTACGCTGAGATAAGGCCCTATCATATCTTTGCCAAACACGAAGATATGATTCATAATTTTGAAATAATCCCCAATCCATAAATTGCCGGCGAGCTTTGGGCTCTTGCATGAGATTAGTCCCTGTATCTGGTCCTAAAAAGAGCATTGGCAATAATTTTGCAAGGTGAGAGCGACGCTGGATAGTCTCCCCATCTTGGCGAACTTTAACCTCTCCGCGAGTACGCTCAAGCCCAAGCAAGGATTCTACCTCTAACTGAGGTGAATAGAGCTTAGCAATTACGCGAAAATACTCCTCTCCTTCACAGATTGCCTGATTGATACGAGAAGTTCTAAAGGAGCCTACTTGGGAGAGAAAATAGAGAGATTCTAAAAGAGAGGTTTTGCCGGATGCATTTTTTCCGACAATTAAATTAAATCGCGAGTCAAACTCAAAGGTTTGACTCGCTAAATGTCTGAAATTTTCTACTTGGAGGGATCGGATAATCACTCGAAATTAGAGTCTCATTGGCATTACAACATAACGGACACTATCGCTATCTGAATTTTGAATCAAACAGCTTGAATTGGTAGCAGTAAAGCTTAAACGAACCATATCATCATCTAATGCTTTAAGGGCATCAATTAAATAACCCACGTTAAATGCCGTTGCAAATGATTCGCCTTGGTAGTTTACTTCCACTTCTTCTTCTGCTTGCTCTTGCTCTGGGTTATTGACCTGAAGCTTTAAGAGGTAATCAGAAAGCGTGAAGCGAATGCCACGGAATTTATCTTGTGAAAGCACAGATGCACGCGTTAAAGCCTCAATCAAGCCTTGGCGATCTGCCACAATGATCTTATCCCCAAGCGGTGGAACTACTCGGTTATAATCTGGGAATTTCCCATCGATCAATTTTGTGGTAAAGACAATACTCCCAAGCTCTACTCGTAAATGATTTTCACTTAACTCTAAGTGAAGCGGTGCTGATTCATTCTCAATCAGTTTAAGTAACTCTTCAACCCCTTTACGTGGAATGATGAGCTGTTTTTGTAAACCTGATGTTTCTGATAACTCAAGATAGGATACTGATAATCGGTGCCCATCTGTAGCCACAGCATTAAGCTGCGTGCCATTGACATCAAGCAGTAGACCATTTAAGAAATAACGCACATCTGACACAGCCATTGAGAACGCTACGCGCTCAATCAATTTACGCAGTTCATTTTTAGGAAGCGTTAATGTTTTCTCAAACTCTAAATGATCTGATACAGGATAATCATCCACAGATAAGCAGCTTAGCGTAAAGCGTGAGCGTCCTGCGGTAATCGTTGCACGAAGATCTGAAACCTCGATCTGTACTTCAATCCCATCTGGCAGGGCTTTTAAGATATCAAATAACTTACGCGCCGGAAAAGTAACCGCCCCTTGCTCGATTGGGATATGGGGAAATGAGCAGGTTAGCTCAATCTCTAAATCTGTCGTTGTTAAAGTGATTTCATCTTCACTGACTACACACTTTACATTCGCTAAAATCGGGAGCGTTTGTGTTCTATCAATCACACCGATGATTGCCTGTAATGGCTTCATCAACTGTTCTCTTTGAATAACTAACTTCATATGTCCTCTTCTAGAATCTTATGTTAGTGAGTAATTAGTACATGCCGTTTTGATGTGAACTCTTTATTAAGGCTCAGATCACTGTATAAGATCGTATCAGTAAAATAGAATAACTAATCTTCAAAAATTATAGCACGATATTTTAAAGCGTGCCATTTGTAAAAAGCGAGCAAAAATGCGAGATTTGAAGCTTTCATCACAAATTATCTAGCTCTACAAGGCTTATCCACAAAGTTGTAAACAGCTTCCTTCCATACTACTGCGAAACCCCGCAAAAAGTAAAGCCCATCAGTCATTTAAGCTTTTCTGATAAATTTACTTTTTAAAAAGGTGGGTGATAGTCTCTAAAAGGCATTATAAAATTAATATCGAACGTCTCATAAAACCCTAAATATCCTAAAAGATAGAAAGTGACGCCCACAAAAATAAGTAACATCAAAATTCTGGTAATGATCAATCCCATCGATCCTCTACCCTTGATGGTAAAAGGGCGAATTACATTTATCATCATGAGCATAGTACTTACCGCATAAAGGATTAGTGTTAAAACAAACACTTTCGTGAAAATCACGTCCACATAATCGTAATCATTATAGATATCCACAGGCGGTGGAAATTTAATAAAGAGAATGATCGTGATAATAAGTAGCACGATATTGCCGGCTAATAAGCCGTAAGAAAGCAATCGACTATTTTGATTCTCAATATCCATTTTTGTGCTCATTCAAGATTCCTTTCTTATTCAACAAGCTTACAATTTTCCAGCCCAATCTTTTAAATAACGATCTTTCAATGTCACATATTGCTCAGCTGAGAAGAATAGCCCTTCAATCTCTTTATCGGTTAAGGTCTTAATACGGCGAGCAGGAGCGCCGACCCAAACCTCACCCGTTTTGACGGTTTTCCCTGGTGCTAAAAGTGCGCCTGCCCCTAAAATACTGTGCTTTTCTACCTTAGAGCCATCTAATAAAACAGCGCGCATTCCAATTAAAACCCCCTCCTCAACAATGCAACCATGAAGCATCGCACCATGCCCAACTGTCACATCTGCACCAATCACGGTTGGATAACCATGAGGGGGATTAGCGCCTTCATTCGTGACATGGATAATAGAGCCATCTTGAATATTCGTACGATCCCCAATCACCACAGAATTCACATCAGCGCGGATAATAACGCCCGGCCAAATCGAAACATCATCCCCCAAGGTAATATCCCCAATCAATCTTGCACTTGGATCAATCCAAACACGTTTACCTAACTCTGGATTTTTGCCTTCGAACCCCATAATATTACTCATTGTTCACCTTCAATTTTATGCAATGACTATTTAAAGCCATATTTTGATTCTTGTTTTATCGTTTTGATAGTAGTATTCATAAATCATACAGCATATTGTAAGGACTTTTTGATAAACCCAGCAGAATATTGAGATCGCCAAGTAACTATATGGCGCTCATTGATAAGATGGAATAACAATGACAAACGAAATAAAACCTGATCCTTTAGCGCCACATCGCAAAGCGATTGATCAGATCGATAGTGAAATTTTAAGACTTCTTAATGAACGTGCAATTGAAGCCAAAGCTATTGGCGATATTAAAATTGCCAGCGGTGATACCGAAATGTATCGCCCAGAGCGTGAAGCGCAAGTGCTTAGTAATAAGATGAAAGCCAACCCTGGCCCGATTGCAGATACCGATATTGCAAGACTCTTTAGAGAGATTATGTCCGTTTGCTTATCCTTAGAAAAACCACTTAATATTGGTTATCTTGGTCCTGAAGGCACCTTTACTGAGGAAGCGACTATCAAGCACTTTGGTGGATCTGCTCATCGCACGCCCATTCGTACTATTGATGAGATCTTCCATGCTGTTGAATCAGGAAAATATGACTTTGGCGTTGTACCTATTGAAAACTCTACAGAAGGCGCAGTTAATCAAACGTTAGATTGCTTCTTAAGCGCTAATGTTTATATCTGCGGGGAAACAGAGCTTAAGATCCATCAAAATTTGATGTCAAATGAGACTGACCTTAAAGCGATTAAAACACTCTATGCTCACCCTCAATCCTTAGCACAATGCCGCTCATGGATTGAAGAGCATCTTCCACATGTTGAACAGATCGCCACCAATTCAAACGCCGGTGCTGTAGAAAGAGCCGCAAAGGAAGCAGGAACAGCAGCACTTGGTGGCAAACAAGCAGCTGAAGTCTATAATATTCCTATATTAGAGAAAAACATCGAAGATAATCTCACCAATAGTACTCGATTTTTAATTATTGGGAGCAAGCGGATTCCCGCAAGTGGCAATGATAAAACAACGATTCTCGTTTCAGCAAATGATCGCCCGGGATTACTGCTCCATCTTATTGCGCCGCTCTCTAAATACAATATTACAATGACACGCATTGAATCTCGCCCATCAAAAAACGGTAACTGGAGCTATGTCTTCTTCATTGATGTGCTTGGCCACTTTGAAGAACACGGTTTAAAGCTTGCACTAAAAGAGATTGAAGATGTCTCCTCTTTCTTTAAGGTCTTAGGCTCATACCCTGTTGCTCTCTACTAAGATGAATAATTATTTCTAGTCGATACCAAACAAGAAGATTGATCAAACATAATGCCGGTCATTTTTAAATTGCCGGCATTTTTAATGACTGCTTAAAATTCCCGCCCTATATAGTAAAATCGATTGGAAGCCTCTGAATCATCTTGCCGGCACATCAGCTATGAGAAGCACAAGAATCGTTCTATCCGGCATTGCGCAAGCTTATTTGCTTCACACGCTGTACTGTTTTGTTTTAAAAACTACGTTTCTTAAACCTAATCAACAATTTTATAATCAAAGGAATTCTCAGATGGTGACATTAAAGCCGATGAACCAAACGCAATATCAACAATTTCTTGATAGAGCGATTATTGATTTTGCGAAAGATAAAGTGGATGCCGGCACTTGGGAAGAGGCTCAATCCCTACAAAAATCGCAAGATAGTTTTAAGCAATTACTGCCAAAAGGTCTTGATACCGATAATGAGCATCTATTTGTGATTTGTGCTCAAGATTCTATGATTGGATATACGTGGTTACATCTTGATCATCTTGGTCAAAAATCTGCCTTCATCTATGATCTTTTAATTCTGGAAGCTTTCCAAGGGCAAGGCTATGGTGAGAAAATGATGCAAGCACTTGAATATAAGGCAAAAGAGATGGGTTGCGTGAAGCTCTCTCTGCATGTCTTTGCCCATAATGAACGCGCCATTAATTTATATAAAAAGAGAGGGTTTCAATTTAGGGTCTGTTGAACATTTGGAATAAAAAATAGAGAGTTGTAAAATGTAATCGTCAAAAAAACATTACAAACTCTCTATTCTATGCCCCAAACGTTACTGAATGACCAGCTTTGGTTGAAGCTAAAACCTATTCTCCTAGATTTAAATATTTATGACAAACCAAATTTAAGAAATATTTTTACAGGCATTTTATTTCGCCTTAAAACAGGCTGCCAATGGCGCTATCTTCCCGAATGCTTTGGAAAGCCTAATACGGTTTTTAAAGCTTTTAGGCGATGGTCCAAGCTTGATAAGTTTTCTAAAATATTCAAAATGTTAATTCAAGATCCTGATATGGAATGGCTATCCATCGATGCGACTCACATCAGAGCACACCAAAGTAGGGCTAGGTCTTCTAGCCTAGAATCTCAAGCTATTGCCAAAAGCGCTGGCGGTAATAGTACTAAAATCCATCTTATAGTGGATGCTCATGGTAACCCTCTCGACTTTATAATCAGCGATGGGGTAACTCATGATGTCAAAGTTGCCCCAGAGCTGATTGAAAAAGTTTATTTAAATGAAACAAAATTACTAAATGCCGATCGAGGATATATATCTGAAAAAGTAAGTGAATCCTTATCTCATCAAGGAGTTCACCCTAATATTCCTAATAAAAGAAACAGCTTATCTGGCAATACCCACATGGACTGGCATATTTATAAAGCTCGGCATGTTGTCGAGAATATGTTTGCAACTTTAAAGCATTTCAGAGGCATAGCAACACGATATGATAAGTTGAAAAATAGCCATATCAGTAATGTTGCTTTAGCCTGTGCTTATATTTGGTTGAAATTATGAATGTTCAACAGACTCTACCGATTATTCAATGAGTAAGGTTCTCTAAACTTCCCTTCCTTAAGTTTAAAGAATCCGATCTAGTCATATAAAGCCCTTCTAATAAACCTACCAATGAGTTCTTGTGCAAAACTACTAAAAGTCCGTAGAATAATCCCTTCTAAAAGGAACTTTACTTTACCCGCCAGTTTTACTCAGAGAAAAAACCACTATGCAAAATATCCACCTCCCAAGACCTGATATTGTCTTTATTAAAAATCTTGCACTAGATGTTATCATCGGCATCTATCCCCATGAGCGTACCAATATCCAACCAATTACTTTAAATATTGAGATGGAATGGGATAATCGCCCTGCTGCCAATAACGATGATATTGCGCTGACGCTTGATTATGAAAAGGTGAGCAATTATATTAAAGCGTTTGCTAAAAACTCGGCATTCTTACTAGTGGAAACCTTTACCGAAAAACTGGCAAAAGAGCTGATCGAAACCTTTAATATTCCGGCATTAACCATCGAGCTTAATAAGCTTGAGGCGATCAGCCAAACAGATGCGGTGGGCGTTCGTATCTATCGTGAGAAAGCGCACTATCTAGATTCTGCACTAACTTAAATTAAAAAGCACAATCAACGTATAGATACATAAGAGACTTAAAAGTCATTAAAAATGCCGGAGATTTATTGCCGGCATTGTTCTTTTCCCTTAAAAAAATCACGCATTTATTGTGATGGACCCTTTTGAATATTCGATGTTTGGACATTAGATTGCTTCAAACCCAATCCTTGCCAAAAGTTAGGATCATAACTTAATTCAGGAGTGCCAACCCAACCCCGAATCACATTAAGCTCATAACCCTCGATAAGCTTTTTATACTCTACTGATGAGAGCGCTATCGTATCCCAATCCCCAATATATTGAAGATCACTTAGCTCTGCCGGATAATCCCCCGTTCGCACTTTATGTAATTCAATTAATGCAATAGATGTTTTGAAATGCTGATCTCCAAATTGCGTCTCAATAATCGGTTGATTAAAACCATCACAAGCCACTAACAGCATTCCGATAATCATCGTTATTAATATTTTTCTAATAGGCATTACTAACCTTTACATCAGTTCACTCGCTAAGCAGGTTATTGTCCTTGCCACATCTTTCGCTTCAATATATTTTGCATTTGGTACATCCTGTAACAAATCCCCAACGACATAATTTACACTAGCCTTCTCAAACATTGGGAGATCATTCGTATCATTCCCAAACATCATCAAAGAATTACTGCTTTTAATCTGTTGATAACCTTCCCACTTTGAAACACCTTGAGGAGAGATAACAATTAATGATTCAGAACCATGACGATGCACACAAAGATCGGCGCTTAGTAAAGTATTAACAATCTCCTCTTCCATCGTAAAGAATACCGCTTTAACAATGGATGGCAATTCTCTCAAGGGGAGATTTGCTGCAAGCTTAAGTGGATCAACATTCAAATAAAGCGGATGATTCAAATCTCCACGATAGGCATAATCCCGATCACTATCGACCATATAATCTAACTGATAATGATGGATCAAATCAATAATCAACGCTCGCTCTCTATCTGTAAAAGATATTGTAGAAATCTTCCCATCATACTGAATAAAAGCGCCATTACCTCCAATCAAGGTAAATTCATGAAAGGCCTTCGGCAATACCGGTAACATATCCCGAATCGGCCTTGCCGAAGCAAAAACAACCTCACTCACACGACTTAAAGTTGTGATCGCCACCTCAATTTCCAAAGACATTTTTTGTCCTTTAAAAATCGTTGTACCATCTAAATCAAATACGACTGTGGTCATTTAATCCTTTGCTCCATTTGGTGTTCCTCTGCCCATCCCATCTGCCATTTATTCATTTGATAAATACTCTTTCATCTTTAGACCTTCACCCAAATCCATTGCACTTTGATCTAATGTTTGATTAATGAATTGCAAAATCTTCTGCTGTACGGCAATTTCTTCTAGCGTTAATATGTGTGCTACTCTCTCAACAAGATATAGCTCTTTAGGTGCATTAGCTTTTTGATATAGCATTTTTGAATGCTGATAAGGAACGATTTGATCCTCAAGCCCATGAATAAAGAGAATGAGAACTGTCACGGACTCAATATAATCGGATGCACCATAACCTTTAGAGACAAAAAAGCCAGAGCGCCTGGCAGATAATAATTTGCAATCGATTGATGATTATAAAAAGCACCATCCACAATGAGTCCTTTCACGGCCGAATCTTGATTTTTGCCAAGCATCACGATCATGCTCTGCCCAAGAGCGATTATCTTATCGGGATCGATCCCCTCTAAACTTTTAAGGTAATGTAAAGCACTAATTGCATCTAACTCCGTACCTTTAAAGGTTGATCTTCCTTTTGATTGACCAAAACCTCGATAGTCAAAGATAAAAACATTAATCCCAGCTTTCGGCATCCATGATAATAGCCAATAATGCGTTGTAATATTGGCAGCATTACCGTGAGCAAATAAAACAGTTCCCATCGCCTCTTCCATCAAAGTTCCTTCTCTTTGCGCTGGAATGAGCCAACCATGTAAGGTGACGCCATCTGCCGTTTGCCAATAATGATCACTATAAACTTGGCTATGCTGCTTGGGCCCTGATTCATAATCTTTTTGATTCGGGAAATAAAAAAGAGAGTTCATGCATCCCACCAAGATCAATAAAATCATGGTAGATAACAGAAATCTCACGATAACGAAAACAGATCTATGAAGGTATTTAACGTCTCTCATTAAAGTTTTCCTAAAATCCCCTTACTTTTACCTAATCAACATTCCTAAGCAAATCTCACCAATAATTCTAATAACTTATAACGTATAAAGTAGCTCGACACGATCAGTACATTGCATCCCATCTTCATAGATCGGCTCTGAATAATGTTCTAAAAAGTAATTTTCAATAACTTGATCAATCACAAAGCCACAAGATTGATAGAGCTTTAACTGGTGAATACTACTATTGCCAGTCGCAATTTTTACAAAATGAAACCCTGCTTCTTTCGCATATTCTAATGCTGCAAAAATAAATTTTCTTCCAATGCCTCGGCGCCGATAATCCTCACCCACAGCAAGATTCATGATCTCTAGCATCTTCTGATCAAGCTTTTGAAGCACGATGATGCCGGCAATCTGATCATCAATTTTGGCAACCCACAAGATACTTGTTCCCAAATATTCAGCAATGGCCGCTTCACTCGGATCTGCAAGTAATAATAACTCCATCGGCGCGCTTTTATAATCGACTAATTGCTCAATTTGCATCCTAACTATCTCATCCTTGTTAATAATATCTCGTAGTTATAAATCCATAAAAAAGGCTAGTCAATCGCTAGCCTTTATATCGTTGAGTCTACTCAATATTTCTAATAGGAATAATTACTTCTTATAACGAGTAATATCTAAACCTTCTGTACTGATTTCAGGCGTAACGCCAGCAATTAAGTCACTGACATAACGCCCGCTTCCTGCTGCCATTGTCCAACCTAATGTCCCATGACCAATATTAAGGAAGAGATTATCATATTTAGCACGGCCCAAAATTGGCGTACCATCTGGCGTTGCTGGGCGTAAACCTGTCCAAAATTCCGCTTTAGGAATATCGCCACCTTCAGGATAGAGATCATTGGTCACAAACTCTAATGTTTCACGGCGACGAGGATCGAGTGTTAAATCGTAACCCATCACTTCAGCCATTCCACCCACACGGATACGATCATCAAAACGGGTGATCGCAATTTTATAAGTCTCATCTAAGATCGTTGATTTTGGTGCCATCTCAGAATTGGTAATCGGAATCGTCAGAGAGTAACCTTTAAGCGGGTAAACAGGAATATTAATGCCAATAGGCGCAAGCTTCTCAGCACCATAGCTCCCTAAACAGACCGCATAAGAGTCTGCGACTAAACGCTCACCATCCACCCAAACACCAATCACTTTATTATCTTGAACTTCAATAGATTCAACCACGCAGCCAAATCTAAATTCCACACCAAGCGCTTTTGCTTTCTCCGCTAAACGAGTGGTATAGAGATAACAATCCCCTGTTTCATCATTAGGTAAGCGTAAGCCGCCGGCAAGTTTATGAGCTGTTTTTGCAAGAGCGGGTTCTGCGGCAATAATGCCCTCTTGATCTAACACTTCATACGGGACTTTAAATTCTTCTAAAACAGCAATATCACTCTTAATCGCTTCCATCTGTTTAGCCGTACGAAGCAGCTGCGTTGTGCCTAATGTGCGCTCTTCATAATGAAGATCTAGTTCACTACGAAGATCCTTTAAGCAATCACGGCTATATTCTGCCACACGCACCATACGGGCTTTATTTTTGGCATAACTCTTCTCATTACAGTTTAAAAGAAGATCAATCATCCATTTATACTGCTTCATGCTTGAAGTTGGGCGAATCGCAAGTGGTGCATGTTTACGTTGCATCATCCATTTTGCAGCTTTCATCGGAATACCTGGTGCCGCCCAAGGGGATGAATAACCTGGAGAAATTTGACCTGCATTGCCGTAACTTGTCTCAAGCCCAGCGCCATCTTGACGATCAACAACCGTGACTTTAAAACCTTTTTTCGCTAAATAATATGCGAGTGATGTTCCAACTGCACCACTTCCTAATACTAATACTTGCATGTTCAAGCTCCCCCTATCACATAACATCCTGTGGATAATTGATTCAAAAAAATCATACCTATAAATTCATTTGCCTATCTATCTTCAAAAAGGATATCCAATAATCATTATAGATAAGTGGCAGGCACATTATACAGGCTTCCTTAGCAGAGCTGAAAATCTTTCATCAATATCTTGCGCTTTGTCTATCTTCATAGTAAATAAACAATGATTTAGCGGAATAATTTTAAGCTTTCTTGTGCCAAGTCATGTCACCTGATACACCAAAACGAATTTTTACAAAATTCTTGATATTTTCATAATCCATTTATAATTATTATTGTGATGTTTTATCTGAATATTATCAAGGCGTTGATAACAACTATAGCGGTTTTAATAATAACGGCTTGTAGCTCAACTGAAATCCGTGACTTTGTACGTAGACCTGATCCTACAGGAATTGCTAAAGTCGCTACTCGAGCTTCTGTTGATGAGGAAATGTAATCCTCTCCTTTTTAATACCATCCAAAAGTAGAAGATTTTCCTTGGTTTATTGACCTTTCGTTATTATAACTCCATAGCCATTTTGTAGAATAAATTTGTACTTCATTGATCGTTTCAAACAGATAGCTCTATAGTAATTCTTCCCTTACTGTTCTGCTAAACCGTTCAATATAGGCATTTTGTGTAGGTTTTCCAGGCTGAGTATAGATCAAGGTAATTTTCTCGGAATTGGCCCAATCAATTAATTTCTGGCTAATATATTCAGGACCGTTATCACATCGAATCGCCGCAGGCTTTCCTCGCCACTCAATAACTCTCTTTAAAGAGCGAATCACTTTTTCTGTCGGTAAACTAAAATCAATATCCACGCAAAGTCCTTCCCGATTATAATCATCAATTACATTGAACGCTCTGAAATAACGTCCATTTCGCAAGCTGTCAGACATAAAATCCATCGACCATATTTGATTAATATCCGTCGCTAAACCTAGTTTTTCTGGACGCTTTCTAACAATTTGTTTTCTTGGTTTAATTCTGAGATTAAGTTCTAACTCCCGATAAATTCTCAAAACTCGTTTATGATTCCATCGGAATATTTTAAATATTTCTTAAATAATCAAAACATAAGCCAAAGCCCCAGCGCCTATGAGTTTTAGTTAACCTTAGCAACCACATTTCAATGAGTTTGTTTTCTGAGCTAGTTTTGCCCTGATAGTTAAAAGTCGTTTTGCTAATTCCAAATATCTCACAAATCAAATGAATAGAGGCATTTTGAGTTTTTAAAACAGCTTTAGCCATCTCTTTTCGTTGAGACGGCTTTACCACTTTCCCTCTAAGGCTTCTTTGCGAATACGGGATTTAAGGCACTCTTCGGCATACATTTTCTTGAGTTTTGCATTCTCAGCTTCGAGTTCTTTTAGCCGAGTGATCATTGACGCATCCATACCCCCATATTTTGAGCGCCATTTATAAAATGTTGCGGAGCTAATGCCATATTCTCGACATAAATCTGGGACTTTCACGCCAGATTCATTCTGTTTTAAGATCGACATAATTTGTGAGTCTGTGAATTTTGATTTTTTCATAGTTAATTTCTCCTGAGTAAATAATACGAGAAAATTCTACTTATGATCGGTATTATTTCTAGGGAGGATTACAGATCTTAATTGTTAGAAATCGGCGGGTTGTTTACACTTCAGTGTTAAAATAATTTTCTAAAACTTCATAAGGCGTTAAACCATTAATACCCTTATGAGGTTTTACTGTGTTGTAATAGTTCAAAAATCGTTTTAGCTTCTTTTTCCGATCATCTGAACTGATAAACTCTTCCTGATTATGCCACATTTCCATGAGTGTTCGAATGACTCTTTCTGCTTTTCCATTCGTTTGAGGGCAAGCTGGCTTTGTAAACTTTTGATTAATCTTATGTGTTAGACACATTTCGACAAAGGCATGTTCTGATGTACCTTTATACTCACGACCATTATCCGAATAGGTGCATTCTACAGTATAGGGACACTGTTCTAACAGATCCCATCGAAGAAATTCAGCAGCACTAAACTGTGATTTATCAGGATAAATACCGGCATAAAGTTCTCTTGAAAAATCATCAATTCCTACAAATAAATACTCTCTAGTGCGATTTTTAAGATCCCCTTTTAAAAGAGGGAGCCGTTTAGTATCCACATGGACCATCTCGCCAGGATAGTTTTTGTTATAACGTTTAGCCCTCTTTTTAAGTTTCTCTTCAATAGATTTTTCAATCTTTGCAAGACGTTTAATGCCATACTTAATTGTTCTATAACGTTCATTTTTACTAGCTAATGGCACAAACAAGTTCAATCTACCTTGTTTTAGTACTTTATAGATCGTAGGTCTGCTTACCATAAAACGCTCAGCTAGATAGGTTACGGTAAATTTTTCTTGATGATGTAATCGCCAAATCTCTTCTCGATGAAACGGCGTTAATTTTGTTTTTCGATGGATATTCATAACAGTATTTTCTCCTAATACTGTAAACAACGCGATAAAATCCTACATCTTAATAGATAAAAAAGCGCTTCTAGAGCGCTTTTTTTATTGCGATGACTTCTATATTTCATATTTTATGCTTATAATGATCGCTTTTAGAGATAGATGAGATCTTAAAGAAGAAATAACGCACATAAAGCCCAACTCCCCCTGGTTTTTATTAGCTTTTCCTCTGATTCAATCTATCTCTCTCTCTTTTAATGATTACTTTGCAGGGCTTATTTGAAGTATGTTTGAGTCAATTTTGACAACGATCCAGACGATTCTCTGGGATTACCTTCTTGTCTATCTCCTTTGTGGAATTGGGATTTTCTATACATTTCTATTAAAAGGCATCCAGATACGAAAATTTAAAACAGCGCTAAGCGCCCTATTTTCTAAATTTACCTTATCAGGAAAAAAAGCCGATAAAAGCGGAATGAGCTCATTCCAAGCAGTATCAACGGCTATTGCAGGGCAAGTGGGGACTGGGAACTTAGCAGGCCCTGCTACCGCAATTATCGCCGGAGGTCCTGGGGCGATTTTCTGGATGTGGGTCTCTTCATTCTTTGGAATGGCAACCATTTATGCTGAAGCGATGCTAGCACAAAAATACCGTACAAAAGATCGTACAGGGCAAGCCGTGGGTGGCCCTGCTTACTATATTGAAAAAGGCTTAGGTATTAAGTGGCTAGCAGTACTCTTTGCTGTTCTTATCATTGTAGCGCTTGGCTTAATTGGTAACATGGTGCAATCAAACTCTATCGCCTCAGCTTTTGAGAAGTCACTGCATATTCCAACATGGGCAACAGGGCTAATTGTGGCAGTACTTGTGGCATTTGTCGTCATTGGTGGTATTAAAAACATTGCCTCTTTTACCGAAAAAATTGTCCCCTCCATGGCATTTTTCTATCTTTTAGGGGCGATCATTGTTCTTGCGATGAACTATCAGTTTATTTTACCTGCCTTTAAAATGATCTTTATAGCCGCCTTTAACCCTGCAGCGGTACTTGGCGGCGGCGCAGGTATTGCGATTCAGCAAGCGATGCGTCTTGGAATTGCTCGTGGACTTTTCTCTAACGAAGCAGGAATGGGGTCAACGCCACATGCCCATGCCGTAGCAAAAGTTAAAACACCAGAAGAACAAGGTTATATTGCGATGATGGGGGTCTTTGTTGTGGGAGTTATTGTCACCCTTACAGGCCTTGTTATTATCACATCAGGTATTCGGGGTTGGGAAGCATCGGGCGCAACGGGTCCTTCCTTTTTAAGCTTCTTTGAAGGTCATGGCACAGGGATTACGATTACCCAATATGCCTATGAGCTTGTTTTTGGCTCTGTGGGCGGTATTTTTATTGCATTTTCCCTCTTCTTCTTTGCATTCTCCACCATTATTGGTTGGTATTATTATGCTGAAACCAATGTCCGCTATCTTTTTAAAAGCAGAGCGGCGGTACCAATTTTCCAGCTATTGGCGGTCATTGGGATCTTTAGTGCCTCCTTTATCCAAGTAGATGTTGTTTGGCAATTAGCTGATCTCTTTAATGGATTAATGGTATTACCCAATATTACGGCACTTTTTCTATTAGCACCGATTGTGGTGATGGAAACATCAGGTTTACGCTTAGAAAACATTCCACTTCTTAACAAATTCAAATGGCATAAAAAAGAGCTCTAATCTATTTACCTCTCTAAAAAAAATCCCCTAAAAGCATTATTGATACTTTTTAATAGTGCTTTTTTGATTTTAGCGATATTAGACAAGTTCTCGTCACAAAAAAAAGGTACAATCAGGCAAAGTTTAATCTCATTTTCAAGAGGATATTTATGAAACCACTATCCATTGGTCTTGTTGCACATGATGCAAAGAAAAAACTCCTTGTCGATTGGGTTGGTGATTATCTCCCCTACTTCCGTCAGCATGAGCTCTTTGCAACCGGAACCACAGGACAACACATCTTAGAAGCATACCCTGATCTTAGCCTCACTCGTCTTAAAAGTGGGCCATTAGGCGGTGATCAGCAACTCGGTTCAATGATCTGCTCCGATAAACTTGATATGCTCATTTTCTTTACTGATGCATTAACCCCGATGCCACATGATGTTGATGTGAAGGCTTTAATCCGCCTGTCAACACTCTACAATATTCCTATCGCTTGCAATACGGCAACCGCAAGCTTATTAATGAAAGCCATCTTGATCGATAATGATTATGATCATTAGGAAATAGATCATAATCACTATTACACAACATATTATCTTCACAAATAAAAAGTCGCATCCCATTTAGGTGCGACTTTTTTATTAAAGCAATATACCTATTGATATATCTATAGTCGAATTGATTTAAGAAACATTATTTTTAAAAATAAAGCGCTGTAGTGTTCATCAAACGAGCTTTCACAATGCAGACTCTTACGCTTCTCATAACCGATACTCTAATAATCTAATTCAATGACTTTTAAACCGATTTTACTGCTCTTAAAACAGCGCCTCTTTTCTGACAGAAGGATCATTTAAAAGATACATATAAATCATGCTATGCACTAACCAAATAAAAGGTAAAATCCATAATGAAGCGATAAATAGTAATAGATAAGGGATCAACATATAAGTGTTAGAAATCGGCGGGTTGTTTACACTTCAGTGTTAAAATAATTTTCTAAAACTTCATAAGGCGTTAAACCATTAATACCCTTATGAGGTTTTACTGTGTTGTAATAGTTCAAAAATCGTTTTAGCTTCTTTTTCCGATCATCTGAACTGATAAACTCCTCCTGATTATGCCACATTTCCATGAGTGTTCGAATGACTCTTTCTGCTTTTCCATTCGTTTGAGGGCAAGCTGGCTTTGTAAACTTTTGATTAATCTTATGTGTTAGACACATTTCGACAAAGGCATGTTCTGATGTACCTTTATACTCACGACCATTATCCGAATAGGTGCATTCTACAGTATAGGGACACTGTTCTAACAGATCCCATCGAAGAAATTCAGCAGCACTAAACTGTGATTTATCAGGATAAATACCGGCATAAAGTTCTCTTGAAAAATCATCAATTCCTACAAATAAATACTCTCTAGTGCGATTTTTAAGATCCCCTTTTAAAAGAGGGAGCCGTTTAGTATCCACATGGACCATCTCGCCAGGATAGTTTTTGTTATAACGTTTAGCCCTCTTTTTAAGTTTCTCTTCAATAGATTTTTCAATCTTTGCAAGACGTTTAATGCTATACTTAATTGTTCTATAACGTTCATTTTTACTAGCTAATGGCACAAACAAGTTCAATCTACCTTGTTTTAGTACTTTATAGATCGTAGGTCTGCTTACCATAAAACGCTCAGCTAGATAGGTTACGGTAAATTTTTCTTGATGATGTAATCGCCAAATCTCTTCTCGATGAAACGGCGTTAATTTTGTTTTTCGATGGATATTCATAACAGTATTTTCTCCTAATACTGTAAACAACGCGATAAAATCCTACATATAAAGGAACATTTGCCCTTGCGTGATCATAAAAGGGTTCATTCCGCCCATTAATAATTGCATAACAAGGACAATTACAAAAAAGAACACGACGAACAATATATATATTAAGATCATAAAAACGATATAAAAAATAACTAGCTTTAATAATCGCCCCATCACAAGCTTCCTTGAGCTCTCCATTACTTGCCAAAAGCCCATTCCAGGATTATCTGCCATAATATAAAAGACAAAAGAATAGTAAGCTAATTCCCAAGATAACAATTAAAATAGTGATAGAAATAATTACTTGCAGTGTTTCATTGTGGCTATATCTCATTAGATAAGCTAAGCCATAAGGGATGATTAATGTAAAAATACTCCATAATAACCACACCATAAAAACTCTACCCGCATCTGGGAAAAAGCCAAATAAGCCCGGTATAAGAGGATTGTCTTCTTGACGAATATGCCTCATAACAATCAGTGTCATTCCGCCGGTAAAAATCATACTTACCAATGAGAGAACAATATATATCCCCCAAAGAGAGACACTCATTATCAAAAGGTCCGATGCGGCATATCTAAAATCCATGCGATATATAGATGTCGGCATTGGTATCAATTGTGCCATTAAAAAAAAGAGCGCAAAAAAAACTAAAAGAATGATGATGCCGGATAAAAAGAATTTAAACTTTAACCCCTTAATGCCTGAAAATGCTTTTAAAATTACCTCCTTTACAGGAAAATTATAACCTTCTGCAATCGCATTATTGATTGTGTCTGTTGAAAACCTGTGAGCATCGTTTTGAGATCCGTGACCGGTGAAATCCGCAGACATATACCTTCTCCAATTAAATTAACAACTAAAATAGAACTATCGTATTCTAATTCACTAATATTCAATATTGGTAAAAATATTATAAAAGCGATTAATAGATACTTTTAAAATCGATTTTAATATTTCTTTAATCCCCCTCTTAGGTACAAATACATTTAGAAGCGCTGAGTTTCTATCCATATCGCTTTTTAAAAGTTTTTAGCTAAAAAAACATCCATATTCATTTACCTAGAATCCTATATTTTTCTTTTTCTAACGATATCCTTCATAAAAAATGATTGACCTGATCCAAAAAAAGCGCCTATTTGCGTGCAACTCGCCAAAATCAATAGTAGACTAAATCTTTTTTTAAATTATCTTTTGAACTCTTAATGAAGGATCGTCATGAATCAAATGCGAGAACTGACGCTCCGGGGAATGATCCTTGGAGCGTTAATCACGATAATATTTACCGCCTCAAACGTCTATCTTGGTCTTAAAGTTGGACTCACCTTCTCATCTGCAATCCCTGCAGCTGTCATTTCGATGGCTGTTTTAAAGCTCTTTGCAGATTCCACCATTTTAGAAAACAACATGGTGCAAACCCAAGCATCAGCTGCCGGCACCCTCTCTTCGATTATCTTTGTAATCCCTGGACTTTTAATGATTGGCTACTGGAGTGATTTTCACTTCATGATGACATTCTTTATCTGCGCCGCTGGTGGAATGCTTGGGGTTCTCTTCTCAATTCCCCTTCGCCATGTCATGGTTGTTAAAAGCGATCTACCTTACCCAGAAGGCGTTGCCGCAGCTGAAATTTTAAAAGCAGGATGTAGTGAAGAAGTCGATAGCAATGGTAAGAGCTCCTCTAAAGAAGGTCTTAAAGATATTCTTTTTGGTAGTGCAATTGCAGCCGTTGTCACACTCTTTACCGGCGGTTTTAGAATCTTAGCGGGGAGCGCATCTTATTTTGCTGTTGCAGGTAAAGCGGTTATTCAAATTCCGATGGGCTTTTCTCTTGCATTAATGAGTGCCGGTTACTTAGTTGGAATTGTCTCTTCTGTTGCAATTATCATTGGTGCCTTAATGGCGTGGGGGGTTGCGGTTCCTATTTTAAGTAGCATCGGGGATTTCCCAGCAGATATGACAGCTTCTGCCATTGCTTCAAAAATCTGGGCAGAAGATGTTCGCTTTATTGGCGCAGGTACTTTAGCAATTGCGGCACTTTGGACGCTTTTAACGCTCTTTAAACCCGTTGTTGAAGGGATTAAGATGTCACTTGGTGCATTAACGGGAGAAACAGGTAACTCTGCAAACCGTACCGAGCAAGATCTCTCCCCTAAAACGATCCTGATGATCATGATCGCAATGCTGGTGATCTTACTGGGAACCTTCTATACCTTTATCGCTGATGCAAATCTCTCCACAGGATTTGCTTGGACTTTAGTGGTTATCTCTGTAATCTTTGCCTTTATCATGGGCTTTTTAGTTGCAGCAGCAAGTGGTTATATGGCGGGATTAGTCGGATCATCGGCAAGCCCTATCTCTGGTATTGGGATTGTTGCCGTAACGATTGTTGCACTTTTACTCCTTGTAGTCGGGGAAGCCGGCGGCTTAATGGAAACAGCTGATGGGAAAAAATTTGCCACAGCCTTAGCCCTTTTCACCACAAGTGCTGTCGTTGCCATTGCAAGTATCTCAAATGATAACTTACAAGACCTTAAAACAGGTTTCCTTGTGCACGCAACACCGTGGCGTCAGCAAGTGGCGCTCTTAATTGGCTGTATTGTTGGAGCGATTGTTATTGCCCCTATTTTAGATATTCTCTATCAAGCCTATGGCTTTACAGGCGCAATGCCAAGAGCGGATATGGATCCTACCCAAGTATTGGCAGCGCCACAAGCGACATTAATGGCGACGATCTCTACGGGTATCTTCTCCCACAACCTTGAATGGACCATGATTATTATTGGTCTTATCATCGGTGCGGTAGTGATTGCTTTAGATCTCTTCCTTAAAAAAAGTGGCTCAAAATTCCGTTTACCAGCACTTGCGGTAGGCATGGGAATCTATCTTCCACCAAGCATTACAACGCCAATCTTTATCGGGGGTCTACTCTCATGGATTATCAAGCGCGCAGTACATAAACGCCTTGCAAAAGAATCAGAAGAGACTCGTAATGAAGAGAATCGCAAAGCTGACCGCAAAAGTGCCCTTATCGCATCTGGCCTTATTGTTGGTGAGAGCTTAATCGGCGTTATCATGGCGGCAATTATTGTAGTGAGCATGAACGTTGATGCCATTTCGGATGATCGTAAAAATGCCCCATTATCACTTTTGGGTAGCATGACTGAGATCTTTGGTAGTTCAACACCGATGGTTCAACAATTATTAGGATTATTTATCTTTATCCTTGTGGCAGTGATCTTTGTAAGACGCGCACTTTCAGCGGCAAAAAAATAAAGAAATGATCCAATTTTAATATCATCAAAATTAGATACTTAAAAAGGCTTTAAGAGACATCTTAAAGCCTTTTATTTTATCTTAAAACCGCTAAAAATCAGGATTTTATTACCGCTATGAAGAGAGGTACTCCTCAATATCCCTCATTCTTAATCCCACATAAGGGCTCGTTAAAATTAAACGCGCTTTAATATCACTGGGCAAACCATTAAGTGAGTGGTCATCATCTATAATAAGAATTTGATCCACCTTTAGATGTCGATGATCAACCCAATCCTGAATCTCTTCACAACGTGATTTTTGAGGTGTCATCACCGATTCAATTCGACTAATAATAGGAATCTTGATTCCGCGATTAGAGAGTAGTTGTTGCCACTCTGTGAGCGAAAAACTGAAACGATGAGAGGTTGATAAAATGATCTCTTCAATATCAATATTAGCCAAAAGATACATTAATGCTTCCATTGCACGAATATCAAAACGATAAAATCCATCCTCATCATGATCGATCTTACGATGAGGATTTGCATGAACCATCACGCCATCAATATCTAGAAACAGCTTCACGCTACACGCCTTAGACTATCGCCATTCTACTTCAGGGAAAGCCGCTTTAACGCCGGAAACAACCCCCATGCCAAGCTCTTTCATCATCTTCTCAAAAGGATCATCCTTAACTGTAAAATTGACTAAGAAAGGGGCTTGAAACTCTTCGCGTGCGATCGTTGCGGTTGAGCCTAAGCCATCAATTAAACCAATTTCTAAAGCTTGCTCTCCATTCCAGATTAAACCGCTATAAAGATCAGGGTTATCTCGAACATTAAGACGTTTACCACGCCCTTTTTCAACGGCATCGATAAACTGATCATGAACGCCTGTAAGTACCTCTTCCCAGAAGGCAGTTTCAATGGCGTTTTGTGGAGAGAAAGGATCTAAAAAGGCTTTATGTTCACCTGAAGTATAAAGGCGGCGCTCAATCCCTACTTTTTCAATTAAGCCAGTAAACCCAAAACTCGCAGCAGTAACACCGATGGAACCCACTAAACTTGCTTTATCCGCATAGATATTATCGGTTGCAGCAGCAATATAATACGCGCCTGATGCCCCAATATCCTCAATCACACTCACAATCGGTTTATCAGGTTGTAATGACCGTAAACGGTTAATCTCATCATAAACATAGCCACTTTGCACCGGCGAGCCTCCGCCTGAATTAATCCGTAGCACAATACCGGCAACATTAGGATCTTTATAAGCCCGCTGAATCCCATTAATCACTCTTGCAGCACTTGCCTCGCTATTATCTGCAATCATCCCTTTAACATCGACCACTGCCGTATAACGGGTAATGATATTTCCTTGTTCATCCATTTGAATACCACTGCTACTAAGTCCCTTAGCCCCGATAAATCCAAGGACTATCAAGATAAAAATCAATAAAAAGATTATCCGAAAGAAAATATTCCAGCGTCTTTTACGTCTTGATTCTACCGTTGCGTTATTTAATGCATCGGCTAAAGCCTTGGTTAATAGCGTATTATCAATGCTAGAAGAATGATGACTAATAGCTTGTCCATCTAATTGTGGTGGTCTGCCTTGTGATTGAAACTCACTCATTTATGGGGTCCTTTTGTAAAAACAGGTAGATCTAACAGCTTCATTTAACTAAAGAATCAGATAATACTCAACGCAATAAAGCGCATTATCAAACTTATTCTACCCTCACAATGGGGATTGACGCTATCTCAATATCGCTAAAACCTGCCGGCATAAAAAAGAGAGACATCGATAACAATGTCTCTCTTAGCGATTGATTACTTTAATTTCTAAACGGCTTAACGGCGCGGCATTTTACCTTTTAAAGAGCGCATCATCTTACGAACACCACCCCCTTTAAATTGCTTCATCATGCGCTGCATCTGATCAAATTCTTTAAGGAGCTTATGCACCTCTTGAATATTCACCCCAGCACCATCTGCAATACGTTTACGGCGAGGCGCTTTAATGAGCTTATGATCTGCTCTTTCTGCCGGCGTCATTGAGTTAATCATCGCAATTTTTTGCACAAAGATCTTATCATCGACTTTCCCTTTTGCTTTTTCAGCAATGTCCCCCATTCCCGGCAATTTAGTTAAAAGCGTATTAATTCCACCCATATTCAGCATCTGTTCCATCTGCGCTTTAAAGTCGTTTAAATCAAGGCCTTCCCCTTTTTTAAACTTATTGGTGATTCTTTCAGCTTCCTCACGATCAACTTTTGATTCCATCTCTTCAACAAGTGATAACACATCACCCATATCCAAAATACGTGAAGCTAAGCGATCAGGATGAAATGGCTCTAATGCTTCAAGCTTTTCGCCCACCCCAAGGAACTTAATCGGTTTTTGGGTAATATGACGAATTGATAATGCCGCACCACCACGCGCATCCCCATCAATTTTTGTGAGAATAACCCCGGTTAAAGGCAGTGCATCATTAAAGGCTTTTGCCGTATTTGCCGCATCTTGCCCTGTCATACTATCGACAACAAAGAGCGTTTCAACAGGATCCAGTACTGCATGAACCTCTTTGATTTCGCCCATCAGCTCATCATCGATATGCAGTCTTCCTGCGGTATCGACAATCAAGACATCAGCGTTCATGAGCTTAGCACTTTCTACCGCTTTTCGAGCAATATCTTGCGGCTTTTCACTCGCCGTTGAAGGGATAAATTCAGCACCTACTTGCCCCGCAACCGTTTTAAGTTGCTCAATAGCGGCAGGTCTGTAAACGTCCGCACTCACAACCGCAACTTTCTTCTTCTCACGCTCTTTTAAGAAACGCGCTAGTTTTCCCACACTTGTGGTTTTACCCGCACCTTGTAACCCCGCCATTAAAATAATAGCCGGTGGCTGCACACGAAGATTTAAAGATTCATTACTCTCACCCATAATCTTGATGAGCTCTTCATGAACCACTTTAATAAAGACTTGCCCAGGATTAAGGCTATCAATCACTTCACGCCCTACCGCACGCTCTTTAACCTGATTAATAAACTCACGTACTACAGGAAGGGCAACGTCTGCCTCTAAGAGCGCCATACGGACTTCACGAAGCGCATCCTGAATATTGCTCTCTGTTAATCTCGCTTGCCCACGCAGCGAGCGCATCGTTTGTCGTAAACGATCACTTAAATTCTCAAACATAAAAACCCTTTTTAGCTTTTATTTATATTTCTTGTGAAATTTCTAGTAAAATCACTGTATAGTTTACTTGAAATAGGGACTTGTTTAAAGTTCCCTCCTAGATATAAAAAGGTAAGAATCTTAAGACCATGACGTTAGTAACACTCAATATTGGACTCTATCTTTTGTCAACACTCTTCTTATTATGCGCTCTTTGTAAAAAGGGGCAAAATTGGTGTTTACAGCTGAGCTTTGTCACGCTAATTGCCGGTATCTTATCGCAAGGAACTCTTCTAAGCTACCAAATTGCTCAGGGCGACTTTGAACAAGTAAGTGCCATAGAAGCGCTCTCAGTTGCCGTATTTATCATGCTACTGATCATTATTCCCTATGTTAGAAGACATTTAAATACCGCTATAGGGCTCACCTTTTTTGCCACAATCGTGCAAGCCCTTTCACTCTTTCATACCAACGAAGTGAGCTTTAGCACCCCTTCTCCTTGGCTAAGTGCGCACATTTTAACCTCAATTGTCGCTTATGCAATTCTTTTAATGGCTTCTATTCAAGCACTTTTAGTCTACCTAAGAGATCGAGCATTGAAGCAAAAAAAATCAATAACGCACAAATTACCACCAATTATGCGGATGGAGTTACTGCTTTTTAGACTCCTTTTAATCGGTTTTATTGTGCTAACTATCAGTTTATTAACCAGTTTTGCATTCTTCGATCAATGGTTTAGCCCACACTTTATCCATAAAACGGTATTAACAGGGCTTGCGTGGATCTTATATGGAGGCATACTATTTGCCCATCATTATTATGGATTACGAGGAAAAGCTGCAACCAAGTTTATTCTCCTTACCGCCATTATTTTACTGCTTGGGATTACCGGTACTCGCTTAATTCAAGAATATATGTTTGCCGAGCCTCTTTAAGCTTTAACCACGTTTAATACATGACCACTATGACCAATAGCAACAGCAATAGCACCTCTACTAAAGAACAGACCTTTATCCATCACCTTATTGAATTAAGAGATAGACTTATTCGCGCGGGGATCGGGATTTTAATTGTCTTTGTTTGTCTTGTTTACTTCTCAAATGATATCTATCAATTTGTGGCAACACCTTTGCTTTCAGTCATTCCTGAAGGTGGAAAAATGATTGCAACAGATGTTATTGCCCCCTTTATTGTGCCAATTAAACTCACCCTTTGGGTCTCTTTCTTTATCGCCATTCCTTGGGTTTTATACCAAGTCTGGAGCTTTGTGGCCCCCGGGCTTTATCAGCATGAGAAAAAGGTCGCTTTCCCCATTATTTTTACTAGCGTTCTGCTCTTTTATCTTGGAATGGCTTTTGCTTACTACGCTGTGATGCCGGTGATGTTTAAGTTTCTGTCAGGCTCTGCGCCAAGCGGTGTTGAGATTGCAACGGATATCAGTAAATATCTTTCCACTGTTCTTCGCTTATTCTTCTTCTTTGGCGTTGTTTTTGAAATACCGATTGTGCTAATTATTCTAGTCTCTCTACGTATTTTAAAAACCGAAAGTTTAACTAAAAAACGTCCCTACATTATAGTCGGTGTCTTTACGGTATCTGCCATTGCAACGCCACCAGATCCCTTCTCAATGATCATCTTTGCAACCGCTGCACTCCTTCTTTTTGAGATCGGACTCTATATCGGTAAACGTATTGAAAAACGCCGCGCAGAAAAAGGGGAAGATGAATCCCTTGAGACAAATCATGAAATGACAGAAAAACCTCAAGAGTAATCTCTTAAACAGTTGCAAAAATCACCGATTTATCTGTGGATAAAGTTATAGAAGTGCTATAATAACAGGCTAAATATCCGCATAAATCGGTTTTTTTTATTCATTTTTATTTAAAACGGACAGTGTGATCAATTATTATGATTAAAACTCGCTTCGCCCCATCTCCAACGGGCTATCTTCATATCGGTGGCGCAAGAACTGCGCTTTTTTCTCACCTTTTTGCGTTACATAACAAAGGGACTACAGTCCTTCGCATTGAAGATACTGACCTTGAACGCTCAACACCTGAAGCTGTTGAAGCAATTATGGAGAGCTTAGCGTGGCTTGGCTTTGATTACGATGAAGGTCCTTACTATCAAACTAAACGTTTTGATCGTTATAAAGAGGTTGTCGAAGAGCTACTTGAAAAAGGTCACGCTTACTACTGCTACTGTACCCAAGAAGAGCTCGCAGAGATGCGTGCGGTGGCGGAAGCTAAAAAAGAGAAACCTCGTTACGATGGGACATGGCGCCCAGAGCCTGGGAAAACGCTTCCGACGATTCCTGAAGGTATTAAACCTGTTGTGCGCTTTAAAAACCCACAAATGGGTGCTACAAGCTTCTCTGACCTTGTTCATGGCAATTTAAGTGTTCAAAACAGCGAACTTGATGACCTTATTATTGCTCGTGGTGATGGTTCTCCTACTTATAACTTCTGCGTGGTTGTGGATGATGTGGATATGGAAATTACCCATGTTATTCGCGGCGATGACCATATCAATAACACTTATCGTCAAGTTAATATATTTAAAGCGATGGGGAAACCTGTACCGCAATTTGCGCACCTTGCGATGATTCTTGGGGATGATGGGCAAAAACTCTCTAAACGTCATGGCGCCGTTGGCGTGATGGAATATTATGATCGCGGTTTCTTACCAGAAGCGGTAATTAACTACCTTGTGCGTTTAGGTTGGTCACATGGTGATCAGGAGATCTTCTCATGGGATGAGATGGTGCAATTCTTTGATCTTAAAAATGTGAACAAATCAGCAAGTGCATTTAACACATCAAAACTGCTCTGGCTCAATCAGCATTATATGATTGAGAAAAATCCCGCAGAACTTGCGCAGCTTCTTAAACCATTCCTTGCGAAAATCGGCGTAGCAACAGAAGATACACCAGCTTTTGATAACTTCTTAACAAAAGCGGTAGAAGCACACGTTAAACGTTCTGAAACATTAGTTGAGCTTGCGGAGATGATCAAATATCTCTTTATTGATGAGATCGAAATGGATGAATCAGCTAAAGCTAAACAGATCACAGAAGCATCAAAACCTGTTCTTGAAGAGCTCGTTCGCCTTCTCTCTGCGCTGTCTGAGTGGGAGCCTGAAGTTCTTGATGCAGCCGTAAAACAAGTCACACAAAATCTTGAAGTAGGAATGGGAAAAGTGGGAATGCCACTGCGTACAGCTATTGTTGGCCGTACAAACTCACCAAACTTAGATGAGACGCTTTACCTTGTTGGAAAAGAGCGTACGCTTGAGCGCCTTGAAAAAGCGATTGCAATGATCTAAGCTCATAAAGCTAAAGATAATTTACAAATGCAAAAGCCCCGCAATTATCCATAGCGGGGCTTTTTATCGTCTCATCAAAAATTCAGGAAGAATCATGGCTAAAGAAATTACGACAGTTGAAGCAATATTAGAAGATCAGTTACGTGTTAAAGTGAATGCACGTCAACACTCCATCATCTTAGATGAACCTAAAGAGTTTGGCAGTAGTGATGCCGGCATGACGCCCATTGAAGCGCTACTAGGTGCGCTTGGTGCTTGTAAATGTATTGTTGCTAAAAGCTATGCGAAAAAATTCAATGTCACCTTTACCGATATCTCTGTCAAAATTGATGGCGAGCTAGATACAGATGGTTTTTTAGGCTTAAATTCAGCAGCTAAAATCGGTCTTAGCCAAGTTAAAACCACTTATCGTTTTGAATCTTCATCTAAAAAAGAGGATATTGAAGCCTTAGTCGCTTTTGTCGATCAAACTTGCCCTGTGGCAGACTCAATGCTTAATACTCCGGCATTAGAATCTGCAATTACGATTGCTTAATAACCATTAACCAATTCTCATATAAAAAAGCCCCTATTTTCAAGATTGATTGAAGATAGGGGCTTTTGTAAATCTCAAATCTCTTACTATTTATCATTCATTAAATAAGCAGGCTTAACGTTGTCCTTTTCTTGCTTCTTCATCTAATGACTCAAGATATTTAAGCTTCTCACCAATCTGCTTTTCTAAACCTCGATTAGTCGGCTCGTACCATTTCATCTCTTGCATCCCTTCTGGGAAGTAATATTCCCCAGCGGCATAGGCACCTGGCTCATCATGCGCATAGCGGTAATGCTTGCCATGACCAAGTTCTGCCATAAGTTTTGTGGGTGCATTACGAAGATGAAACGGTACAGGGCGGGTTTGATCGCCGGCAACAAAGTGACGCGCAGCTTTTGCGGCTAAATAGCCGGCATTAGATTTTGCAGCGCAAGAGAGATAAATAACCGCCTGCGCTAAAGCTAAATCCCCTTCAGGGCTACCTAAGCGCTCATAGGTTGTTAGGGCATCTGTAGCAATTTGCGTGCCACGAGGATCGGCTAATCCCACATCTTCCCATGCAATCATTAGAATTCGGCGACCTAAATAACGGGGATCAACACCACTTTCCATCATTAAGGAAAACCAATAGAGCGCGGCATCAGGGTCTGAGCCCCGAATCGATTTATGAAGCGCTGAGATCTGATCGTAAAAATAATCACCGCCTTTATCAAATTTCTTCGGCTGACTTGTTAAAGTCTTCTCTACAAGCGCTCGACTTACCATAACTTCATCATGGCTTTTAGCAAACGTCAAAAGCTGCTGTAGTAAATTAAGAGAGCGCCTTCCATCACCGCCGGCATATTGAATGAGTAGCTCTCTACCAGTCTCTTCTATTGAAAACTCCGGATAATAGCGTTCTAAGGCACGATCTATTAACTCTGAAATCGCAGCGTCATCAAGCGGTTCTAGCACATAAACAAAAGCTCGTGATAAAAGTGCTTGGTTAATCTCAAAAGAGGGATTTTCTGTAGTTGCGCCAATAAAAGTGACTAAGCCTGATTCTACAAAAGGAAGTAGCGCATCTTGCTGCCCCTTATTAAACCGATGAATCTCATCGATAAATAAAATGGTGCGTTTATCTTGTAACCGATAGCTTTCTGCCTCTTTAATCGCTTCACGGATCTCTTTAACCCCAGAGAAAACAGCAGAAAGGGAGATAAACTCCGCATCGAAGGCTTGTGCTACTAAATTGGCAATGGTGGTCTTACCAACACCAGGCGGACCCCAAAAGATCATCGAATGCGGCACGCCACCTTTAAAGGCTTCATAAAGTGGCTTTCCCTCGCCTAAAAGATGTTTTTGCCCCACAACATCGCTTAATTGTTTCGGACGTGCTAAATCTGCTAAAGGTGAGAACTTAAGATTCGCCTCTTCAATCAGATTATCAAACAGATCACTCATTACTTTGTCTCATTAATGATATCGACATCTTTAGGAATCGAAAAATCAAAAACTGAAGAATCAACAGGCTTATTCTCTACCACGCTTCTCATCACAAAAGAGATCGTTTGCCCAGTCACATCTTCGACTTTAAAGGAGTAGATTTTACGATTCGCAAAAATAAGCTGAATATCTGTAATTTGCATATCACCACTTTGTACCTTAGGTGTTAAAAGATATTCTCTGCGATCACGAACTGTTTTAATATTAAAATTTTGATCTAACGTTTTATCACTTAATAATATTTGTAAAACAGGATTGTTAACAACCTCTTTTACCGGCTTAATAATGACCTGCATTAAGTCCACATCGTAGAACCAAAATTTGCTACCATCACTGACTAAAATTTGATGATAAGGCTTTGTATAATCAAACAAAAACTTAGGCCCCTGGAGCTTATTATTCAAATTCCCTTTAGCTGATTGTGCCCCGTTATCTTGCTCTTTAGTAGAAGGCTCTTTTTCAATAATTAACTGTCCAGAAGTTGTGTCTTCACGATCTTTAGTGATAATCTCTTGTGTGAAGTTTGCCTCTAGCGTCTGAAAATTTTTGAAATAATCGACAACAAACCGCTGATCTGCAAGTGCTCCCATAGGTGCCATTGTCATCACTGCCGGTAAGATTATTTTTAAGATATTTTTCATCATAGATGCCAGCCTTTGGTTAATTTCTACAAAGTTTTAGATAAGTGAGTATAGCAGATCAACCCTTGTTATAGAATCATCAAAAGGGATAAAACCTAATGATTCTAGGGCGATAACAATCGGGGTCTTGCCATATTTTTATTTTTTATCGTTATTGACCTAATGGAAATAGTTTTGAACCATATTTACCAAATATGTCTTCATATCAATTTCTGATTAGCTAATAAAACAGGATATTAAAAATTTTATAACAAATTAAATTTATAGGAGTCACCTAATGATAAGCTCAAACATGATATCGTTCGATGTCTATGGCACGATGGTCATGGCCTGTTTAACCCTTCTTCTAGGCCGTATCGTTGTTGCAAAAATCCCCGCACTAGACAAATTTACAATTCCAAGCCCTGTAGCTGGTGGTTTACTTGTTGCTTTTACCATCTTAATTCTTAAGAGCTATTTCGATTTTGAAGTTAAATTCGATACCGTGTTACAAACCCCTTTAATGCTCATGTTCTTTGCAACTATCGGGCTCAATGCTAACTTTAGAAGCCTTCTTTCTGGCGGGCTTTCGCTTGTGATCTTCCTTTTAGTGGTGGTACTTTTCTTAATCATTCAAAATGGCGTGGGCGTTGGGCTTGCCTCAGCACTTGGACTTGATCCTTTAATGGGGCTTCTCGCAGGTTCAATTACCCTTTCAGGAGGACATGGAACAGGGGCCGCTTGGGGAGATGTCTTCTCTAAACAATATGGATTTGCTAATGCAACAGAGCTTGCTATGGCTTGTGCAACCTTTGGTTTAGTCTTAGGAGGGCTCGTAGGTGGTCCTGTTGCAAGATTCTTACTTCGTAAACGCCAACCTGAACTTGATAATGAAATCTTAAATAGTAAACCGGAAGAAGCTTCTGATAACATTACCGCTTTTGAACAACCTCGCCGTAGCCGCCGTATCACGTCAACAGCGCTTCTTGAGACGATTACCATGGTTTTAATCTCTATTGCCTTAGGTTCTTTGATTTCAGAAGCTCTAAGCACTACAAAATTTGCATTACCGACCTTTGTTTGTGTACTTTTTGTAGGGGTTATTATCAATAATGCTCTATCACTTATTAGCAAGCAGATCATTTTTGAGCGCTCAGTTTCTATTGTCGGTAATGTGAGCTTATCACTCTTTTTAGCTATGGCACTTATGAGCCTTAAACTCTGGGAGCTTAAATCACTCGCTGTACCAATGATTATTATCCTTGCCGTACAAGCTTGCTTCATGGCACTTTATGCGATTTTTATAACCTATACAGTAATGGGTAAAAATTTAGATGGTGCAGTATTTGCAGCAGGTCACTGTGGATTTGGTTTAGGGGCAACCCCCACTGCAATTGCCAACATGCAAGCAGTGACAGAGCGTTTTGGTCCATCACCTAAAGCATTCTTAGTGGTTCCGATGGTAGGAGCATTCTTTATAGACCTTGTGAACGTCATCGTCATTAAGCTCTATCTCTTATTACCGATCTTTCCACAAGTAGCCGTCACTGCTGGTAGCTAGTTCTTTATAAAATACAAACTAACAATCAAAAAATCCCGTGATCAAACTGATTGCGGGATTTTTTTGATCTCCAAGTGCAGCAATAGATGACTATAGTAAAATTGGTTTATGAAAAGCAAGGCTTAACCAGCTGGCACGGGATTTTAGAGTCGATTCGGTTTAAGAAAAACTATCTTAAAAGTAAAAACAGGACAACGGGGGAATCAAATCAGCTTGTACGATACCAAATAGAATGGTTTTTGCACTTATCATAACTGGTGCGCCGGCAATCTGGCTCAGTCACTTTTAAACCGATTTTACGATAGAAAACATACGAAACATTCCCTCTATCCTTGCATAAATCTATAAAAATACGTATTAAACAGCACTTACAAAATGCCGGACAGCACATATTTCTGATTATTAATAGCCGATTCGCCGGCATTTCAATCAGCCTGTTTTGAACCTATTTCACTATATAAAGATGTCATAGTAGATATTCAATGATAGAACGTGATAAAAACTCATAACACGAGCTTCATCTTAAACGACACATTTTGAATAATTTAAGCGTCTACACTAGAAAATAGATTCACAATTGGTAATAACTCAAGCATATCACTGATGACATAAGTAGGATTCTCTGCTGTAATTGATCGCCCAAAGTTATAACCATAGGTTACCCCTATCGTTTGTACGCCTGCATCTTTTGCCGAATCAATATCATTACGAGAATCCCCAACAAATAGTAATTCTTCTTGACGAAGTCCAAAATGACCTAGTGTTAAGAAAATGGGTGCTGGGTGAGGCTTTCTCGCAGCAACATCATCAGCGCCTAAAACGAGATCAAAATAATCTGTCATTTTGAGTTCAGCTAGTAAAGTGGGCAGAAAACGTGAAGGTTTATTGGTAATAAGCGCTAATTGATAGCCTTCCGATTTTAATGCCTCTAACGTTTCATATACATGAGGATATACTTCGCTCCCTTTTTTTAGGATCTCAGTATAAAATTTTGTGAAGAGCGCAAACCCTGCTTCAAACTTCTGAATACCGGCTGATGGATCAATATGTTTTAGCGCCGTTTCTACTAAATTAATTGCGCCATGACCGATCCAAACAGAAACCTGATTAAAGCCAACAGGCTCATAGCCTAACTCTACCAAAGTCTGATCAACGGCTTCAGCTAATCCCTTTGCACTATTAATTAAAGTCCCGTCTAAATCAAAAGCGACTGCTTTTACTGCTAAATTCATGCTCGTCTCCTAAAACTGTCGTAGTGAAACTAGTAATGAAAAATTTTCATGCGCATATTGTAAGCGAAATAATTTTAAAATCATAAAAAGCCATTAAAAAAACACTACTGTTTCTTTTATTGATAAGAAAACTATTTATAAAAATATGCCGAATAAAACCTTTCTAGTATAAAAATCACGTGCCACAAAAACTGCAGAAACATTTACTTAAGATAAATATCAGCATGATTTTCAAAATTTACATGTTAAAACTGTTAACCACTCGATTTTTAAAGAACATTTAGGTATATTGCCCTTTTACCGAACAGCTCGGTACTCATTTCAATCTTGCATGGAGATCGCGTAACAATGCATAACTTACCGCCTTGCCCACAATGTGGAATGGAACATACTTATACCGACACTGAGTTTTACTTTTGCCCAGATTGTGGCAATGAATGGTCTACTAAAGAAGAAGCACCCAAAGAAGAGACGGGCTTAACCGCTCGTGATGCACACGGAACACCACTCGTTGATGGTGACTCTGTTACTGTCATTAAAGATCTTAAAGTGCGTGGATCATCAATGGTCATCAAACAAGGTACTTTAATTAAAGGTATTCGCATCATCGAAGGCGATCACGATATTGACTGTAAAGTCAATGGCACAAGCCTTCAGCTTAAATCTGAGTTTATGAAAAAAGCTTAAATATCTGCATCTAGTTAATACTTAGATCTATCAAACCCCATTCATATCTGTCTGGGGTTTTATTTTTCTCTAGGGATTGTTGAACATTGACACATAACCTATTGTTTTTACTGAAAAAATTCATTTTCATTAATTTTAAAAAATGACTCAAAAGTATTGGTTATTTGTTAGAAATCGGCGGGTTGTTTACACTTCAGTGTTAAAATAATTTTCTAAAACTTCATAAGGCGTTAAACCATTAATACCCTTATGAGGTTTTACTGTGTTGTAATAGTTCAAAAATCGTTTTAGCTTCTTTTTCCGATCATCTGAACTGATAAACTCCTCCTGATTATGCCACATTTCCATGAGTGTTCGAATGACTCTTTCTGCTTTTCCATTCGTTTGAGGGCAAGCTGGCTTTGTAAACTTTTGATTAATCTTATGTGTTAGACACATTTCGACAAAGGCATGTTCTGATGTACCTTTATACTCACGACCATTATCCGAATAGGTGCATTCTACAGTATAGGGACACTGTTCTAACAGATCCCATCGAAGAAATTCAGCAGCACTAAACTGTGATTTATCAGGATAAATACCGGCATAAAGTTCTCTTGAAAAATCATCAATTCCTACAAATAAATACTCTCTAGTGCGATTTTTAAGATCCCCTTTTAAAAGAGGGAGCCGTTTAGTATCCACATGGACCATCTCGCCAGGATAGTTTTTGTTATAACGTTTAGCCCTCTTTTTAAGTTTCTCTTCAATAGATTTTTCAATCTTTGCAAGACGTTTAATGCCATACTTAATTGTTCTATAACGTTCATTTTTACTAGCTAATGGCACAAACAAGTTCAATCTACCTTGTTTTAGTACTTTATAGATCGTAGGTCTGCTTACCATAAAACGCTCAGCTAGATAGGTTACGGTAAATTTTTCTTGATGATGTAATCGCCAAATCTCTTCTCGATGAAACGGCGTTAATTTTGTTTTTCGATGGATATTCATAACAGTATTTTCTCCTAATACTGTAAACAACGCGATAAAATCCTACAGGTTATTCAATATATTGCATCCCTTCAACTTTGAATGTTCAACAGACCCTAAATAAAAGATAAAAAATATTATTACTTTAAAAATAACCATAAAAATTACTGATTATGTAATAACACCAAAAGAAGGCATTATAAACCTACAGGATACCAAAATAAATTCCCACTATTATTAACACTATTTCCCATTTATGAGCGGAGGAATAAATTATGCATAAGTTATTTAGTACGACATTAGCGACTGAGCGCCGCTATAGCTTAGCTGTTTTTATAGGTATTATTGCAGGATTTATCTCTGCTCTAGTTAAATCGGGTTCTGAAGAAATTCTTCCACCAAGATCCCCAAATACAATACCGCCTCCAGTAGAACTTTTAGAAAAGCTTGGAGTTCATGTCAACGAATATGTGTATACTTTTTCAGATCAAACTGTTGCGTGGGCTGGAAATGCTGTACATATTCTTTTCTCTATTGTTATTGCTGTGATGTATTGTTTTTTATCAGAGATATTTCCTAAGGTTAGAATGCTTCAAGGAGTTATATTTGGATTAATTATTGCCATCGGCGCCCACGGTATAATTCTTCCCATTTTAGGATTATCTAGCACCCCATTTAATGTGCCTATAGATGGAATAATTTCTGAATTAATCGGTACCCCTCTTTGGATATGGACAATAGAAATTATCCGAAGAGATCTACGTAATCGCATTACTAAGCTGCCTGATCCTCAAATTGCTTAAACCTTACCCCATATAAAAAGGCTACTTCTTCCTAGAAATAGCTTTTTTATATTCTCACTTTAACTTTGATCGATAACTTTATATCGTAAGGATCAGCCAAATATCTTCAATCTAAAAGTCTCAAAAAAACCTTAATAAAAATTAATTACTACCTTGAGCAATATTACCATTAGGGTAAAGAGATTTTGCATACGCTTCTAAATGAGAGACTAAATCAGGTCGTTCAATACGTTTCATGTAAGAAATCACCGCTGCTAAATAAGGTTCACTAGGCTCCATTTTAACGCCTAAAGAGTCGCTTAATACTGCATATTGCTCTTTAATCAAATCAGGATTATCTGGAATGGCTTTAATATTTAAACGCATACCATCAAAGACATAACGTAAGCCATCTAAATTTCCTTTCATCGGAACGCTACCGTGATCTTCACCCTCATAACCAATAAAAGCATAATCTAAGCCCTTAATGGGTGCCGTTTCCATATAGGCATTAAATCCTTGTACATTATTATAATGATCTAATTGCCCATCTTTTACAGCTTCCCCAGCTTGCGTAACAAAAAGCTTCGTCGGCGCTATTTCACTTCCCTTTAAAGCTTGATAGCGTTTTAACATCTCACCAGAATCCCACCAAATACTTGGGTCATGAACAATATAAGCTTTCATCTTTTTTTGCCCATTAATCAAATGATTTAACGCCGTAATGCCGCCAAAGGAGTGACCGACAAATACAGTGTAATCTGAAGTGCGATAATTCTTCTCAATTTCCGGCATCACTTCTGTTTCTAAAAACTGGAAGAACTCAGGGTTACCACCATTTTTACTACCTGCGCGCTCTTTCGTAACATCTTCACCAGCTTCCGGCAAAACAACGGAAGGTGTTAAATCTCGAGTACGATCTGTATTAACGATACCGACCACAATCATCTCAGGAATTGCAGGATAAGGAGCTCTTGAAAGCTTATTGATCATACCGGTTAAATAATAAAAATTACTCTCCCCATCCAATAAATAGAGAACAGGATAAGTCTGTGTCGAAAATTCATCATAAGAGGCAGGAAGTGCTACTTGAATAATACGATCTTCATCTAATACATTAGAATGCAAAGTAACACTATTACCTGTAGGATTTTATCGCGTTGTTTACAGTATTAGGAGAAAATACTGTTATGAATATCCATCGAAAAACAAAATTAACGCCGTTTCATCGAGAAGAGATTTGGCGATTACATCATCAAGAAAAATTTACCGTAACCTATCTAGCTGAGCGTTTTATGGTAAGCAGACCTACGATCTATAAAGTACTAAAACAAGGTAGATTGAACTTGTTTGTGCCATTAGCTAGTAAAAATGAACGTTATAGAACAATTAAGTATGGCATTAAACGTCTTGCAAAGATTGAAAAATCTATTGAAGAGAAACTTAAAAAGAGGGCTAAACGTTATAACAAAAACTATCCTGGCGAGATGGTCCATGTGGATACTAAACGGCTCCCTCTTTTAAAAGGAGATCTTAAAAATCGCACTAGAGAGTATTTATTTGTAGGAATTGATGATTTTTCAAGAGAACTTTATGCATGCCGGTATTTATCCTGATAAATCACAGTTTAGTGCTGCTGAATTTCTTCGATGGGATCTGTTAGAACAGTGTCCCTATACTGTAGAATGCACCTATTCGGATAATGGTCGTGAGTATAAAGGTACATCAGAACATGCCTTTGTCGAAATGTGTCTAACACATAAGATTAATCAAAAGTTTACAAAGCCAGCTTGCCCTCAAACGAATGGAAAAGCAGAAAGAGTCATTCGAACACTCATGGAAATGTGGCATAATCAGGAGGAGTTTATCAGTTCAGATGATCGGAAAAAGAAGCTAAAACGATTTTTGAACTATTACAACACAGTAAAACCTCATAAGGGTATTAATGGTTTAACGCCTTATGAAGTTTTAGAAAATTATTTTAACACTGAAGTGTAAACAACCCGCCGATTTCTAACAGATGATAATATAGTAAATTCGGTTCAAGAAAACCCAAATAATCTAGGAAATTATGGCTTACGAAATTTCATTTAGAAAACGCATCTTAAATACTCTTGATGAGGGTAAAAGTATTACTGAAACGGCTCGTTTGTTTAATATCTCAACTTCGAGTATTAAGAAATGGCGGAAAAAAATGGCTGAAGGATCTTTAGAGGATCCTGTTCGCCGATGTAACTTTAAAAAAATTGATCCGATTCAACTCAAAGCCTATATTTTGGAACATCCTGATGCTTATCTTTCTGAAATTGCTGAAGTTTTTCAATGTGCGACATCTTCTGTTCATGAAGCGCTTACTAAACTTGGTTTTAAGCATAAAAAGAAAAGTACAATTTATCGGGAATAGGATCAAAAAAAGTTAAAGCATTTTTAGAAATTATCACAAATCTTCCTCAAGAAAAAATCGTTTATTTAGATGAAACGGGCTTTGATCAATACCTTTATCGCACGCATGGGAGAGCTTTAAAAGGCGATATAATCAAAGGTTTTGTAAGTGGCAAACGATTTCGTAGGACAAGTTTAGTAGCAGGTTTAATTCATCGAAAAATATTAATTTCCCCATTTCAATATGAGGGCACTATGGATAGTGTGCTGTTTGAATATTGTTTTACAAACCACTTAGTACCAGAGCTACCTCAAAATAGCATTATTGTTATGGATAATGCTAGATTTCATCGTAAATCCCAATTGAAAGAGATTCTTTCAAAAACAGGGCATCGATTATTACTCTTGCCTCCATATTCGCCAAATTAAAATCCTATAGAGAAATACTGGGCAATCCTAAAGCGAAAAATGAGAGAAATATTACGCTATTCCTCGAATTTTGAGGAAGCATTTTTTAGTCTTTTTTGAACCGATTCCACTATAAGATGGATTTTAGTACTATTATCGCCAGCGCTTTTGGCAATAGCTTGAGATTCTAGGCTAGAAGACCTAGCACTACTTTGGTGTGCTCTGATGTGAGTCGCATCGATGGATAGCCATTCCATATCAGGATCTTGAATTAACATTTTGAATATTTTAGAAAACTTATCAAGCTTGGACCATCGCCTAAAAGCTTTAAAAACCGTATTAGGCTTTCCAAAGCACTCGGGAAGATAGCGCCATTGGCAGCCTGTTTTAAGGCGAAATAAAATGCCTGTGAAAATATTTCTTAAATTTGGTTTGTCATAAATATTTAAATCTAGGAGAATAGGTTTTAGCTTCAACCAAAGCTGGTCATTCAGTAACGTTTGGGGCATAGAATAGAGAGTTTGTAATGTTTTTTTGATGATTACGTTTTACAACTCTCTATTTTTTATTCCAAATGTTCAATAGACCCTAAACAACTTGTCGATTTCTAACAAATAACTATATCAGTGGCGCTGTTAATTTTCAGTGTAAACATTACCATTTATTTGTAAATAATCCCTTTTTTTGGAAAATTTTTAAGGGATGCTGATCTTTATTCTTTTTTTAACCGTTGATATTGCTGGTGTTTTTAGATATTTGTTTTTGTGAGTAATTATTGATGATTGATATTGTTTATTATTTATAGATAATATTTCTACTGTTAATTGATTGTGTTTATTTTTTTTAAAGAAATCATATTAAATTAATAGTTAAAATTTAATTAATTATTTAATAGGAAGTATAAATTATGAAAAAAATTGTATTAGCACTTGCTGCAACTACATTATTCTCAAGCGCATTTGCACAAACTTTTGAAAATTCATCAAGTGGTGAAATTACTTTTTCTGGTGAAGTGACTACTGCAGCATGTTCAATGACTAGTGAAAATGTACCACTTTATTCTTATACTGTAAGAGATCTCGCTGGTGCAACAGCTACAGGTGAATGGGGTCAAGGATCTATTCGCTTTATCAACTGTGATTTAGGAACTGGCAATGATGCGATTTCATCTGTTGATGTATCTTTTGCTAAATCAACTGGTGTTGGCACGAATAACAGATTCTGGAGCAATCAAGGTACAGCAACTAACGTAGGTGTTGAAATTCAAGTTGCAGGCGCTCCATTACTTCCAGCAACAGCAGATGCGCCTATTAACGTAGCACTTCAAGCGACAGGTAGCACATTACTAGTTCAAGGTCGTACAGTTAAGTTGAGTGCTGATGACGCAACTCCAGGTACTGTAAAACAAGCTTTAAGATTTAATGCTGTTTATAAATAAGTAGTAAACAATTTAGGTAATGTGAAAGTGCGCCCCTATTTGTTTTAGGGGACACTTTTTGTATTGCTTTTTTTCCTTGAAAAGAGATTCTCTTATGTCAACTAACAAATTATTTAAAAAAATATTTCTGTCATCTCTGTTATTGAATATGTTTGGAGCTGTAGCCTATTCTGAACCTGAAATGATCGAGTTTGATAATAATATTTTAGAGAGCTTAGGATTTGATAATGTTGACTTGAGTGCATTTTCCAAAAGTAGTAATCAAGGAATTGTGGGAGAGTATGTTGTTGATCTTCAACTTAATAGCGAAATGATTTCAAGAGGATATCCCGTACTTTTTTATTCCAATGATGATGATGATGATGTCGGTGTTTGTTTTACAGATGCTTTGATTCAAAAACTTGCTTTAAGAAAAGAGTATTTACCAAAAACCTCTCAAAATGAAGTGGTCATAGAGGTAGATGGACAAGAATGTAGACCGTTTCAAGCAGTTGATCAGTCAATACATGCTGAGTTTAATCCTAGAAACCAAAGATTAAATTTGATAATACCTCAAAAATATTTAGGCCCTATAGATCCTGATTGGGTAACCCCAGCAGAAAGAGATTACGGCGTTGCAGGCGTTGTTTTGGATTATAATCTTTTCTGGAGTCACTTTAGAAGTAATTATAGTGGATTTGGTCGAGTGAGTGATACATCTTTGCGAAGTAATGGTACAGCAGGGTTTAATATAGGTCGTTTTCGTTTTAGGTCGGATTATCAATATAATTCATCTCAAAAATATGGTAATAAATTAGATTGGACTCAAACTTATGCTTTTACTGATATACCATCTTTAAACTCCAAGCTTTATATGGGGGAACTCTCTTTAAGAAGTAATATTTTTGATAATGTGAGAATTAAGGGGATATCTCTATATAGTGATGAAAATATGATGCCTGCCTATTTAAAAGGATACGCCCCTCAAGTTACAGGAACAGCCCAAACTGATGCTATAGTAACAATTAGGCAGTATGGTAGGGTTGTTAGGATGCTTCAAGTTCCTCCTGGCCCCTTCGTTATAAGTGATCTTCCTTCTTATGTAAATGGTTTAATAAATGTAGAGATTGAGGAAAGTAACGGAGAAGTTCAAACGTACGATTTCGAAGTGGCTAGTGTTCCCTTTTTGACTCGTAAGGGGGGGATGCGTTATTCATTAAATGCAGGTAAGTTAGATCCATATCGTAAAGTAGAAGGATTAGATGCTAAAGTCATTTCGGGTGATATCTCATATGGGATTACTAATTACCTTTCTATTTATAGTGGTGGGCAAGCTCTTACTAATGGTGAATATCTAGCTCTAAATTTAGGGCTAGGGGTGAACATGGGGCAGTTTGGTGCTATTTCTCTAGATTATACACGGGCTAAGAATAAAGCTATAAAAACAGAAGAAGGTGCAAATTATAGAGGTAATAGTTTTCGAGTTAACTATGCAAAACGATTCGACGATAATATAGCACTGAATATTGCAGCTTATCGATTTTCAAGTCGTCAATTTACCACTTTAAATAATTATATCACATATAAGGATGCTGGATTTAGAGATACTCTTATAGAAAAAAACCGTCTTTCTGTGAGTCTTTCTTATTCAATTCCTGAGTGGAACATGGGTATATCAGGCACTTTATCAAAGTCTAGCTATTGGAATCGTCAAGGTGATAGTGCTTATAATATTACCGTTAATAGAACTATTAGAGATGGTAGTTTTTACGGAACAATGCTGAGTCTTAGTCTCTCTCAAACTAAAAATAATTTAAATACAAGATCTAATCAAATTGGTTTTTATGTAACTATGCCCTTAGATGATCTAATTTCTAGTAGGGGAACGGCGACATATTCTGCAAACTATGATTCATATGCTAAAGATGTTACTCAGAGCGTAAGATATAGTGGCTACAATAGAGTTGGAGATAACTATGCATTAGGTATTAATGCAAGGAATAAGCGTGATTTTAGTGGAAGTATTGATTACACAGTTTCGGGCTCATATAGTAAGGAAACAGGTTATGGGCAATTGTATTTGTCGGGAGATTATACCAAAGACAGACAAAGCCTAAGAGCATCATTCGATGGGTCTTTAACGTTAACACAACATGGTATAGCAACTCATAAACGAGTATATGGCGATGAGAGTCGTTTAATACTAGATGCAGGTGTACCAGGAGTTTCTCTTGAAGGGCGAGATAAAGAGAAAAGTAATATCTTCGGTTTAATGGGGGTTTCTAATCTTACAAGTTACTATCATGGGACCTACCGTGTTGATAATGATAGATTGCCAGATGATGTTGAAATTCAAAATGGTGTTGTTAATGTTGCAGTAGCGACAGGTACAATAGCATATCGCCCATTAGGAGGAGTGACTGGTGATAAAGCTATAGCAGTTATTACTTTATCTGATGGTAGTTACCCTCCTTTTGGCGCCGTAGTTTTAAAAGAAGGTGAGGATAATCCTCTTTCGATTGTATCAGAGGATGGGTTGACTTATTTGGTCGGAATTAATAAAAGAGATCTGTATTTTGTCAAATGGGGCGATTTTTCTTGTGAATTGAATTTGAAGTCTTTAAACTCGAAAGATATTAATAATTTATTATGTAATTAGGATAAACATGAAAAAAATTGTTTTATTGTTAGTAAGTACTATTTTATTTTCGAAATTTTCTTTAGCTCAGATCGGCTTTGATAGATCAAGAATAATTTTTGATGCGTCTACTAGAAGTTCTCAATCATTAGTTCTTAGAAATGAAGATTCAGTTTCCCCCTTTTTAGCTCAAGCATGGATTGAAGATGAGAGGGGGCAAAAAATTGTCTCACCGTTAGCCGCTTTGCCTGTATTACAAAGATTAGATCCTCAGGAAGAAAAAATGCTTCGAATTAGTCCGATTGGATCAGATGCTAATTTAGCATCTGATAGAGAGACTATGTATTTTCTTAATGTTGTTGGAGTTCCACCTAAATCTCCAGATAATCTTAATGAAGTAAGTATGGTTATTCAATCTAAACTTAAATTGTTTTACAGACCAGCAGGATTACCAAAATATAAAGAGAATCAATGGTTTATAGATATTGTTGTTAAAAAGACGGGAACTAATACTATTGTCTTAGAAAATCCATCACCATTTTATAGTGTGATTTATGGTTTTGTAGATGCAAGGGGTAAGACGGTAGAAAAAGATATAAATTTAAAACCTTTTGGGACTAGTGAGGTTAGATCCTTTAATGCCGGTAATAGCTTTTCAATGTTACTAATTGATGATTATGGCGCATCTATTAAAATGAATTATAGTTGTAATTCATCCAATATCTGCTATGGCGAATATGCAGATGAGCTTAGAAGAGCTAGAGTTAAAAAATAAATATTAGGGCTGAAGAGGTGTTGTGTTGTGTTAAAGCTAAAACGTTACTTATTGGTTATATTTTATGGAATTATGCTGTATGCTTTAGGATCAGTTGCTAATGCAATATGCGTGCCAACCGGATATATTGTTGGTGATACTAATAATTCATATAGGTCAGTCTTTGATTTAAATCAGGGAAAGGGGCTAGATGGAAATACCCTATTTTTTAATGTTCATTGTACTGGTTCCGGAACTATAGGTCCAATTTTACCACCTGCAGGTGACCGAGGGAATTTTATAAATGAAGTAAGAGCTTTAATGGCAGACACTAATCCTACTTCAGGTCCCAACGATACTACTCATAATCGACTCTGGGTTCTGATTAGTACTATGACTATTGGTACTGCTACAAGCCCTGATCTATGTCCTCGTACTACTTTTGCGCCAGGTAGTGAACTGGTCAGTTCATTATCGATATACTTCTCAGGAGCAAATTCTGTTGGTTATTCTGTAGGAACTGGTAGGACACCTTATTATACTTATTCTAATAATCAATGCCTAACAATAGGCGTTAACCATCAAAGCGATTTTATAGGAACTCGAAATTCTGCAATTGTACTTGATCCTAATGTATCGTATTATCAGCTGTTTGATCTATCTGGTACTATAGTAACTTATGCAGTAAGATATCGTACTGACCCAGATTTACCAGATCCTCAGGCTTGTATGCCTAACTATCAATATTTAGTATCGCCTAAAAGATTTGATTTTGGTAAAGTTGATCAAACCGTTTTTAATAATGGCGGGGAGAGAGTGTCATCAGATATTGAATTTACTATTAGAAGAGCTCGTCAAAATGTTGGCACTTGTGATCAAGAAATATTGGTACCAAAGTTAACATTAACTGTAGAATCAGGCCCAACGGGATATTCTGTTGCTGGAAATAGAGTATATCTTAATAATGGAACTTCATTGGGTATATATAGGGTGGCCCCAGGAACACAAACAGAAATTCCTTTTAGTAGTGGTGAAGTTGTCGATTTTGGTGCTTTAGGAGGGCCTTCATCAATCTTAGAGTCTACACAATTTGTCAGAGTAAAGTGGAGAGGAAATCCTGGAGAAAGGGCAGTGGTTGGTAGCCCGTGGTCTGTAGTAATGCGATATTTAATTGATATTAGATAAATGGAAATATTATAAATTTAAATTATTTTATGCTTGGGTGTTAAAGTAATTATCTAAAACCTCATAAGTGTTAACTTATGAGGTTTTATTATATATTAATAATTAAGTCATCGTTTTATAGTGTCGTAAAATTATAATCTTCCCTAAAAATAATTAGCCGGAGATATCTCTAGTTATTAACTGTGCGCTTAACCGTAAGTGTACGGTTTGAGGTTCAAACTTTTAGAGGTCTTTTGACTCAATCGGTGCCGTTTGAATCTTCATTTTATGCTTCTAATGATGCAACCTTAGGAGTCGGAGGAACTTTAGGAATGTTCCCAGTATGGGATGCGCTAATAATGCATATACTGCCCGTATTGCTGTTAGCGTTGTATGTCCCGAAGTTAAAATCTATGTAGCAGGAGTTAGTGTGGTATATGACAATACTAATTGGTTGAGTTTTCAGCATAACAAGAACACCGCTGTCGACAGCAACGGCAAGATCAAAGCAGCAAGTCCAATCATTAAACTCTTCACTAATATAGTAAAATCGGTTCAAGAAAACCCAAATAATCTAGGAAATTATGGCTTACGAAATTTCATTTAGAAAATGCATCTTAAATACTCTTGATGAGGGTAAAAGTATTACTGAAACGGCTCGTTTGTTTAATATCTCAACTTCGAGTATTAAGAAATGGCGGAAAAAAATGGCTGAGGGATCTTTAGAGGATCCTGTTCGCTGATGTAACTTTAAAAAGATTGATCCGATTCAACTCAAAGCCTATATTTTGGAACATCCTGATGCTTATCTTTCTGAAATTACTGAAGTTTTTCAATGTGCGACATCTTCTGTTCATGAAGCGCTTACTAAACTTGGCTTTAAGCATAAAAAGAAAAGTACAATTTATCGGGAACAGGATTAAAAAAAGTTAAAGCATTTTTAGAAATTATCACCAATCTTCCTCAAGAAAAAATCGTTTATTTAGATGAAACGGGCTTTGATCAATGCCTTTATCGCACGCATGGGGGAGCTTTAAAAGGCGATATAATCAAAGGTTTTGTAAGCGGCAAACGATTTCGTAGGACAAGTTTAGTAGCAGGTTTAATTCATCGAAAAATATTAATTTCCCCATTTCAATATGAGGGCACTATGGATAGTGTGCTGTTTGAATATTGTTTTACAAATCACTTAGTACCAGAGCTACCTCAAAATAGCATTATTTGTTAGAAATCGGCGGGTTGTTTACACTTCAGTGTTAAAATAATTTTCTAAAACTTCATAAGGCGTTAAACCATTAATACCCTTATGAGGTTACTGTGTTGTAATAGTTCAAAAATCGTTTTAGCTTCTTTTTCCGATCATCTGAACTGATAAACTCCTCCTGATTATGCCACATTTCCATGAGTGTTCGAATGACTCTTTCTGCTTTTCCATTCGTTTGAGGGCAAGCTGGCTTTGTAAACTTTTGATTAATCTTATGTGTTAGACACATTTCGACAAAGGCATGTTCTGATGTACCTTTATACTCACGCCCATTATCCGAATAGGTGCTTTCTACAGTATAGGGATACTGTTCTAACAGATCCCATCGAAGAAATTCAGCAGCACTAAACTGTGATTTATCAGGATAAATACCGGCATAAAGTTCTCTTGAAAAATCATCAATTCCTACAAATAAATACTCTCTAGTGCGATTTTTAAGATCCCCTTTTAAAAGAGGGAGCCGTTTAGTATCCACATGGACCATCTCGCCAGGATAGTTTTTGTTATAACGTTTAGCCCTCTTTTTAAGTTTCTCTTCAATAGATTTTTCAATCTTTGCAAGACGTTTAATGCCATACTTAATTGTTCTATAACGTTCATTTTTACTAGCTAATGGCACAAACAAGTTCAATCTACCTTGTTTTAGTACTTTATAGATCGTAGGTCTGCTTACCATAAAACGCTCAGCTAGATAGGTTACGGTAAATTTTTCTTGATGATGTAATCGCCAAATCTCTTCTCGATGAAACGGCGTTAATTTTGTTTTTCGATGGATATTCATAACAGTATTTTCTCCTAATACTGTAAACAACGCGATAAAATCCTACATCATCCGCTCTATATTTTCAGAAATAGTTCATTATATCTTCTATGAGAATATCCTATGGGAACCTTAACTTTAGATCAACTCTCCCTCAATGATACCGCCCTTATCACCAAGCTTAATACCTCAAACTTAAGCTATCGTAATAAGTTATTAGCCATGGGAATTACGCCAGGATGCAAAGTCACCATTGTTCGTAAAGCCCCACTTGGTGACCCTATTCAAATTACTATTCGTGGTTTTCAGCTCTGCTTACGCAAAGCCGAGGCTTCCGGTATTCAAGTAGCCCTTGAGGATTAATCCCATGACAACAAAAACTATCGCTCTACTGGGGAATCCCAACTGTGGTAAAACAACACTTTTTAACGCACTAACAGGTAGCAATCAAAAGGTTGCAAACTGGCCTGGCGTCACTGTTGATAAGAAAACGGGAAAATTCACAATTGAAAATCAAGAGATTAATGTTGTAGATCTTCCTGGAACATATTCCTTTGAAAATAGTTTTAGCAATACCTCTCAAGATGAACTAATTGTACGTCATTATCATTAATGTCATTGATGCCTCAAATCTGCAACGAAGCCTCTATCTCACCTTCCAATTATTAGATCTTAAACGCCCCATGATCATTGTTCTTAATATGATGGATGTGGCAAAAATGGAGGGTTATGAAATCTATACAGCACTTTTGCAAGAAAAGCTCCATTGCCCGGTCGTTGCTGTTAGCGCTAGTCGCAAAGAGGGAATTTTAGAGCTTAAAAAGGTGATCTCTGCATACGATTCAAACCTTTACCTCAATCACCTCCCCTACAATACCTTAAACCCTACGATTACCGGTATTATTGATCATGAACTAAGGGCTTTAGCCAATCATAGTCCCTTCAATCAGATGACTCAATGGGAGCTTTTAGAGACTATTAAAAATGATGCTAACGCTCTTCAGATCACTGATTTTTCGGCAGCTGACAAAGCTTCCCTACAAACCATGCGTAATAAAATCAGCGCATTCTCGGAAGGTGAGTTCGACATTGCTTTAGCAAGCTCTCAACTGACCCACAAAATTGATAAATGGGCACTGGGTAGAATTACCGGCATTCCCCTTTTTTTACTCGTGATACTCCTCATGTTTGCTATCTCCATCAATATTGGTTCGGCATTTATTGATTTTTTGAGATCCTCTTTGCTACCATTTTTGTCGATGGTTTAGCGTAGCTTTTAGCAAGTATTCATACCCCGAATAGCTCATCGCCTTCCTCGCAAACAGAATCGGTGAAGGGATTAAAATCGTAGCCTCCTTTATCCCTGTTTTAGCAATAATGTTTTTCTTTCTTTCGCTCTTAGAAGATTCTGGCTATATGGCGCGCGCGACTATGGTGGTCGATCGAGGAATGCGCGCGATTGGCTTGCCGGGAAAAGCCTTTGTTCCGATGCTAGTTGGTTTTGGCTGTAATATTCCCACCATTATGGGAACGCGCACCTTAGAAAATCACAGAGATCGTTTAATGTCGATCATGATGATTCCCTTCATGTCTTGTGGCGCAAGATTACCTGTTTATGCGCTATTTGCGGCAATCTTTTTCCCCAATAGCGTTGGATTTATCGTCTATTGCCTTTATCTTTTAGGTATTGTTGTTGCAATCTTAACCGGATTTGCCTTAAAATTCTCCATTTTAAAAGGTCCCAATACACCCTTTATCATGGAATTGCCGGCATATCATTTGCCGACTATTAAAGTAATTACTCTCGCTACTTGGGAGCGTTTAAAAAGTTTTATCGTACGAGCTGGAAAAGCGATTATCATCGTTGTTACCGTACTAGGAATCCTCTATAGTTGGGGGAATGATGGCTCCTTTGGCAATGCGGATACAGAAAAATCAATGCTCTCATCTATCGGTAAAACAATTACGCCGGCATTTGAGCCTATGGGAATTACTGAGCAAAACTGGCCGGCAACAGTGGGGATTTTTACCAGCATTTTTGCCAAAGAAGCCGTGATTGGCACCATGAATTCCCTCTACTCAGAAGGTAGAAGTGATGAGGATTTTGATTTTTGGGAAACGGTAAAAGAAGCCTTTGTCACCATTCCTGAAAATTTAGCCGAAATTCCTTCTCTTTTACTAGATCCTTTAGACATAAATGAACAAGTTGCCGATGGAGATTTAAGTGCCATTCAAGAAGCCCATGAAGTAGATGATGAAACCGTTACCAAAATTCAAGCTTACTTCACCTCAGAAGCAGCCGTTATTGCCTATCTTATCTTCATTTTACTCTATACGCCATGTGTTGCGGCACTAGGGGCTGTTTATCGAGAAGCTGGATTAAAATGGACAATTTTAGTTGCCACTTGGACCTTTATTATCGGCTGGATTTTAGCAACGGGTTATTATCAATTCCATTTACTCCTAAGCGGTTCTTCTAGCGCTACTATCTGGCTCGTGAGTTTAGCGATCGCGCTATTGGCTCTATTTATGCTATTAAGATGGATGGGAAAAGTAGAAATCTTCGCCGAAAGCCAAACAATCATTGCCTCTAGTCATGTGAAAAAATCTCCTAATAAGTGCAGTCATTAAGATGATACTTCTTAACATTCGAGATTATATTCTCAAACAGCAGGAAATAACCTTAATAGAACTTGCTTCACACTTTCAAATTCCAGAATCTGCCATTAAAAAGATGGCAGATCATTGGCTACAAAAAAAGATCATCGACAAAATTATCCAACAATGCGACAGCATTGGCACTTCCATTTGTGGAAATTGCGCTACTTCTTGTGCATTAAAACTAGAAGAAAAGGCATCACAAAAGCCTGTTATTCTCTATCGAGTTTGCAATTAATCAGTTATAAACTCACTGATTCTATCTGACTCTTCATAATAGATTCATTGTCAGAAACCCAAATCGTAGGCACTTAAAGAGACTTCTTTCATCCTTTGCTCTCATCAATATAGACAATAAAAAATCCTGAATCAATCGAACGAGCTCAGGGTTTTATTCTATTACTGAATACCGAATAGATCTTACTAGTAATGATGCTTAGATCTTCTCTTTTAAAATACGAAGGCTGTTCATAATAACGAGTAAGCTTGCGCCAACATCGGCAAATACAGCTGCCCACATACTCTCATAACCAAAAAGTATCGCAATAAAGAAGATGGCTTTAATTCCTAATGCCGCAATAATATTTTGTTTAATCAATCTCACTGTTTTACGTGAAACATCCACAAAAAATGGGAGCTTTGCTAAGTCATCATCCATGATGGCGACATTTGCAGTTTCAATAGAGACATCACTACCAATCGCGCCCATCGCAAAACCAACATCCGCTTGGGCTAGCGCCGGCGCATCGTTAATACCATCTCCAATCATTCCAATCGCCTGTTTCCCCACTTGATGACTAGCGAGAATCGTGAGTTTATCTTCCGGTAAAAGTGCACCATGAGCTTCTTCAATTCCGATCTCTTTCGCCACATGATTTACTGCTCCCACATGATCGCCAGAGAGAAGGATTGGTTGAATACCTTGCACTTTTAACTCATTGAGGGAAGCTTTTGCATTCTTTTTAATGGGGTCTGCCACTGTAAAGATCGCCCGCACCTTCCCTTGATAACCAAAGATCGTTAAACTTGCGCCCATCTTTTCAATACATTCAAGCTCAACCTCAACTAAACTCAAATCAATATTGTTAGTCTGCATCATTTTGCGGTTACCTAGCAGAAGAAGCTCAGCATCTACCCACCCTTTCGTCCCATGCCCAGCTACCGCAGCAAAATCATCGACATTGATAAAGGTAACATCACTCCCAGCGACAATCGCTTTTGAGATCGGGTGATCTGAACGTGAAGCAAGGCTTAGCGCTAAACGCTCCAATAATTCGTCAGCTATCTCAAGTTTCTCGCCCTCTTCTGAGAAATAGAGTACTTCGCTTAAAACGGGTTTGCCGATTGTTAAAGTCCCGGTTTTATCAAATGAGATATGCGTTAAATGCGCTCCTTTTTCAATAAACTCGCCCCCTTTTACTAAAATACCATGACGCGCAAGCTGCGTTAAGGCACTTACTACCGCAACAGGCGTTGAGATTACTAAAGCACACGGACAAGCAATAATAAGAACAACAAGCGCTTTATAGATAGACTCAGACCACGTCAGATCAAACATTGGTGATATCACTGCGATCAAAATCGCCACCACAAAAACAATAGGCGTATAAATCGCTGCAAACTGATCAATAAAGCGTTGTACAGGCGCTTTTTTCACCTGCGCCTCTTCAATGGTACGAACAATTTTTGCTAATGTGGAGTTTTTAGAGGTCGAAGTTGCCCGATAATCCACTTCCCCTTGTTGATTTATACTCCCAGCATACACAGTCTCTTCCACAGACTTATCCACAGGCATGCTTTCACCAGTAATCGCTGATTCATCAAAGCTTGAAGATCCTCTAATAATCACGCCATCTAACGGCAAGCGCCCCCCTGGAATAACACGAATAATCTCCCCAAGAGCAACCTCATCAACAGCCTTTTCTATAAGACCATTATCTGCCACAACCGTTGCAAAATCAGGAGCAAGCTTTAATAGTTTTTCCACAGCATTTTGCGCTTTAGTTAAAGATTTCGCCTCAATGATCTCTGCTAAAGTGAAGAGGAAAATCACCATTGCCGCTTCTGGGAATACCCCTAATAATAGCGCCCCAGTCACCGCAACGCTCATCAGCGCATTGATATTAAGGGTCCGGTTTTTGATCGCAATCCAACCTTTCTTGTAAGTCGTTATCCCCACTAACGCAATCGTAATAAAGGCAAATAACGCACTCCATCCCATTCCCCAACCGGCGAACTCAAATACCTCAGAAATGGCAGCAGAAATTCCCGCTAAGATAAGTCTTGGCGTTTCATATTTCTCATAAAAGGACTGCTCAATCACAACCTCTTCACCATTTGTCACAAGAAATGGTGTCATATTGAGCTTTTTAATCTTCTCAACAATCGGTGTAATTTCCCCTTTGTGAATCACATACGCTTCACGCTTTAAATAATTAAAGTATAGTGCGTGGATTGAAGGCTCATTCACTAAGGCCTTTTCAATTAATACCGATTCCATCGGGCAATCCATCTCTTTTACATAAAGAATATCTTGTCTGTAACCCTTAGGAATTTCGCTATTTTCCGCATCATGATTCTCTTGCGGCGTAGCACAACAACTATCACCTTCATGTGAGTGTCCGCCGTGATCGTGATCGTGATCGTGATCGTGAAGAACCTTATCACTATCTTCATGCCCATCACAACTTGTCGCTGATGAGCAGCATTGATCGGTTCCATGATTATTTAAATCATGATTTTTTTTATCTTTATCGAGATCGAAAGTCATCCATTCTCTCCTTCTTTCAATGCCCATTATGGATTCTTAATTTCTTTACTATTTTTCGTTATTTCTTTGAAAATGATAAATACTCTCAATTAGATTTATGTTATGCTCATTAAACACCCTATAGTAGCTACAGGGTCAAGCTTTTAAATCGTTCGGAGATAAAATCATGGTCAACCATACTCAAAAAGCTGTAAATAACAGCATTTATAAGATTGGTGAGCTCGCATCTATTAGTAAAGTACCCGTAGAAACCATTCGTTATTATGAAAAAGAAGCCTTAATGGAAGCGCCTGAACGTGCGGAAAATAATTATCGAATCTATAAAGACCGCCACCTTAAACGCTTACTTTTAATTCGTAATTGCCGAGCATTTGATATGAGTTTAGAGGAAATTCGGCAAATTATTAGCGCAACAGAAGCTGAAGATACTAGCTGTATTCCCATTAATGAGATCATTCAAGATCACCTTTACCACATTGATAAGCGCATTCAAGAATTAACAACGCTAAAAAAAGAGCTTAGCAACATCCAAGCTCGTTGCGGGCAAAATCATCATGCGGACAACTGCTCTATTATTGATGAAATTCACCAATTAGAGCCTGAAGAGAAAAAACATACTCATCTCTCTTAATCCTCCATAAAAAATGCCGACGTTTCATCAACTGCCGGCATTATAAGAAGGATTCCCTTAAACCAATTTTGCGATATACACCGATACCTTCATGACCCCCTGGTTCAGGGTGTGACAGAACTTTGACAAATAGAGCAGATAGATTGAGCGATCTCCTGCGCATCACTTTGATCTTTCGCCCAATATAATCCTTCTCGTTTTTTCGGCGATAATCCAGCTTTTCCTAAAACCTCTTTAGTTTCATTATTAAGCCCTGATAACACAATTTGAATCTCTTTCTTCTCTAAACGATCAAGCATCGTTTTAAAAGCGATTAATCCAGTTAAATCAATCATCGGTACCTTATCAAGGTGAATGATCATTACCTCAATCTTCTGGTCTAAATAGGGCAATCGATCGAGCGATTCAATCGTTTTACGAGCAGGTCCAAAAAAGAAAGGCCCGCGAATCTCATAATGCAAAATTAAGGGAACATTTTCTTTTAACTCATCCGTCAATTCATCTTCAATACCTTGCGCTACGGGTTCCTCTTCTGAGGTATCTTCCATGAGAAACTCTGTTTCGGTAAAGGCTGACATTCGTGCCATAAAAAGAAAGCTCGATAACACCATTCCCACGGCAACTGCCACAACCATGTCAAATACAACCGTTAAAATTAGACATAAAAAGAGAACGGCAAGATCCTCTCTTGGTGCCATCTTCACAGTCTCTTTAAAATAAGAGACATCTGCCATACTCCAAGCAACCATTAAGAGCATCGCACCTAAACTTGCCATGGGGAGATACCCTAAATACTTAGCAAAAAAGAGTAATGTTAATAATACAAATATCGCATGAATCATGCCGGCAATAGGCGTATTTCCCCCTGCACGAATATTGGCAGCCGTCCTTGCTAATGCAGCTGTAGCGGCAAAGCCACCAAAACAAGGGGCAATAATATTCCCAACGCCTTGCCCTACTAATTCAGCGTTAGGATTATGTCTTGTATTTTTCATTCCATCTGCCACCACAGAGCAAAGTAGCGATTCAATTGCCCCTAATATCGCAATGACAAAGGCACTAGGAAGTAAATCCCTAAAGAGCTGAAAGGTTAAGATACTCTCACCATTTTCATCTATCCAGGGTAATTTAAATTCTGGTAAAAAATTAGGAATTCCTTGAAGAATCTCCCCTTTATATTCATAACTAAAAACGGATTGGATTGTTCTAAACTCTAATCCCGCATTAGCTAATAACACACCAACTAGTGCGCTTAGCCCTAAGACAATAAGATGAGGAGGCATTTTACTAAAGACTTTTGGTAAAAAGACTAATCCCAATAACGTAAAAAGTGCTAATCCTAAATCCCCCCAAGAAAGCTGAGGAACCATCTGGAAAATGGCAGAAATCCGCTCAATAAAACCATCTGTTTGTATCAGGTCATTAATTCCTAAAAGATCCGGAATCTGCGTCATGGCAATCACAATCGCAATCCCTGTACTAAATCCTGCTGTGACAGGATAAGGGACATAATGGATCATCTTCCCGATTCTTAAGATACCCATTAGGAGTAAAATAACACCCGCCATACTTGTGGCGAGAATTAATCCCGTTAATCCATATTGGCTAGTGATAGGCTGTAATATCACAATAAAAGCAGCTGTAGGCCCTGAGATATTAAACCGAGCACCGCCGCACATTGCGATAAAGAATCCTGCAACAATTGAGGTATATAATCCATATTGTGGAGCAACACCGGTATTAATCGCAAGTGCCATTGATAATGGCACTGCAATCATCCCGACCGTTAATCCCCCCATCCAATCTTGCTGCAATTTAGAGAGATTGTATCCTTGCAACATTTGAATAAAGGGGATATTCCACACCCATTTCCAATTTTTCATCCGCACCTCAACTATTGTATATGTATCGGTAATGACAAGCTCTTATGCAAAAGCTTCTCTTGATGACTTTTCTAGCTCACGTCTTTAGGAATATCATCACAAAAATTACTATCAATAAAATTGGAGACATAATCGTGAGCCTTTTTCTACTATACTCTTTTTTCTATTACATGATTGTTATGCTTGATAAATAGACTATTACACTGATTTACTATTCATTCAAGAGAAAATGGCGTTTTATCTTTTAAAATTTGATAAAAAAAGATCATTCGGAGAACTCTCTGAGATTACCCGTAAAAGAAGTTAAAAAGAGATACTCATCCTAGATTAAATACCTATATATATTTCAAATTACTGCGGTAAAAATCAATAAAAAACATCTCTTAAGCGCCATTTATAGTACGCTAAACGGATCTTTTAAAAATCATAAGAAGAAATATATTAATTTTAAAATCGACCCTAAAATATCTCCGTATAATCCTTCCGATAAAGCATTTTTTAATAAACTAGATTATTAATAATAGCCCAACAGATAATGCCATCAATATTCAATTAATGACTCAATACCTAGTTTTTTCAAATCACGATAAGTTGCAATACCGGTCGCAATAAGCCCTTCTCGTTGTTGAAATTCATAAAGCGCCATTGCCGTATAACCATTGAAATAGCCCTTATCAATGAAGTCTTCGTTAAGATCATGATGCTTCTTCATTAATGCTTCTTGCAATAAACGTACCAAATATCCTGTTGACCCTTGCTGTAGATAGATCTCCTGATCTCCTGCCGCAATATCCGCTAAATCGCTGACATGGGTTAAAAGATAACGATACTCTTGCCCAACTTCTAAAGGAGATGGCATCGCCGATTGCCCAGATAAAATTCTAAAGATTTGATAATACCCGGTTGGCAAATTAGGCGGCGTATGATCCCCTTGAATGACCTGACATCCTGCCGAAGAAAAGCTAATTCCGGATGGCTTTGTTGTAGATTGTGCACTATGGATATGATCATTCACAACAGATAAGGTTGGTTTGCCATTTCTAAGTAGATATTGTGGATCTTGTTGGTAAAAACGCCATGCAAAAACAGGCTGTAATCGGCTTAAGCGAAAGGCTCCCTCTTCAAAAGGACGGTTATCAGGCTCATGAGCCCCGACAATATAACGATAAGCCCCCGTTCCTAAGAAGTTTGCAATTCTCTTTTCTGGTGCGTCAATCTGTTTTTCCTGCCAAAATTGATGCGGAATTGTCGATGCCGGAAACAATGCAATCTTATGCGTTGTTAAATTCCATAAGCCAACTAAGCAACGAAAATGCTCCCCATCAAGGCTATTTTCAACGATCTTTGCACTTGTTAGCCATTGACCATAATTCCCTTCTAATAATTTCCCCGCGCGAATACCAAAGATCACTATTGATCCCGTCAGCTGATAATGGCGACTTTCTACCAAACGAGCAAGCAGTGCACTACTTAAAGTAAAAGGCTCAAAAGAAACAGAAGAGGCATTAGAAGTATCACGCATGAAGGTATTCCTACAAAAATCGTTTTCAACAACAAAACAGCAAAATCATTACAAAATACTCTAACATATTCTGCATCAAACTACGATATTCCCATACTTTATAGCGATTTAAGAAGGAGATTAATAATGGACATTATAAGAAGTTTAACCACGAAACAAAGAATCTTTAGTAAACTAGTTCCTTAATGATTATTACTATTTCTAAAATAGGAAAGGCTCAACCTTAGATTCCTTACTATTTTCATCATTTTAGAGAGTATCCGCATGTTAAAAATTCAAAATATCCCCTACTACCTACAATTAATGCGTGTTGAGAAACCCATTGGTAGCTATCTCTTGATGTGGCCAACACTGTGGGGAATCTGGATCGCAAGCGAAGGAATGCCAAGCGCAAAAATATTAATTATTTTTATGTTAGGGGTATTTATTATGCGCTCAGCTGGCTGCGTCATTAATGACATTGCCGATCGAGATATCGATAAGTTTGTAGAGCGTACAAAAGATCGCCCCTTAACTTCTGGTAAAGTTACAACAAAAGAGGCCGTTTCTTTACTTATCCTGCTCGTTGTGATTGCCGGCATTTTAGCGCTTTTTCTCTCTTACAAAACCATATTACTCAGTATTCCTGCGCTCTTAATCGCCCTCTCATATCCTTTTATGAAGCGTATCCACTCATTACCACAAGCGCATCTTGGCGTGGCTTTTACTTTTGGAATTCCGATGGCATTTATGGAGATTCAAGGCTCTCTTCCTACTAGTGCCTATCTTCTCTTTTTTGCCAATATCTGCTGGACACTGATTTATGATACAGAATATGCAATGAGTGACCGAGAAGATGATAAGTCTATTAATATCAAATCTTCTGCCCTTCTTTTTGAATCCTGGCTAGGGGAAAAAGATTATTATATTATTATTGGGCTTCAAGTACTGATGATCACACTATTACTCATTATTACTCTTATTGAAAATTTAGCCCCTTATTTCTTATTCTCTCTACTCATTGTCATCAATCTGTTTTATTACCAAATTATACTAATCAAAGATCACGATAGAATGCGTTGTTTTAAGGCCTTTTTACATAATAACTGGGTGGGCTTTGTGCTCTTTTTAGGGTTGGTTTTAAACTACTTACCTTAAATGGCACAAAAAATTATTTGAAGCTTCTATATTCGGAGGTTCTATGGGAAATCGTTTATCAAAAATTGTCACTAAAACAGGAGATAGCGGTACAACCGGTATTGCCGGCAATATTCGTCTTGAAAAATATCATCCACGAATTGAAACAATTGGGTTAATTGACGAGCTCAATTCCTTAATAGGTATTGGGATTGCAGAGCTTCAAATAACATTAGCAAACACTCCCTCTCAAAATGGAAGTACCTTATCTGCGCTAATTTTAGAATGGTCAGAGATTCAACATGAGCTCTTCAACCTTGGCGGTGAGCTCTCAATGCCGAATAATGCCTTAGTAACTGAAAAAGCCGTTATCGCCCTTGAAGAACAGCTTATTGTCTACAATGAATTGTTATCGCCCCTTAAAGAGTTTATCCTTCCTAGCGGCTCGCCACTTGTTGCTAAAACTCACTATATTCGAGCCATTAGCAGAAAAGTAGAACGTGCGCTCTGGGCGCTTAATAGTCATGATCCTGTCAATGAATATTCTCTTAAATATTTAAATCGTCTCTCTGATTATTTCTTTATTACGGCAAGAATTCTTGCAAAAATAACAGATACGCCAGAGTTACTTTGGAATCATCATAAAAAATGACGCAAACTTACTGCATACTATTAACTATTAATGATGCAAGCCGGAAATGGGCTAAAACTCATTACTTTGAGTTTGATAACCCTAATTTTGGCAATAAAAAACGCGAAAGCTATCTGCTTAGTCGCGCACTCTTACTACATACTTTAAAAACATATTTTCAGATCTCTGAAATTCCTGAAATCAGCTATAGCCAACATCAAAAACCTGAATTTAAAGATCATTCTCTCTCGTTTAACCTTACTCATTCTAAATACTTTGTTGGGCTGATAATCTCAGATGAAACCAATACTCTTGGAATTGATATCGAATCCATAATCGCTCGCAAGAACCCTCTTGGGCTACTTCAAAGAACATTTTCAAATAATGAGATTTGTTGGATTTTAAATAGAGAAGATCATATCTCTACCATTAAACAATCAGAGCCACAACTAAGCCTACACAACCAAGAAATGGTTCGTTTTTTTCTTCTGTGGTCTGCTAAAGAAGCCTACTTAAAGGCAGACGGGCGAGGACTACAAGGTTTAAACTCCCTAAATTTAAACCCTCAGCAATCATCGATAAACGGTGATCTAACTAATGGTACTCTACTACTCACAACATTACAAACCTGTGATATAGATGATCCCCTTAGCTCGCTGGCCCTCTACCTGCCTAAAGATCTACTAACAACTTTCAACACCTTAGAACTCTCTATTACTCATAATCATCAAGCACTTTTTAAACCCTTATCAATATCATGGGCTTATCAACTACTTGAAGATAAAAAACCACCAAACTAACTGTGATTACTCCCTGCAAAGGTGATAGAGATATCGTATCAAAAATTATTGTAAAACTTTTATAGAAAATTACTTAGCAGATTCATCCGCTAATAAGAAATCATCCTTCTTAGCACCTGCTTCAACTTTCTCCTTCATCCATAAAGGCATTTTCCCACGACCACTCCAAAGTTGCTCTGGATTATCAGGATTACCATATTTCATTGGTACCTTACGACCCTTACGACCAACCTTATCTTTAAACACATCGTGGAAAGAAAGACCTGAATGATCAAGAAGCTTCTCAATTTCTTTACGAACTTGTTCTGCTTCAGCCGCGCGACGGCTTTCGATCTCTTGACTTAATTCCGTAATAAGATTTTCCATCTTATCGATTGTTAATCCATTTAAATTTAACTCTTTCATCACTTTTTGTCTCCATTCAATAAATGATTTTTAAATTAATAGCCACTAATTAATTAATGACTACTCCCTAGCACTTATATTATATACATTATAATAATAATTATAAATATCTTATTTGTATTTTATTGAAAAACATTGTCTTATTTTTGGGTTTCTTTTGAAATCCTCAGGAAGCGTCAAACTAGATATATCTTTAATATCAAATAGTTCCACTAACTCCTGATCCATTTTAAAGCCCCTGAGATTCGTTGAGAACAACAATTCACCATCTCTCATTAAAAGCCGCATAGCATCTATGATTAATTGTGAATGATCTCGCTGAATATCTAAAACCCCTTCCATTTTCTTTGAATTAGAAAATGTTGGAGGATCCATAAAGATAAGTTCAAACTTATCCTCATCCCTTGCCAAGAGTGGTTTATTACGCATTTTATCAACGCGACCCTTTAACCACTCAAGAACATCAGCCTGAACAAGTTCATGACCTTTGAAATGACCATTTAGGGCGAGATTTTGATCTGCCCAGCTTAAATAGGTTCGTGATAAATCTACTGATAATGTTTCACTAGCGCCGCCATTTGCCGCATGAACAGAAGCACTACCTGTGTAACAAAATAGATTTAAAAAACGCTTACGTTTGGCATCACGTCCAATACGAAAACGGACATCTCGATGATCTAAAAAAAGCCCTGTATCGAGATAATCAGTCAAATTCACGAGAAGCTTTGCTGCCCCTTCATGAACTTCAAACATGACGCCATCTTGATCTGAATGGCGTTCATACTGCGCACGACCTCTTTGTCTTGCTCGTTGTTTAACATGGATATTAGAAGCTAAAATACCTTCAAATACATGTGGCACAATTTGGAGAACTTTCTCAAACCGTGCTTCGGCAACTTGCTTACTAATAGAAGAAGGTGCTTCATATTCATAAATCACCACTTGACCTTTATAAAGATCAATCGCCACATTAAATTCAGGAATATCTGCATCATAAACACGATATGCCTCAATATTTTGACGGCTTGCCCAGCGCGCTAGATGTTTATAGTTTTTAACAAGACGGTTCATAAATGCTTCACCACCATCTGTTAACAGCTCATCAAGTGCCATTCGCTGTTCGTTTTCATTCGCTTTCTCACGATCAACAAAAGATTCTTTTGTAATATTAAATTGCAGATAAATACAACCTAATGCACCATTCCAAAACTTATTGATCTTACGAGCACGAATTCCCATTACTCGACCAAAATCTGAGTCAGAAGTGATAACGCCTGCTTCAAAACCTTCATACTGACGTAGGAAATCCCCTAAATCCATATAAGTGTTAACAAGCTGTGACTTCTCACCTAAACGCTCACCATAAGGTGGGTTGGTTACAATGAGCCCCTGCGTCATCGATTCATCACAGATATATTCTTGAAAGCTCATGTGTTTAAAGACCATATTCTTTAACACTCGCGCTCTATCGGCATTAGATTTTGTAATCCCGATCATCATCGAGCTTCGCTCAATCCCAACTAATTGCCCTTGGTATTGGGCTTCGCCTTCAGCAGCTCTTCTTTTAGCTTCAAGATAACACTCATCCCACTCAGCTTTTTTAAAGAGTCTCCAGCGCATAAAGCCAAAATCATTACGATAAAGCCCCGGCGCAATATCACGCGCCATTAATGCCGCTTCAATTAAAATGGTGCCGGCGCCGCAAAGAGGATCAATAAAATGCTCATGGTTAGCGGCTTTTTCTGGCCAATTAGAACGATATAGAAGGGCTGCTGCTAAATTCTCTTTAATAGGTGCAGCACCTTGCTCACTTCTAAACCCACGTTTATGAAGTGGCTCTCCACTCATATCTAAATAGAGTGTGTAACGATTTTCAAAAATATGAACATAAAAGCGAACATCAGGATCATCCACATCCACATTAGGACGAGTACCCATTAATTCATTGAAATAATCAACAATAGCGTCTTTCACACGAAGGGCTGCAAAGTGTGTGTGAATATTGCCCGCGCGGCGTGCTGTCACTTTCGTTGAAAACGTATCCGTTTCACGTAAATGAGCGGACCAAGAAAAGAGCGATAGCTCGTTATAGAGTTGATCTAGCGAGGTATATTTCCCCTCTTTTAACTCTAAAAGTACGCGCGAACCACAGCGGACCCAAAGACAAGCATTATAGGCATCTTTGAATTCCCCACTAAAAGTGACACCTGTCCCCTCTTCTTTGGCATCGATCCCAATCGCATTTAGCTCATTTTTAACATAGGGTGCGAGACCTTGGGCACAGGTAACATAAAATTTCGACATAAAATCTCTCTAAAGAATTTTGTAATTACATTTTTTCTATTCGTAATTCCAAACGATTTCTTGTGTCATTCCACAAAACTATAAGTGTTGATTTTCTTAATAAGCTCGCAAGTATACTATAAAAAATAGCAAGCAACATATATTAACAATCGAAAGCCTTCGGTAAGAGAATATATATAATAAAATCAATTAAATAAAAATTGTAAATTTCTAATCATTCGCATTTTACATAAATATATCAAATATTATTTTTCACTTTCTATCAGCTAAAATCGCTATTCAAAAATGACTTTATTACTTGAAGTATTGATAATTATCTGCCTATATTAGAGGGAATCAAATTTCGTCGTCTAGATATAAAAATAACCCTTTAAAATAGAGGTATCTTATACTTATGACAAGTCATTTTTATAAAAAAATAGATAATTAACAATAAAAAGGATAGATATTATGAGCGCAGATTTAAGCAAAAAAATTCGTCATAAGGCATTTCTTGACAAGGTCGTCTCAGCAGAAGAGGCAGCATCTTGGATTGAAGATGGCATGACACTCGGTATGAGTGGATTTACCCTTTTCGGAGAGCCTAAAGTATTCCCAAGAGCGCTTGCAGAGCGTGGGAAAACAGAGAAGTTTAAAGTAAATCTCTTTACAGGTGCATCATTAGGTCCTGATGCTGACCAAGCAATGGCTGAAGCAGATATCATTAACCTTCGTGTTCCTTACCAAGGCAACCCTGTAATGCGTAAGAAAATTAACGCAGGTGAAATTAAGTATATTGACCAACACCTTTCTCACACAGCAGAAACGCTTCGCCAAGGTAACCTTGGTAAAGTTGATTATGCCATCATTGAAGCAGCGGCAATTACCGAAGATGGATTAGTCATTCCTACAGGGTCTGTTGGTAACTCACCAATCTTTGTTGAAAAAGCAGATCACGTTATTATTGAGCTTAATACCAGCACGCCTGAAAGCTATGAAGGTATCCACGATATCTACATGCCAAAAGATCAAGGTGATAATCGTGAAGCGATTCCTGTTTATGATGATTTAAGCAAGCGTATTGGAACAATCGGTATTAAAGTTGATCCGGCAAAAGTTCGTGGCGTTGTTTTATCTGACCGCCCAGACATTCCTTCACCACTTTTTGAACCAAACGACGAGACGCAAGCAATTGCAGATAACTTACTTAGTTTCCTTGGTAATGAAGTTGATTCAGGTCGCTTAGGCCCAAACCTAGCGCCACTTCAATCAGGAGTTGGATCTGTTGCTAATGCTGTATTAAGTGGAATGGCGAAATCAGATCGTTTTAAAAACCTCACGGTATCATCAGAAGTACTCCAAGATGGTATCTTTGATCTTATTGATGCCGGTGTTGTTGATTTTGCTGTTGCAACAGCATTCTCACTATCAAAAAAACGTGTGGATCAATTAGCATCTGACCTTGCAAAATATAAAGATAAAATTCTTTTCCGTCCGCAAGAGATCACCAACCACCCAGAAGTTGTACGTCGTCTTGGCGTTATCGCGTTTAACACCGCACTTGAAGTAGATATCTATGGAAACGTAAACTCTACACACGTTAGCGGAACCCACGTAATGAATGGTATTGGTGGCTCAGCTGACTTTGCCCGTAACGCGCGTATCACTATCTTCGTAACACAATCAACCGCTAAAGATGGCAACATCTCTGCAATCGTTCCTTTCGTAACACACGTTGACCATACTAACCATGAAGTTGATGTGATCGTTACAGAGCAAGGCTATGCCGATATCCGTGGTCTTTGCCCTGTTGATGCAGCTGAAAAAATCATCGAAAACTGTATGCACCCTAAATATAAAGCGCAAGCGCGTAAATATCTAGAAGATGCAAAAGCAAAACGTGGCGGTAACACACCACACTTATTAGATGAAGCTTTCTCATGGCATATCAACCTTGCGAACAAGGGCACAATGCTTTTAGACTAAGCATCGTTTCTATTGGCAAGTAACTTGCCAATAGTGAAGTATTGTCTCGTCCTAAAATACGTTGACAGGTTATAACACCCGATGAACTTCATCGGGTGTTTTGTAATTAAGTGATAAATGGGGTCTTTGCTTATTATAAATTTCTATGGCTTGATGAACCATTTTTTTTGCCATTTCAAGATTATGGGGCTTTATAAATAAATACTCATTCTTTAAAATTCCATTAACTCTCTCCGCTAAAGCATTTTGATAACAGTTACCACCTTTTGTCATTGAACATAATACTGCATGTTTCTCATGGATCTTCTGATGTTGATCAGAACAATATTGTATTCCTCTATCTGAATGATGGCGTAAAACACCTGTTCTTACTGATGCGGCGCGCGAAAACTCGCTATGCTAATTCATGATAAGTGGGTAAATATTCTGTTGCAAATAGAACAACACTGTTGAAATTATATCTCAACAGTGTTTTATTTTACTCTTTTGATTCTTCAGCTTCAGCACCGATCTCATCTTCAAGATTGTCTTCCTGAATCTCATCAAAACCTTCATCTACTAAAACTTCTTCAGCGATATCATTCGGATCTCGATTGAGCTCTTTCTGCTCTTGATAGAGTGCAAGCTGTTCAGCTGTTAACTCATCAATTCTTGCTAAATCGGTATCGTCAGGGATAGGGTTCATCTTGAGCATCATCAGCTCTTCATTCACTGCTTTGATGCGCTCAGAGACTTCAAACTTACGTTCGTCTTTCTCGAATTGTTCTTTCTCAAGCGCTTTCTCTTCTGTGAGTACCCATCCATCGTTATACGTGAATTGATGGAATTGGCTCGGCGGGTTCTTTAGAGACTCAATCTCTTTGCTTGATAGCTCTCTTGCATTCTTAGCAAGATCAAATGCTTTGACTTGGTTGGTATCTTTTTCAATAAAGTATCTTGTAATCATTTTCTAAATTCCTCGTAAACTAAGATCTTAGCCCCTCCCGTTGTCTCATATTTGTATTTTTCACCAGGAAGGACTGTCTTAGTGTATTTTTGCGTAGTGGAGTAGTTCATCGGAGATCCTGACATTAAATAATTAAGCTTCTCAGGTTTACCATTTACATAAAAAGTGAAACGTGATTCAAAGTTAATACCCGTAAGCTCAACGTTAATATCAATCTCAATCGGCATATCTGTTGTGTTTGTATACTCAACATCTTTAACACGATCTTTCGTTACATCAACACGTTTCCTCGTGTCTTGTTGCGCTCGCTTTGTAAGCTCGGCATCAAGTAAAAAGGGAGTAACAGCTTGCGTCTTTGACTTGCTCATAACAGTTGCAAGCTCGTTAGTAGTGACCGCTTCTAATGAGCCAGAAGATCTTAGAAAGCCCTTTGCTGAAGAGGTTGCACTACTAGTATCGTATTGAAGTATCCAATCTGAATAGACTTTATTTCGAGAATAACGAATATATGTTTTTTGTGCCGCATTACAAAAAAACATCTGAGAGTGATACCCGCCGCCCCAACCTAGTACAATGAGAGAGTCACCACTCGCAGCACCTGGGGGTCTATTTAATACATTAGCGGCAACACGATAAAGCCCACCGATTGTAACTTTATCTAAATCATCAGCAACCCCATCGATACCGATGTGCATTCCACTGCCTCCAATACCATAATCACCTTTAGATAAAAAATCTTTACTGCCGACTTTATTCCAGGTCACATCACTCGGGTTATTTAAGTTGTAATAGCGGATGTAAACTTCGCTAGGTGATATGATCATCTGAATTAATGTTGCTGTACCGTAACGGAAAACATCAACCACAACACTCTCAGCAAGACCTGCAGGATATCCATTTGCGACCGTTATATAGCTTCTTGATGCTACTGAAAAACGGCCTTCGGCATTTGCGTTATTGATGTGTTCATCACGCAAATAGCGATTGAACGGAAGCATCTTACTATCAGCTAATTGCTTCGCTTCATAAGCTTCCTGTTTAGCCTGATTTGCTTTGTCATTGGCATTATTCGCAGCAGTCATTGCATCTTTTGCGAGTTTGTTAACGACGTTTACTATGCGCTGTGATGCTGCATCTTTCTTTGAGTCGCCTAAGCTATCAAGTACTTTGGGGAGGTTAGTTATATCAGTCCCAATCTTATCGAGAGCTTTCTTCAGCGCAACACCGATCTGATTGTCAGAAAGCTTATCGGGCGTGATACCTAAAGCCTCAGCCATACCTAAAACTTCGCCTTGGATCATATTAAACCAGTCAGCCTGTGGAATGGTTGGATCTGTTCCAATTTTGTCAGTAAACCAGAGAACAGCTTTACTGAATATATTCGCTTTTTGGGGTTTAACTCGAACCCCCGTATCGTTATCTACATGATAAGCCATCTGCTAGCTCTCCTTTTTCTCATAGTGATAGATAAACTCCATATGAGCGGGTTTATATTTGTTTAAAATACACTCAACAATGCTTGGCTGGCCGATGACGAGAGGATCATTCACACGGTCTTGCACGTTGAAATAACGGTAAGGACTATCTGAAGAGATGCGGATATAGACTTCCGCTCGTGACTTGTACTCATCTGAATAAAGCGGATAGTTGCAAGGCCTCATGCAATGATGCGGATGTCTTGTAACTATCTCGATGTCATAACCAAAAGCGCCTTTAATCCAGTCTTCATAGAATTTGTAATTGAGCGATCCTTTGAGATGCCACTTGTACCCAGCCGCCTTTTGGCGTTCTGCTAATGTCTGCCCAGTCTGTCCACATTCAGGAAGAGCAAGAAGCTCCTCCCATTCGGGGAGCATCACGTTTGCCCAAGCTGGGTTAGTCTCATTAATTGCCTGATTTGCTTCAGCATCGATCTGCGCAAATGTGCTGCCAATTCCTGCGAATAGTTTGCTGAAAGTTCCTGTTAGCTTCTTACTCCAAGCCAAGCCGTTCGGCAGCAACTTCAGCCCTGCATCTTGATAATCTTTTTCACTCATCGCCATTCGATCTTTCCTAACACTAAGAGCTCAAATTCACCAGCCACAATCTCATCGGCGGTAGGCGATATTAAGCGGTGATCATACTCTCCAGCGGAGTTACTAATCGCCTGTGATAAGTGGGTTCTCGGCAATGATTTACTTGGTGCCGCATCTGCATTAATTGCTTTCTCCAAGCTATCCCTGACGTTTTCACGAAGTAAAAGAGTGTCAGGAATCAGTTTAATAATGAGATTAATCGGCTTAAGCTTAAGCGGAATGTAGATGACTTCTGCACCAGCAGGACTGCCAGTCCAACCGTTTGTGATAGGGTGCTTGTGCTTATCTAAGTATCCAGTAACAGAGGCCACATCAATTGAGGTTGGTAAGATCTCATTACGATCGTCGTAAACCCAAGCAACGCCGACTGTGTTGCCACCTCTTACACGAGGAAAGCACCACGCCCTTGAGACACCTGAGTTTTCACGCATCCAGCGCACATAATCAAACTCATTGCCTCCCATCGGAGGGTATTGACAGAAGAAGATATAACGCTCTCTAAACTGAGCCATTGATTCAATATCACTACCACCACTAATATCAATTACTTCAGCCACGTTCTGCACGTATAAAATAGGCTTGATGAAGCTTAAAAACTCACCTTTTTTTACGTTTTGATTAACACCAGCATTTACAGACTCAACACTTACGATGATCTCATTAATGCCTTTTGCATCTTCAGTAACGATATAGAGCGTGCCATCCGTTCGTTGTAATTCTGTGCCTTTGGGGATCACGACACTCTTTTCAGAGAAGACCTTAACGCTACCTTTTGCAATGGTTGCTGACTTTCTGAAAACACCGCACTCTTTTGCATGAGCAATAAAGAGTTCATCTTCAGATAAGTGCGGTACGCATTGATAATAAATCCATTCTAAAAAGTGATAGAGCCCAGCCGCTAAAGCAGCAATCGCATAAGCAATCGCACCAAGCACAGATCTCTTCAGGAATGACTTAGAACCACCAAGATTGCTCTGTATATTCGCATGTGTGCGAGCAATAAGTTCTGATAGCTTTGGCGCTTTATATGCCATTAAACGCCTCCTTCAATAATGAATTTGAGTTCTCGCTGCGGACTTCCGTCACTTGGCGAGAGTTTAATGTTTAAGTGCAGCATGTCTTTAACGTTTGAATTTGTAGTGCTTTCACGTGTTGCTTTTGCAACAAGAGAATCAATCAGATTCTCGTCAATCATCCAGTTTAGCGCTTGATATGCAAAGTCTTCAGCATCATCAGCAACAGACTGTAATGACTTTGATCGAGCGAGAGTCCAAAGCTTAGATCCCCACGGTTCATCCGAGAAACTATCTCCCCACCAACCTCTGTTTTGCTGATCTTTCTCAAGCTCATCATCAGCGATAGCACGATCAGTAAAGAGCGAGATAATGACAGCATTTGTTAAGCTGTTATCACTCAAGAGATCAAACTCTTCTTCATTGACGGTGATATCACCAGCACCATTCACCCAGATAATCGCAATATCGGTCATGATTCACCCTTATTAGGCTTCTCAGTTTTGCCATCAGAAGTATCGTGGTCATGATCGGATAGAGAAACGTTCTCAGACTTCACTTTGCCAGTGGCATCCATTGACCCATCAAGCTCAAAATCCCCTTTGATCTTCACTTTCCCTGCTTCTGGCTGTTGTCCACCGGTACCAATTCCACCCGCTACCATGAGATTACCTGTCATGCTCGTAAGAGGGGCATCGACTGTCACGACTTCAGATTGAATCGTTGCGCTTGTAGTCGCATTGATCTCTGCTGTTTGTGTTGTAACAGTGACCGACTCTTCTGCATTAGCAATCAGAGTGGTGCAGTCAGCTTCAATCACACCATTCGCTTTTAAGATGACGTGATGACCTTCAGAGTGATAAATAGCAACTTCTCCTGGCATAACTCTTAACCGAGTTTTATCGTCATTAACAGCGATAATCACTGGCTGATTGCCTTTACCACCAATGTTCATGAGGTAAACACCGCCTTCAGTTGGCATTGATGTAAATCCGTAGTTTTGAATGCGTTCAACACCTTCGACAACTTCATCTGCAAATAACTCAACCTGTGCAACTTGTGTGTCTGTTGCATCGTTCAGTATTGCTAATCGTCCTTGTCTAATCAGTGTTCTGAGATTTTCTCTACGCATAAAAAAAGCCCTATAAAATAGGACTTCATTATTTCAAATAGCGCATGTTTTCTTGATTATAACGTTTTAAAGCTTATATCAATTAGAGCCAGCCGGGCTTTCCTGATCCACTGCTTTTGCTTGGGCTTTGCACTCCATACATTTTAGAGCCAAATCCCTCTGGTGGGGAAAGCGTCATCTCAGTCACATAACCATCATCGTGGTTTAAGAGAAGTGTGACAGAAGTCAGTAGCCAATCTTCAGCAATGATAATCGGCGATGCGTTAACATTCAATCTTTTATTGATATCCCATAGGCCCAAAAGATGCTTCCAAGATTGCACTCTCGTTGTAATGACTTTGCCAAGAGAGATTGATCTGTCACGCTCAAACTCAGCAAGCTCTTTCGTATTCTCACCACTTGCAACATCATCCGTCATGAGCATTGTAGGGCGGTAGCGATTGATCTCTTCGTCTTTTATCGTGGTGCGAATGTTGCCTTTCTTTACGACGGTCTCTTTACCGCCAAGCCAGTCATCACGGTAGCTTTGATTGTCTCCCACGCAGATATAATCGCTGAAGCGATCCGTCCAATCATTAACGACTGAGAGCGATAAGATCTCTTTTCCAAGATTGATTGTTCCGATGTTTTCGGTGCCAGCATCTGTAAATACAACATTCCCTTCAGGGTTTGTTGTAAGGATTAAGTTGCACTCATTTGCGATCATCATCAGCACATCAAAGCAGGTATCCATCGGCTCAATCTTCCATGTGATCTGCTTTGGTGTCTTTTCAGACTCCCATTTGACATCGATGCCGAATGGCTTACAAACCTCTTCAGCAACAGCATGCGCAGAACGATCTTTGATCTGACTGTATCCAGCTGAGCAATCAACAAGGTCAGCCGTCTTTGAGCGGATCTCAACACGCAAGTCCCATTGGTCAGCTTCAACAGAGTATTCCGTGCGATCGATGTAGCCTGTCAAAACTAACTCATCATCAATCTTCACTTCGCATGCTTCACCATTCTTAATGATAACGCCGTCATCTTCAGTAAAGGCACATTGAAGCGAGGTGTAGTGCGCAATCATCTCAAGATCCAGAAAGATCTCTACGCCTTTCCAACCCGTATAAATGCTGCCGCCCACATAAAGCTCAACCTTTGGTTTCTTCGCTATGCTAGTCATCCAACACCTCATATTCTTCATTGGCCATCACAAAAAGCGGATTGCGAATATTGTTGCGCTTTGAGAACTCACGCCATCTTTGCGAGTCTTGCTTGAACTGAAAGAGATGCACAAGAGCTGGCGCTGTCATCTTTGTTGAGAGCTTCAGCGTTCCAATGAGCTGCTCGCTTTTTGCTTCGAGATCCTGGATAAACTTCAATCTGGTATCAAAGATGCTGATATAGTCCCATCCGTTGTCTGAAAGCTTCAGCATCAATTGATCAAGTTCTTCAGCAGTACTTTCTAAAACATCAAGCGCATCTGACTTTGTCACGATCGGGGACTTAATAATCGGCATATCAAGCTGATCAATATCGCCATCCTTAGTCTCAATCGGATTCTCATATGATCCAAGTGCCGGCACTTTTGGAACTGTCTTTGGCTTAACCGTCTCAAGTTCTTCTTTCAATGAGTTAGATAACGAAACGAGTTGGCCACAAAAGCAAATCGACTCAACAAGCAAGTTCAACATGATGCGATTATTCTCGCTCTTCACGTTAAAGTTCTCTGATCCTGCTGAAGCAATTGTGACCTCTTTGCCGCCGATGATCACCGTATCCCATTTCGTTTTAAAGCCTGTTGATTCCTCCAATCGATTACGAACGCCACCATAAATGACATAAGCATCACTTGGGGCTGTCTCATCACGAATTGAGAGGATTGATTTCGTGAGATCACTTGCAAGCTCACGGGGGCTATTCACAAGCGTTGTTGATCGCTCTTTGATTGAATTGAGTTGATTCGTTAAGTTAAACGAACGTCCGCCACCCATCAAGCTATCGACTGCATACTGCACACGATCAACCATTGATTCAACGAGCTCAACCGCATCAAAGACGTTATCAACGACACTCCAATACTTTTCAAACGAGTCGATCATCTCATCAATCGTGCCGTTCACAGACTCAAGGATTCCGATTAAGGTGTTGAGGCCACTAATCGGACTGACACTTTTTTCTTGTTTAATCAGTGTTAAAGAGAAGTATGAAAGGCGTTGTTTCTCAGGCTCAATCCCTCCACGATAGCTCTCCACAATATAGCGGCCACGTGGGAAGTATGGATGCACCAATTCTCCTTCACGGCTTTTCTTGAGCGCTGTTTGAAAGCGTTCAAACTGACGTTCATAATCATCACCGAGGAAGTGCATATGCACATCATAGCGGTTAATTTCAGCGCCCATATCATCGAGCGAATACTCATCACGATATGGGAAGTTATGCTCAACTAAGCGACTACCACCGCTAACCGACTGCTCTTTAACAAGATAGAACTTAAAGCCTTTAAAGCGACCAATACCGTCATATCTGCTCATCGTGTACCTCCACCTGTGTAGCCAAGCTTAGATTTAATCGTGCTCTCCGTCTTAGTTTCTTGGCGCTCAACTCTCGCTTCAAGTCCTTCAGCAGCTTTCACCTCAACCGTGATCCTAGAATCGACATTTACTTGACCTTGAACTTCCTCTTCAGACTTCATAAAAAAGGCAGCGTTATCTTGAATGATCTTGGTAAGCTCGTCACTTGTTGAGTGCTTTAAGTCGAGTTTCGGCTCATACCATGCAAGTTGATCTTGATAAGCCTTGGTAACATCTTTAGCGCCGTATTGATCTGTTAGCAGACCTTTAGCAATGATCTCTTTCATATCCTCAAATGAAAAGGAATCAAGGTTACGCATAAAGCCCATATATCCTTGTTCGTCCATCCATTTGTTGATTGTATCATCGCCATATTCTTTACGAAGTTCATCAGATCCTTCTTTATCCTGGCTAACTCTATCAAGCACAAATTGAAGGTTGGCCAACACACTAAAAGCACCGGCATGTTTATTCATGTTAGATGCGCCAAAGCTCCCCGTACCGCTATCACGAGCTTCAGCCATATTAGTGACAAACACCTTTTGAACTTCAGCAGCGTTACCAAAAACAGTTTTAGCAGCATCAACAGCACCAGCAGTAAACTGCAACCCTTTATAAGCGGCATAAGCACCACCTACCCATTTAGTGATCTCTTTAGCAACATTCAAGAACTCTTGCACATCTTCAGCACTCAACTCTGAAATAGCACGAGAAATATCATCAATCGTTCCTGCAAGATTCATATCTGCAAAGCGCTCTAAAACGCTAATTAACTTCTGCATTGATTCAGCAAAGTTTCGTGATCGATCAAGAGCTATTGCATCCGCATCAACACGCTCGCTTTCCCTCACTTCTGTAAATCTATCTCCATTCTTAGATAGGCTCATAACAGCACTTGCGCCGCCTTCACTTAGCTTGCCTTTCAGTGTGCCTTTTTGGTCGTACCAAAGACCTTTCAACATTTGACCTTGCTTTGTATCGCTTGAGATAATATCAATGATTGGACGTAAGCTTTTTAATACAAGTTGGTCATCTTGTTTTTCAAAGATATCTATTCCAACACGGTCTTTTAAAAAAGCACGTTGAGAGGTTAAGTCCCCAACTAAAGACTTAAAGTTACCAACAGCATCATCAATATTCTGCGTATCATTACTCTGCATTTGTAGAAAGGTCATGATGTCATAAATTGCATTTTGATCTTTTGGGCCACTCCAATCTTGCATGACTTCATAAACACCGGCAAGAAGCTCTCTACCAGAGAATCGACCATTTTCATTTTGCCCAATACTAGCAGCACGATCCAAGACAGCACGAGGATTTGAGATATTGGCTTCTTGCATCATCCAGTCAAAATTCACAGCTTCATAAGCTGGCATTCCAAGCCCCTGCATAGCAATCGCACCATCACGGGCTTTCTCTCCTAACTCCTCATAAGTCTTAACGCCTCTTGCAACCTCATCAATATATTGCGAAAAGGCCTGTTTACTAATACCGTACTGCATCTGAATATCAAAGAGAAGAAGCTTGTATCGCTCCAATTCATCTGACGAGATCCCTGTTGTTCTTTGAAGCTCTCTTAATGCATCATTAAACTCCCACGTCCGTTTAAATGCTTGAAAGCCACCATATGTTGCCGCAAGGTTTTTTGCATACCCCATCATTTGCTTACGACCTTCATCAAAGGTTTTATTTAAGCCTTTTTGTTGAGAGTTGACTCGCAATGTATTGCGGATCATCTCTCTTGCCATCGCACCAACGCTACGAGATGCAGAGCGAGTTCCCGTCTTAACTTGTTTATCATCAAAACCAACGACAACGGTTGTTTTCATTTCATTATTCGCCATACAACTACCTATTTTGATACATGAGATTGAGGACAAAAAAAGCGCTATAACAGCGCTTTTAAATATTCACTTTGTAAAACCAGTTCACTTCGCGTGAGAGAGTAGCCATCACGCCCACCTTTGGAAGAGATCATTGCAGCAATCCCTTCAAAGGCAGAGCGTTCACGCATTACGGCTTTCCCAGCTTCTTTGCTTCTTCTAAGCGTTTACTTAGAAGCGCATCTTGTAAACCTGAGAACTCTTCATGCTTCGCATAAAGAAGCTGTAAATCTCGGCTACTTAGCATCCCCATTGTGCGTATACTAAGCCCGTCGATTTGACCAATACTCACGACAGAAAGGCGAATCAACTCACGAGACAACTTGGCAGGACTTACAATTAATTCCCAACCATCAGCTGTTCTTGTTGGTTGCTCTGATTGGTCTTCCGCTCTGAAGATCTCTGCTGCTGAAAGATCTCTTAAAGTAACTGTTTTTTGACGCTCAGCATTTTCACCTTCACCGAGAGCCAGACCATCATAAAAATCAAAAGTAAAGTTACTCATTATCCAATTTTCCTTGCTTCCTGCGCTTTAAACTCTAGAGTAATCCCTGTTCCGTTAAACGTTACTGGCGTTGTATTCCATGCGTTTTGCATCAAATAGATCTGCCCAGTATCAAGTTCAACCTCAATCGTGACATCCGTTTGATCATTGATATCTTCAAAATCTGTTTCATGATTAGCAGGAACAACGACTGACACTGAAGCTCCGACAGCAGTCTCAGTAAAGCCATAGAGTATTTTTCCTGTTACATCATCACGCTGCTTACCAGAATGGGTAAATGTGCCGCCTTCAAGCGTCGGATACTCCTTACCATTACTGCGAATTACCATATGCTTGGCATAATGTCTGGGATTTTGATTCTTAGGCATTTTCACTACCTCCTATAAAACAAATTGTGTTGTTTCAGCATAGACCATGAATTGATTCACAAGGTCTGGCTGGCTTAAAACATCGATACGATTGCGGTCATTCTCATTACGCTCAACAATGAGACTTTCAGCAAAGGCATCAACATTCTCAAAAAGACCTTGCCACTCAAGCTCTCCGTAAAGTGCAATGAGCTCAGCCTTGATTGTTTTCGGTTTAACAACCGCTTGCCCTGGGGAGATGTTTGCATCATCATCCGCAAGCTTGTGGCGTGGGTATTTGAGCATGATTCTAGTGCGCACCGCATAACGATAATATGAAAGCGTATGAGGAGTCATGATGTCGAGATAAGACGGATCATTCGCCCCAAAACTATTTGTGCGATACATCGTAATTGCTCGCTCTAGCTGAACCTCATTGCCATTACTGATCGTGGTCGTACTGATTCCATCATGAAGAAGCAAGTTGCGTTCATTACGCTCAAAGCCATCAATGGTCTTTGGAGCAACAACGGATTTCAATACTAAAGTTTGAAGAGGTCGAGCAGGATCTATCGCAATATATTTAGATGCAACAGCACCATAGGCCGCCGCAATCTGATAGCTTGGTGTTGGTGATCCGTAAATACCAAGACACGAGATCACATGGTCATTTCGCTTTAAACCAAACGCTGATAGCTCACCAAAGGTTCCTGATTTTGCAACATACGCCATTCCGTCAATTTGTTGCATTGGACCCCAACGAAGCATCAACTCATCACGTAGTGCATCAAGGCTTACCGTATCAGTGAAAGGCATGATGATATGTTGATACCAGTCTTGCCCAAGAGCAATAATCGCATCAGATACATCAGGACTACCAGAGCCTTTAGACATTGCCGTGATTTTAAATTCAATTCCTTGCGGCATTGGTTCGCCGTGGTAATTCACAAGAAGCGTTGTTTCATTGCCTGTCTCACCTTTCCAGCGAGCAGTTAATTCGACCTTATTCGTGACGACTTCAGCAGTAACTGGTAACAATGCACCATTGATTGCCGATGCGGTTAACTCATGCATTTTTGCAGAAGGCGCACCACGAGGGATGACGATTTGAACACGAGTGCCGGCAACATAAAGTGCAACGGTTCCGCCATGTGTTGCGCTGCCAATAATCTCAATAGAACCTTTGGCAGCAGTTCCTACTTCTTTGAGAGGAAGTGCATAAACGTTTCCTTCCTTATTGTTGTCAAAGAAGGTCTGAGCCATAAAGTGACCCATTGAACCATAGCCAAAAGCTTCAATTGCTGAGTTAGGATTATGAATACGAGTAACTTCACCTTCAGGCGCTTTACCATTTTCATTGCTAAGCCCAATCATTAACACCTTATGAAGTGGTGCAGGCGTACCGCTGATTGCCCCTGTATTATCAATCTCGATAAAAGCAAGAGGCGTGCGGATATTATTCGGAATATTATTGTGTGAGATAGCCATTACTCATCTCCTTTTGCTGTTGATTTAGGCGGCTTTGCTTCTACAACGTCACCTTGCTTTAATCGTTTAAGCCAAAAGCCATTTTTGTACTTAAATTCACCCTCACTTGAGAGAACTTCCTTAGTCTCTGGATCACGAACTGAGCGACCCTCAACTGCTTTAATAAAAAACTGATTCATTGCTATCTCCTACATAGGTTCATTAGGTTTTGCGAGTGTTTCGATAAGGGTTACATCACCACCAACTACCTTTTCGTAATATGTTAAGAAGTTGTCCATATCGCTCAAATCGTCATAGACTGGATACATTGATTGCTCGAACGTGATTCCGTAAAGAGTGAAGCCACTCCCTTTTTCGACGGTATGCCATAAGTTGTCACTTTTGATGTGTTGCAACGGTGCCCCAATAGGACCATTCTCATTTTTCAATTTTTGGTTATGCAACTTCTTCTCAATAAACTCAATGATATGAGATGCTAATTCTCGCTCCCATTCAGTTTGCGCTCCGCTAGTTGTTCGCATAAAGAGTAGGATTGACCATGTATGCACCTTTTCATTTGCAACACTTACACGATTACCAAGCCATGTCACAAAAAGCGCCGGTGGATTTTGCACTTTTGACTGGATATCAGTATTTGTCCAAACGCCATCGAAAGCAGAAACGCTACTTACGACCTTGTGAAACTCTTTATCTAAGAACGCCACAAGTGCTTTTTGCATGATTGTGACATCTGAGTCCTTAAGAATTACGTTCGACATTAGACAAATCCTTTGGAGTCTTTACGCCCCCATACTGTGCCGCCAGAGGTCATTACAGCACCCCCATCATTTAGCTCAGCCATTTCATCATTCTCATCAAGACCTAATGTTGCATCACCGTTTTTGACTGCTTCGAGTCGCTCAATAGAGCGCTCATAGTCCATAATTGCGGCTTTTGTTCTATCCCCTCGCTCCATGTAATATCTTGCGATATGTGAGCAAATCTGCACGAGCTGAGGACTTACCGCCGTTAAAGGCAACTTGTAGCGAGCACCAATATATTCATCAATCTCACTACTAGCTTGCTCAAGAGCGAGATTAACGGCTTTTTCATTAATCTCGCCACGATCCTCATTTGAACGAGCTGAAATACCTACTAGATCATTGTGAGGATAGCGATCTAAAAGATCCTTGAGCGTTGCATAGGGGCTACTCATTTGACTGATCCAACGCTGCAATCTGAATAAAGTCGTCAGCAATCAGCGCATCAAAGGTCTTTTTATCAACCTCATACTTGCTATATTGAACACCGAAACTCAAGCCTGCACGCATGCGAGTAACAACCCCTTTGTTTGGAGCAACACGAGCACGAATAGGCATCAGCTTAAGATCATTATTCCATTCAATTTTTGGTGATACTGGGACAGGGATGATATTCCCATCCTTATCTACATCACTATACTGTGATTTAGAAGATGCAATTACTTGCTCTAAATCGGCTTTTTCGCTCAATAAGGTTTCATTTAAAACTATTTGCCCTGAAAGCTGTTTTTGAAGACTTTCTTTTTCAGCCTCAAGCTTAGCAACTCTCTCAACAGAGAACCCTTTGGCTTCCAATAACTCATCAAGAGAGGTTTCACCTTCTTTTAAGTCACCGTTTTCTTGGCGTATTTGGACTTTGATCATTTGCCCTGGAACATAAAAAACACCATTACCAAGCTCTAACTCATCATCACTATTCGTTTCATTGCCTTGCGCCACTTCCGACGCTCCTTTCGGATCATTAGTTTTCGCATAGATCAGCTCCGACAGCTCAGTTTTGTTTGCTCTTGCTTTATATTCAATGCCAAGCTCATCAGCTTTGGCTTTGAGCGCATCAGCGGATAATTCCATTAATTCTTCAAATGTCATTATTTGGATTCCTCTTCTAGAGAAGCGCTCTCACTGCAAGAGCGCTTGATAGTGGATTAAAGGTAATCGTAGACCATGAGTTCCAAGCGACCTTTAAGCTCATTACTTGATGCGGAATCTAATTCACGCTCAAGCAAACGTCTCGCCTCTTTCTCTCGATCTGGTGAAACAACAAGGATCGTTGGTTTAATACCAAGTCTCTTACCACCATCCCCCTGAACCTGACGCATCTTCTGAATGACATCCCAAAGGTTTTCAGCGTTTAGCTCAGCCTTACTCATATGCGCCATCTGCCAGAAACCAACCCCCACATTACAACGCACACGTGTACCGTAACGGAACTGATCGAACGTAAAGACATTCTCATCATCAACCTTATCCATCGCAGTCATTTCAAGCGCATCACGCTCTTGATAGATTATTGGTTTGAGGGAACGTGAGCAGTCAAGAACAAACCACGGAGAGCCATTCCCTTCGGTAATATTACTGACCATCTTTGCAGTACCGGTTCCATCATGGTTTTCGTACACTGGATGTTCGGCATCAAAGAAGTTTTGACCGTCATAGCATGGTGTTTTATCACCAGCGGCTAGCAATGCTCCAACTAATTGATCTGGGAATGAAGCTCCTTCACGCCCCATCTCTTCAAATAGAGGGGCATAAATCCCTACGTTGTCATCGTCGATATCAACACGATCAACTCCGATCGTACTTTCATATTTTTTGTTGACGATGTTGTAGCCAGAGTTTGAGATATCTTGTATAACACGAGCGCCAATCCATTCACGCATTGCTGGCCATTTACCGAGCCATCCGTATGTTGTGCTTGATGTGTTAGATTTCGTGACGGTCGTGATCTTCAGATATTGAGACTCCGCATTACCAACACCTGTTTGGAATGATTTATCAAAGCCTACATTTAACGCTTTAATTAGCGCATGACTAATTGCTGCCATATTTTATGCTCCTTCTTGTTCAATTAAGATTTTGAGATACTCGGCTTCATCAATACCGAGCATGCGAGCTGCTTCTTTTTGCTCTTCAGTCAGCTCACTTATCACAGCATCAACAGCAGCCTCAATGATTTGCGATTCATCAGAAAGACCAGCGATAGCAACACGAGAGTCAATAGTGGCTTTTAATACCGCAAGCCCATGCACCTTGGCGATATCTTTGAGATTCCCAACTTCTGACTTCATAACTTTTCCAGTTTTACGACCTTCTGCGATAAGGGCATCAACTTGGCTTTCACTGGTTGTTTTTGAGAGCGCTGCGATTTTCGCTTTTGCTTCTTCAAACGCTTCTCTTGGCACATACTTAACGGGATCAACCTGTTTTGCTTTAAGGTCGGCGATCGTCTCTTCAGAACTTGCTTCTTTAGCTATTAGGGAATTGATCTTTTCAACCGCTTGCTCGGATACTTCGGCAATGTTTTCCTCAGTTGCCTCTAAGCCAAGGGCACCAAGGATCTTCAACAAATACTCATTCATAGAGTTATCTCCTGTTGTGGATTGGGAATTAAGTGAGAGCGCAGCGAATTTACTAAGTGCTGCTAGATTAGTGAGGCCTTTGAGTTCCGTGAGGGCAGGATCGTTTGTAAGTGCAACATTTAAGAAATTAAGTGGCTCGCCAGTTTTAAGGTCATAAGTGAAAAGCGCACTTAATCCTGCGAGTTCGCCATCGTCTACATGAGACTTTGCTTTCTTCGTCCAACGTGGCTTTACCCACAATCCGTCTTCCCACTTGATGTCATCACCATAAATCCAACCGCTTGCGATTGTTGGCTCAACTGGCTTCCCTTTTTCAGCGTTGGTCAGTGCGTGCAGATAAGCGTGTTCGTAATCAACCATCACTTTTCCTTTCGCCTTAACCTGATTGATTAAGCGTTCAGCGATCTCTTTATTAAGAAACCAGCCTTTCTCTAAACCTTTCTCAGATGGTCTGCCGTCTTTCGCACGAAAGTGACCAGAAGGTAGAACCTGACGCCAACCATCTTCTTGAGCAAGTGTTGAATGAAGAAATGCAATGCCGAATTTTTGAGATGACATAAAAAAAGCCCTGTAGTGAATACAGAGCTATTTTTGCGTGTTAGGTACGGGAAGGTGGATTATAACGTTTTAAAGTTCAAATATATCAGCTATGATATTTATTTCTTACAACAAGGACTTAGCGATGATATATGATCAAGACTTTTCTAAAATGATAGTTACCTCGATGGTAAATTCGCCAAAATGCATTTTTACAATGTACGAAATTGCCAGTTTTTTCAATGGCTCAATGGATAAAAATGGTTTATACCTAAATATTCAAGATCCTAACTTTATAGGCACATTATATTTCCACACTCAAATTCTAATAGATAAGCATATTTTAAAACCTGCAATTCGACAATGGGACAACCTTCATTCCGCAGGATTTTCTTTTGAAGAGGATGGCAATAAGATAGCGATAGGATATCAAAGTGGAGAGTATTTTAGAATATCATCGAAAGCTCTTGAGGATAACTCCCTCTAAAAATCTTTATAAAGCATAAAAAATCGCATTTAAGCACTGTAAAAGAGTTTTCACCATGAGATTATCATGCAGAACCTCAAACAGCCTTTAAATGCGATTTTCTTTTCTACTCAAAAGCTTTCGACAAGTGAGCATTTATTGCATCCAAAATCTCTTCTTCTGCAATCTTGTCAATTCCTAAGAATCGGCGTTGAGGAATACCGCCTTCCTCATAACCCAAGTTATGCGCAGCGGCATATGCCTCTGGTGAGCCAGCAATAGCTTCCGTCTCATTACTGTCAGATTGGATTAGTGCTAAGAGCCCACCTCTTTGTAGAATCTTATCACTGTATCCCTTTGCTGCCTTCATCGCTGCATAGACTTCCGAGAGCGGAACCCAAGGCTGACCAGTAACAGGATCTTTCTCATCTTCAAACGCTTGATCAGCAGACTCAACCAATATCCCTGCAATTTCTTCCATGAGTGGGGCTGAAGGTCTAGTGAGCTTTGCCAGTGCTTCTTCGATAGGCTTGGTGTTGATATCAATTTTGATTACATCATCAGCCATAGAGCTTCTTCCTCAATTGATCTTGAATGTCTGTATTATCAATCTGCTTGATCCCATCTTCTTTGATTTGATCTTCATCATCCATCACAGATTGACCGCTAGAGCCATTAGATTCAATGACCTTTATATCCTTGTCATTCTTGAGCATTTCTTGAAAGCGCTTATCACTAACAGCTCTTACACGTCCTCGGCAACCATACTCATACTCGCCATCAAGAAAGGGAGGATAGTTATTGTCCCAAAAGGGATCATCCGCACGTGCAGCGACTTTATGCATCGCTACATGGCTTGGACGTGTTCTCTCATCATCAACCTCAATCCGAATCCACCAAGGCTGTCTATCAATATTTGCTTTCTGTGATTGGAACCTACCGGCATTAAATGCTGTTTGCATATTACTGCGCATCATCTGCTTGAGGCGATAAGCAGGTAGATCGTTGCTAAGCCATCCTTTAGCTTTAAGACTCTCTCTAATATTCTTGAGAAAGAAGTCAGGCGTTTGACCAGCTTCGATCGTGCTTAAGATTTCTTTATAGATGTGATCTGTGATTTTGGCACTATTGATGTTTGCGATAGTAAAGGCTCGGCTTCTAGCACGCATAAGCGCTTGAGTAGCAAACTTATCATCAACAGGAATACCTAAATTCCTGAAGTACTCAAGCGCCTTTTTAGGCTCCATGCGCATAGCGGCCATTACATCGACCTTACTGACACTAGGAGTTGGCATTAGCACCTCCTAAGAGCTCTGAGACAAAGATCGCTTTAACAAGCATCTCTTCCATCTCAGTAGTATCAAGATCAGCATACAGCTCAGCAATCATCTCTTTTGCATTCTCAAGACCACCCGCACGAACAGCCTCAGCAATAGGTTCAATTAATGGATCAATTGCTTTATTGAAGGCCTCTGGGCTAAAACCATTGATTCCATCCTCAATTTTATTCTGCCCAGGCGTAAAGCGTGTCTCAACTTTTTGAGCTGAAAGCCCAGCGAACCCCATCCCACTATAAGGATCATAAGCAGGTGCTTCAGGTTTTGATAAGATCTCTTCATCTTCAGCAGCTTCAGGGATTTGTAATTTGTCATGTGCCCATGATTTAGGGATACGCAAGCCCATACCAACAAATGCCGGCAATGCAGTTGCATAATAAGCCAAGTCTTCAGGTTCACTGGTATCAATCTCAAAACGAGGGTAACGAGTGGGTCTACTATAACTTCCTGCATTCATCACCCACATTGGAATAATCAAGTCACGAGTAATCGTTGGCTCAAGCGCTGCAATATCGCTATGCATAATCTCTTTACGCCCGCCATCATGCACAGTCCCAAGTGCATTAGTAGAGGTCACGCCATCTGCCTGACTTGTAAGTGTACCGCCTAAAATGATCTTACTGATCATCTTTTCAGCCCATTCGATCACGCTCAAGAACTCAGCCGATCCACCTTGTGCAGCTTCCTGAAAATCAATCGCCATTCCTTGAGGAATAATGCCACCAGCATTATGCCCAATCGACATAATGGCGTTAAGAAGTGTTGATTTCTCTTTATCTGTTGCACCACTTGGATACTTTCCAAGACGCATTGGAATGCCATAAATCTCTAAGAACTCAAGCATGTCACGAATCGGATATGAGGCAAAAATAAATGGCCATGCAAGAACATTTGTAAGAGTCGTCTCACCCAGATAGCCGCTCATCGCAGGTGCTCGATGCTGAATCCAGCCAAATTTGCGAAGGGCTTGACCGCCCATTGAACCGTCATTGATGCGCAGATCATTACGATCATCTTGGTTAACAGTAAACATGCTCTGAGGTCGCCAGATCACTTTTTTAGGTCTGATAATCTCGCCTTCAGTATTCCACTGTAGCTCTTGACAGCTAAAGCCTTTTAAAATGCCATCTAGAGCATCAAAAAGCATGTCATTAAACCAATCGGCATCACGAAGCGCCTCTTCGATCATTTCGGTATCACGCTCCTCTTCAGGTGTAGCATTCTTGGGAGGCTTTAAACTCCAATCAAGAAGCGTGATGGATCGTTTACGCTTACTCATCTCTGCAAAAAGATGTCCATTCTTCGTCTCAAGCTCATGTCCAAGATCGCTGATTGCAGAAAGATCCCCTCCATAAGCACTTTGCACAACACCTGCTAACTTTCTAGGGGTTAAGCCGCTCGCAACAGCATCAGGTGCGCTTTGAGCAATGCGTGATAGTTGCTCTGACATCTCTGTCTGCATCTCTCCCACAATTGGACGACCCCATTGATCTACAATTACTCCCATTACCAGCACCCTCTATCTCTTATTTCATGTATTCCGTCATTTTCATAACTTGCCGTGAGCGGCGTGAACTCAATAACACCGCCTTCCATTAATGTTGCTCGATAGGACAAGAATCCAGACACCGCAGCATCCCCATGTCGTTTACCGCCACGAATCGATGTCTCTGTCCCTTTCTGAATCTTATTAACACCCTTGATATTGACGATCTTACGATGGTCTTGCTCAATATCGTCATCCATTGGTATTTCAATACCACCAGCATCAAAGGCACCAATATATTTAGGCATCCACTCGTTGTAATACTTATCCGTCAAATGCACTTGCTCAACCATTTCTGAGCCAAAATCAATGCTTGCTTGCTCACCAATAGATGCACCATTACCCGTTGAGTCTATTGCCATACCAATCAGCCTTGGTACACGTTTACCGACAAATCGAACAATCTCTTGTTGCTGATTGAACGGCATATTTTTAAGCTCTAAAACGATTCTTTGCTTACGCTTAGTATCTTGTGCTACGGCTGTTAACGTAATCGCTGATAAGTCGCCTTTTCGTGCGAAGTCCATCCCAAAGCCATGTCGTTCATTTTCAGATAAAAGCAACTTCATCAATGGCTCAACAACTTCAACTAACCACTCATTAATGGTTTTAACTCGTGCTTCTTCCGTTAGTTTCATAAAGTCATTTGGAGCAGTAATGCGCCTTACAACATGCTCTTTACGAGCGGCTTGCATAATCAGATAGAGATCAATCGATGCACCACTAGATGCTTTTGGAATAGCTTCATATTCTTCAAGAGCATCATCTTCAGTAGCTGCTGAATCAAAAAGCTCTTCAAACCACTTATCCTCAGCTTCTTGCGACCACGCTTGATTCGTTGCTTCACAAATACGCTTATAAAGACCACAAGCTACGGCATAAGAGGCAGGGATAATATGAAGCGATTCATTCTTACGAATCCCTTTTTTAATCTCTTCTGTGATCTCATAAAACTTCGTTGTTATGCCATCATGTGAAGAAATAACACGAATACGACCACCCCACATTCTCAGTGCTAGAGCAGCTTTTAATACTTCCTCAAATTGATCATGGAAAGCAGCTTCATCAATACAAACATTACCTTGACGGCCTCGGAAGTTCTTTGGATTACTTGATAAGGCGTGGATTTTAAAACCAGATTCAAAAGTGATTGTGAACTTGAGGATTTTATTACCATCTTTATCCTCAAAATAATCACCATCTTGGTCAACTTCAGCACCTTCTGTACTATCCATCCACTTTACAGCTTTTGCGAAAGCATTCGCCCAATCAGCACAGGCATCAATAAACTCACGAGCCATGTCTTTATCAGATCCGACATAGAAGTAATCCATACCGCCATCTTTTTTGCTTAAAGCCGTACGTAAAACGGCATCAGCGCCTTCTGCCCACGTTAAACCTGTACGTCGCCCTTTAGCGCCATATTTTATAAAGGACTCATCAGCAAGCCACTGGCGTTGATGATATAAGAGTATGTCTTTCGGATCATACTCTGGCACATCATACTGTTTCTCTTCAAAGATTTTGGCTAGTCGATACTGCCTGTTTTCTTGCGCTTCCATAACCTACACACTCTTTTGAATAATGGCTCTGATAAAGTCAGCATCTTGTTTAGACATGCCTTTTTCACGCACTGAGGCCTCAATATTTTCTGCAAGTTCTTCTGCAAACTCTTTGCGTGCTTCGATAATACGCTTTTGGCTTGTTGCTGCTGCACGTTCAAGTCGTGCGATGGACATTGTGAGATTACGCAAGTCATCAGACTTGATCTCATCATCTTGTGCGAGCTTCATTGTGATATTGAAAACAACAGAACGGAGCATCTCAATAGAGATCATCGATACGTCTGACTCGGCATTAGTTCCTAGCGTTTCAGCCCATTGTTTTGATATCTCTCTGGCTTCCTTAATCTGCTTACCGATCGTTTCCATCTGGGCAGCATAACGATTTAAGCCAGAGCGAGAGAGCTTTGCTTCATCATCAAGCCCGTGTTCCTCAATAAGCTCATTAATCGCATCTAGCACATCAAGTTGTGTATTACTCTTGTTACGCAAGAGCTTATGAAGCTCTTCTTTTAGCGCTTCAGGCAATAGATCGACTTTAGAAGCACGCCCCCGTGTCACTCGACTCATAGTTCACCAGCCCTTGGACGGCGTACCCCATTAACTCTTTCACGTCCTTCAGCAACATCTTGGCCTTTCTGCGTTAATTTCGCTTTCGTATATGGCCCAACTTTTGATAACTCAACAAGCCCCATTCCTTCAAGCCAGAGAAGGTGCTCTTTAATATCGCTAGATGAAATACGATGACCATAAGCATAAAGCGCATCTTTGATCATGCTGTCATTACCCTCAAAACTCATATGCACGAGGGAAAGAAGCATTAGAAAACGTTGATCTTCATTTGTTACTTCCTGCAAGATACTCATTCCTTTCTCCTTCTTTCTGCTTCAGTCAGCAAATCAACGCCTTTAGTAATGTGAGTAAGCCCAACGTTGATAGCCTTAACATCCCCAGCAACATCAACAAGCCTTTCACTCAAGTTATAAAACTCTTTAGCGCTTGGTAGGCTATCCACTTTATTTTCAAGCGTTGTAATACGGTTCTTTTCGGTATCGAGATCTACTTTACTAGCAAATGTAGAGCGTAAAATCGCAGCGATCCCTGGCAGTAAAATTGCCGTCATAATTAACGACCCCCATCTTTCAATAAACTCCAATAACGTCATAAATGTCTCTCCCATATCTCTTGACACTCAATGCACAAAACAGCATCAGGAAGCGCCTTTAAACGCTGAGGTGGGATTTCCTCTTCACAATCAGCACAAAGCTGAATATCAACGCCATTTTCGCTCACAATGAGTGGACTTAATCCCGGCTTCTTTGCTCTTGCGTTCTTTAATGCAAGCTCTGTTTGCCAACTTGCTAGATCGTTGGCTCTATCGATAATGTCACTCATTGCAAACTATCTTCCTTACTTTCCATTGTTCCAATACTTCCTCTTGCGTTCGTCTTGTATCCTTCGCACTCGCCGTCACTGTGGGAATCAGCAAGCACCCAAGGTCAATCTGGTCGTAACGCACGGATGTCGTGCAGCTCGCCAATAAGCTCACTAGCAGTAAGCTGACTAATATCACGCTTAAACTCAATCTGAGATTGAAGCGTGAGAATGATTTTCTGATTAAGCTCAACACTCTGTTCTAGCTCCCTTTCAAGTTCCTTGTTTTCACTCTTAAGGGAGCGATTGGAACGCTTTAAAAATGTAATAACGCCGCATAAAACAGCGATTATTGCGCTAACGATTAACATCTGACTCATCACCAGCCTCGCTTATTTGTGCATTTCTCTGGGCTTTTTGCTTTAGATCAACAACGCCTTTCGTCACTGTTAATCCGCTTCCTGCGCCGATCATGACGTAAAAAAAAGTCACGGCATCAGCTGAGCCCTTGAAAGCCACAAAAAATGTGACAATCCAGCCAAAAATGAAAGTGAGTATCGTAATCGACTTCGTATTATCAAGCCGTCCGCCACGGTCGCTAAAGCATGCAAAGAGCTGTGTTTTTATTGCTTGCCTCATACTACTTCTCCCGTTTCACCACCACGCAACCACTCACGCAAACGATCCCAAAATGATTTTTTGCGCTCTTTTGCTGGCTCTGGCAGAACGAGGTTATCAGGCACAAGATCGGCATATTCAGTAGTAGCATCAAAGCTTGGACAGGCTTTATTAGCAAACTCACGGTGGCCATGAATCGTTGCGTTTGGATACTTCGCTTTCAGTTCTTTTAAGATTTTAATAAGCGCCTTTTTTTGCGCAGGCGTACGTGTATCTTTTGGATTCATCTGCGCATCAACACCGCCGATATAGCAAACACCGATACTGTATTTATTGTGACTCTTCACGTGTGCGCCAACTTCAGCCTCAGCACGCCCTTTGTGAATTGAACCATCAAGATGAATCACATAGTGATAGCCAATATCACGATAGCCCTCCGCTTTATGCCAACGGCGGACATCATCAATCGTATTATTGCGATTCTCTGGAGTTGCAGAGCAGTGAACGATGAGCTTATCGATTTTTCGTGCTGTTTGTGTTGCTTGTAACTTTGTTTGTGACATTAAAAAACCCTCATAACAGTGTATGAGGGTTAGTATCGGGAAGATTGATGCTTGAGGTGGATTATAACGTTTTAAACAAACTCTAGAGTCTGCTGCTGTTTAGCTCTGCGAATTTTTCTTTGCTCATCAATTATCTGGTAGATGCGTGGCTCAGATAAACCATATCTAACGCATAACTCTTTGTGATTACTACCAGTAAACTCACTATAAATTTGCTGATCACGCACAAAAGACTTAAAAGAGACCGCTTTTGGCAGATAAAGTATCTGACCACCGAATGTCTCAATGAGAAGCAAAACGAGCTCCTCACCACTTAATTTTTGTTCTTGTTGAGCATTATTAACCAGAGCAATCATTTGCTCACAAAGCTCAGGCCATTTGTTGTTTTCCATAGCATCATCTCAGTCCAATAATATAAACAAGGTTTGAAATATTAAACCATCATTCTAATGCTATTGCTATTCTTTACTTTTCTACAACCTTACATTGCACAACATCAACTAGTCTTTTTGATGACATACCATCATATTCTGAAACTAAAAATTGATGCAAGACCATCTCATAATGATCATTGAAATAAGTCTTAGAGTGCATTTCAGCTTCTGAAGAGATTTTCTCTTTCATGTTGTAATAATCATCTTTAACACTCAATGACTCATCAAAGAAACTCTTCGCTAGCACATCACATGCCTCATAAACAAAGGCACCACGCCCCATACCAAGATATGAATCGTCTTTAAATTCAATAAACCCTTTATTAGATTGAGCGGCACAATAGTTAATATCTCTATTTCCTAGACAGGTATAACAACCCCCAGAACTACAAGTGAAATTATTTTTCTCGGCGAGTAATTTAACGTCTTCAGCTGTTGTAGCAGAAGCAAGTGACATCAATAAAGAGGAAATTAATAATAGTTTTTTCATAATAGCCTTTAGTTTAAATATTCCCTTGCGCCCTCTACGATCTCACCAACTATATGAAAACCGTGAGATTCTGCATCAGATGGGGATATTACAATATTTTCATAAAATGGATTTCTACACTTTAAAACGATTGAGCGATCCAGCCTAACCTCTATAAATTTCGCTAATAACTCCTGACCGATTCTAACGACAAAGATACATCCTGTTTTAGGTTGGTTGTTTGCCATGTTAATTAAAACATAATCACCATGAAGCAAATCAGGAACCATTGATTCACCCATAATCTTAGTCACGGCTAATTTACTTGCATAGTATCCTCTCTCCCTGAGCCAAGCTTCTCTAAAAGCATGATAATACAGAGGCTCTGAATCAAATGCATCAACCCCAGTTCCTGCACATACTTCTGTTGAATATACGGGTATATATGCATAAGGCTCTGGTGGTGTTGCCGCAGTAACTAGAGCCCCTTCGCCTGAGAACAGATAATCAATATTAAAACCAAGTTTTTTCAGTTCAACTAAATGTAGCAAGGTTGGATAAGTTGAACCTTGCTCCCAATTTATAATTGTTGACTTCCCAATCCCTAATTTTTCTATCAAAACTGCTTGAGTCAAGCCCAACTCAAGCCTTTGTTCTCTAAGCCTTTCCCCGTAAATATTATCACCACTCAAACTTCACCTCCAAAATATCAAACCACAAAACTTGACAGGTTTATTTTATTAAACTAATATCCAATTAAGTAAACCAACTTAACTAAGTCAATTTAATTAAACCAACTAATTTCAACCAACTAATTACAACATAGGTGAAATATAATGGAAAAAGAATTAATTTTCAATCTCCTAAAGGAAAGAGGGCTGAACGCATCTATGATTGCGAGATCTTTAAACGTCACGCCACAAGCCGTACACAGAGTCATTAGTGAGGGCCGAGGGAGTATAAGAATCGTTAAAGCTATCGCTAAAGTTTGCGACAAAGATCATAAAACACTCTTTCCTTATTACTTACGAGAAAAGACCTCCAAAGAAAAAACAGAAAAGCAAGTCTTACAAAAAGAACTAGATGCCAAACTCGCTCCATTTGCACAGGAGGCTTAATGAAAGAAGTCTCACAATCACAGCTACGACCACTTTTGATCATCAAAGCAATGAAAGGACGGAGCTTTACAGGAATAAGCAACGTTGAGATCGCAAGCAAGATTGGCTCAACACCAAGCAGTGTTAGCAGAGCGATAAACGTCCTGATACATGCAGGATTCGTTGAACAACTCGACAACGGCTTATATGCACTTAGTACCGAAGCACTGAATATCGCAACGAGTCACGCACGAGAAGTCCAAGCGATCAATGCGAAGCTGGCTGAAATCAATAATTAGGAGAATAGATATGACTACAAGAAAACTTACTAAAGAACAAGAAAAACGAGCTCAGCGTATCCACCAAGCTAGTAAGCGCATAAATGGGAAGTTTATTTTGAGTCTTGATCAAGCGAGGGAGTTAGTGTCCCGTAACGTTGTAGATTTTCCTCAAAATCTTCCACTGTTTGGAGAGCATCGACATAAAGCCTCTCATTCCTCCACTCCCGAAGTGTTTGCACCATTTCCTGAAGGTACTCACGAGCATAAGGATTTATTGGATGATCCCAATCTGCTTTCAAAAGTTGAGTTTCTACTTGAGACAAGTCAACACCTAGCTTCTCTTCTACGTGAGAAGCTAAATGAAGCCAAGCATAAAACAATGCATTCGTATGACCCAATAGCTTCAAAAGATCCTCGTCTTTACTGTAAACATCATCATCTCTCACGGAAAAATCCTCTTAAATAAATTAGTCGAATTTCAATTATTACAAACGGAGTAAAAAATGTCAGATATTAGAGAAGATCAAGTGGATTTAATCACAGGTAAAACTCAAGCTGAAATGCGTGAGGAGCGTACTCATGAGTTGAGTGAAATTCAAAAGACGTATGGCGACAACCTTCCATATGATCGTAAGCGTGTAGTGAATGAAGCAAAATTCTTTATCAACCAAACAGCTCAATCAATGCTAGAAGTCGGTAAAAGACTCATTCTTATAAAAGAGCATGAAACTGTTGAATCGTTCATTGAAATCGTTGAGATGGATTTTAAGATAGGAAAAAGCACTGCATATAACCTCATGCAAGCTGCCGCTAAGTTTTTAACCATAGACAGTAAATCTTTCCAAGCGCTTGGAAATTTAGGATTAACAAAATTACTAGATCTCGCCAACCAAGAAGATGAGGTATTAGAGGCTCTTGCTGACGGCGGAACTGTCGCAGGTTTAACGCTTGATGAGATGGATAAAATGACCACTAGAGAGCTTAAAAGAGCGCTCAAGGAAGCAAAAGCTGACCAAGATGCAGTGCGTAAGGTGTCAGCTGATAAAGATAAAAAGATCAACGAGCTTTCAGAAAAGCTTGAGAAATCAGAAGCTAAATCAAAGAAAGAGATCGAAAAACTCAAACTTGATGAGAGTGAAACTGATCGTCTAATGAAGTCTTACAAGTTAACACTCGCAGAGGTTACTGGCGATATTCTTGCATCTAACTCCAAACTTCAACAATTGTTCGCCAAGGCAACAGCTGATGCATTACCCAAATCATTCTTTCAAGACTTTGCTAGAGAACTTCTCTCTGTACGTCAAAACCTTGAATTAGTTGCAGAACAACTCCCAAGTGATGATGGCATTGTTGACTCAACTTGGATGGATGAAGCATGAAGACGTTAACGCCTGATGATGCAGACTTTGCTGTAACACTTAGGCAAGTTTGCGAGATTATGCCGAAGATTAGATTTATCGCTCGTGGAGTTCATACCATCCAGCAGTCACCAAGAGGTATTCGTTTTTTGGATGCGAATGGAGAGCAACTCGCAGCACTAACGGCAAAGACAATTAAAGAAGAACAGGAGGCACTAAATGCTACCTTCCGAAATTGAATACTTCCAAGATGTAGCGAAAAGACTAGATGCTACAAAGCACGGCGGCAAAACAAAGCTTATCCAAAACATCGCTGACACTCTTGGGATCTCTATTAATTTGATTTATGAAAAGTTAGAGAGAGTGGGCTATCAGTCGAAACGCAAAGTTAGATCTGACCGAGGGGATACACATGTTGACCTCCGTGATGCACGACTGATTTGTGGCGCAATGTATAAGAACCGCCGCAAAAATGAAAAGACACTCTTAACATGCGAAAACGCCATCGCAGATGCTTATGCAAACGGTCAAATAAGACAGCTTTACAACCCTACAACTTTATTGAGAGTCGCTAAAATGCATGGATTCCATCCTGATCAACTGATACAACCAACACCGCACATCAATATGCGATCGCTCCATCCGAACCATGTTTGGCAGGTAGACGCTTCAGTTGGCGTGTTGTTTTACCTTCCTGAAGGTGGTGTTCAGTTCTTTGATGAGACAAAGGACTATAAAAACAAACCTGAAAATCTCGATAAAGCACGTAATCACTTATGCGTACGTTATGCTGTTGTTGACCACTTTAGCGGAGCATTTTACTGCAAGTATTATGCAACAAGCGGCGAGAATCAAGAGGTGTTTTTTGACGTACTGGCGAATGCATTTACTCAACGTGATCGGGAAGATTTTTACGGGATTCCACAGATACTCATTATGGATAAGGGATCTGCTAACACTTCCCATCTTGTTTTGAATTTTTTAGATCGTTTGCATATCCAGCACTTTCCGCACAAGGCAGGAAACCCTAGAGCGAAAGGTTCAGCGGAGAAAATACAAGATATTATCGAGGTGCAGTTTGAGGGAAGCTTAAGAAACAGAAAGACAAAAGTCTCCAATGTGGATGATCTCAATCAAATGGTGACACGCTGGCAGACATACTTTAATGGATCTCGCATTCATACACGCACCAAACAACCTCGCTATACCGTTTGGAATAGGATCAAAGAAGATCAGTTAGTTTTTGCACCGCCAATGGAGACACTTAAAGCAATTCTCACAAGCAAGCCAGTATTGCGCAAGGTTAATGACGATCTTCGCATCACTTATAAAGGAAGAGGATTCGCAGAGGCAAGAACCTACTCAGTAGAACATATCGAAAGCGTAAAGGTAGGCGAACAAGTTTCGGTCTTACTCAACCCATTCAGAGCGCCCAATATTGATATTGAGATTACTGATTATAAGGGTGTTGTTACGCTTCATGAGTGTATTCCACTTGAAGAGGCTGATGGCGGTTTCTTTGCAGTAGATCAAATCTTTGGTGAAGGCATGGCGAGCATTCGTGACACAGTGAGTGACGTTGAACGCAAACAGATACATCTTGATGCGCATGGAGCAAAAACGCTTGAAGACGCAGACAAGAAAGCGAAGCAAAACCCACAGCTATACGGTGGGAAATTAGATCCCGAAACCCGTATCAGTGCTTACTTAAAAGAGCGTGAAAATATTATCTCAATTCCAAAACGTGGAACAGAACATGAGTTGCAAGCACCTAAGCAAGTATTCGAGAAGATTAGTGTTGCAGAGGTTTGTAAGCGATTAAAAGCTGATTTAGGTGATCAATATCCAAAAGACACCTACCAATACCTCAGCAAGCATTATACCGAAATTGACCCGATGGATTATGAAACCATCAAGCGCCAGTTAACCACCAGATCAACATTGAAAGTAGTAGGAGAGTAATTATGAGTCAATTTGAAAAAGATTTTGCAAAGATATTCAACCTTTGTGATGCCGATATTTTAATCACAAAAAACTACAACCAAGAAAGCGGTTCTTTTGAAATTTCTCAAAGGGCTGATGCAGAAGCTGGTTATGAAGTAATAGTCTCCATTGGATTCAGCAGCGAAACAAGTAGAGATAGTGTTTTTGCTAACTACGACAAACAAGCCGCTGAAAGATTTCTTAAAGAAATAAGGAAGTTCGTATGAGCATGCACAAACTAGATGGAATTTTAAAGCAGTACGCTATTACACAATCAGATCTTGCTCGTGCTGTTGGAGTGAGTCAAGCAGTCATTAGTTTACTTCTACGACACGGTCAATGGCCAAAGAAAAACCCTCATATCTTGCAAGACAAAATAGAGGGCTACCTTACTGAACTAGGAATCGTTTTCGCAGACGATCTATTTAACATTACTAACTCAGAAGATTCTGAACAAGACGAGGAAATCGAAATGCATAAAGAAATGATAACACAAGACGCTCGCCAGCTATATAGCATCTATAAAGACCCATTTACTGATGATGTTAGAAGTCATGATGATGTCTTCCTAACGCCAACAGCAAGATTCATTAGAGAGACGCTTTATCATGCGGCTAGTAGCGGAGGATTTATTGCAATAATTGCCGAGTCAGGCGCAGGAAAATCAATCTTAAGACGTGATCTAGTTGATCGTATTAATCGTGAAGATGCATCAATACAGCTGATCTCTCCAAGCTTGCCTGATAAAGAAAAACTTACTGTTACATCGATCATTGAAGCTGTTATTGATGAGATCAATCCAAACTTGCCTGGCAAACGCTCGATTGAAGCTAAGAGTCGTCAAATGGAAAAACTCTTAAGAGATTCATCAAGAGCGGGAATGACGCATTGCCTAGTAATTGAAGAAGCTCATGACTTAACATTGCCGATGCTTAAAAACTTGAAACGATTCTGGGAGTTGGAAGATGGGTTTAAACGTTTATTAAGTATTGTTTTAATCGGTCAACCAGAACTCAAGAACAAACTTAACGAGAGAATGAACTGGGAAGCACGAGAAGTTATTCGTAGATGTGAAATCGCAGAACTTCAACCGCTTGATTCTCATCTTAAAGATTATCTCGTTCATAAGTTTGAGCGTGTTGGTGTCGATGTCACAAAATTCATGACTGATGATGCATTTGAAGCGATCAGAGCAAAGCTCACACAAACAGGCAGCAAGGGGCTTATTAGTATGACGTACCCACTTATTGTTAATAATTTAACTGTCAAAATCTTAAACCATGCCGCAGAGATCGGAGCTACTCCCATTGATGCCGGTATCGTCGAAAGTCTATAGGAGTCGGATATGAATAATTCAAAGAACGTTTTAACAAGGCACTATCACAAAAAAGCAAAGAGTTTTCACAAAGTAATGGCGAAGCTGCTTAATGCTGATATCGGCGTATATACCGTTGATTTTGCCAAGAAGAGTATTTTAGTGGAGCGACCAAATGGCGAACAAGCTAAAAAGCTAGGATTCAAAGTGGTTCTTCTTAATGCCTTTAATGTTCCTGAAGCCACTATTAACGGCTGGAAAATTAACTGGCAAGCGAAAGCACCGATTATTGAAATTAAAACGACAGGAGTAATTGCATGAGTGAGGGAGTTTATACAAATGAAGCGATTCATTACCTAAAAGTAGATCCTATTTTTTTTAAAGCAATTCAGGAGGGTAAAAAACACTTTGAACTACGTAAAAATGATCGCAATTTTAAAGTAAATGACTATGTAATCTTACAAGAGTTTAACGAGAAGCTCACAGGATGGTCGATAGCAGCACAAATTAACTTCATTTTAGAAGATTATGCAGGGCTTGAAGAAGGTTATGTCATTTTAAACTTAAACGATGTAAAGGAGAAAATATATGGATTTGGCTCAATATAGAACAAACATGCAAGGCCATTTAGTGCATATCGACAACATCAAACAGGAAGATCTTCTCCGTGATGAAGTTGTGAAAAGCCTAACTGAAAAGGCAAAAAAACTGCAATCTCAAATGGCCGAAGAAAAGAAACAGTACTTTTTAGACTTTGATGCATACGTTGAGCTTGCACTAGCAAAATATGAAGTCGTAGTTGGCAAAGGTAAAGGGAATGTGACTCTTTACAGTTATGATGGCAAATACAAAATCATGCTAGCAATCAGTGAAAACATTCGCTTTAACGAAAATATTCACGCAGCTGAAAAGATCATTAAAGAGTGTATTAGTAAATGGTCAGTTGGTGCAAACAAGAACCTTGCAATCATTGCCAATACCGCTTTCAGAACAAACGCCCAAGGCAATATTAGCAACATCAAACGCATTCTAGAATTACTTAATTACGATGTTGATGATGAGCGCTGGCAACAAGGCATGCAAGCAATCAGAGATAGCATCATAGTAACTAGCTCTAAGAAGTACATGCGCTTTTATGAGCTTCAAGAAGATGGTAGCTATGCTCAGATCAGTTTAGATTTTGCGGCGATTTAGGGGGATATATGGTCAATATAGAAGTTAAGGCGAAAGTTCCCCAAAAGATACCTCGTGGTGTTTTTTATAAGGGAGCTGACTTTCAAGAGTTGCGTTCAGGGATAATCAAAATGCATCGGAAGCGATGGGAAAAAGCAGCGAGAAAAGCGATCACTGAAGATGTTAATGAAACTCGAAAGAAGATCGTCAAAATTATAGTGACAGATGAAGATATCTGCTTTTATGACAAGCAAGACCAGATAGTTTTTAAGATATGAAAAAGGAGCGGTATGTTTAGAGATAATTGGATGCTTGGCTTATTACTGCTTCCTGTAATTATTTTGCTCTTACTAGGAATTGGTTTAGGAATTTTTATTAGTTGGTTATTTTGAAAAATTGCAGCCCCTTAATTGGGGCTTTTTAATAGGAGTGAATTATGTTTAAGAAATACCAGTTAATCAACATTGCTCGCAATGAGTTAGGTATGGATGAAGATAGCTACAGAGCAATGATTCTTCGCATCAATAGAGGTAAAGGCGAGAGCTTAAAAGACTGCAACATGTCGGAGCTTAATCTCATTTTAAAAGAGCTTAAACAAAAAGGCTTTAAGGTAAAACCTGCTAAACCTGATGGCTTCAAAAGCAAGCGTGTAAAGCCAAAACGCATCACCAAAGACGGTATAGAACTACCAGCCGATGTAAGAGATAAAATGCTCGCTCTTTGGATAGAGATGCATAATCAAGGAATCATTAAAGACGGCAGCGATAAAGGATTGGCTTCATATTGCCGTAATCGTACTGAAGCGGATCATTGGCACTGGATAACATATGATGAAGCTGCAACGATTATAGAGAGCCTCAAGACATGGCAATCAAGAGAGCTTTTGAATCGGTTATTAAAAAGACTCACAAGCGATGGTATCCATATATCAAAAAGCAGCCTTGATTTGATTGCTGACATCAAAAGACCCAAGACAATGTTTAAATACACCTCGACGGAAAACTGGCGTGTCATTGATGAATTGTGTCACCGACATAATATAAGCCTGTAAATAATTAAGCCTCCGATTTGGAGGCTTTTTTGTGTCGCATTGTTTTGACAATGAAGCTATGTATGTTTATTATTAGCCTAGATATGCCCGATAGCAGTAAGCCTACAACCTTATTAAAAGTAGCGCCAAACCTTTCGGGCTTTTATTTTGTGCAGACATAAAAGCACAGAAGCCCGACATTAAAATGCCGAGCTCTGGAATCAGCGGAAAACATATCAAGTATGTTCACCTCTGGAAAAGATATTACACTTAAGTTAACGAACAATCAAACCTGCAACACTGTTGCAATAACTTTCCCATTTGTTCCCGTCATGTCCAACTTGTTCCCGCACTTATCATGAATATCCCTGTGTACTTATCCTGTGTCTGATCATCTTACACGGTTATTTAAGGCCATTTCATAAGCTCTGGCTGATGAATCTGCTTTTAAAGTATCTGATACATCATAACCCACTATTTTTCGAAAAAAAGCATCTGTAATTAAACTGATGTAACTCGTTCCATTGTGTGTTGGAAAATAGGTAATATCTGCTACCCAAGCTTGTTCAGGTGCTGTTATTTCAAGGTTTTCTAGTAAATTAGGGTGTTTATAAAAACGGTGTAAGCTATTGGTGGTTTTATTTATGGTACGCTTTGGCTCTTGGGATGAGCATCCGATGTCTCTTTAAAAGCGAAAATAATGCATCTCTTCCAATACTAAACCCTAATTCTGGTAATAAATAGTGAAGCTTACGAGTCCCTAATCGAGGTTGTTGCAAACGTATACCAATGACTTTATCAAGCACCAAAGCTTCATATTCTGATTTCATAATGGTGTTGGGTTTGTTTATAAGTCATTGCACCAGCTTCAACCTCTGCAACTACGGCAAGTTTAAAAGCCAAAGTGTAATCTTTTTGAGTTCGTTTAATGTACGTTGTCATCTAGTTTCTCCAAATTAAACCAGTAAAGTTGTCAACGTTATTTAGGACGGATCATATCAATCACAAAAGCCGGTATTAATATTAATGCCGGCTTTTTTATGACCCTCTTTTATCTATTAACCGTACTCTTTATTAGCTGCCCTTTATTGATCGATCTCTTTATTAATGATTCTGCTCACATCTAACAACTTTTAAGTAACGTTGCACCTTATAAGTATCTTCCTAAGAAAAAAACTATTGCGATGATAATAAACGATATTTTATTATTAATAAGTATCTGTACATTAAAAAAAGCACACATTTATGTATCTCTTTTAGCAATAAATGATCGTTTTTATAAAAACTATGATAATAATGTTAGCAATCTGTATTTTTCAATCTTATTCAGCTTTGCTGCATCGCAAACACCGAGAATATTCATACCTTTCATGAACTTCATTCTCTCTCAATATAATGAGCGAGCGGCAAGCTATTGTTATTTAAGGAGGATTTATGGCTCGTGAGAGTTGGAGTAATAAACTCATCTATATCTCTACCGTTGCCGGTGCAACCATTGGTTTTGGAGCAACTTGGCGTTTTCCCTATCTTGTTGGAGAAAATGGGGGCGGTGCATATCTATTAGTATTCTTTATCGCAATGTTAATTCTTGGAGTGCCGATGCTTGTAGCAGAGCATCTTATTGGCCGAAGATTACATACCAACGTTGTTGATGCCTTTAGTGGTGAGGGATTAGATCACCCCATCTCTAAACTTTGGAAAGGAGTGGGAGTTATTGCCATTTTAGGCGCATTTGGGATCCTAGCCTACTACATGGTACTCGGCGGCTGGGTTATGAGCTATATCGGCGGTATTTCGCTAGGTGAGATCGATCTTTCAACCCCACTTAGTGCCGAAACAACGAAGAACTTCTTTGAAGCATCTACCAGTAGCCCATGGAAGATGACGCTCTATACCTTTATCTTTGTTGCGGTAAACTACTATATTCTCGTTAAAGGCATTATTGATGGGATTGAGCGGGTTATTCGCTGGGTCATGCCACTCTTTTTACTCCTTGTCTTTGCCTTAATGATTCGTGCACTATTCCTTCCTGGCGCCATGGAAGGGGTGAAATTCTATATCATTCCTGACTTTAGCAAGATTAACTCTCAAGTTATCTTACTTGCCCTTGGCCAAGTTTTCTTTGCCTTAAGCATCGGCTTTGGTGTCATGGTAACGCTCTCTTCTTATTTAAGTAAAAAAGAGAATATTGCCAGTATTAGCGTCAGTGCAGGTATTATCAATACCATGATTCCTCTTGCAATTGGTTTTATTATTTTCCCGGCACTCTTTTCGGCAGGGATTGAGCCTGCATCAGGGCCATCACTTGTCTTCCAAGTATTGCCTGCGGTATTCTCAACCATTCCTTTTGGCGCATTTTTTGCCGTTCTATTCTTCTTACTATTACTCCTAGCAGCCTTGACAACTTCTATTACAATTTATGAAGTTGCAATTACAACATTAATTGAGAAGTTTAAAATGACGCGCCCTGTAGCTACCTTTTTAACGCTTGCAGTCATCTTTATCTTCGGAAACGTACCAAGTATCTTAGCTGATAGTATTTGGAGTGATATTCACATTTTTGGGATGAATTTTTTTGATGCTTTTGATTACATCAGTGCCAATATCCTCTTTATTACAACAAGCCTTTTATCTGCTATTTTTATCGGGTTTATCTTAAAGAAAAAGGTATCACTCGATGAAATGACTAATAATGGCGAGATCAATCAGAAAATTGCACCACTTCTTTTTTATCATATTAAATTTGTGATTCCGGCATTAATTCTGATTATCTTTGGTTTCTCATTTATTTAAAACCAACGTCATTAGCAATTAAACACCATTCATTCATTGGAAAATAGACCTATAAAGCACTCAGGAGATACCTCCGAGTGCTTTTTCTTTATCCATAGCTTTAAATTATTTTTATGATACAAATTTTAATACTTTCATACCGCGAATATAACCTATTACTATCAAATAGTTAATCTTATATTAAAGAGGTGATAATATCTTTTCATCAAATCTTATCATAAAGGATGATGAAAATGGACTCTACCACAGATTCAAAACCATTAAAGAAAGCTAGCGGTAGCTTAATGATCCTACTCATCTTTTTAATCATCACAACTTTACTGAGAATCTATACCCTTTCTAACATGATCCCTAAGCTTTTTGCGACATGGAACATTGTTGCCAATCCATAATCTCCTCTCTATATTTAAGGCTATGTACCCCTTATTATTAGCGAAATTGCTGGCAATACGCTTTTTATATGTGCCTTTATCTATGCATTACTACTCTTTTACAATCAAAAACGATTATTTCCAAAAGTGAGGTTAATCCTTGTCATCACCTATCCTATTTTTATGACCTTAAATATTTTGATGAGCCATTGGATGATGGAAAATCTAATACAATCTGACTATAAACGCCTTTCTCTAATGTTACTCTTGAATATTGCAATATATCTCATCTGGGTTCCTTATCTTTACTACTCTCAACGAGTAAAATCGACATTTCGCTACTAAAAAAGCATTAAAAAAGGTATCCATACTCGATAAATACCTTTTAATAATTTTGTACAAAAACTGCTAATTACTACGATTTTTTCGTTAATTTAGCTCGATTTAAACTTAAAGAGTTGATCAATACACTGACGGAGCTAAATGCCATGGCACCTCCTGCAATAATCGGACTTAAAAGCCCAAATGCCGCAAAGGGAATCCCCACTGTATTATAGATAAAGGCCCAAAATAGATTTTGTTTAATCTTCCTCATCGTTAACTCAGATAAAAGAATCATCTTCGAGAGGTTAATGAGATCGCCATTCATAATCGTGACATCTGCTGATTCCATCGCAATATCTGTCCCCGTTCCCATCGCAATGCCGGCATCAGCTTGAGCAAGTGCCGGCGCATCGTTCATACCATCGCCCACCATTGCCACAATTTTACCTTGCGCTTGTAGCTCTTTAACAACTGAAGCTTTATCTTCAGGTTTTAACTCTGCGACAATCTCATCTGGCATTAATCCCACATCAACGCCAATTTTTGCAGCAGTTCGAGCATTATCGCCTGTGAGCATAATAACATTAATGCCAATAGCCTTGAGAGTAGCAATCGCTTCTTTAGAAGTCGCTTTAACAGGATCTGCCATCGTGATAACCACTAATGCTTGGTGCTCATCACTTAACATCACCACTGTTTCTCCCATTGATTCATGCTCAGGGACAACTCTCTTAAATGGCATATAATCAAGCTTCATTTCATCCATTAACCTTGGAGAGCCGACAAAATAGCGCTTCCCACCAACCTCACCTCGAAGTCCGGCGCCCACAAGCGCTTGGAAGTTCTCTATTTTCGGTTTTTCTAAAGAATGGCTTTCACCAAATACAACGATTGCTTTTGCTAAAGGATGCTCTGAGTGTGATTCTAATCCCACTAAAATAGCGAGCAATTCATCTTCTGATAATAGCCCATCCTTTCTCACTTCAAAATGCGTCACCTTCGGTGCACCCTCAGTAATTGTGCCCGTTTTATCAAGTACAATCGTATTGATCTTTGCAGCTCGCTCCAAGGATTCCCCATTTTTAATTAAAATCCCATTATTCGCACCAACGCCGGTTCCCACCATAATTGCTGTAGGGGTTGCAAGCCCAAGCGCGCAAGGACAAGCAATGACTAAAACAGCAACGCTATGCATAATTGCTACTCCCCAGTCACCGATCACAACAAAGCTTATCAATAATGTAATAATCGCTATTACAATCACTGCCGGCACAAAGATTGCCGAGACTTGATCGGCGATCTTTTGGATTGGCGCTTTACTGCCTTGTGCATCATTAACCATCTCAATAATACGAGATAATGTGCTTTCACTATCGAGTTTTGTCGATGTCATAACAAGAGCGCCCGATTGGTTAATGGTTCCGCTAAAGAGCTCATCCCCAACACCTTTATCAATGGGCAAACTTTCGCCTGTTAACATACTCTCATCGATGGTGGAATTCCCTGAAATCACCGAGCCATCTACCGGAATCGTCTTGCCAGGATGCACCAATAATTTATCGCCAACAATCACCGAACCAATAGGGACTTCTGTAAAGATCTCACGAATTGTGCCATCTTCCGCAGTAACTTCATCAATACGAATTGCTGTTTTAGCCTGGAGCGCCATTAAGCTACGAATAGCGGCGCCGGTTCTATTTTTCGCGCGCTCTTCCATATATTTCCCTAATAAAATTAAGGTAATAATGACGGCACTACTTTCAAAATAGAGGTGCGTTGGATCACCACCTAAAAAGCCGTTATAAACGCTATAAAAGAATGCCGCTAAAGTACCGAGCGACACTAAAACATCCATACTGGGTGCTTTTACTTTTAAAGAAGCCCAAGCCGCTTTATAAAAGCGAATTCCAACTCCAAATTGAATCGGTGTTGTTAAAAGAAGCTGCACCCACGGTCGATGTAAAAACTCCACCCAAGGCGTATGAACACCTGCTAACATGGCAATCATACCAATAACCATCGGCAAACTTAATAAGGCACTGATTATTAAGGTGAGGCGCACTCTTTTTGCCACACGTTCCTCTTGCAAAATCAGCTCACCACGATGATCTTCATCATCTAAAATAGCGCCAAACCCTGTTTTCTCAATAATTTGAATAATTTCCGCTTCATCAATAAGATTAGGATCATACTCAAACATTCCTTTTTTACTGGCTAAATTCACATTAGCACGGTAAATGCCAGGCTTTTTACCCACCACTCGTTCAATTCTTCCTGAGCAGTTTGCGCAGGTCATTCCTGTAATCGCTAGCCTAGAAAACTCTCTATTGAGAGGATCTTGATGCATCTTGATTTCTTTGGTTTCCATGACTCAATCTCCTGTTATTGTTCTAAATGACAGCAGCATTGCCCCTTAAAACAATCACACACAATATCTTTAACACTATTCTCTTTTGCTCTCGCAAGGCTTGCTTCAATCACAGCAATATCATCATGTGAAAGTTCACGTGCTTCAATCAGTCTTGCAAGCTTCTTAGCGCGATTACGAGAACAGACAAAGCTAAAGAGATCTTTTGCGGCATCATCCCACGCATCACTCTCTCGTATCGTTGAACGATACAGATAACGATTACCTTCGCTTTTTGTTTCCACATAACCTTTGGCGACAAGACGAGAAAGCAACGTTTTAGTTGTGGTTGGTTTCCATTGACGCTTCTTTTGCAAAACAGTGACAATATCACTACTACCAAGTTCTCCATTTGCCCAGAGAACTCTCATTACTTCCCATTCAGATGGGGTTATTTCTATTCTTTCCATAAAGTGGTCTCTTTATCTACAACAACAAATGACTACAAATATAGATGACATAATTAAACTTGTCTACTCTTTTTGCAAACATGCTTTTGATATATCCCTTCAAACTGTTTGAAATCAAACTAAAAATGACAGATACATCAATATAGACAAGGATTATCTATCCTTGCTAAACAGCTACAAAAAGCAAATCACCATATCCTACTTCGATAATACTTCTGTCAGATACTCCATAAAAAGTCTAACCTTCGCTGGGACATAACGGCTAGTTGGATAAACTAGATGCACTATTTTTCCTCTTGGTCTTCTCTCTGGCAATATCTCCACGACTTTTCCAACGGCAATATCTGCATTTACGGCATAATCAAAAAACTGCATAATCCCAAACCCATTAAGTACCGTTTCATAAGCTCCCACAGAATCACTATGAATCATACTAGGCTTAAAATGATAAGGCTTTGATAATCCCGAAAAATCCCAAGGGATTGTTTGCCTTGTATGGGCAAATCTTAATCCTATACATTTATGATTTACTAAATCCTCAATGGATACCGGCATCCCATATTTTTTAATATAAGAAGGGGCAGCAACTAACATCGGCTGCGCAACATTCACCTTTTTCGCCACTAATCGGTCGCCCACTAAATCGCCAATTCGAATTGCTAAATCAAACTCATCTTTTGTAAAATTAATGTAACTATTACTTAAGGAGACTTCGATTAAGAGCGAATCACTATGCTCTTCTAAAAAATCATTAATTGCCGGCAATAACTTCTTGATGCCATAACTATTAGGCATACTGATTCGCACAATACCGCAAGGCTCGATGCTATTTGTGATTTGCCTTTCAATATCGCGAATATTCTCAACGGATTCTTTGCACACAGCATAGTAACTCTTTCCTTCCTCAGTTAAACGCATAGATCTTGTTGAACGATGGAAAAGCTTAATATTCAGCTTTGTTTCAAGCCTTGATATAGCCTTACTAACAGCTGAAGGCGTGACTCCAATTGTGATAGAGGCTTCCGTAAAATTTTTACTCTCTGCCGCTTTACAAAAGATCTGAATATCATTCAGATCCATATCTTGAATTAATTGCATAACTTCCCCCATTGATGCCTCATAGGCATTAAAGAATTTCTTCACCAATATAGCAAACTTTTAAAAAAACCTTATGATTAATCCAGTTCATTCATTAAATTCATTAACGGCATGTGAAATTTATAATATAAAATCAGCACATTAGTTAATGAATACCAGTTTCCTACTATGAAACATTAAAATATTTAACAATTTAAGGAGTTACTGAACATGAGTTCATTTATTTCATTAGCGACAAAACGCCGTACAATCTACCATCTTGGTAATAATTTGCCACAATCAAAAGAAGCAATTAATGACATTATCCTTGAGGCTTCTAAACAAGCTCCAACGGCATTTAACTCACAAAGTACCAGAATTATCACCCTTTTTGGTGCTGAGCATCATAAAGTATGGGACATGGTATTAGAAGCTTTAAAACCTGTTTTAGCCGCAGATGTTTTTGAAGGCACTAAAGCCAAAGTAGATTCTTTTAAAGCAGGAAATGGGACTATTCTCTACTTTGAAGATAACCAAGTTGTTGAAGACTTACAGGCACAATTCCCACTTTATGCGGCGAACTTCCCTAAATGGTCAGAGCAAGCGCACGGTATTGCGGCTTATGGTGTTTGGTTAGCACTTGCTGAAGCAAATATTGGTGCATCATTGCAGCACTATAATGAGCTTATTGAAGATGCTGTGAAAAAAGCATGGGGAATTCCTGCTAAATGGTCTCTTAAAGCACAAATGCCAATTGGTTCTATTGAAACACCGGCAGATCCTAAAGGCTTTATTGATACAGATGAACGTTTTAAAACTTTTGGTTAATCCCAAAAATAAATAAGACCTATAAACTTAAACTTCTCGCTTTAAATTAAAGTAAAAGAAACAACAATAACCGCTCAATAATCTGAGCGGTTTTTTTATACCCTTTCTTTTTTATATCCCTTCTAATATTCCTATAACAAGAAAAATAGCCATAAATAAAGGTCTACGCGAAAAGAGAATATGATTTATTTCTCCTTATTCGCGCCTTCAAATACACATCAAACCTCTTTCTTAAATGGCTTCTACTTCCCTTTCACACCCAGCTAACTTACAGACTTCGCTATACCTCAATTCCTCTGGTGCTTAAGCTGTTTCAACTAGTCCTCATCTACTAGGGGCTTTTTGATTTAAAGAGAAGGTAATACTGAATATTAATAGGAACCTTTTCACGCTACCAGCTCGACTATTTTCACAAAAAATATAAAAACAGGTCTTAGTTTTGTCATCAAAACACTTATTTCACATAATTTATCACTAATTTTTCTATCTCTTTTTAATAGGTTTTTAATAAGTCGCTAAATCCCGTAAATTCACGGTTTTACTACAAATAAATTCAAGCACAACATTAGCTTCTCCCCGCAAAACTAATCGCAAAAGAGATGGTGACAAGTTTAGTTACTTGCTCAAGTTGCGAAGCTTAAAATACGAAAAACCATTTGCTAATAGATGAATCACAAATTTACTCATACAATATGATTGTGGAGTTATAATAACGAAAGATCACATTCAGCTATCGGAGCTATGTCACCGTGCTAGCTTCAATAAAACATGGAGAATCTTTTACTTTTAGATGGTATTAAAAATGGGAGGATTACAAATGGTTCGTAAGTATATTTCTGGGGTATTCGTTTCCCCCCCCTTTTTTTAGCTTCATACATCTCAGGTATTTTCAACCATTCATAGACTTGTTGAAGAAGGAATGCGAAATCTGCGTGCAGCTTTAGCTTTACTACCACCTTTGGCAACAAAATCAAGGACTCGTTTTATTGAATTTTTTCCATAACTCATAAGATATATTATATAGGAATTTATTTATGAAGAGCAATATTGTCTATGTCAGTCTCATTTTCTTTATCTATAGGTAACATCATAAACTATAGTTGCTTGAAATACACCAGGAACAACTTCAGGTTGAGTAGGATCTTTTAATACTTGAGCTCTATAACGATTTGTTAGAGAACCAGTCCTTGTTAAAACCCCCATTTCAAGTTTTTCACCATAGTGAATTCTATTACCATTTTCATCTAATAAGCGAAATAAAAGTCTTCTTATCGGTAGTATTAGATCTCCATTACTATTAGTAGTTCCATGATGACGAAAAGAAATCTCAGGATAGACAAAATCATTAATACAAGTATTTGCAGGATTTCTTCTTATTTCAATACTAAAATCTCTGCTATAAACCCGACCTCGATTAATAGCTCTGATATCAAGCAATCCAAAATCAATCTCGCTAGCTGAAGGCCTAACCTCAAAAGAGGTAGCATTACATACAACATTTGATGGTACAAAAATTGAACCAACATTAATCCAAGATCCATCGATAGACATTACTTGACTTAATCTGGGGGATGGTACTCGAGGTCTAGTATTAGGCGCATTAACGGAATTGTACAGCCCCAACCTATTAGTCATTAAAATAGTATATTTTTTATTTGCTTGTAAAGTAAATGGGCTGATATCAGATACGATTTGACTTTGCTTCATATCATAATTCCATACCTTTTCACGACGCCCCTCTGACATTAAGGTAATTTGATATGTTAATGTAATATCTGTTAGTGGAATATTGTATGTACTCATAATATTATTAATATAGGTGTCCCAGGAAGGGTCCTTATAGCTTCTTGGAGTCATTACGCCTCCTAGATTATCACAAGTGACATCCCATGAAAGATCTCTATTATTAGGATTATTTCTTTCGGCAACCCATAAAAATGTATTTCGTAAAGAAATAGAAGGGTTATCGTAAGAGCAGGCCGCAAAAGTATATGGGCTTGCTATTAAAAGCATCAAGAATATTATAATTCTAGGTATGGCCGATCTTAGCATGACACCCTCCTAAAATTATTTAATTATGCTGCATAAAGAGTTACTACATTTATAAGCTAATGATTTAGCTGCACCATTATCGTTAATGAAGTAAATATAGGGATTATTACCTACTGTCACAGATACTTTTTCTTTACCGAAAGGCTTAAGAACAATATCTTTCTCAGTGAGATTAATACCTTTCCTTGCGCTAAAAGCATAGATTACAATATGATAAGGTGTGGGATTTTCTAATATAAGATTACTTCCTTGTTTCTGAACTTTAACTTCTTCAAAGATTGCATTTTCAGCATATTTTTGCAATCCTTTAGGGCGATAGAACAATTTTAAATTAGATCTAACTAAAATATTTAATTTACTTTGTCCTTCTGAATCTGTTGGTGGGAGTCCAAGTACGCTAAACTGCAATAAGCTCTCTCGATCTTTAGGTAATGCATTAGTGTCACCTACTAAACTAATTTTGATTTGCTTTTCTTGTCGAGGATTTAATCTTTGTAACATAGGAAGAGCGACTAAAGGTTCCTCAATCTTATTTCCATTCCCATCCTCTATCCATGTTTGCGCCAGATACGGCATATTAGGATTACTATTTTCTACAATAACAGATACTGAATTTGTATTAGAATGATCAAATATAATTCTTGTTCTATCAAATGCTAACTGTCCAAAAGAAAAATTTAATACTAATAACCCTAAAAACAATATTTTTCTCATAAATTTTACTCCATATAACATGTTAAGTTTTTCAGATCATCGACATCTAATGAGTTTATTTTTAACAAACATTTGTGATTACTCCACTTAATCAAAAAATTAGATTGTATATTAAGACCTGAGAGGTATGTGAGCCCTTTTTCTGCAATCATAGCAACCTCTACCTCATCATTACCATTTACTCTATAAACAACGGCTCCAAATGGAGGGTTAGTTCCATCTTGTAAAGCAATTCTAGAAATCACTTTCTTACCATCTATTGCTCCTAAAGAGCGATAAGCGATTGTTCCGTCAGTAACAGCTATTGGAACTACACTGTTTGTTATCTCAACATTATCCGGTAAATTATCATTATCAACAACATAAGATGTCCTATAATAATTAGGGATATTACTCACACCTATCAGACCAAAAGTGTTAGATTCCCCTGGCACTGATTTTACCTGCACCCCAGGTACTTCAGCATTAATGATAAGCCTTGAGCCATTTTCATAAACTCGAGAATGTGTAGCAAGTCCATGTTGTGTAATAGTTAGAGAACCATTATATCCAATAGTTGCTCTTTGATAATTTGAAGAATAGTTAGCCATTGTCTGGAATTTACCATATCTTGTATCTAAATCGTAGGAACCATTTAAACTATATTCTGAATCGGTCGAAAAATTATTTTGATGAGATATCTCTCCCCCAAGAGAAATATTCGCATTACCTAAACTAGTATTATAAACAACTTGCTGATTAACTCTTTTATCGTATTCATCATAATATGCAGAATAACTCAAATAAGAATTATAATCATCAATCGGCACATGAAAAAATAATCCTATTTGATTATTGCTATAACCATCTCTATCTGTGTTCCTAGATAGTGATAATTGTATTGAGCTATTTCTTAAAAATCCAGTTTTAATAACCTTATTGGCAGAAATACTATAATTTGATGTGCTACTATGATTCCAGTAAGCTCCTTTTGTTAGAGATGCTGTTATACTTGTACTTATTGAAGGGAAAGCTTGCGTAAGGCTTAAAGTAAAGCGCCTTTTTTCAAAAGATAATCTTCTTGTGTTATTAGTTTTCATATCAATATAGTTATTTAGCGAAGTATAATCACGACCAGAAAAACGATACCCAGCTAAATTCAAAGTTGTATCAGAGCTAAAACGTTTAGCGTAATTAATACGATAGCTATACCCTCTTAATGTTTTTTGTTTATAGACTTGATTATTTGCGTGTGTGACATCAAAAGAAAGCGCTCCAAATGTTTCAAGATTTAATCCTATACCTACATTAAGAGATTTATAATCACTTTTATTAATCGTTGCTACTGTCCCTCCAAATATAGAAATATTATTTGTTAATCCATAAGAGAGATCTCCAGAGATAAAATTCGTATTAGTTTTTTTCCCATATTCAACGTCTAATTTCCCTATATTCAAGTTATAACGAATAGCGCCTTTTCTTGTTAAAAAGGGGAGTTGAGAAATATATACTTGATACTTTGTGACTTGACCACTATTTTCTTCTATTTCTACATCAACGACACCATTAATATAAGAGGGAAGATCTGAGATAGAGAAAGGACCAGGTAATACTTGCTCTGACTTTAAAATATTTCCATACTGTTTTACTGTTACAACGGCATTTGTTGATACGGTCCCTGTGACTTGTGGGGCATAACCCTGTAAATAAGAGGGCATCATACTTTCATCTGAAAAAAAACTTATTCCTTTAAATTTTGTAGTATCAAATAAATTGCTGCGTGAATAAATCTCACCAACATATAATTTAGCATTTAAAGAAGCTACATCCATAAAACCATAAATTTGAGTCCAGTCAAGCTTATCGTTAGCAATATCAGAATCATATTGATAATTTCCTCGAAAACGGAACCTTCCAATATTAGCGCCAATATTGCCATAACTTCGGAAAGCATTATTAGTCTGACGTCGCCCCGAATATTTAGATCTTGTATGGATTCCCATCATATTATAATCAAAGACTAATCCTGAAATTCCATAGTCTCTATCTTTAGGTGAAATCCAGTTTGGATCGAAATTATCTAAAAATAGTTGTGGCATCGTTATATTAACAACTTGATCTCTAGGGAAAAACTCTATTTTTACTGCAGGGTCAAGGCTTTCTAAAGAAAAACATTCTCCTATATCTGTTTGATGAGGTGTGTGTGTCAAAATGCTACTAGCATACTCTTTTTTTAACGGAAAACCCATTAATAATTCTGGAGTGATACAAAGATGGTCACTTCCATTTAAAACATAAAAGTTAACAGATTTTGAATATGCCACAGTTTTATTGTTTATTTTAATGTCAACAATATATCGTCCTGAGAATTGGTCGTTATTACCAGAAAAAACACTTAGATCAACATTATCTATTCCTGTAGATTCTAGCAGGGAATTATCAAATTTATAGGCATAGCTTATATACCCCAATAGCCACATACCAAATATGAATATTGCACCTAATATTTTGTAATACAAGCTATTACCCATAATTTAACCTATTCAAATTCAAATCATTGTTAATAATGATTTTACAGAAACTATAATTATTTGTAGTTTGCAGTAAATTTCACAGAAGTATTAAACGAACCAGCTTCTACACCCGCAGCTGAAGCCTTCATGCGAGCTCTAACAGGAACAGTTAATGTTTCATTATTAAATATTTGAATATCTGCTAATGTAGCGCCTTCTGGTTTTACTGCTTGATTATTGATAAGTAAATCTAAACCTACATTTGTAGCATCACCTGCTGTATTAGCCCATAGATCAGTGTTCAATGCTGTACCTGGCTCAATAACAAGTTGTACGCTCTGAACACCTTCGTCTTCAGCGCCCGTTTTAAGATTACAATCTACAAACTCAATATTAGTTGAAACCCAAGCTGAGGCATCACCTGCTGCTCTTAAAGTTCTTGTTGAGACAGAACCGAGATCCACAGGTTCAATTGGAGACAGAGTACATGATGATGTTGTAACCACCCCTTTAAAGACGATAGAACCAGTTGATTGGTCCGCTGTTTGTGCAAGCGCTACAGATGAAACAGTAAGAGTAGCTACGAAAGCTAAAAATAATTTTTTCATTTTATTAAACCTTTATAGAAATTTGATAAAAAATTAAACAGTTATGTAAAAGAAAAACATAATAATGACCTACTATATATTCTCTTTACAAAAGAGATCATAATAAAGTAGTAATATATTCTCAATGTTTTAATAGGACATTATTAACTAGAAATATAACCCCCTTTAAAATCAACAAAATAAATCATGATTGCTGTATTTTTTTTAAAATAAAAATATAGATTTACATTTATTTAAAATAAAGTGAGTTATATCTGCAGTGATCAAAATTCACAGATATAGGATTTAATCGCGTTTTTTACCGTATCAGGAGAATCTTAAAAATCGCACTAGAGAGTATTTATTTGTAGGAATTGATGATTTTTCAAGAGAACTTTATGCGGGTACTTATAGTGGATTCGGTTCAAAAAAGACTAAAAAATGCTTCCTCAAAAGTCGAGGAATAGCGTAATATTTCTCTCATTTTTCGCTTTAGGATTGCCCAGTATTTCTCTATAGGATTTTAATTTGGCGAGTATGGAGGCAAGAGTAATAATCAATGCCCTGTTTTTGAAAGAATCTCTTTCAATTGGGATTTACGATGAAATCTAGCATTATCCATAACAATAATGCTATTTTGAGGTAGCTCTGGTACTAAGTGATTTGTAAAACAATATTCAAACAGCACACTATCCATAGTGCCCTCATATTGAAATGGGGAAATTAATATTTTTCGATGAATTAAACCTGCTACTAAACTTGTCCTACGAAATCGTTTGCCGCTTACAAAACCTTTGATTATATCGCCTTTTAAAGCTCTCCCATGCGTGCGATAAAGGCATTGATCAAAGCCCGTTTCATCTAAGTAAACGATTTTTTCTTGAGGAAGATTTGTGATAATTTCTAAAAATGCTTTAACTTTTTTTGATCCTGTTCCCGATAAATTGTACTTTTCTTTTTATGCTTAAAGCCAAGTTTAGTAAGCGCTTCATGAACAGAAGATGTCGCACATTGAAAAACTTCAGCAATTTCAGAAAGATAAGCATCAGGATGTTCCAAAATATAGGCTTTGAGTTGAATCGGATCAATTTTTTTAAAGTTACATCGGCGAACAGGATCCTCTAAAGATCCTTCAGCCATTTTTTTCCGCCATTTCTTAATACTCGAAGTTGAGATATTAAACAAACGAGCCGTTTCAGTAATACTTTTACTCTCATCAAGAGTATTTAAGATGCGTTTTCTAAATGAAATTTCGTAAGCCATAATTTCCTAGATTATTTGGGTTTTCTTGAACCGATTTTACTATAGATCGCAAGCTGACCGGCATTCACGATTCCCATAGATAAACCACGCTGAATCGCATGATAGAGGAATACGGCATGAATCGCTTCACGCACAAGATTATTCCCCCGAAAGGAAAATGAAACGTTAGAGATACCGCCGGAGATATGCACGAAGGGAAAGTTTTTACGAATCCATTTTGTCGCATCTAGGAAATCTAAACCGTAGCGATTATGCTCCGGAATCCCGGTCGCAACCGCAAAGACATTTGCGGTCAAAGATTATATCTTCCGGTGGGAAATTCACTTCATTGACTAAAATATCGTAAGCGCGAGAGCAAATTTCTTTACGGCGTTCATAGTTATCAGCTTGTCCATCCTCATCAAATGCCATCACGATAACGGCAGCGCCATATTTCTTAGCAAGTTTTGCCGCTTCTAGGTTAATCTCATAGGCAAATGCTTCCATCCCATAATCTGCCATCGACATTTGGGTGGCATTAAAGGTATTGGTTTCTATTAAATCAGCGCCGGCAGCTAAATATTGTTCATGAATATCGAGAATCACATCAGGCTGTGTTAGCACAAGCAGGTCATTATTGCTCTTTAAATCCTTATGCCTCGTTTTAAAACGCTCCCCACGAAAATCAGCCTCTTCCAGTTGACGCTTTTGAATCATCGTTCCCATTGCACCATCTAAAATTAAAATTCGCTCCTTAACGATGGCTTGAAGCTGCTTCTCAATACTCATGATTATTCTCCTACTAATTCGGCAATTTGCCGTAATAATGGTTAGAGCTATAAATTAAGAGCCCTTTGTAATCATCCTATTGATAGTTGTGGTTGCTGAGTTTTCCTGTCTATTTCTAAAACTCATATGCTGCTTATAAAGTCTTGTCACCATAAGAAGGAAAATAATATTTAAGAAAACATCCAAACCATCCGCTAATTGATGAAGTAAGCTTAAATTTAATAGCCCCTGATAACCTAAATCATCACGAAAGGTAGATTTCAATATGATGCGACCTATCACTTCTGAAATAATCCATAAAGTCCACCACATTGGTAATAGTGATCGATATCGTAGTTCTGAGCCTGAATCTAAGCCCTCACTTTTCACAAAGATCTCTTTCATCGTCTGATATGGCTTCCATAGTGTGAATAATGGAATAAAATACCAACCTACCGACCATCCTGCGGAAAAGCGCATATCCTTAGCACCTAGAGCTCGTACATTTTTATTGGCTCTAAATATCCACATCAAAATCATAATACCTTGAATAATAAACAACAAAAATTGAACTAATCCAACAATCATTTCTCGATAATCATTTTTATCGACAATGACATCAAATGCTTCATCACTGATATATCTATAAGTCCCTCACGCAATCTCTTTGAGTAATTGATACTCCATAAAGCCGGAAGCAACTCCGATAATATGCATAATAATTGAAATAACGATCAGGTTTTTCACCCATTTTGTTAACTTAGTTGGATCTTTAAATTGTTCCTGAATGGAGGTCATCTCAAATATTTCCTCTATCTTAAAAAGAGCCTATTTTATAATAAAAATTATCAACATTTTTAAATTCAAAGTGATAAATGATTATCTTAATAAAGACAATTTAAACAGTCATTCATCCCTTTTTGGATATAAAAAAACCTCATAAAGTATAAAACTCTAAGAGGTTTTAAGATGGCATTTATCTCTTTGTTTATTAACCTATCAATATCATTGAATTACCATACTTCATCTATTTTAGGATATTTTAAACCTATAATAGGAATACCTTAAAACCTATCTTTTGGAATTGCCGGTTTTACCTCTTTACTATCAATAATTAAAGTCGGTTGTAATGATGGGTTTGATGGATAGTTTGATCCGCCCCATTTCATGATGACTTGCCCTTTTCCAGGCGTATAAACCGATAGATCAGACCAACCTTTTGAGGTTGCCTCTAATACATAGATCGGGGCACTTGCTACCGTTGATTTTGAAGCAAGACGATACTCCCCATTCTCTAAACCTTCAAAAACTAATAAAGTACAACCTCCTGATCCGCACCAATTCGCCCCTTCTAACAATACAATTCCATCTTTAATGCCATCATTATTAAGATCAGCATATGCCACTTCAAAATCGACATCACCTTTAGTAAATTCATGCACAGCCTTCACAAGCGCAGGAGAAGCAACCTCACTCTTACTTGCATCTACGGTTTGGCATCCTGCCATGAAAATTGCGGCGCAGCCTGCGAGTAGTAATTTTTTCTTCATCATAGAGTCCTTCCTTTTATTGATAAAATAACCATAAAAAAAGCTCTTCTAACAGTTAGAAGAGCTTTTGAAACTTCGGTCTTCTTATCCAACAGATACCTGTATCTGTTGGATTTAGCACAATACAACTTGATGCTGACACTTCCAAGGGCCAAATCCCTCCATCTCTCTGAATAAGAATTAACTCTTCAATATACCACTCAAAAAATCATAAATGCAAAATTAAATACTTCATAAAATATATTTTATTTTTCCCCTTGCCTTTTCAATGGTTCTTCCCCTATATTGATTAAAGCGTGACATTTCACAGTAAGTTATTGTTTAATGTCCTATCTTATCAAGAGAGGCGGAGGGAAAGGCCCTGTGATGCCCGGCAACCTGATGAAAATTAAGGTGCTAATTCCTTCGGTTTTATCTATTTGATAATTGAACAAACCGAAAGATAAGTTGTGTAAAGCCAACACTTGATGAGACAAAAGTGCTGGCTTTTTTTGTGCCAGTAAGAACCTTTAAATCAATCATAAAAAAAATAAGGATAACGGCATGAGCGCGCAATATGTAGAGCTTTTAAATCAGAGTTTGGCTGAGTTCCCTTCGGACGTGAATGTTTCTTTTGAATTTTTTCCACCCAATAGTGAACAGATGGTCACAACACTCTGGAACTCTATTGAGCGCTTAAAAGGATTAAGTCCTAAATTTGTCTCTGTGACTTACGGCACAAATGCATCAACTCGTGATAGAACCCATAGAGTGATTCAAGATATTGTCGAAAAAACCGATCTCACAGCGGTTCCCCACTTAACATGTATTGATACAAGCATTGATGAGATCAATGAGATTGCCGATAACTACTGGAATTTAGGGATTCGCCATATCTTAGCGCTTCGTGGAGATCTCCCGAAAGGCGCTCCTAACCCCGATATCTATGCGGACCATTTAGTGGAGACTCTCAAAAAACGTCATGATTTTGATATCTCTGTTGCGGCATATCCCGAAGTTCACCCTGATGCTAAAAATGGACAAGCAGATCTCCTTCATCTTAGACGTAAGGTGGATGCTGGCGCGAACCTTGCAATTAGCCAATTCTTTTTTGATATCGAAGCTTTTTTACGTTTTAGAGATCGCTGCGTCGCGGTAGGGATTGAAGCGGAGATCGTTCCCGGCATTTTACCTGTTTCTAACTATGAATCCCTCGTAAAATTTGCAGGCCCTTTAAATGTAAAAATCCCATCATGGCTTCACAAGCGTTATGAAGGTTTAGAAAACGACCCTGAAACCCGTAATTTAGTGGGCGCAAGTATTGCTATTGATATGGTTCGAGTCTTACGCAAAGAAGGTATCAAAGATTTTCATTTCTATACCTTAAATCGCTCAGAACTCACCTACGCCATCTGCCATACCCTTGGATTAAGACCGACGATTAATACGAAATAATAATCCCTTATTCAATAAGCTATCATGCCCAAAGCGTATCTACTGTAGGATGCGCTTTGGATATCTTCGTATTATGATTTATCCCTAAGGTAGATCTAACAAGGCCATCTCACCATCGCAAATCAAGCAAAGGGAGGATTATACAGGCATTAAAGCATGTACGCCCATCGTTTTTTTAGAGATTTTTAGAGACATAATATGTTAGAAATCGGCGGGTTGTTTACACTTCAGTGTTAAAATAATTTTCTAAAACTTCATAAGGCGTTAAACCATTAATACCCTTATGAGGTTTTACTGTGTTGTAATAGTTCAAAAATCGTTTTAGCTTCTTTTTCCGATCATCTGAACTGATAAACTCTTCCTGATTATGCCACATTTCCATGAGTGTTCGAATGACTCTTTCTGCTTTTCCATTCGTTTGAGGGCAAGCTGGCTTTGTAAACTTTTGATTAATCTTATGTGTTAGACACATTTCGACAAAGGCATGTTCTGATGTACCTTTATACTCACGACCATTATCCGAATAGGTGCATTCTACAGTATAGGGACACTGTTCTAACAGATCCCATCGAAGAAATTCAGCAGCACTAAACTGTGATTTATCAGGATAAATACCGGCATAAAGTTCTCTTGAAAAATCATCAATTCCTACAAATAAATACTCTCTAGTGCGATTTTTAAGATCCCCTTTTAAAAGAGGGAGCCGTTTAGTATCCACATGGACCATCTCGACAGGATAGTTTTTGTTATAACGTTTAGCCCTCTTTTTAAGTTTCTCTTCAATAGATTTTTCAATCTTTGCAAGACGTTTAATGCCATACTTAATTGTTCTATAACGTTCATTTTTACTAGCTAATGGCACAAACAAGTTCAATCTACCTTGTTTTAGTACTTTATAGATCGTAGGTCTGCTTACCATAAAACGCTCAGCTAGATAGGTTACGGTAAATTTTTCTTGATGATGTAATCGCCAAATCTCTTCTCGATGAAACGGCGTTAATTTTGTTTTTCGATGGATATTCATAACAGTATTTTCTCCTAATACTGTAAACAACGCGATAAAATCCTACACATAATATTTACAAAAAAACACCCACATTAATCGCATGGGCGCCATCACTGATGGAATAGATGATGATCCGGTGCCAAAAATGAATAATAAGGATCCTAAAAGAAACAATAAAAACCAGCCCGATTCTTCTTATTTATCTACGTTTTATATTTCTGGTAAAAAAATAATGGCATTTACTTTTTGAAGCTCATAGCCAAAAGGGGGGAGGATTTGTGCCATATAATCCGCTATCTTTATGCCGATGATAGAGAGGAGAAACATAGTACATTACCCTAATACCTTCATCTAAACCTAGATCCCCGTTACATTCGTTAGCTTCCTCGTATTGCAGCGGACAATCATCTGCAGATAACCAAATTTGATTTCCTATCTGATATTGTAATTTTACTGTTTTTAATAATGCGTTAATATCGAAGCCATCTGTCGTAATTGGTCTATTTTCACTATTTAATACCACTTGCTTTAAATCTTGGTAGGCACTTCCCCATTTTTCATAAAAAGACTCTGCAGAAAAATCAGGATCTAAACGATACTGATTGAGCTCTATCGGCTTAAAACCTTTCTGAACGAGCTTCTCATATTGAGATGCTAACAAAGGAGAGGTTACCGAAAACTGAAGTAATTGATATCGATTGAAAAGCGCTTCATAATCCTGAACGTCCTTTTCATAACCATGAGTTTCAGGAGCCGCTCTAAATTGATCTAGCTTCTGTAAAGCCATGATTTTGCTATCCTTCACAATACAAAGGGAGAGATCTGCATCCGTCACATGGCGCCCACCATCAATATTTTCTGAATAAAAAGATTTACATAAAATCTCGCCTTCAGAATTGATGGCAATGGGGGCAATATTAGAGATAATCCCTGAAGCGCCTGTCGCAAAACACAAAGACAAACTCATTATCAAACTGATTAGCACCCCCAAAAATCTCACCATCCCCTCCTTAACCACAAGAACCGTAAACGCCATTAAACTCCCTATCGTAGCTCTACCATATTAAATATAGAACAACAAAAAATAGTTTTTATGATTTCCCTCCGCCTTCTCGTCACTTAAAGACATCCTATAATGAATATTAGATTATTCATTATTTTCAATATGATAAATTGTATCTATTATCACCATACTCTCCGATTACAGGATCTTCTATGCTACTAACGCTCTCCTTCACATTAAGCACACTTCTCCTCTTAATGTTTAATAACATTGTCATTGCCAATGATTTTAAAGACTCTCTTGTTCTTGAAGAAAAAGTGATCCAAAAGGTCAGCGATGAAGCCGATTCTCCTGAGATTCGTTATGCCTTTTTTAATGATCATAAGCGCCAAAAACTGCTATTTCACTCAATTCGGGTATATGATAATCAAGATCAGTTATTACAAACGATTGAAGGGGAATCCATTCGTGCCAATATGTTTTGGGGCGATATTGGTAGCACGCCAGAACTTGTGGATATTAATAATGATGGCTATATCGACTTTATTATTAAAGTTAGCGCCGGCAGTTTAGGAGAATTCTCCACCGTTTGGTTCTTTGATCCTAAAACGGGGCAATACCAACAAGTATTAGAGGAGATACTTTATCCTACTGTTGAGGGTATTAATCTCATCTCTTCAACCTATACCGCACGCAGAGATCCCTTTGTCACAAGTTTATCGCTCTTTAAGATTCAGCCAGATCTGATATTTCAAGAATCTTATTGGGAGAGCCATTTAATCCCCCTTAAAAAAGCGGGAAAAGGTTACTATTGCCTTTCTGATCCCGAAACTCAAAGTAATGGCGAAGTAGAATATTCCTTACAAATCATCTTAGATGATAATAACCACATCACTCCCGAATCACTCGCTCAATTTGAAAGCCTCAATCTTGAGGAGTATTGCTATCCAACATTAAGCGAACTTTATTACAGTTTATATAAAGACAGCTACCGATCACTGCCCCTCATTGAATTACAAGCATGGCAAAAAAAGGGTGATCAAGAAATGAAATCTCAACATATTACCGTCAATCCTCAGTGGGAAGTGGTTAAAACAGACTTTGATAATTTTGGGGAAATCGTCACATCTATGGAATTCCCACTTATTCCGCACCTTAATCTTGAGCAAAAAACGATTGAATATGGAGGCTTAATTCAATTTGAGAATCTATCAGATACCCTTATTTATGATGATTATGGTTACCCTATCATCTGCGATTATCAAGGCAAAGCTTATAGCTGGTGACCATAAAAAACGAAGGCGTTTCATGTGAAACATCTTTATCGACTTCATCAACAGGTAAAGATTTTTCACAACTTATTTTCTAACTCAAAATACTCCACATCAGAAAAATTAAAAAGTGCCGCTACAATCACATTAGGAAATTGTTGTTTATAAGTTAAATAATGACGAACCGCTATATTATAGTTGCGATGAGCATCCCTTAAATTAGTTTCAATATTTTCAAGTAAGTCCTGCAGCTTTTGAAAATTCAGATGATCTTTAAGCTCAGGATAATGTTCCATAGAGACTAATAACTGTTAAATGCACTCACTTAGCCTCTACTCATTTTGCCCTAACTCGCCCACAGATAGATGCCCTTTAAGACCTTTTGAGCGAAGTGCAACAATCTCATTTAACACGAAAGACTCCTGATATGTCGCACCTTTAACCGCCGAAACTAACGGAGGAATAAGATCATAACGCTGTTTTAAATAGACATCAATTCCTGAAAAAGCCTCTAAAGTCATCTGTCTTTGTTTAATCAAGGCATTATAAATAACAATCATCACAATTAAAATGATCGTCACTATTGCCGAAATAATCATCGTTATGGTCATACTTTACCTTAAAAATGCTTCGAGAAATTACTACCAACTATCTGCAAAGAGAGATTTACCTTAAAACAAGAGTGTAGTATTGAATATCATTAACTTCGAGCAAGAAACGAGAAGATAGAGAAACTTAAAATAAGAAAGCCTAATTAGGGTCTGTTGAACATTGGTTTATAACCTATTGTTCTTAAATAAAATGATTGACTTTCAAGTCATCGTAATAATCATCATGCTTTCAAGAGGTTATTGTGATTAAATTTTGAATGTTCAACAGACCCTAGGACTTTTAACAATATTCTTCCTAAAATCAGCACTAAAAAAGCCCAATATCTGAGCTTTTTTTAACTTTTGCGAATCCTTGGATAAGACTATTTTCGGCAGCTATTTTCTATAACTGTTTTCTGCGCTCTTTACACCAAAAGCTTTTAATGAAAGTGCATGCTTCAGCTTTTTAACGATATTCACAATTTAGATAAAAAAATATAATCAACTACTGAGAAATCACATCTGGCAAAAAAATCACGCTCGTTACTTTCTGCTTCCACTCATATCCCATAGGTTCAAAGTCTTCAGATTCCGCTTCCTCATCCCCATAATCGGCATAATAAAAATCAGGGCTTATCGCATCATACTGATTGCAATCAACGGATATATCTAAAGGACAATCTTCATACTGTAGCCAAATCTGATTGTGAATCTGATAGAGCTGATGGACTTTTAAAAACAGCGTATCTTCCTCATAATCTCCATAAACTCTCGGTAATTCACGGTTATATAGCACCGCTTGGGGCTGTTTTAAATAGTCGGTATGCCAGCGCTTGTTAAAAGATTTGATCGAAAATACAGGCTCGATTAAATAATCTTGTAGCACAATTTCTCTAAAACCTTCTGCTAATAAATCCTCATAAAAGTCTTCCACAAGAAGATCATCACTGGCAAAAGATACCGCCTGAAACTGCTGCTCCATTTTTAAAAATTCCTCATCATAATCTGGTGAAGAAAAATCAGGTGCAAAGTGAATATCGCTCTCTGGAATAGGATTCACTTGTCCATTTTTAACAATACAGAGCCCATAATTGGTTGCAGTATGGCTGTGAGATCCTGTTCTATTTTCCGAATATCGCGATTTACAAAGAACATCACCTTTCTCATTAATCGCTAACGGCACCAGTTCGGAGATGATAATAGAAGGTCCTGTTGCCAGACTAAACTGCAAGCAAAGGAGGAGAGAGAGCATTAAACCCCATATTTTTTTCACAATAAGGATGACCTTTAATATCAAAAAAGAACGCTTTTAAAGCGATAATAACCAACAATAACAATGGATTAATAATCTTTTACTTAAATAGCTCTTTATTTCAAGAGTTATTTTCAAAGTACTACCAAAAGATTTTTAGCACGTTTCTAGGCTCTATTTCAATAGTTTGCAAGGTTCTTTTTTCATAAAGATATCCATAACCCTACACTTATTTGACCACATTTAATTGCATTCCCTCATTTGATACGTTATAGCTAAACAGAGAAACATATTAAACATACATTTAATATATTCTTTAAGAAAAACACTCCAAACTTTTTGAGTAAAGCATTATTCCTATATCCCAACAATTTATCGCAAAGGAGTGCTGTAATGGCTGACCAACAATGGAATTTTGATACCCTGCAAGTTCATGCGGGACAAGTCGTGGATGAAACAAAATCACGCGCTGTACCTATCTATCAAACCTCTAGCTACGTATTTGATGATTCTCAACATGCGGCGGATCTTTTTGGGCTTGCTAAGCCTGGCAATATCTATACACGCATCATGAATCCCACCACTGATGTATTAGAAAAACGCATCTCCGCACTTGAAGGCGGCGTTGGTGCACTCGCTACAAGCTCCGGGATGACCGCTATTCTCTACGCCATTTTAAACGTGGCAACGCCTGGAGATGAGATCATCACTCTTAGCACGATTTATGGCGGTACTTATACGCTCTTACAAAAACGTTTGCCGGCACAGTTTGGTATTAAGGTGCATTTTATTGAGCCTGAGGATCTTGAAGGCTTAGAGGCCGCTATTAACGATAAAACTCGCGCTATCTTCTTTGAGAGCATTGGCAACCCTGATATCAACATCCCCAATATTGAAAAGATTGTAGAGATCGCTCAAAAGCACCAGATTGTCACTATTGCGGATAATACCTTTGGTACGCCTTACCTAATAAACCTTAAAAGTTACGGCATTAACGTTATTGTCCACTCGCTTACCAAATATATTGGGGGGCACGGCACCTCAATTGGCGGCGGCGTGATTGATAATGGGAATTTCAACTTTAAAGATAATCCTCGTTATCCAGGCTTTAACACGCCCGATGCAGCTTATGGGGGATTGCAATATGCCGACTTAGGAGAGCAAGCATACATCCTTAAAGCCCGAGTGGAGCTTCTTCGAGATACTGGCGCTTGCATTAGTCCCTTTAACTCCTTCCTTATTCTTTTAGGCTTAGAGACTTTAAGTTTACGTGTTGAGAGAATGACGGAATCAGCGCTTAAAATTGCTCAGCATTTAGAAGCCCATCCACTTGTCGATTGGGTTAAACACCCCGGCCTTACATCAAGCCAATATCATAAAAGAGCGCAAAAATACTTCCCGAAAGGGGTTGGCGCAATCTTCACCTTTGGCGTTAAGGGGGGGAAAGAAGCGAGCATTAAATTTATTGATAATTTAGAGATCTTCTCTCTGCTTGCCAATGTGGCAGATGCTAAAAGCTTAGTGATCCACCCAGCCGGTACAACGCACGCCCAACTTGATGAAGAGGGATTACGCAAAGCCGGTGTTCTCCCTGAGTTAATCCGCCTCTCTATCGGGCTTGAAGACGTTAATGACCTTATTAAAGATATCGATCAAGCGCTTGAAAAATCCCAACAATAACGCTTATAGAATCATTATTCAAAATAGCGATAAGCCCACCTCTTCTTATCGCCCATAAAACAGCACAGTACCGTTTCTCCATCGATACTGTGCTTTTCTTTTGTCATATTGGTGAATAACGGTATTTAACGCCACTTCACCCTTTCAATATTCTACCGACCAAAAGGGTTGGGAATCGTTGAAGGGACTAAAATATGGCGTCCGACATTATCCACCTTAGTTTCCCCACAAAATGCCATGCTCGTTTCAAACTCATTACGCATGAGTTCCAAAGCTTTTGTGACGCCAGCTTCCCCCATTGCGCCAAGTCCATAGAGATATGCTCGGCCAATCATGCCTCCCCTTGCGCCTAATGCCACAGCTTTTAATAGATCTTGTCCTGAGCGAATCCCGCTATCGAGAATCACCTCGGTTGAAGTGCCGGCAAGTGCTTCGACAATCGAAGGAAGAACCGCGATGGAAGAGAGTGCGCCATCAAGCTGACGTCCGCCATGATTACTCACCACAATCGCATCTGCGCCCACGCTATTGGCAAGCTTTGCATCTTCAGCATCTAAGATCCCTTTTAAAATAATCTTGCCGCCCCATGCTTCTTTAATCCAGGCAATATCGTCCCAGTTTAATGTCGAATCAAATTGTTGCTGTGTCCATGAACCTAAGGAGCTAGGATCATCAATGCCTTCAACATGCCCCACAATATTGCCAAACTGTCGGCGTTTTGTTTTCAGCATATTCCAGCACCAACGCTGCTTTGTTAAAAGGTTAATCCAATTGCGTAAAGTCGGTTTAGGAGGTACAGAAAGGCCATTTTTAAGATCTTTGTGGCGCTGCCCTATCATCTGTAAATCAAGGGTAATCACTAAAGCATCACAACCAGCAGCCTTTGCCCGATCAATCAAACGGCGCATAAAATCCCGATCACGCATTACATAAAGCTGAAACCAAAAAGGTTTGTTTACCTCTCTTTTAATATCTTCTAAAGAGGCGATACTCATTGTCGAAAGCGTATAACGAATCCCAAAATTTGATGCTGCTCTTGCCGCTAAAATCTCCCCATCCGGATGCACCATTCCCACTAAACCCGTTGGCGCAATAGAGAGTGGCATCGACATCTCAATCCCGAGCATCTCTCTTGTAAGCGAGCGATTTTCCATATTACGTGCGACTTTTTGAATCAGCTTAATCTTTTGAAAGTCTGACTCATTCGCCTGATAGGTAGACTCCGTCCAAGAACCTGAATCGACATAGTCATAGAACATTTTCGGTACACGTTTTTTAGCGATCACGCGCAGATCTTCAATATTGGTGATGGTTGTCATGATTGTATGATGATTAGTAAGTGAAAAAAATCGCCCTTTTATTAAAAGCCTAAAAAAGAGCACTCTTTTGATTCTATCACCATTCTCAAAGGGCTCAATCAATTCTCCGCATAAACCTTCAAAAGGATATTAACTCTTTTCATTTTCCACTTAAAAAAGCCTCTCAAAGTCTTAAAAGCCCCTTTAAAACTACCACTCAAGCTCTTTAACTAAGCTTCTAATCAAGCGTCCATTTTTCTAATAATTGTTGGAATAATGCTTTAGAAAGATAGCCCCAAAACATTTCCCTAAAGCGATCTAGGCTTATTATAAAAACACCTTAAATTTCTCTTTGAAAATTAACTATTTCCCCTTTTTAAATATCTATATTTTCAATGCCGGCATTTGTGCCAGATTCCAAATAAATCAGCCTATTCCAAAAACATACTTTTGTAGTTTTCATCTGATAAAACTAGTGTAAATCAATCATTTATTACAAGAACTATTTGACAAAAAACTGCAATCAATGCTACTTCTAATAGCTAATGCCGATTTGAATCAAACAGCTTGCGGGCATATAACAGCTAAAGCGTCCATCTCAAAAACTTTGAGATTCTCCTTCTTATCCGTGGTGCAACACTGATGGAGAGCAAGCAAAATCGGCATCTATACTGCCGATTTTTTGTTTATGAAGGAAAATTTTATGACTTTGAACTTATCACCACAAAAACATCTTTTAACGTCTTATCTCCCTTTATTTTTATTATCTCAAGGAATCTTTCTGCTAGATCCCTTTGCTTCGCTGTCTCATCAATACTAAAAATAGACCAGAAATATTAATCACTTAAAGCAATATTACTTCATTAAGCTAAAATTAAAACTAAACATATATGCTAAATAATTTGACTCTTAATTCAATAACAGGCTATACATATATGAATGGTTAATTTAGAGCTTTTACCCAATAAACTTTTAAAAAATCAAACAATAAAAAAATAGAAAACAACAAGGACTCTCACCATTAGTTTTCTAAGGAGACTCACAATGACTATCGATCTTAACCCTAATTTACCGATACTAGACTATGCGCAATTTGTCGCAGGTGGTGCCGAGCGAGAACAGTTTTTAAAAAACTTACGTTTTGCCGCTCATGAAATTGGCTTTTTCTACCTCAAAAACCACGGAATCCCCCAAGATCTTATTAAAAAGGTGCAAGATCTATCCAAAGAGTTCTTTGCACTACCCTTAGAAGAGAAACATCAAATCCATATGTCTAACTCCCCGCATTTTCGGGGTTATACCAATGTGCATGATGAAATCACCCGTGAAAAACCTGATAGTCGTGAGCAGCTCGATTACATGCCTGAATATGAGGCGATACCTTTAGATCAAATCCCAAAGGATCAGCCTTGGTTACGTCTACAAGGTCCTAATCAATGGCCAGATTCAATCCCTGAATTTCGCCCAGCTTTTGTAGAATTACAAGAGCGCCAAACAGAACTTGCTAAATCTATGTTATCTGCATTTTCACTAGCGCTTGGGCAAAAAGAAGATGCTCTCGCGCATACTTACGCCCATAAACCATCGGTGCTCTCTAAAGCAATTCATTATCCGGGTGTTGCCGGCGAACAAGGCGTAGGTGCCCATAAAGATTCTGGCTATATCACCTTTGTGCAACAAGAAGAGACTGCAGGTCTTGAAGTATTAAAAGATGATGAATGGGTGCTAGCAGAACCCATCGAAGGAACATTTGTTGTTAATATCGGCGAGCTTCTTGAGATTGCTTCACAAGGCTACCTCAAGGCAACGCTCCATAGAGTCGCGCCCTCTCCCATTGGTTCTAGCCGATTTTCACTAGCGTACTTCTTAACCTCTCAGCTTGATGCCACAGTTCCTCTTTTTGAACTGCCAAAAGAGCTACAAAGCGGCATTCGGGGAATTACCCAAGATCCGAAAAATCCAATGTTTACCCAAATTGGTAAAAACTTCTTAAAAGGTCGTCTTCGCTCACATACTGATGTGGCAAAACGCTTCTATAGCGATGTCGTGCTTGATTAGACCTTTTAAAAACTGATTTTATTAACTCTATATTGATAACGACTAAAACATAATGAAAAACATGCCGATTTGGAGAAGCTTGCGGGCAAAACAGCTAAGCGAAACAGGAGTTCTCCAAGCCGATATTCAAGGAGAAACTCATGATTCATACGCCAAAAACCCAAGCACCTTACAAAAAACAAACCTCAATCCTCTCAAAGATCCGCGTGGGAGTCATCTCAACGATACTGATCTTTACTGGTATTATTACGGCCTGCTCAGATGAAGCGAATACTGCCGGAAATAGCGCTAATAACAAAGAGGTCATTAAAATTGGAACCTCTCCTGGCGACTTTGGCGATCTTGTACGAGATTATTTAGGTCCTGAGTTAGAAAAAGCAGGCTATAAAGTCACGCTTTCAGAGATTACCGATATTGTGATTCCTAATGTCAGCGTGGAAGAAGGGTCACTTGATCTTAATATCTTTCAACACAAGCCTTATTTGGATGAGTTTAACCGTAATCAAAAAGGGCACCTTATCCCGCTGGTTCAAGTACCCACAGCGCCTTACGGTATTTATAGCGGTAAATTAAAGCACTTATCTGAGGTCAAAAATGGGGCTACTATCGGTATTCCTTCCAATGTCACTAATTTTTCCAGAGGCTTACTCATCTTAGAAAATATCGGTTGGATCACGCTTCGGTCAGATATTGAAGATCGTTTCCAGATCGGTAAACACGATATTATCGACAATCCTTATAATCTTGAACTTAAAGAGATAGAAGCTGCCCAAGTTGTTAGAGTCAGACCGGATTTAGATTATGCCATTATCAACGGTAATTTCGCTCTTGATGCCGGCATTCATTTTAGGGAAGCACTCTCAACTGAACCTAGCAAAGATTTTATTAACTGGGTTGTTATCCATGAAAAAAATAGTGATACACCTTGGGCTAAAAAGGTCATAGAAATCCTTGAATCCGATGATTTTAAAACCTACTCAGCAACCCGATTTGCCAATTATAACTTGCCACTAGCTTGGTAATGAAGCGCAAGATAAAGGTTTACCGTATGAAAAAAATCATCAAACATACCCCAAAGCTCGATGGTGAAAATGGTTGGCTTGCAACAGCGCCTGATGCTAACAAACTATTCTCTGAGCCCCTAAAAGGGAACCATCAATTTGATGTGGTCATTATTGGGGCCGGATTTACCGGCATCTCAACTGCGCTTCGCCTCGCTGAGAATAATCCTTCTTTAAAGATTGCGCTGATAGATGCTTTGCAAATTGGGCAAGGGACTTCTGGCAGAAATGCAGGCTTTTTATCGGACATTCCTCATCACTTAGATGCTAATTTATACTCTAAGAAGGAGATTGAGCAATCCATCTCACTCTCAGCCTTTGCTCTGAATAAACTTAAAGCATATAAAGATCACTATCAAATCCCGCACTGGGATGATGCTGGTAAATATCTCTCAGCTAGAGAGGGGGAAAATGTTGCCCTTTTAAAAAAATTTATCAAAGCATTAGAGTATAGCGGCATTGAATATGAATGGCTCTCTGGCAACCCTTTGCAAAAGCGTTTAGGAACGCCCTATTACCGTGCCTCTGTTTATACTAAAGGCGCAGCCCTTGTCAATCCTGCAACTTTAATTCGAGGACTTATTGCCGCGCTTCCAGAATCGGTAACACTCTTTGAAAATAGCCCTGTCTCCGCAATCGATTATCAGCAGCCCCTTCATAAAGTGCATTTTGTCGGCGGCAGTATCAACGCTGAAAAAGTGATCCTTACCACCAACGCCTATCTTAGCGCCTTTGGCATTGCCGGCAATAAAACATTGCCCATCTTCACCTATGCAAGCCTTACGGCGCCGCTATCAAGCGATCAAATATCTCAATATTTTCAAGATATTTCCGCCTGGGGAACAACGCCGGCACATCACGCCGGAACAACCGTTCGCCTAACGTCTGATCATCGGATCTTTATCCGTAATAGTTTTGATTATCTTCCAACCTTACAAGCAGATGCTGCAAAGCGTGAAAAGGCATGGAAAATCCATCGCCAATCCTTTCTTGCGCGTTTTCCTTTTTTAGTAAATAACGAGTTCCAATACACTTGGGGCGGCATGATCTCCCTTACTCGTAATCAAGCGCCTCAATTTGCAACACCTTATAAAAATGTCTACCTCATTAGTGGCTGTAATGGCTCTGGCGTTATTAAAGGTTTTTATCTAGGTTACTACTTAGCGGATTATCTCTCCAAAATTGAGAGTGAAAATTTAAGATTTATTCTTAAAACAGCCAATCCTAACTGGTTACCTAAAGGCCCAATTCGTCAAATAGTCACAAGTTACCGCATCCCCCGAGATACTAAAGCTGCCAGAGGAGATGTGTAAAGGAGATGTGTAATATTCCCCCCCCCTTTCCTAAAATGGAGAAAACACAACAAAGCACCAACCTTACCTTAAATACCCCAACCCCATTATTCATTAAGGAGAAACAAGCGGCAATAGCCCCAATATTCTCCAACCATCTTAAGGAGAATAATATGACAAAAATAGAACCCTCACTTCCTAAAAGGCTTATTCAACGTATAAAGCAGCCTTTAAAAGTTATTTTCACCCTCTCTGCTTTACTCTTAATTACGGCTTGCTCAGAGGAGTCACAAGCTACAAAAAACCATGAAACGACCTTGCTGAGAATTAGCACGGCTCCTGGCGATTTCCATGATCTTGTTAAAGAATACCTAGCGCCTGAGTTAGCAAAAGAGGGTTATCAAGTAGAGCTACTAGTCATCACTGATACGGTTGTTCCTAATGTTGCTGTAGAAGAAGGCTCACTTGAGATGAATCTTTTTCAACATCGCCCTTACATGGAAGAATTTAATCGCAATCAAAAAGGGAAATTGGTGCCGCTTGTGCAGGTTCCCACTGCGCCTTATGGTATCTATCCTGCTAAAAAGCAGACCATTGCCGCTTTGACTGAGGGAGATTCTGTCGGGATTCCCTCTAATGTCACGAACTTCTCACGAGGCTTATGGATCTTAGAAGGTTTAGGCTGGATCACCATTAAAGAAGATGCCCCCGATCGTTTTCATCTCACTAAACGAGATATCGCTACCAATCCCTACAATCTTGATATTAAAGAGATAGAAGCTGCGCAGATGCTACGAGCATTACCGGATATTGATTACGCGATTATTAATGGTAAATATGCACTCGATGCCGGCATTCACTTTACTGATGCGCTCTATGTGGAACCAAGTCGCCATTTTGTGAACTGGATTGTCATTCATGAGCGAAATAAGGAGAGCCCTTGGGCAAAAAGGGTTATTGAGATCGTAAATTCCGAGGGCTTTAAAACCTATTCTGCCCAAACATTTAAAGGATACGACCTTCCTCTAGCTTGGGACTAATTCTCGATTCATTTTTAAGTGTCTTTTAACCCCAAAATCATTTCTCAATCATTATATCAATAGGACTTATCAACATGACAACCTCCAAAATATCCACGCAAGCTCAAGCCATTGATGCTAATCTTCCCATTCTTGATTTTAGCCTCTATGAAAAGGGGGGCAAAGATCGAGAACAATTTATTAAGGATCTTCTCTATTCTGCTCATGAAATTGGATTTTTCTATATTAAAAATCACGGTGTTTCGCTAGAACTGCTCGAAGAGGCAGAAGCTCTCTCTAAAGCTTTTTTTGCTCAATCCTTAGAAGATAAGTTACAAGTAAGTGCAATAAACTCCCCACATTTTCGGGGTTATACCGCCGTTCATGGCGAGATTACCCGTAAAAAGCCTGATAGCCGAGAGCAATTTGATACGATGCTAGAATATCCGGCGATTCCCCTCGCGGAAATCCCTTTAGAAAAACCTTGGCTAAGAATTTATGGCCCCAACCAATGGCCTGAAAGCTTACCTAGAATTAAAACCGTTTTTGAGCAACTACAAAAAGCGCAAACAGCTCTTGCGATCTCTCTGCTAAAAGCATTCGCTTTAGCGCTTGGACAAAAAGAAGATGCCTTTGCCAATATCTATCAAGATAAGCCCTCTGTTGTCTTACGTGCCATTCATTATCCTGGCATTGAAAATAGTGAACAAGGCGTGGGAGCCCATAAAGATTTTGGGGTTTTAACCTTTGTTAGACAAGGGAAAGTTGCTGGCTTAGAAGTGCTTAAAGATGATGAGTGGGTTTTAGCAACCCCTATTCCCGGCACTTTTGTCGTCAATATTGGCGAGCTTTTAGAAGCGGCGACCAATGGGTTCTTAAAAGCGACATTGCATCGTGTCGTTCCCACAAAAGTGGGCGAAAGTCGTTACTCTATCGCCTATTTCCTAAATTCTGATTTAGATAGTGAAGTCCCGCAGCTCACATTACCAAGTGAGCTCCAAGCTGCAGTTACCGGCATTACCCAAGATCCTGATAACCCTATTTATGCCAATGTTGGTAAAAATCTCCTTAAAGGACGACTTCGCTCTCATCCTGATGTTGCTGAGCGCTTTTATGCGGATATCAATATTGAAACATTATAATCCCTCATTTTTATACCTTTGATGAGCAGGTATAAAAGCTCATCAAACCCTCTCTAACAACATTAATACAGCAAAAGCTGGGGAATATTTCTATGATTCATTCAATTTTAAAACCACTTCAACAAAGGCTTAGCCCCCTGACACTAATCAAACTTGCCATCATCGTTAGTACGACTGCTATTTTTATGGCATGTAGTGATCCTGAGCAAACCGCAAAATCCTCAACAAATCCCCCTAAAAAGACGCTCCATATCTCTACCTCTACGGGTGATTTTGAAGATTTTGTCCGAGAATATATCGGTCCTGAATTAGAAAAAGCAGGCTACAACGTGACCTTAACAACCGCATCAGATACAAAACTGCAAAATATTAGCGTCGCTGAAGGCTCAGTGGATCTTAATATTGTGCAGCATAAACCTTATCTTGATGAGTTTAATGAAACCCATAAAACGGATCTGATTCCTCTTGTGCAAGTACCTACTGCGCCTTATGGAATCTATGGTGGCAAACATCAAACGCTGGATAATATCCCACAAGGCGTGACGATTGGCATCCCTTCTAACGTTACCAATTTTGCAAGAGGATTATGGATTTTAGAGCAAATTGGCTGGATCAAACTCAAAGAAACTATCCCTAATCGCTTTAGAGCATTAGCAAGTGATATTGCCGAGAACCCTTATAATATTCAGATTGTTGAGATCGCAGGTCCTCAGATGATCCGCGCGAAACAAGATCTTGATTTTGCTATTATTAATGGTAACTATGTCGTCGATTCAGATATGAGTTTAAGTGATGCCTTGCATATTGAATCTAGTAAGCATTTTGTCAATTGGGTTGTTGTCAATGAACCTAATAAAAATGCACCGTGGGCCAAAAAGGTCACGGAGATTATCAATTCTGACGGATTTAAAACCTATATCGAAAAGAATTTCCCCCATTACGATCTTCCCATTGCTTGGGCTAAATAATGGCTAAATCCTGATAATCGCAAGCTTTGTATCTTAATAACACATCAATCACTTCTTTCTTTGTATGAAATTTACTACGAAAGAAGTGATTTTCTAATAAGAAGACTTTAAAATGAGCTTCTTTATTAAAATTAGCAAGGTGTTAGGGTTTTAAGGGTTCGATGGATGACGATTTAAAATTTCTATAATAAAAACAGTATGACAACGCAAAAAAATATCCCCTTACTTCTCATGCGTGTACGCGAACTCATGATGCGTAATTTCAGACCGATTCTAAACGAATGGAATCTTACAGAACAACAATGGCGTATTTTACGCGCACTATATGAGACTAAAACCCTAGAGCCACGAGAGCTGTGTGAGATCTGCTGCATCTTAAGTCCTAGCATGGCAGGGATTTTAAAGCGGATGGAAGAGTTAGAGCTCATTATTAAAGTTCCCTCAAAAACGGATAAACGCCGTGTTTTAGTAGAATTATCCCCAGGCGTTGATGTGATGGTGAGAAAAATCTTAGAGGCAAATATGAAAGCTTATGATGCCTTTGCCGCCCAGATAGGGGAAAATTTACTTTCAAATATTGAAGAAAACTTAGTACAAGTCCTCGAAAAAAATGCCGAACTTGAAAAATCAGCGGGTTAAATCAAGTTTTTTCTGAAAAATAGGGTAAATCTTTCATTTCCTTCTTTTAAAAGTTGACAACCTCCTTGTATTTATATATCACTAATATATTAGCAATAGAAAACTGCTTAAAAATAATAGCGATAAAAATAGCAATAAATTGATATTAAAATAAAGAGAGGATAGGTATGTTTCAATTTGAAATTAAAGACAAAAATGTCTTTGGTGTCGCACTGAACTATCAGTCATTATTAAAAGAGAATAATACCGCTTTTAATGAAAAACCCTATGTTGCGCCCCCCAAAAGACCCGTCTTATTTATAAAGCCGCCCAATACATATAATGCATCGCATAAAATTACGATTACCGATGATACCGTTCAATTAGGCGCTAATATTGCGCTTATCATGGGGAAAGATGCAACGCGCCTTTCAAAAAATGAGGCGCTTAACTATGTTAAAGGCATCACCATTGCCAATGATTACTCAGCACCTTCAGAGAGCTATTATCGCCCTGCGGTTGTTGCAAAGTGTAAAGATGGTTACTTCTCCATTCATAAAAATGCGCTCCCTATTACGCAAATAAAAGACCTTAATGATCTTAATCTCTCCCTTGAGATTAACGGGAAAGAGGTTCAAAGCGATAATAGCCGCAATTGGGTTCGAGATATTCCTGAACTTTTAGAGACTATTACAGAATTTATGACCCTACGAGAAGGCGATATTTTACTTCTTGGCACACCTTCTGGTTTTCATTTTGCCAAAACAGGCGATAAGGTCACTGTTAAATTAGATAATCTTCTCTCATTAGAAGATGAAATCATCGGAGGGAATGCATCATGAAGCGCGCTATCGTCGAGTATCAAAACAAACAATATCACGTGACAGTCAATGATGATATGTCCGTAAACTTCCCTAATGGTGAGGTAAAATCAGAAACGGAAGTCACATGGCTCCCACCTGCAAATGGCATAATGATTGCGCTAGGCTTAAACTACGCAGATCATGCAACAGAGCTTGCATTTGAGCCACCTAAAGAACCTTTAATTTTTATTAAAACTGCCGGCACTTATGTCGGTCATAATGGCCATAGCTGGCGCCCTGATCATGTGGATTATATGCATTATGAGTGTGAGCTTGCCGTTGTCATTGGCAAAACTGCCACAAAGGTAAGTAAAGAAGATGCTTGGGATTATGTTGAAGGGTTTACGCTCTGTAATGATTATGCGATTCGTGATTATTTAGAGAACTATTATCGCCCAAATCTTCGTGTTAAAAACCGTGATGGCATGACGCCTGTAGGACCTTACATTCTTTCTAAAGAAGCGATTAAAGATCCGATGAATCTAGGGTTAAAAACTTGGGTAAATGGCGAACTTCGTCAATCAGGTAATACCAAAGATATGATCTTTGATGTGCCCTTTTTAATTGAGTATCTCAGTCAATTTATGACTTTAAACCCCGGCGATATGATTGCCACAGGTTGCCCTAAAGGCACATCAGATGTCAAAGCCGGAGATACCGTTATTATTGAAGTTGAAGGCGTTGGCAAGCTCGTCAATCATGTCTTAACTGAAGAAGAATATTACAAAACACGCGGGCTTTAAGCTTTGTGCATCAAATAATAACTCATAAATATGCATTAACATTAAAACAGATCAAAAGAGGATATTGACCATGATTAAACATTGGATTGATGGTAAAGAAGTTACAAGCGAAGAAACCTTCGATAATATCAACCCCGCGACGATGGAAAAAATCGGTGAAGTTGCTAGCGGTGGAAAAAAAGAGATTGATATGGCAGTGGCTGCTGCGAAAAAAGCCTTCCCTAAATGGTCGAAAACCCCCGCGAAAGAACGCGCTAAAATTATGCGCCGATTAGGGGAGCTAATCGATCAAAATGTTGAAAAGATCGCGCAGCTTGAAACGCTTGATACCGGTCTTCCGATTCATCAAACACAAAATGTTCTGATTCCTCGCGCTTCACATAACTTTGATTTCTTTGCCGAAGTTTGTACCCGCGTTAATGGTCATACTTATCCTGTTGATGATCAGATGCTTAACTATACCCTTTATCAACCCGTTGGCGTTTGCGCCTTGGTCTCACCGTGGAACGTCCCATTCATGACTGCTACTTGGAAAACAGCGCCCTGCCTAGCACTTGGGAATACTGCTGTTTTAAAAATGTCCGAGTTATCTCCATTAACGGCAAATGAATTGGGACGTTTAGCGCTTGAGGCTGGTGTTCCTGAAGGGGTATTAAACGTAGTACAAGGCTATGGCCGCACAGCAGGCTCTGCCCTTGTGGAGCATCCTGATGTTAGAGCCGTCTCTTTTACCGGCGGCACAACCACCGGACGCGCGATTATGTCTAATGCCGGCATTAAAAAATACTCCATGGAACTAGGCGGAAAATCCCCTGTTCTGATCTTTGATGATGCCGATTGGCAACGCGCCCTAGATGCTGCGCTCTTTACCATCTTCTCATTAAATGGGGAGCGCTGTACTGCCGGCTCTCGAATCTTTATTCAAGAGAGTATTTATGATGAGTTTGTAGCGCAATTTGCAGAGCGGGCAAAACGCATTAAAGTAGGAGATCCTCAAAGCTTTGATACGCAAGTGGGCGCAATGATCACTTTGGATCATTACAACAAAGTGACAGGTTATATTAAAATTGGGATGGAAGAGGGCGCAACACTCTTAGCAGGCGGTCTTGAGAGACCTGCCAACCTTCCAGATCATCTAAAAAATGGTAACTTTATTCAACCGACCGTTTTTGCTGATGTTGATAACAATATGCGTATTGCACAAGAAGAGATTTTTGGCCCTGTCGTTTGCCTTATGAAATTTAAAGATGAAGCAGAAGCCGTTCGCTTAGCCAATGATGTGGAATATGGGCTTGCCTCTTATCTTTGGACTTCAGATCTTACCAGAGCACACCGAGTTGCCGCACAAATTGAAGCGGGAATGGTCTTTATCAACTCCCAAAACGTACGAGATTTACGCCAACCATTTGGCGGCGTGAAGCAATCTGGAACAGGTCGTGAAGGTGGGGATTATAGCTTAGAAGTCTTTAGCGAAGTGAAGAATGTCTGTATTTCTCTTGGCGATCATCATATCCCTAAATGGGGCATGTAATTCGACATATCATTCTGATAACAATAATAAAAAGTATAAAATAGCGGCGCTAATCTTTCTAGTTTTATCAAAAAAAGAGCGCCCTTAAAAAACCATTTAAAGGAGTTTATTATGGGTAAAATTGCATTAGCAGCAAAAGTAACACACGTCCCATCGATGTATCTATCAGAAATGCCGGGCAAAAATTATGGTTGCCGGCAATCTGCAATTGATGGACATAAAGAGATTAGTCGTCGTTGCCGAGAGCTTGGCGTTGATACCATCATCGTTTTCGATACGCATTGGCTCGTCAATAGCGGTTATCACATCAATTGTAACGCCGTATATGAAGGCATTTATACCAGTAATGAGCTGCCTCACTTTATTAAAGATATGACCTATAGCTATGAAGGAAACCCAGCACTCGGTCATCTTATTGCCGAAAAAGCTCGTGAAAAAGGGGTTCGTGCAATGTCTCATGAAATCCCAAGTTTAGAGATGGAATATGGCACGCTCGTTCCGATGCGCTATATGAATGATGATAATCATTTTAAAGTCCTCTCAATCTCTGCATTTTGTACTTCCCATGAACTTGAAAACAGCCGAAAACTAGGAGAAGCACTAGTTGAAGCGATTAAAGAATATGATGGCACGGTTGCTGTCCTTGCTAGTGGCTCGCTCTCTCACAGATTTATCTGGGATGTTAAAGCTGAAGAGGGTATGGATAGTTACACCCGTGAGTTTGACCGCCAAGTAGATCTTCGCGTTGTTGATATGTGGACGCAAGGTCTATGGGCAGATTTTGTCAAAATGCTCCCTGAATACGCCGAGTATTGCTTTGGCGAAGGGATGATGCACGACACGGCAATGCTCCTAGGCGTGATGGGCTGGGATCAATATCAAGGAAAAGCAGAGATTATCACCGAACTCTTTGCAAGCTCCGGCACAGGACAAATTAATGCCATTCTTCCTTTTGACTAAAAAATAAGGATCAAAATATGCCACATTTTATCGTTGAATACTCTGCTAATTTAGAAGATGACATCAATTTTAATCAGCTCTTTGAAAGCGTCCACGAGACTCTCGGTAAAAGTGGTGTATTCCCTCTAGGGGGGATACGTAGCCGCGCGATTCGTATGGATCATTACCGAGTTGCCGATGGTAAACATGATTATGCCTTTGTTCATATCTTATTAAAAGTAGGATCTGGTAGACCCCTTGATGTTCGAAAAGCAGAAGCTGATAAGCTCTTTACTGTCATCGAAAACTTCTTTGAGCCATTACATGCAAAAAGGCTCTTAGCGATTACCTTTGAGATGCAAGAAATTGATCCTGTTCTTACTTACAAAAAAAATAATATCCACGCATTTTTAGCCCAAAATAAGGCTTAAATGCCGGCTTTGCAGAAAAGGAATTTTATATGTTATCTCCTGAAATCATTCATCAATTAGCCGTTAAGCTCAATCAAGCAGAAAAAAGTGGTCAACAACTGCGACAGTTTTCTCTTGAATACCCAAAGATGACCATTGATGATGCCTATGCGGTACAAAAAGCGTGGGTTGCGCTTAAAATAGCGGAAGGCCGAGAACTTGTGGGTCATAAAATTGGTCTTACTTCACGCGCCATGCAGATCTCTTCTAATATTGAAGAGCCTGATTATGGGGCACTTCTTGACGATATGTTTTTTGAAGAAGGCAGCACTATTACAACTGATCGCTTTATTGTGCCAAGAGTGGAAGTTGAGCTCGCCTTTATTCTAGGAAAGCCACTATCAGGTCCTAACTGCACTATTTTTGATGTCCTTGATGCGACAAAGTGGGTTATTCCGGCACTTGAAATCATTGATGCGAGATTGCACCATGTTGATCCTGAGACAAAAGTTACGCGTAAAGTCTTCGATACCATCTCTGATAACGCCGCAAATGCCGGCGTAATTTTAGGGGGAAGAGCGATTAAACCCTTAGATTTAGATATTCGTAAAATTAGCGGCGTACTCTATCGTAATGGGGTGATTGAAGAGAGCGGCGTAGCGGCAGCTGTGTTAAACCATCCTGCCAAAGGGGTTGCTTGGCTTGCTAATAAACTTGCGCCTCACGGTGTGCAACTAGAAGCGGGACAAGTCATTTTAGGTGGCTCTTTCACAAGACCCGTGGCGGCTCGTAAAGGCGATACGTTCCATGTCGATTATGGTGAACTAGGTGCTGTCACCTGTTACTTTGGCTAACCTTAAAGGAATTTAGATGATGAAACTCCCAAAAAACAGATTTAAAGAAGCTTTACAAAAAGGGGACACACAAATTGGTTTATGGGCAGGACTTGCAAGCCCTTATAGCACTGAGATTCTTGCATCTATCGGTTATGATTGGCTCTTATTAGATGGAGAGCATGCTCCTAATGATCTTTCATCTCTTTTAAGTCAATTACAAGCCATTGCCCCCTATCAAGCACAAGGAATCTCTCATCCGATCATTCGCCCGCCTGTTGGCAGACCTGAAATTATTAAACAACTTTTAGATCTTGGCGCTCAAACCTTACTCATTCCAATGGTTGAGACAAAAGAGCATGCAAAAGAGTTAGTGCAATCAATGTGGTATCCGCCCAAAGGAATTCGAGGCGTGGGGAGCGCTCTCGCAAGAGCTTCAAAATGGAATCAAATCGAGGAATATCTTCATCATGCAGATAACGAGATGTGCCTTTTACTACAAGTTGAGAATCTTACCGGCCTTAAAAATTTAGAAGAGATCGTGGCATTAGATGGCGTTGATGGAATATTTATTGGTCCTGCGGACTTAAGTGCTTCGATGGGGCATCGCGGAAATCCTACCCACCCAGAAGTACAAGAAGCCATTATTAATACGCTTAAAACCATTAAGTCTCATGGCAAAGCTGCTGGTATCTTATATGCTAATGAAGAAGGTGCTAAAAAATTCATTGAGATGGGTTTTGATTTTGTCGCCATCGGCGTTGATACTTCTTTGTTAGTCAATGCGAGTAAAACCCTACTAGCCCAATTTAAAACCATAGATAACACTAGGGATAAAAATTCCGTCTATTAATTACGGTAAAAAAAAGAATCATAGAAATTCTTAACAAATAAATTGTATATCACCCAAAGAAAACAGATCACACAATATATGAGGAAGGAGACTGAAAATGTCAGAATCAAATTTTTTATTAGAACGTATCAAAACAATTCTCCCAGAGATTGCCAAAAATGCCCATCAAGCAGAACTCGATAGAAAAGCCCCTAAAGAGAGTATCGAATTACTCAATAAGATTCAGCTCAATCGTGCTTTTCTTCCAAAAGCTTATGGAGGATTTGAAATCTCTCTTCCTGAATTTGCAGAATGTGTGGTAGAACTTTCCAAAGCTTGCGCAGGAACGGCTTGGGCTTACAGCTTACTCTGCACTCATAATCATCAGCTAGCGATGTTTCCAAAACAGCTCCAAGATGAAGTGTGGGGACAAAATCCAGATAGCGTAGCAAGTAGCTCAATCGCCCCTTTTAGTACGATTGAAGAGGTCGAAGGCGGCATTCGTTTAAGTGGCGAGATGGGCTGGAGTAGTGGTTGTGATTATGCAGATTGGGCCATAGTTGGCTGCAATCGCTTTGATAAAGATGGCAATAAGATCTACTCATTTGCAGTTATCCCAAGAAGTGATTATGAAATTGTGGATAACTGGTTTGTCATGGGGATGAAAGGCAGTGGTTCTAAAACCTTAAAAATTGATAATGTCTTTATCCCTGAATATCGTATTCAAGCAGCGCAAGATATGATGACAGGAAAGTCAGCAGGATTTGGGCTCTATCCAGAGAGTAAAATCTTCTATACACCTTATCGTCCTTACTTTGCTTGTGGTTTCTCTGCGATTAGTTTAGGCGTTGCAGAAAGAATGTTAGAGGCTTTTAAAGAGCGCACAAAAAATCGAGTCAGAGCTTATACGGGCGCCAAAGTGGGAGCGGCAACGCCGGCATTAATGAGACTTGCTGAATCAACCCATCAAGTTTTAGCCGCAAGAGCGCTCTTAGAAAGAACTTGGGAAGATCATCGTATTCACGGCATTAACAAACAATACCCAACCGCTGAAACCTTAGCTTTTTGGCGCACTAACCAAGCTTATGCGGTAAAAATGTGTATTGAGGCTGTTGATCGCTTATTTAGTGCCGCCGGTGGTAGCGCATGGTTTGATGGAAATGAATTACAAAGACTCTTTAGAGATTCCCACATGACAGGAGCACATGCCTATACAGATTATGATGTATGTGCGCAAATTTTAGGTAGAGAACTGATGGGCTTAGAACCAGATCCCTCCATGGTATAAAACCATTAAGTGCGCTTTTAAGAGGTAATCATCATTAACATTCTCCTTTCCCTCTTTTGTCCTTTAAAAAGGAGAAGATTTATCTTTTTAAAGCGCACTCTTTGCCCATGAGGCTATCTTCTATTTCCTATTACAGACTCTTAGATCTACTTCTCATGCAAGTAAGGAGAAATCGTCATGCCCCAAATTGACCCCAAAGCCTTTCGCCGCGCCTTAGGTAACTTTGCGACCGGCGTTACTGTTATCACCGCTCAAGATGACAAAGGAAATCGTGTAGGCGTTACTGCTAATAGCTTTAACTCAGTCTCACTCGACCCTGCCCTTATTTTATGGAGCATTGATAAACGCTCTCGTAGTCAAGATGTCTTTTTAGAAGCATCTCACTTTACGGTTAATATCCTCTCTGTCGATCAAATTAATGTATCTAATAACTTTGCAAGACCTGTTGAAGATAAATTTGCAGAAATGCGTTTTACAGAAGGCGCTGGTGGCTCTGCCATTCTTGAGCAGTGCGCTGCGCACTTTGAATGTGAACTCTACCAAACCATTGATGCTGGCGATCATATTATCTTAATCGGTAAAGTTATCGCTTTTAGTGACAATGGCAAAGCGCCACTTTTATATCATCAAGGGGCTTACTCCGCAGTTTTACCCCATCCTAGCCTTAAAGTTTCAGAAAATGTGGCGGAATATCGTGCGCAAAAATCTAGAGCCGATCTTTATGACAATATGCACTACCTACTCACACAAGCTGTGCGAGCCTATCAAAATGAGTACTATCCAAAACAATTAGCGGTGGGACTTAGCGTTAGTGAAGCGCGTTTAGTAATGGTACTTTATGGCGAACATGGTTCAACAAAAGAAGAGATGCTAAAAGAGGTGGGAATGCCGATGCGAGAGATCAACGTCGCCGTTGATGCGCTTAAAGCAAAAAACTTACTAGAATGCCACGATAAGCTGCTCAATCTTACAAAAAAAGGCCACGAAACGGCTGCAGGATTATGTGACATTGCCGTTTCACACCAAAGTGCGGTATTTGATCACTATTCTGAAAATGAAATTAATACTTTTAAGAAGATTTTAAGAGAGCTTATTGCAAGGGATACCCCTTAAAAGATGCTTCCTACTTCATATTCAAGGAGCTTTCATGAATCACGATCAACCGCGCCCTATATCAAGTAGCAAATGTCTTATCATGATCTTAGCGGGCCTTGTTGCATTTGGCCCGCTTTCTATTGATATGTATCTTCCAAGTCTTACTGCTATTACTCAAGATCTAGGGGCTAATATTCGGGAAGTAAAACAGACCATTACCTTCTTCCTTTTTGGCTTTAGCTTAGGAATGTTTTTTTACGGCCCCCTTTCTGATCATTATGGCCGACGGATCTTATTATTAATTGGAATTACGATCTACCTTATTGCAACATTTGGCATTATCTTTAGCCAAAGTGGCCAAGCGCTCTTTAGTTGGAGATTACTTCAAGCGCTAGGTGGGGCTAGCGCCTCTGTTATTGCTAGAGCCATAGTGCGGGATCTCTTTGCCCTTCATGATTCGGCAAAAATATTATCCATTATGCATATGATTACGATGATCGCAACGCTCATCTCCCCTATTTTAGGTAGCTATTTAACGCTCTATTTTGGCTGGCGATCTATCTTTATCTTTCTCCTACTCTTTGCCGGAGTAGCGCTTCTTGCTTGTCTTTTTATCTTAAAAGAATCTCTCCCCCAAAAATCTCGCAGTACTTCTGTCACTATCGCCTTAAGATCTTACGTTCATATTATGAAAAATAAACAAGCGATGGGCTATATCGGCAGTATGAGTATGACTTTTGCGGGGATGTTTGCCTATATCACCGCCTCGCCCTTTGTCTATATGGAACACTTTGGTGTAAGTGCCGAGGCTTATGCTTACCTTTTTGGGCTCAATATCTTTGCGATCATGATTGTTGTTATTTTTAACGCTAAATTTGTTAAAACAATTGGCCCTCAAAAAATGATTATAATGGGGACATCTCTAGCCCTGTTTTCTGCCACTATCATGGTGTTTCTTAATCAGCTCGCAGGGGGAATATCTTTTATTCCCTTAGTAATTGGTCTTTTTATCTTTATTGGCATGACCGGCCAACTCAGTGCTAACTGCATTGCCATGGCAATGTCCCTTTTCCCAAGAGAGAAAGCAGGGGCTGCTGCAGGATTAGCCGTCTCCCTACAATTTGGATTGGGAGGATTACTCAGCCTTTTTGTTAGCCAAACCATATATGTCACCCCCGATGCCATGCTTCGCTATATCTTGATTGCCGCGATTCTTGCCTTTTTAAGTATGCTACTCACGTTAAAAAGCGCCTCTAAAAATCAATCTAACTAAGAACGCTTTCACCCTTAGCCCATTAATCTCGTACTGTGATTGGTACTGTAGTTTCAAACAAAGGTAATAAAACCATTACTGTATACGTAGAAAGATTAGTAAAGCATGCGAAGTATCAAAAATAGATCAAGCGTTCAACTAAGTTCTATGCGCATGATGAAGCGAATACATATAACATCGGTGATATCGTTGAGATAAAACAAGTACGTCCTATTTCTAAGAAAAAAATATCCTCTACAAATTCTCTAAAACATCGCCTCTATCTCACAAAGATAGAGAGTAAAATGGATCTTGTCATCATCTCTTTAGGCAGCACGGATAAAAAAAAGCCTATATCTTTGGATATAGGCAATCACTTTCAAAGGAGTATTTGTTAATATTTTTATCTATAAGGTAAAATTTTATCTTTAAGCCAGCTCACTCACAGACACTTGGACGGGATCTTGGTCTTGATATTTACTTTTAATACCATAAATCGGGGAGATATTTTGCTCAGCCTCATGATCTGGGCCTAAAGGAATTCCTGTTCGATCTCGTAATAGCAGTGTGGCGGTTAATCCTAAGCCCGTCATGATTGCTAAATAGATAGCAACGGATTCTGTAGATCCTGTTGAGGCAATGAGCCACGCTGCGATCATAGGCGCAAAAGCACCCCCAATAATCGCGCCTATCGCATAAGAGATAGAAACGCCGGAGAATCTTACTGATGCGGGGAAAAGCTCCGCATAAAAGGCAGATTGTGCGCCGTAAGTTAAACCTATTCCCACAGATAAAATCATCAAAGCGGCTAATACACTGGACCATGTTCCCATATTCACAAGCGGAAATAGTGCAAAAACGCCAATAAATTGAATCGCCCATCCGATCAGGTAGATCTTTTTACGCCCAATCTTGTCGGAGATATATCCTGCAAACCAAGTAAAGATCATCCAGGTAAAGGCGGAAATTGTGACGGCTACTAAAATAGGGGTTCGCTCCATCTTCAAAAGCCCATTAGGATCTGTTGTATAGTTTTGAATAAATCCCCCCGTCGTCATATACCCAAGCGCACTATTACCAGCAAAAACAATAGCCGCTAATAAAACTAATAAGGTATGATTTTTAAATAGTTGCACAACAGGTGCTTTAGTCCCTAATTTTCGCGCTTTAATCTCTTCAAAAATCGGGCTTTCATCCACAGATCTTCGGATCCAATGGCCTAAAAATAGAAGTGCAATGCTCAATAAGAAAGGCACGCGCCATCCCCACTCAACAAAAGCATCTCCAGGTGAGATCACGCCGCTCATAAGCGCAAATACCGCAGAAGCTAATAAAAGCCCTAAAGGGACACCCACTTGGGGAAACGCCCCAAATAAGCCTCTTTTTTCAGTCGGCGCATGTTCTACTGCCATTAATACAGCCCCGCCCCACTCTCCTCCTGCGGAGATTCCTTGAATAATTCTTAAAGAAATTAATAATATTGGCGCCAAAATACCAATAGAGTCATAAGTGGGTAATAGACCAATTAATGCGGTCGCAAGTCCCATTGCAACGAGCGTCACCACAAGCATCGCTCTTCGACCAATTCTATCGCCAAAGTGACCTGCTAAAAAAGCCCCTAACGGCCGAAACAAAAAGCTAATCCCCACAGAGGCAAATGCCAAAATTGTGGCAAATGTTGGGCCTGCCGGCGCAAAAAACAGTTTATTAAAAATTAATCCTGCCGCACTGGCATAAATAAAAAAATCATACCACTCAATAGTTGTTCCAATAATTGTGGCATAAGCTACACGCCGAGTACGGCGCTTTTCAATCTGATGAGCAGATAGATGACGCGACTGTCCCATTTTATCCTCCTGAATAAAATTATTTTTTTTATTAATTAATCCTCTGGTGCTTTTACAACAATCTTTAAAAGCGCTATCACATCACGTTTTTTATTTTATAACTAATATGTTAGTGATTAATTAATCATAGACCAATTTTTAGGCATTTGTCTAATCTATTTTGCATCAAATCCCACAAAAATAGGGAGGAGGCAGGGAGAAACCTGATAAACACTAATATCATAGTGATCTGTTTTTATAAAAAAACCCAATGATTAGGCATCATTATCATTGGGCTAAAAAAGCATCATCAAATTTAATATAAGAGCTTATTTTACCGGCGTTGTCACTAGCTCGGTAAGGCTTTCTATAGCTAAAGAACGGCTTTTAGTCTTCATTCCATAAATAGCAGATGCATTTTGCTCCTCCTCATGATCTGGTCCTAAAGGAATTCCTGTTCGATCTCGTAATAACAAAGAGGCCGTTAAACTTAATCCCGTCATAATCGCTAAATAGATCGTCACAGATTCAGTAGAACCTGTTGCGGCAACTAACCAAGCTGCAATCATAGGGGCAAATGCACCCCCAATAATCGACCCTATCGCATAGGTAATAGAAACCCCTGAAAATCGCACTGATGCGGGGAAGAGCTCAGCATAAAATACCGATAAAGCCCCATAAGTTAAACCAATCCCTACAGATAACAGAACTAATGCGGCGAGCACGCTTTGCCACGTTCCTATATTCACTAACGGAAATAATGCAAAAACGCCAATTAACTGCACGGTCCAACCGATCAGATAGATATTCCTACGCCCAATTTTATCCGAGATATAACCGGCAAATAAGGTAAAACACATCCATGTAAATGCAGAGATAGTCACGGCAATCAAAATGGGGGTTCTATCCATCTGTAAAGGGCCATTAGGATCTGTTGTGTAGTTTTGAATAAAGCCCCCTGTGGTCATATAGCCTAAGGCATTATTCCCAGCACAAACAAATGCTGCCAGTAGTACTAGCAATCCGTGATGCTTAAATAGCTGTATCACCGGTGCTTTTGTACTAATTTTTCGTTCTTTAATCTCTTCAAAAATAGGGCTCTCATCTACAGAGCGGCGAATCCAATGGCCTAAAAAGAGTAGCACAATACTTAAAAGGAAAGGTACACGCCATCCCCACTCCATAAATGCTTCTCCAGGAGAGATCACGCCGCTCATCAGTGCAAATACAGCAGATGCTAATAAAAGCCCTAAAGGCACACCTATTTGTGGAAAAGCGCCAAATAAACCCCGTTTATTGGTAGGTGCGTGCTCAACAGCCATTAATACGGCGCCGCCCCACTCTCCCCCTGCGGAAATACCTTGAATAATTCTTAAAGAAATTAATAATATTGGCGCCAAAATACCAATAGAATCATACGTAGGTACCAAGCCAATTAAAGCCGTTGCAACCCCCATAGCGATCAACGTCACAACGAGCATTGCCCGGCGCCCAATTCGATCGCCAAAATGACCTGCAAGAAAAGCCCCTAGCGGCCGAAATAAAAAGCTAATTCCCACAGAAGCAAACGATAAAATCGTGGCAAATGTAGGGCCTGCCGGCGCAAAAAACAGTTTATTAAAAATTAATCCTGCCGCACTGGCATAAATAAAAAAATCATACCATTCAATCGTTGTGCCAATAATTGTGGCATAAGCGACACGTCTGGTTCGACGCCTTTCTGATATTTGATCCAGAGTACGTTGTTTCCCCATATTATCCTCCTGAATAAATTGTGATTTATTCTTATTGTTATATCTCCTTGATGCTTTGATATGCGAAAGCATATTTATCACTAATTTATTTTTATCATTAAGGTATTAGTGATTTTTCATCTTAGGCTGAAATTTAGGCAAATGTCTAATATTTTCTGTTTTATATCAATAATTTCCATTTTAAAACTGAAAAAAATGATACCTTTGCCATCCAATAATGGAGTTTAAAATAGGTAATATTCAAATAATGTAATAATGATTTTCAATTAAAAAAACACGTACCACCGCTATCAATCACGGTTTACTCTATTAATTTACATAAAATAAAATACTAAAGTACTGACAAACACTACCGCCAATAACAAATAGGTGCCAGATGCCATGCGCATGCTTAACCTTTTCATCTAATAAGAAAAAGATTACGCCTAACGTATAAACAACGCCGCCCATTACAAGCCAAAAAATCCCCTCCGAAGAGAGCGATAATGAGAGAGGCTTTGCGGCAATAACAATGAGCCATCCCATAACAAGGTAGATCGACATTGAAAAAATCTGCGTTTTTTTACCAATCCATACTTCTTGGATAATCCCAATTAAACACAATCCCCATGAAATACCAAAAAGTGACCAGCCCCAACCTCCATTTAAGGTCACTAATGTATAAGGTGTGTAACTCGCGGCGATTAAAAGATAGATCGCACAATGATCTAAAACCTGAAATCGATCTTTCCATCTCCCCGGTTTAATACTGTGATAAAGCGTAGAGATTAAGTAGAGAATAAAGAGTGCCGAGCCATAAATAGAGACGCTGACAATCTTCCATGCATCTTGATAAATACTTGAGTGAACAATGAGAAATACCATGCCCCCAAGCGCTAAGAGAGCACCAAAAAGATGGGTATAGATATTAAACTTCTCGCCTTGTGGCATATCAATCCTTCTACTAATTTCTCAGTATGATTTTATAAAAATTTATCTTACCACGCTTATCTTTAGATGAATAATTAAGCTCTGCGTGCTTTTTTCCGCTATTGTATAATGCTAAAACGCGATTATATATCAAAATATTCATCTGTTTATGGAGTGGAAAATGCGTAAACGTACCTCACAAGTGAATCTCGAAAACTTTCGTAAAAAGCCAAAATCTTTTCGTCTAAAACCGCTAGCAGCCATTGTCGCTTCTGCATTCATCATTACCGCTTGTGGTAGTGATAAAGACGCACAATTAGAAGAAGTCACCATGTATCGTAACGTTGAAGAATGCGTCCGCTACAATCCAAGCGCTGATGCTAAGCAGCTTTGTGAAACAACATTCGCGCAAGCACAACAAGAAGCAATTGATACCGCGCCTCGCTTTGCAACTCGCGAAGATTGCGTTGCTGAATTTGGCGAATCAGGCTGTCAAGTAGCCCCTGTGGATCAAAGCAATGCCACAGCGCAACAATCAAGTGGAAGCTTCTGGATGCCACTGATGGCAGGATTTCTCTTTGGGAAAATGATGAGTGGCTTTAATGCCCATAAACCGCTCTACTCACCACAAAGTGGTCCAAACCAAGGTAAATTCTATGGCGCTGATGGTAAGAACTTTGGCAATATGAAGCCAGGTGCTACTACTAAAGTAAACCTTTCTGATTTAAAACCAGGTGCAAAAGGTCAAACGATGCGCCGTGGAGGCTTTGGGCAGATGGTGTCAAAACAAGCTGCTGCGGCAAACAGTAAATCAGCATCAAATTCACAAAATACCCAGCGCCGTAGCATGGGTGGTTAATTCATGAAGCGAGTGGCAATTACTGAGCGCCCTAATTGGCAGGCGCAAGCAAAGGAGTATGGCTTTAACTTTCACACCATGTATGGCGAGCGTTATTGGTGTGAAGATTTCTACTATCAGTTTGGTTTAAAAGAGATCGAACTGATTGAAGAGGCAACCGAAGAGCTACACCAAATGGCACTAAAGGCTGTTGATCGTGTAGTAAAAAGTGAAAAGCTTTTAGAAAAATTCCAAATTCCGCCCCAAAGCTGGCGCTTTATCCGAGAATCTTGGAATCGTGAAGAGCCTTCTCTTTATGGGCGTTTTGACTTTGCCTATGATGGGCAAGGCAACCTTAAAATGCTCGAATATAATGCTGATACGCCAACGTCCCTCTATGAAAGTGCCTTTTTCCAATGGCTCTGGCTAGAGGATCAGATTGAAGCAAAAAATCTACCGATGATTGCCGATCAATTTAATAGTATTCAAGAGCAACTCATCTCTCGCTTTGGGGACCTTCGCGCTTATCACAATATGAATCTCCTTCATTTTAGTTGTTGTGAGGATAGTGAGGAAGATCGTGGAACAGTAGAATATCTTGAAGATTGCGCTAAAGAAGCAGGTCTTGAAACAGAGTTTCTCTATATTGAAGAGATCGGCATTAATAGCGATCTTGAATATACCGATATGGATGATACGCCGATTGATGCCATCTTTAAACTCTATCCGTGGGAATTTATGCTCGGAGAAGATTTTGCGAGCTATCTCGATATGGGGAAAACCCGCTGGCTTGAACCTGCGTGGAAAGCAATTCTCTCTAATAAAGCATTACTACCGCTATTATGGGAGATGTTTCCAGGGCATCAATATCTCTTACCCGCCTATTTCTCAAATGATAAAAAAGCAGCAAGCCTCACCTCTTATGTGAAAAAACCGCTCTTTTCACGAGAAGGGGCAAATGTGGAGATCGTGACAGATGGCAACGTGCTAGAGAGCGCGGATGGTCCTTACGGCATTGAAGGTTCCATTATTCAAGAATATGTTCCACTTCCCATCTTTGATGGTAATCATGTCGTAGTAGGCAGCTGGATTGTTGGGGATACCGCTTGCGGGCTTAATATTCGTGAAGATCACTCACGAATTACCCAAGATCTCTCACGTTTCTACCCGCATGCGATTATTGGATAAATAAGCTTTCTCATCATCTTTAATTTCGATAATAATCCTTCATAAACTAAAACCCCAAATAGAGTTGATCTCTATTTGGGGTTTTCATCTCTTAGCCTTTTTTATCTCATTATTCACGATCTAATCCCTCATCTCTTTATAGGAAAATAGAATGAAGAAAAGCTGCTTTATAGTAAAACAGGTTCAAAACAGGCTGATTTAAATGCTGGCAATTTGATTCAATAACTTTAAACCAAAGATACTATAAAACCACCCAAATAAGTATGTCTTCTTTCCCATCGGGAATCAGTCATTTATCATTAGAGATAATACATATAATTGCCCTCTTCACCTTGCGCTTCTAAGGTGATATCTGCTAGAGAAATATTAGTTAACATCTTCGCAAGTCCCTCTTTCATCGGGGTATAGACCATTTCAACAAGCGCTCTTTCAATATTTTGTGATGTTTTATCAACGGTTGCATCATTTTCTGAAAAAAGCGCAGGCTCTACAGAATGCAAAATATCATAAAGCGTAATCTCTTTTGGCGCTCTTGTGAGATAATACCCCCCTTGCGAGCCCTTAATAGATCCTACAACCTCACCACGTCTCAGTTCTGAGAAGATACGCTCTAAATAAATTTTAGAGATTTCCAACTCTTCTGCAATCTCAAGCACTGTAATCGTTGGCTGAGATTCATGTACAAGCGCCATTTTAACGAGTGAAGCAAGCGCATAACGAGATTTTGCAGATAATTTCATAGATCCCTCTCTGAATATTTAATTGACAACTATTTCCTAATCCTGATAATGTTACTTTATTCGGATTAAACATATATTAAAGGTATGCTTAATTTTCGTCAACACTTTTAAGCTATCGACGTTACACAAGGAAATATTATGGCGACTATTTATGAAAGTTTAACAGATCTTATCGGTAAAACTCCGCTCTTAAAATTAAACCGCTTCTCAAAAGAGCAAGGTTTAACAACCCCTATTATTGCAAAGCTTGAATACTTAAATCCTGCAGGAAGTGTGAAGGACCGTATTGCTTATGCCATGATTGATACTGCTGAAAAAGCGGGCATTCTTAAAAAAGGTGCAACAATTATCGAGCCAACAAGTGGTAACACAGGTATTGGTCTTGCCTCAGTTGCGGCGGCTAAAGGTTATCGTATTATCTTAACCATGCCGGAGACCATGAGTATTGAGCGCCGCAATCTTCTTAAAGCTTATGGTGCAGAGTTAGTGCTTACTGAAGGCGCAAAAGGGATGAAAGGGGCAATTGCCAAAGCTGAAGAGCTTGCTGCTGAAATTGATGGCGGCGTGATTCTTGGTCAGTTCGTCAATCCTGCTAACCCGCAAGTCCATAAAGAGACCACAGGACCTGAAATTTGGGAAGATACAAATGGTAAGGTTGATATCGTTATTGCCGGCATCGGCACAGGCGGAACGATCACCGGTATTGGTGCTTATCTTAAAGAGAAAAACCCCAATGTAAAAATCATTGCAGTAGAACCAGAAGGCTCACCAATGCTTTCACAAGGCACGGCAGGTCCTCATAAAATTCAGGGTATTGGCGCAGGATTTGTCCCTGATACTTTAGATACCAAAATCTATGATGAAGTCGTAACCATATCAGATTCAGAAGCATTTGAACTTGCAAAAGTTGTTGCAGCAACCGAAGGCCTACTTGTGGGAATCTCTTCAAGTGCTGCAGTAAAAGCTGCGGTTGAAGTGGCTAAACGCCCAGAAAACAAGAGTAAAAATATTGTGGTAATCTTCCCTGATAGTGGTGAAAAATATCTTTCTACTCCGCTATTTGAAAAAGAATAATATGTCCCCATATTAAATATAAGGCGTTTATTCCTCCTCCTTTTAAACGCACTTGATTCGCCCAATTAGAGCAATTCTAGTTGGGTTCTTTTTTTGTCCCCTTGGATTACAAAGAAAAATTCATCAATCTCTTTTCCTCCCATAAAATCATTAAAATTTAGATAAAAATTCAAATAGTTCACTCAATATTAAACACCCCTAAAAATATCATTTGATCTTAAATCCCAAAATCGTTACTATCTCGTCACCTCATAATCGTCGTACTTTTCTATGTGGGAAATAAACCTTGCGATTGTCATGATGCATCTCATTTTCTAGCAGTTAGCACTTTTCAAAGGCACTGCCATCACTACTTTGATTTAATCGATGCTCAAGCAAAAATCACAACCACTATTTAATGCAATATTAAGTGGTGTTTTCAAGGTTCTTTAAATCTCATCACGAAATTGTCACACGCATTTTTTATATGGAAAATCTCCCCGCTTATTGCCTTGCAATAAAGTGGACGTTATTTATCACCATCAAAAAAATCATTTGTGATCCTCTCCTACGATGCTTATCTGAAATTGCTCTATGTGAGATCTCTACTCACCCCTAGAGTTTTTGACTTCAACGCAATATTGATACAAGGATTGATCTATGCCATTAGTTGTTTATATTTTAGGACTCGCCATTTTCTCCATAGGCACATCAGAATTGATGATTGCCGGCATGATGCCATCACTCGCTACAACCTTTGAGGTTTCAATAGGGCAAGTGGGATATCTTATCTCTTACTTTGCCTTTGGCGTTATGCTAGGTGGCCCAATATTGACTTATTTTTTCTTAAAATTTAAGGCACCCTATCGCCCAACCTTACTAATACTACTGATCTTATATGCCCTTATTCAAGGGATCAGTGCCTTTATGAATAGCTTTGAGATTCTCATCCTTATCCGTATTATTATCGGTGTACTTTGCGCAGGATGTTTAAGTCTCTCTTTAGCCACAAGCATGTCTTTAGTCTCTATTGATAAAAGACCAAGCGCTGCTGCTATTGTCATTGGGGGATTTATGATATCCAACGTTTTTGGCGTGCCTTTTGCCACAGTTATTGATGAATATTGGGGTTGGAGAGCCAGCTTTGGCATTGTCGCAATCATGGTATTACTCTGCTTTATTGCGCTCTTTTTTATGTTACCCTCTTTTAAAAGCCATCAGGCACCTTCGATGGCAGATGAAATTCAAGCCTTTAAAAGATCTGCCTATTGGAAAGCATGCTTAACAAGCTGTTTAATTCTTGGGGCTAGCTTTGCAGCGTTTAGCTACTTTGTTCCTATCTTAATGAATATTACCCAAATGGATCTTAAAATCATTCCCTTGATCCTCATGCTCTATGGCGCTGCTAATGTCATTGGGAATATCATTACCGCAAAATTTGCTTACCGCTATAGCCTGCAAGTCATGCTAATTGGCTTAACAGTATTAACGCTCTCTCTTCTTAGCATGGCGCTACTTGCTCAATATCAGTGGCTAGCAATTTCTTTAGTAGTAATGATCGGTTTATCAGGCGTTCCGATGAACCCTGCGATGATGGCAAGAGTCGTCAGCGTTGCTCACCCAGGCCCTATGGTAAATGCCGTTCACACAGCTGTGATTAATATTGGATTAGGTGGCGGATCTTACCTTGGGGGCGCTGCAATCACTGCGGGATTAGGCTATCTTTCCGCCCTTTGGATCGGTGCTTTCCTTGCCTTTTTAGGGCTTCTCTCTATTTTACCCTACGCTTTTAGAAAAAAATCCGGCTGGGAATAAGAGGGAAAACCTCCCCTTTTCAATATGGCGGAGGTGGTGGGATTCGAACTCACGAACGGTTTAACCCGTTGCCGGTTTTCAAGACCGGTGCCTTCAACCACTCGGCCACACCTCCATAGTTAAGAAGTGACATTATAGTGAAAAGTTTACGCTCTGCAAGCCTTTTTATAAAAAATAGACATCTCCCTTAAAAATCTTCATCTTAAATATGCTAAAACAATAGATTGATACTATTAATCTATTTTTCAATCAGACTTATTCTAACAACTAAAATACCACTGGAGGCTTTATCTATGCATCAACCTAAACTTCATTGCGCACCATTTTCTAATCTCTCTATAGATCAGCTCTATCAAATCTTACAACTTCGCAGCAAGGTCTTTGTAGTGGAGCAAAATTGCCCCTATCTAGATATCGACTCTCAAGATCAGGAAGCCATTCATCTTTGGTTTGAAGATAAATCACAAGCGATAACCACCTATTTAAGAATCCTCCCTAAAACTGCCACTAGAAAAAATGTGATGATTGGCCGTGTTGTCGTTCACCATGATTTTCGTGGTCAAGGATTATCACGCACCTTATTATTAGAAGCCTTTCTTTGGATTACCAAAAATTTGGGGGAAGAGCCCATTGAAATTAGCGCCCAAGCTTATCTGTTAGAATTCTATCAAAGCCTTGGTTTTAAGCAGACTTCTGAAATTTATTTAGAAGATAATATCCCGCATTTAGATATGCTAAAAACTGATTATTAAACGTCTTCATGATGATAAAAACCTACTATAAAGGGGCAATAACTCGATAGTAGGTAAATTTATCTCTTCTTAATTCCTAACTAGCAAGAAGGACAACTATTGACTGCAACATTACGTACACCGCGAGTCATTGTTAATACTAAGGTAAAGGCAAATAATCCCGTTAAAGCCGCAACACTCATTAAAGTAATGCCATTAAAATGATCTAAAATAAACCCGCCCAATAGACTACCGATAGTAATTAAGATTAAGAACATAAAAGTGACTAATGCCGAGCCTTTCTCAACTAAATGAGGCACATGGACATACATCCAAATATTAATACTCGAAGGAATCATCCCTGCTGCGATCCCCCAAATAGCCACTAAAAAAAGCGTTTGCATTAAAAGCAGATCACTCATCGCAAAAGCTAAAAAAACAATCCCTAATAATAGCGCCATAATGGCAAAATTATAACGGACATTATATTTTCCAAAATATCCCGCTAAGATATTTCCAAAGACACTGGCAACACCAAATGCTAGGAGTAGTCCCGATATCTCGCCATCAGAAAACCCTGCTGATTGCTTAAAAAAAGCAGTAAAGTAATTATAAGCGGCAAAATGCGCTAGAAAAATTAAGATAAATAAGATCAGTCCCTTGCGCGCAATCGGATGGGATGGCATTAACAATAATTCCTTCCACTTAAGACTAGAAGATGGCTTTAAAGAAGGGAGGGAAAAATAGAGCATTAAAAAAGCCACCATACCAAGCGCTACCAATACCCAATAAGGCATCCGCCAATCATATTGATTAGCAAGCCAAGCCCCTATAGGAACGCCTAGGACCGTTACTAATGTCACAGCCGAGAAAAAGATAGTCACAGCAAGAGCTGTTGGCAATTGTTTGGGGGCAATTCGAATCACAAGCCCTGCAGCAACACCCCAAAAGCCGCCCAAAGCAATGCCAAGGAAGAAACGACCTAATAGCACAAAAGCGAAATTTGAAGCGAGCGCTGTGACTAAATTTGCCGCCACCATTAAAATCGTTAATACCAATAAGACGGCACGCCTATCCATTGATTTTGCATAAATGGGAATGATTAATGCAGAAAACATGCCGGCAATAGAGGTTACCGTCACTGTTAATCCAGCTGTACCTGAAGATATTTGAAAATCCTCAGCAATATTATTTAAAACGCCGATTGCTAAAAATTCTCCTGTGACAATAATAAAGCAAGCAAATGTTGCGGACAAAAGTGCCAGCCAACTACCATTAGCAGAAGAGGTTGTTGTTAAGTTCATATAAAATCCCTAGTTTATTTTATTCATTCTATAGCGGTCACTATAAAAATAGTATGCTATTATTTAAGGGATGATTCTCTTTGTCAATTAATTTTATAGTGATCACTATAAAATATACTTTTAAGAAGCAGGAAGCTGTTATGAAAAATAGCGCAAAACGTGGGCGACCAAAATCTTTTGATGAACAACAAGCATTAGAAAAAGCGATGTTTCTCTTTTGGGAAAATGGCTATATCGCAACATCAATTAGCGACCTTACGAAGGCTTTAGGTATTACAACGCCTAGCTTATATTGTAGCTTTGGTGATAAAGCAACATTATTTAATCGTTGCATTGATTATTACTTAACAAACGAGGCGTGTCCCATTATTGAGATTATGCGCCAAGCAAAAACGGCAAAAGTTGCGATAGAATTATTAATGTATGATTCAGCCAAAAGGCTTGTGCAGCCTGATAAGCCTGCAGGATGTATGTTAGTTACCTCTGCAATAGGTAGCGCTAAACAGATTGAAGAAGTACAGCTCCACGTCTCTGAAAAGCGTCATAACTATCAAGAGATCATCTTAAAAAGATTACAACAAGGTCTTGAAGAGGGCGATATCGCTAAAGGGACAAAGCTTGATGCGCTTGCTGATTTTTATATCACTCTCATCAATGGGCTTACAGTGAAAGCCTGTGATGGCGCTAATCTTGAGACTTTAAATCAGATTGTCCTCAATGCAATGAAAGCTTGGCCAGTATTTGAAAGCTCTGCGGAATAATCCCCTGTTTCCGGAGTATTATCGTCGATTTGGTTTAAGAAACACTATTCAAAATAGGTAAAATAATAGAGCATAGAAATCAAACTAGCTTGCACAATGCGAGTTAGAGCGACTCTTGTACTTCTCATAACAACTCTTGTGCTTCTCATAACAACTCTTGTGCTTCTCATAACAACTCTTGTGCTTCTCATAACAAATGCGCCGGCTATCTGGCTCAATGACTTTTAAACCGATTTTACTATAATTCGATCTCATCAAAAATAGAATTAAATCCCTTAATTCCTTAATTCCTTAATTCCTTAATTCCTTAATTCCTCATAAGGTCATTCATTAAACACCGCTAAAACCAAGATTTATCCTTAAAGTCGTTTCGTAACGGTAAACAAAAAGCTCTTAGCAAATTGCTAAGAGCTTTTTAAATATGGCGGAGGTGGTGGGATTCGAACTCACGAACGGTTTAACCCGTTGCCGGTTTTCAAGACCGGTGCCTTCAACCACTCGGCCACACCTCCATAGTTAAGAAAGGTCATTATAGTGAAAACAAATTGTGTTGCAACTATTTTTTAAGCCTTTCTCAACTTTTGAGTGCTATTTAATCAATTGTCACGATACGAAGACAGTTTGTTCCACCTTGTTGGAAATTAAATGAACCAAAAGTTACTAAAATTTGATCCCCTGTTTCAACAGCTTTATTCGCTTTTAATACGCTGACAACTTGTCTTTGAATCTCATCATCTGGGGATGGTTTAAAGTCATAAAAAATCGGTTCAACACCACGACAAATGGTTAAACGTCCACAAGTATCTTCATTACGCGTAATACCATAAATGGGAAGATCCGTTGTCACGCGGCTCATTAAAAGTGCGGTTGTCCCTGTTTCAGTTAAACACGCCACGGCTTTAATATTAAAGTGGTTAGCAAGCACAATTGATGACATTGCGATCGCTTCATCAGTGCGCTCAAACTTAAATGGTTCATCACGAAGTGAATACCCCCCTTGTTTACCTGACATTGAGTAATCAACCTCACTCTCTGCCCCAATACAGATCTCTGACATCGCTTTCACTGTTTTAACAGGATATTTACCCACCGCTGTTTCCGCAGAGAGCATTACCGCATCTGTACCATCTAATACTGAGTTTGCAACGTCCATCACTTCAGCACGGGTTGGGGATTGATGCTCAATCATAGATTCCATCATCTGAGTTGCTGTAATGACTGCTTTATCTAATTGTCTTGCACGATTAATAAAGCGTTTTTGAACCCCTACTAATTTTGCATCACCAATCTCAACGCCTAAATCACCACGAGCAATCATAATTGCATCTGATGCTTCAATAATCTCATCAATATTATCTAGTGCTTCAGTTCTCTCAATTTTAGCGACGATTCCCGCCTTTGAGCCAGCTGCCACTAAAAGCTCACGTGCTTCAATAATATCTGCACCTGTTTTAGGGAAAGAGACTGCGATAAAGTCTGTGTTAAAACCTGCAGCACAAATTAAGTCTTCTTTATCTTTCTCTGTTAGCGCGGCTGCTGATAAACCGCCACCTTTAAGATTAACCCCCTTACGATTTGATAAAGGACCTGCGACCACGACTTTTGTTTGAATCTCGCTTTCAGTAACGCCTGTGACATCAACAATAATATTGCCATCATCTAAAAGAAGCGTATCACCAATTTTAACGTCATTGACAAGCTCTTTATAAGCAATACCCACACGCTCATTATTGCCGGCATCTTCATCAAGTTTAGAATCAAGAATAAACGTTTGTCCTTCTTCTAACTCCACGCGGCCTTCTACAAAGTTTTCAATACGAATTTTAGGACCTTGAAGGTCTGATAAAATTCCCACGCGAATCCCAAGCTTATTCGCCACTTCACGAACGGCTTCTGCTCTAGCAATATGTTCTGCATGCTCACCATGAGAAAAGTTAAGACGCACAATATTCACTCCGGCCTTAATAATCCCTTCTAATACTCCAGGTTTATCTGTTGCAGGTCCTAAGGTTGCTACAATTTTAGTACGACGCATTAATAACTACTCCTCTTTTGCTATGGAAAATTCTCATCGAAAATCAAAAAGCGTTGATCAATAAAGTATAACGCTAATTTCAAAACTTAGCTCAATAAATCAAGAGAAAAGCGCCACAAGCTCCCTGTTTAAGATATAATAGTGCTCGCAGAAAATGGATTTCTTTCCAAAGTCTTTGTTGAGCGGACATTCGCTCATGAAATGTCTTCGAGCAGAAGCTGATCATTAGAGTATACGGAATATGACAAATAAAATATTTAATGAAGCCCTTATCGCTAAATACGATAAAGCAGGTCCTCGCTATACCTCCTACCCTACCGCCGTCCAATTTACGGAAGAATTTGGCGAAAAAGAGTATGTAGAGGCAGCGCAAGCATCTAATGCTAGAAAGAATCCATTATCACTCTATTTTCATATCCCCTTTTGTGCCACAATCTGTTTTTATTGCGGCTGTAATAAAATTATTACCAATAACCGTAAGCGCTCAGAGCCTTATCTTAACCGTCTTTATAAAGAGATGGAGATGCAAGGAAAGCTCTTTAATAATAAAGCACCGGTAAAACAGCTCCACTGGGGTGGTGGTACACCGACATTCTTATCTCACGATGAGATGCGTACCTTAATGGATAAAACTCGCGAAGAATTTAATCTACTTTCAGATGATGAAGCCGAGATCTCTATTGAAGTTGATCCTCGTGAGGCTAATGCCGATACGGTGCGCTTCCTACGCTCTATCGGGTTTAACCGTTTAAGCATGGGGGTTCAGGATTTTGATGATAAAGTGCAAGTAGCTGTCAACCGTATTCAGCCTAAAGAGATTACAATTGAAACATTAACAGCCGCAAGAGAATCGGGGTTTAACTCGATCTCTCTAGATCTTATCTATGGTCTACCTTTTCAAACTGTCGATAGCTTTGCACAAACATTAGAAGATGTGATCGAACTCTCCCCCGATCGCCTATCTGTCTTTAACTACGCACATATGCCGCATCTCTTTAAAACACAAAAGCAGATGAATCCAGAAGATATGCCATCACCTCAAGAGAAGCTTCTTATTTTAAAACAGGTGATTGAGCGTTTAACAGATGCAGGCTACGTCTATATCGGCATGGATCACTTTGCAAAACCAACGGATCAACTTGCCATTGCGCAAAAAGAGGGATTACTCTATCGTAACTTCCAAGGTTACAGTACCCATTCAGATTGTGACTTAGTGGGAATGGGCATCTCATCGATTTCTCAAATTGGCGATATCTATGCCCAAAATGCTAAAGCAATGCCACAATATGAAGAGATGATTGATCAAGGAAAACTCCCTATCATGCGCGGTGTTAAACTCTCACAAGATGATCTTATTCGTCGTCATGTTATTACCGAGATTATGTGTAACTTAAAACTAGATCTTGATAAAGTAAGTGAAGATCTTGGGATTGATGCTCGTGAATATTTTAAAACAGATTTACCAGAGCTTAATGCAATGCAAGATGATGGATTAATTATTATTGAGAACGATAAATATTATGTTCAAGATTCTGGCAGATTACTCATTCGTAATATCGGAATGGTTTTTGATGCTTATTTAAGAAAAAATGATAATAGATTCTCACGAGTTATTTAAGTCAAAATAAGCCGTAACTCGCTGAATTATAAAGATTTAAAAAATCAAACGGGTATTAAGTCCTCTATTTTAAAGGGGTCTTAATACCCGTTTTTCATTTCTGAGTTGATATAAAAAAAAAGCTATGTTAGCTTAAAACTAACCTCACAGGAGAACAAATGGGCGCTTGATACATTGTTTTAAATAAAAAATACACCATACAATGTGGAGCAGAAAGGAGATAATCATCATGGTTAATCATCAAAAATGATAATAAAAAAGAGGTTAATAACAATAAAAAACCTTTAAAGAATTGAATTAGGTAATTTTATATATAATAATTTAAGAAAATATGTAATTAAAACAATAAAACTTAAACAATTCTCTTATTAAAAGCTCAATTAAACCTGTAGATCATGTGCCTAAGGTGGCATTAGTAAGTATTTTGGTTGGTCGACAAAATCGATAACCATCAAAAATTTTATAACACCATGTCTATTTATCTATAACTGAGGAGGATATTATGTCCAATTCTAATCAGGATACCGCTAAACGTGACTACGATGAAGTCGTTGACATCATAGCAAAGGATCCGAAATTTCATGCCATAGTGAAAAGGAAGCAGCGATATAGTCTCACGCTTCTTGCCCTAACACTTGGGTTGTATCTCATCATTATCTTAGCTTCAAGTTTTGCCCGTGATTTAGTTGCAACACCCATTGGCGCCAATATGGTGACAACATGGGGAATTCCTGCGGGATTCTTCTTAATCGTCTGGACAGTGGGATTAATTGCGCTTTACGTTAATCGTACTAATAAAGAATTTGATACCTTAAATAAAGAGCTCTTAGAGGAGGTTACTCATGAAAAGTTCAAGTAAAACATGGTTAACCTTTATTCTGTTAGGTCTTAGCCTTTTCTCAATCTCCTTTGCAGCAGACTCTGCATTTGGTGATGGTGAAAAGAACTGGACAGCGATCAGTATGTTCTTTGTTTTCGTTCTTGCAACGCTCTATATTACTTATTGGGCGGCAAATAAAACAAAATCAGCCTCAGACTTCTACACCGCAGGGGGCGGAATCTCAGGATTCCAAAATGGACTTGCAATTGCTGGGGACTATCTATCATCTGCATCATTCCTTGGGATTACCGCCATGGTTTTCGCATCTGGGTATGATGGTTTAATCTATTCATTTGGATTCTTCATCGGTTGGCCAGTTTTCCTCTTCCTTATGGCAGAGCGTTTTAGAAACTTAGGTCGCTTTACCTTTGCAGATGTGACCTCTTTCCGTTTACAACAAACACCTATTCGTATTCTTGCCGTGTTCTCCACAATGGCAATCGTATTACTTTACCTTATTGCGCAGATGGTTGCCGCAGGTAAATTGATCGAAATGCTCTTTGGATTCCACTACAACGTAGCAGTATTTATCGTTGGGATCTTAATGGTTGTTTACGTTATCTTCGGGGGAATGCTTGCAACGACATGGGTACAGATGATCAAAGCGGTATTAATCCTCTTTGGTGCAACCTTAATGGCAGCGTATGTTCTCTTTAAAGTAGGCTTTAACGTGGAGATTCTCTTCTCAGAATCTACCAAAATTCACCCATTAGGAGAGAAGTTAATGTCTCCTGGTAACGCGCTTAAAAACCCTATTGACTCAATCTCTCTAGGCATTGGTTTAATGTTCGGTACCGCAGGTCTTCCACACATCTTAATGCGTTTCTTCACAGTTAAAGATGCAAAAGAAGCACGTCGCTCTGTACTTTATGCAGCAAGCTTTATCGGGTATTTCTATTTACTCATGTTCATTGTTGGATTCGGAGTAATCTTCTTTGTAATGGGCAACCCTGATTATACCATTGCCGGTATTACAGACTTACTCAAAAACCTTCGTGGTGGCGATAACATGGCTGCGGTTCACTTAGCACACGTTGTTGGTGGAGACGTATTCCTTGGCTTCATGTCGGCTGTAACATTTGCAACATTAGTCGCTGTTGTTGCTGGATTAACCCTCTCAGGGGCATCAGCAATCAGCCATGACTTCTATGCAAACGTCATCAAAAAGGGTAATCCTGTGATGAAAACAGAGCTCACAATCTCTCGTTTCACCACAATCGTACTTGGGGTTCTCTCCATCTACTTAGGAATCTTATTTGAGCATCAAAACGTGGCGTTCTTAGTCGGTCTTGCATTCTCAATTGGTGCATCTGCAAACTTCCCATTACTCTTCTTATCAATGTACTGGAGCAAGCTCACAACAAGAGGAGCTGTATTAGGAGGCGCTGCTGGATTTATCGTTGCCGTGACCATCATTACTTTAGGACCTGCTGTTTGGGTACAAGTATTAGGCCATGATGAAGCGATTGTTCCCCTTAATAACCCAGCGATCTTCTCAATTCCTATTGCATTTATTGTGACATTTGTTGTATCTATCATGGATAACAGTAAAGCAGCACAAGAAGCTCGTGCGAAGTTTGAAGCACAATATGTTCGCTCACAAGTTGGTGGTGAAGGTATCTCTGAAGCAATTCAGCAATATCGTCAAGTAAATCACCCTGAGTTTATGGATGAACAAAAAGCAAAAAAAGTGACGGAATAATAGATCATTAATAACAAGATCTTTAATTTGATCCTTTGGTCCTCGGTAGAATCGCTTCCTCTACCGAGGCTTTTTTATCCCCAAAAAAATGTTAAAAATCATGTTACTATCTGATCCATCAATATTCATTATTCTGATAGAACTATAATTATGCCTTTTACCCTTTCACACAGCATTGCCGGCATTGCGCTTCATAGAGTTTCTCTGCAAAAACTCTCCTTATCGGCGCTTATTATTGGCGCGATGATGCCCGATGCTGAGTACTTATTACGGATGAAGATGTTGGGTGTCTTTGGACATACTTTCTTAGGAATTTGGCTCTTTGATCTTCCTTTAGGCTTACTCTTTTTTATCCTTTTTCAAAAAGTCATCAAAACACCGCTTATTTTAAATCTCCCTCAAGGCTTAAGCCAAAGATTCACGCCTTTTTTAGCAAATCCCCCTCCCCTTAAAACCTCTCTATTGCCTATTGAGCTCCAAAGCATAAAAGGAGTGATGCTGGTTTTACTCTCCCTATTTCTAGGAATTTTATCGCATATTTGCTGGGATGATTTTACCCACCAAACAGGCTTTTTTGTCACCCGTATTACACTCTTACAACAGGAAGCTACACTCTTTCACACCAAGCTCCCCTTTTATAAAATCTTACAACTTACAAGCTCACTACTAGGCGCGATTGCCATAGCTCTTTGGATCTACTTCTTACCAAAACAAAAGGTTCGATTATTCAATCAAGCAAAATGGCGATATCAGGCATTATTTATGGCACTTATCATATTTATTATAATGATCCGCTTAAGTGTTAGCTTCACTTTGCAATATGCTCATCTGATGGTTATCACTCTTGCTGCAAGTTTTCTCAGCCTCTTTTTAACTGCGCTTATTTGGCAATTTAAAAATAGTGATGCTTCATTCAAGATAATAAATCCCCAACCCAAAAATCCCTCTTGATAATCATCCTCATAAAAGAATTCAAATAGGGGATGCTCAACATTCTCCTCGTAAATCGGTACAATGGCTTTTGAAATTTATAAAAACAACTCATAATGATTGATCGTTTAAAGCATCAATCAATGCAGATAGGGATTGGTATATGACATATTATATTGGTGCTCATGTTAGTGCTGCCGGCGGCGTACAAAATGCTGTTAAAAATGCCGAGGGTATTGGGGCAAATGCTTTTGCACTCTTTACAAAAAATAATCGCCGCTGGGAAGGTCCTCCCCTTAAAAAGGCGGATATTGAAAGCTATAAACGCTTTTTAGAAGTTTATAAATTTAACGCAAAGCATGTCTTGCCTCATGCCAGTTATTTAATAAACCCAGGACATCATGAAACTGAAGCGCTCGAAAAATCTCGTCATGCGTTGCTTGATGAATTTCAACGCTGTGAGCAGCTCGGTATTGAACTCATTAATTTCCACCCTGGAAGCCACTTAAATAAAATGCCGGTCAATGATTGCTTAGCACTCATTGCTGAATCAATCAATATCGTTCTTGATCATACGAAAGGCGTAACCGCTGTTATCGAAAATACCGCAGGGCAAGGCACGAATTTAGGCTTTGATTTCGAGCATATCGCTCGCATTATTGAAGATGTCACAGATAAATCTCGCGTGGGGGTTTGTATCGATACATGCCATGCCTTTGCCGCAGGATATGAGCTTCGAACGGAAGAAGGTTGTGATAATACCTTTGCAGAATTTGATAAGGTCGTTGGCTTTGATTATCTAAGAGCCATGCACTTAAATGATTCTAAAGGCGCTTTTGACAGCCGTGTTGATCGCCATCATAGCTTAGGTAAAGGTGAGATTGGTGAAACGCCTTTTCGCTATATTATGCAAGATGAACGTTTTCAAGATATGCCTCTTATCTTAGAAACCATTGAGCCTGAGATTTGGAAAGAGGAAATAGCCTGGTTACGCTCTCTTGAGAAATAAAAAATAGGGCTTCATAACCCTTCTAAAAAAAACACCCTATCAATCTTCAGAAAGATAGGGTAAATGAGTCACACAATAAGTATTGATGAGCACTCATAAGGAGTAAGGTTACTAAAGCATTCAAAAAAACTATGGAGAGAATGCTTTAGTATTTAATAGTGAGATTATTGCGCTCACTTGATTAAATCATCTTCGTATCACAACGCCTTTTGATATCTTTGACGTAATGATTTTGTTGCCGTCACAACATTTTTTAGGGCCGCTCGAACTTCATCCCACCCTCTTGTTTTAAGCCCGCAATCTGGGTTAATCCAGAGCTGTTCTTTTGGAAGATATTGAGTTGCATGTTCAATAAGCGTTTCAATCTCTGTAACTGTTGGGATTCTTGGAGAGTGAATATCATAAACGCCAGGGCCGATATCATTGGGATACTTAAACTCCCGAAAAACGTTCAAAAGCTTCATATCTGAACGCGATGTTTCAATCGTAATCACATCAGCATCTAAATTGGCAATCGATTTAATAATCTCATTAAAGTTGGAATAACACATATGGGTATGAATCTGCGTCTCTGCTTTCACGCCGGAGCTACTTAAGCGAAAGGCTTTTTCTGCCCATGCTAAATAATCCGCTTGTCGCTCTCTACGAAGCGGTAATAATTCTCGAATCGCTGGCTCATCTATTTGAATAATCGCCACACCCGCTTGCTCTAAATCGTGAACCTCATCTCTTAATGCTAAGGCAATCTGAAAAGCCGACGTTTGGTCTGATTCATCATCTCTTGGGAAAGACCAAGATAAAATCGTGACAGGACCTGTTAACATCCCCTTAACAGGCTTATCTGTTAAACTTTGGGCGAACTTAATCCAATCAATGGTAATGCCTTTAGGTCTTGAAACATCGCCATAGATAATCGGCGGTTTCACGCAGCGAGAACCATAACTTTGCACCCAACCAAACTGCGTAAAAGCAAAACCATCTAAGTTTTCACCAAAGTATTCAACCATGTCATTACGCTCAGCTTCCCCATGAACAAGCACATCTAACCCAAGCTTTTCTTGCTCCGAAATGGCATAACGAATCTGATCATAAATCCCTTCATGATATTGCTGCTTATCGATCTCTCCTAAACGATATTTCCGGCGAATTTGGCGAATCTCATGAGTTTGAGGAAACGAGCCGATCGTCGTTGTCGGGAAAAGGGGTAGATTAAATTTATTTGCCTGAATCTGCGAGCGCTTGGTAAAAGCTGTTTCTCGTTGATCATCCCCTGCTTTTATCGCTGCAACGCGTTGAGCTACGGCGAGATTATGAATGCGTGTGGAGGTTTCACGTGAAGCATGAATGTTATTAGACTTTGTTAAGGCTTCCTCAATCGCAGATCGCCCATCAGTAACGCCTAGAGTTAACGTTTTAATCTCTGCTATTTTCTGAATACCAAAGGCAAGCCAAGACTTAATTTCGGTATCTAACTTCTCTTCGGCATTTAAATCAACGGGCGAATGGAGTAATGAGCAAGAAGAGCCAACCCATAATTGTCCTTCCCATTTTTCAGCAAGCGGCGTTAAAGTCGTCAAACTCTGCGCCAGATTATTAGCCCAAATATTACGGCCATCGACTATGCCTACAGATAAAATCTTATCTCCAGGCCACTGGTTAACAACATTGGCAAGATCCCCCCGAATCGCATCAATATGCAGCCCTGCTACCGGAAGCTCGACAATTGTCTCTAAATTATCGGCAAGCTCATCAAAATAAGTGGTTAAAATGAGCTTATCACTAATTTTGGCAAGTTCTTGGTAAACAGCCTTAAAAGCGGCTCGCCACTTATCGCAAAGATCTAACACCAAAATAGGTTCATCTATTTGAATCCAATCAGCGCCACTTGCCTCTAGTTGAATTAAAATCTCTTTATAAGCTGTAGTTAATGCAGGGACTAACTCTAATTTAGAAAACTGCTCCCCTTTAACACTTGCTAATTTTAGCCAAGTTAAAGGGCCTGTAATCACCGCTTTTACAGCTTGGGAACTAAAGCCTTTGGCACGCTTGACGGTTTCAAATAATCGATCACTTGAAAGCTTAAAGACTTGTCCTTTTTCTATCTCTGGCACAATGTAATGATAATTAGTATCGAACCATTTTGTCATTTCTGAAGCTGGCGCATCTTCGCCGCTCGGCGCTCTACCTCTAGCGATACGAAAGAGGGTATCAAGTGATACCTTTTCCCCTTTAGGATGATTAAATCTTGGCGGGATAACGCCGAGTAAAACGGAAGTATCTAAAATATGATCATAAAAAGTAAAATCACCCACCGTTAAAAGATCAAGGTCTGCTTGCGCTCGCCAGCCATCTTCTTCAACGGCTTTAGCAATACTTCGTAGCTTTGCTTGATCAATTTCTCCTTGCCAATACTTCTCTAGCGCAAACTTTAATTCACGCTGAGCGCCCACTCGAGGAAATCCTAAAATATGTGCAACTGACATCTGACTGTCTCCTTAAATTTTATCCAGTTTATTGTGAAGGAAAGCACCTCAAAGCCTCCCTCTCCTTTTCTGCTGGCGTAAAAAAGCCAACACTCTTTTCTCTTATCAAGCAGTGTTGGCATCGAATCCAATCGCTTTTATCTCTCAGTAGATGTTTCTAAAATATCTTCAATTTTGATACTTTAGGTATTCATCACTGTAGGAGTTAGCACCTTAAATACCTTTTTCGTATCCAGGTTGCCGGGTTTCACAGGGCCTATCCCTCCACCACTCTTGATAAATGTTCGCTGTTGTCAGCGTGTTTTTATAATACGCATACTCTTTTTTAAAAAGCAAATTATTTATCTCTCCCTATTTTTATTTTTTGGATTAATCTCCTTTTTAAAACCAATCAATATACTTTTCCACTAACTATCTAAGTACTCATGAAAACAGAGAATTATCCTCTTTTTTCACAATAAAAAAGAGATTAATGCTACTCATTAATCTCTAGTAAATTGCTCTAGTAAACTATTTAAATTTTTCTTATGAATGCTGATTTTTTAACTAAAAAACTACAAATTAGGCTTGAGCTTTTAAGAATGCTTCAATCTCTTCACGCCAAGGAATTGCTGGCTGAGCGCCCTCTTTCATCACCGCTAAAGCCCCTGCTGCATGCGCTATTTTCACAGCGTCAAAAAGCGTTTGATCTTCTAATAATGCCGTTACTAAAGCGCCATTAAAAGTATCACCCGCCCCAATGGTATCTACAGCTTTCACCATAAATCCTGGCACTAACTCTCCGGTTCCACGTGAATCATCTTTTGTTTTCACACTCACCCAAGCACCTCTCTTTCCCAAGGTAATAATCACTGTTTCAATCCCTTTTTGGTGCAAAGCTTGGGATGCTAAATCGGCATCTTTATCTGTTTCAACAGTAATACCTGTGAGGATCTGCGCCTCTGTTTCATTGGGCGTAATAATATCGATATTGGCTAAAAAAGCATCCGTTAAATCTCTTGCTGGAGCGGGATTGAGTACCACTTTAACGCCGGCATTTTTGGCTTTTTCTGCTGCTAATTCTAATGTTTCAATAGGCGTCTCTAGTTGCATTAAAAGCATATCCGCCGCCGTTATCTCAGAGATAAAAGGGGTGACTAGTTCAGGAGTCACATGGGCATTAGCACCGGCATAAATACCAATCATGTTTTCACCTTCATGATTTACAAAAATTAGCGCAACACCTGTTTTTTCACCTTTAATAACCGTCATTAATGCAGTATTAATCTGATCTTTTTGAAATTGTGTGATCGCCCATTTTCCCACATCATCATCACCTACTGCTGCAATAAAGGTAATATTTGCTCCCGCTCGCCCCGCTGCAACCGCTTGATTGGCGCCTTTCCCCCCTAGTGCAACTTGATACTGATCTCCGGCAAGCGTTTCTCCTGGCAATAAAAAATGGGGAACTTTTAAAATATAATCCACATTGCTACTTCCTAAAACGATCAATTTTTTCTTCATTTTTTATGCCCTTTATCCTGCAAAATAATGTCTTAAGAATAGAAGCTCCTAAACCTTCCGTCAAGCACCAAGATCAAGCAGTTATCAATCCTTGCCAACATTTAAATTAAAGTCATTTATGGTAGATACCTATAACTAAAAGTAATATCCCTCCTTAAAAATATCGAGTCTTACTTCTTGCTTTTTTCTCACAGCTAGCCTATATCTAAATACAGGCTGTTCAAAATTTAAACTTAAAAGCTGAGTTCTCAAGATTTATAAAAGACCTACTATAATAATTTTTTTACTATCTTAGTTCTCACGATGTTTAAAAAAACTTAAATATAACAAAGAGATATTTCAAAATATCCAATTAACAGCTTTTGCTAGGATACACAACTAGATAGCAACCACAGTACGAAGGAGTAAACATGAAAAAAACGATTCTAGGGCTTGCATTATGCGGCCTAATTGCGATGCCGAGTGCAACAATTGCAGAAGAACTGACAGGCACATTAAAAAAAGTAAATGATACGGGATCTATTACCCTAGGTCATAGAGAATCATCAATCCCCTACTCATACTATGATAATCAACAAAATGTCATTGGTTATTCCCATGAAGTTAGCTTAAAAATTGTAGAAGGTATTGAGAAAAAACTCGGTAAAAAAATCGATGTAAAACTGATGCCCATCACTTCACAAAACCGTATTCCACTAATGCGTAATGGTACCATTGACCTTGAGTGCGGTTCTACGACTCATAACAAATCCCGTGCACAAGAAGCAGGCTTCACTAATACGATCTTTATCATTAATATCCGTATGATTACCGATAAAGATTCCGGCATCTCAAGCTTTGATGATCTTAAAGATAAAGTGGTCATTACAACAGCAGGAACCACTTCTGAGCGAATTCTTCGTAATATGAATGCTGAAAAGAATATGAATATGCGTATTCAAGCAGCTAAAGACCATGGAGATGCATTTATGATGCTCTCTGATAATCGCGGAATTGCTTATGTAATGGACGACTCTCTTCTTTATGGTGAGCGTGCTAAATCCCCAAATCCAAGCCGTTGGGTTGTTACAGGGGAATCCCAAGACCAAGAAGCTTATGCATGTATGATGCGTAAAGATGACCCGCAATTTAAAGCACTTGCTGATGAAGTCATTGTTGAGCTTTCAAAATCAGGGGAAATGGAAGAGATCTACAACAAATGGTTTACTCAACCAATTCCTCCACGTAATGCAAACTTAGAATTCCCACTTTCAGATAGCATGCGTGAGCTCTTTAAAAATCCAACTGATACACCGTATCAATAACCAGTAGCGAGAAGGTTAGCCATTTGTTGACTCCTAATGCCTAATTTCTCACTTATGAAATGCTAGGAAGAGGTCGCCCCCTCTTTCCTAGTATTTCTCGTCTTTAATAAAGTCAATAGAATCAATATTTTAATAATTCTCTCATGGCTTCATGAGATCACAATTTTATTAGTAAAGGTTTCTCTATGTTTGGATTAGATTTTTCAATCTTATTTCAAGAGGCAGTTATTAACGAAACCTATCTTGACTGGCTATTAGAGGGTGCAAAGTGGACCATCCTCTCATCTAGCGCCAGCTGGTTTCTCGCTCTCGTTCTTGGCATTATTGTCGGAACAATGCGGACTCTTCCCAGTAAAACTTTCAGATTTTTAGGGGCAACCTATGTCGAATGTTTACGTAATGTGCCCCTTATTGTTCAACTCTTTTTCTGGTATTACGTTTGGCCTAATCTTATGCCGAGCGTCTTTGGTGATTGGATTAAAGGCCAAGATCCCTTAGTACAGATGATGACCGCCGGTATCTTATGTCTTGGGCTCTTTACCTCTGCCCGTGTTGCTGAGCAAGTTCGCTCAAGTATTGAATCACTAGCAGGAGGGCAGATGCGTGCAGCGCTTGCCACAGGGTTAACCCTACCACAAGCTTATCGCTATGTTATTTTGCCACAAGCCCTACGCATTATTTTACCGCCAATGACCTCTGAGCTTCTTAACATCTTTAAGAACTCTTCTGTTCTTCAAACCATTGGACTTGCCGAGCTTACAAGGCAAGCTGCGCAAATTAATGACTATACCGCAAAGGCTTATGAATCCTTCATTCTCGTTACCGTTGCCTATATCATTATTAACGTAGCACTCATGTTTATAATGAAGCTCATTGAACGCTGGACACAGCTACCGACCTTTAAAGAAGGAGCTTAAATATGGATAATTTTTCATTAGCAAGCCTCTTCTCTATTATTGGTGAAAACTATGAGTTTTTACTTCAAGGAATGGGCGTTAGTTTACGCATTACCGTCATTGCGATTATTGTAGGAATCTTATGGGGGATTGTCTTAGCTGTATTAAGATTATATGCACCTAAACCAATTGCATGGATTGCAACTGGGTATGTAAACCTATTTCGTTCTATCCCTTTAATTATGGTGTTAATGTGGTTCTATTTAGCAATAGGTCCCTCGGTGCAACAATACTTTGGGATTAGCAATACAGCAGGAGTAAGGCTCACTTGGGCAATCATCGCCTTCTCGCTCTTTGAAGCGGCATATTATTCAGAGATTATTCGAGCGGGGTTTAAAAGCGTGAGAAGCCAACAAATGTCGGCATCACTTGCGTTAGGGATGACCAGAATCCAAGCGATTTATTATGTCATCTTACCGCAAGCACTACGCAACATGGTTCCGCTCCTATTAACACAAGCGATTATCCTCTTTCAAGATACATCCCTTGTTTACATTATGAGCTTAAATGACTTCTTTAGAGCGACCGATATTATCGGTTATAACAATAATGCAAAAATGGAGATGATCCTCTTTGCAGGGTTTATCTACTTCATTATCTGCTTCTCGCTCTCAAGCTTAGTAAGAGTATTACAAAAAAGGAAACGCACAGCATGATCACCTATCAAAATGTTAGTAAATTTTATGGAGACTTTCAGGTTCTCAAAAACTGTTCCACTGAAATTGCCGAGAAAGAAGTCGTGGTTGTCTGTGGTCCATCAGGTTCGGGTAAATCAACATTAATACAGTGCGCTAATGGCTTAGAGCCTTTTCAGCAAGGAGACATTATTATCAATGGACACTCTCTTGCAAATCCTAAGACCAATATTAATAAAGTAAGAACCCAGGTAGGAATGGTGTTTCAGCACTTTGAGCTCTTTCCCAATATGTCGATTGAAAAAAACCTCATGTTAGCGCAGACAAAAGTGCTCAAACGCAGCAAAGATGAAGCGCACACCAAAGCATTAGCACTTCTTGATCGTGTGGGATTAAGTAAACATTTAGGAAAGTACCCCTCCCAGCTCTCCGGTGGGCAGCAGCAACGAGTGGCGATCGCAAGAGCGCTAGCCATGGACCCTGTTGTTATGCTCTTTGATGAACCAACCTCAGCATTAGACCCAGAAATGATTCATGAAGTATTAGCAGTAATGACTGAGCTTGCCCAAGAGGGGATGACGATGATGTGTGTTACTCATGAGATGGGATTTGCAAGACAAGTGGCTGACCGCGTCATCTTTATTGATGGCGGTGAGATTCATGATGATGTTTCTAAAAATGAATTCTTTGAAGGCGAGCCTAGTGATCGCGCGAAGTTATTCCTTAAAAATATCTTCCAATATGATTAACTTCTTCAATAATGCCAGCCCTATGGCATTTAACTCTGAAGACTTACTCTAAATCCTAACACTTTATGAGTAAAACCGATCATCTCTTACTCTCCATTTTCAAACAAGAGATGGGCGGCATAAAAAGAGCGTTATAGCCTGCACTATAACGCTCTTTATTTTATCCTAATCACTTCTTTAAACTATTTATAGTATCGTAAAATCGGCTTAAAAATGACTAAATCAGATTGCCGGCATATCGGTTATGAAAAAGAACAAGAATCGTTCTTCTACGGCAGCGTGCAAGCTGATTTGATTCTCACCACCCTTTTTTACTTTTAAGATCGTTTTTCTTAAACTCAATCGACTATATCTAACTTAAAGCAAGCCACTTCATGCAGTAATCCTTTTGCATCAAGATAAGTTTTAATCTCTGGTTGAGATTCTCGGCATTTATCAAATGCATGCTGACATCTTGCATGAAATGCACATCCCTTAGGGGGATTCAGAGGGCTTGGCAATTCTCCTGTTAATGTGATTTTCTCTCGCTTATTCTCTGGGTTTAACCTTGGTGTTGCCGATAAAAGCGCCTGCGTATAGGGATGCATAGGTTCTGAAAATATCGCCTCTTTCGACGCTTTTTCCACTGCTTTTCCAAGATACATCACCATCACATCATTAGCGATATGTTCAACAACCGATAAATCATGAGAAATAAAGAGATAAGATAATCCTAAATCATCTTGCAGATCCATCATTAAGTTCAATACCTGCGCTTGGACAGATACATCAAGCGCTGAAACAGGTTCATCAGCTATCACAATTTCAGGATTTAGCATTAACCCCCGAGCAATCGCAATTCTCTGACGTTGACCGCCTGAAAACATGTGCGGATAGCGATCATAAAATTCAGGGCGAAGCCCAACCTTTGACATAATTTCTAATACTCGCTCTTTTCGCTCAATTGAGTTTAGAGAAGTATTAATTAATAACGGCTCTTCTAATATTGAACCCACTTTTTTACGAGGATTTAAAGATCCGTAAGGGTTTTGGAAAATAATCTGAATTTTCTGCCGGCGAAGTGCGGCAGTTTTGGGATCATTTTTTAAAAGTGATTCACCATGATATAAAAGCTCACCACTTGTGGGCGATTCAATCATCGTTAAGACTTTTGCAAGTGTTGATTTACCGCAACCAGATTCCCCTACAACGGCTAAAGTCTTCCCTTTTTCTAGCTCAAAAGAGATTCCATTGAGCGCTTTAACCTCGCCCTTTTCTTTTAAGAATCCTCGACTAACGGCATAATATTTAGCTAGCTGATCTGCTTTTAAGATCGGCATTGTTTGATTAGGCGCTGTCATTACATCACCTCCTTATTCGGTCGATCTATGGTAAGTGTTGTTAAAGGGAAATGACATTTCACTAAGCGCTCCCCCATCTTCTGAAGTTCCGGCTCTAAAGTTGTACATTTTTCCTGTTTATACGGGCAGCGAGGATTAAGCAAGCAGCCCTTAGGGCGATCATATTTACCCGGAACAACACCTGAGAGTGATTCAAGACGAGCTTGCCCTTTTGAGAATTCTGGCAATGATTTTAATAAGGCTTCGGTATAAGGGTGAAATGGCTCACTAAATAATTGATGAGATTTCGCCACTTCCACTACTTGCCCCGCATACATCACCACAATCTTATCCGCCGACTCCGCCACAAGCGCTAAATCGTGTGTAATCAATAATAATGCCATCTCCTGCTCTTTTTGTAACTTTAAGAGTAAAGACATGATCTGACCTTGAATCGTCACATCTAAGGCGGTTGTTGGCTCATCTGCAATCAATAACTTAGGACTACACGCGATAGCCATTGCAATCATCACCCTTTGACTCATACCACCTGAGAGTTGGTGCGGATAGAGATTAAATCGATTCGCCGCATCAGGAATCCCCACCTCTGATAATAGCTCGATTGTTCTTGCTTTACGCGCTTTTCGATTACCACCTTGATGAGCTTTCAAGGTCTCCATGATTTGATAGCCCACCGTAAAAGAGGGATTTAAAGAGGTCATAGGATCTTGGAAGATCATCGCAACATCATCCCCTAAAATTCTCATACGTTCTTTACGTTTTAAAGTTTGAAGATCTCGCCCATCAAACTCTAAACTTGTTGCTGTCACGGTTCCTGGGAAATCTATTAACCCCATAATGGCTAAGGAACTCACAGACTTCCCTGAACCTGATTCCCCGACAATACCGACAACTTCCCCTTTATCTACCGTATAACTAATACGATCTACTGCACGAAATCGGTCATTTTTTTCCCCAAACTCTACGGTTAAGGTATCCACTTTTAAGAGTGTCATAAATTCTGCTCCTTTCCCTGAATATTAAACTTTAAGTTTGGGATCAAGCGCATCACGAAGGCCATCGCCCATAAGATTAAACGCTAATACCGTTAACAAAATTGCAATCCCGGGGAATGCAACAACCCACCACGCAGATTGCGCATATTGTAAAACATCGGACAGCATCGTTCCCCACTCAGGTGTTGGTGGCTGCGCCCCCATTCCTAAGAAACCAAGCGCTGCCATATCCAAAATCGCATTTGAAAACCCTAAAGTCGCTTGGACAATTAAAGGGGCTAAACAGTTGGGTAAAATATTAATAAACATCTGCCGAAGATTTCCCGCGCCTGCCACTTTTGAAGCAACGACGTAATCTTTTTCCATCTCACTTAAAGTCGTTGCCCTTGTTAAACGCACATAATGCGGTAATGCCACAAAGGCGAGCGCTATAGAGGCATTCACAATGGAAGGGCCAAAAATTGCCACTAATACTAAAGCAAGTAATAGGCTTGGCAGCGCTAACATAATATCAACAACGCGCATAATTACGGCTTCTATAATGCCACCAAAGTAACCAGCGAGTAGTCCCAGTGTAATCCCCAATATTAAAGAGAGCACCACCACCACAACACCCACTAATAATGAGAGGCGCGCCCCATAAATAAGACGGCTTAAAATATCTCGTCCCACATCATCGGTACCTAAAATAAATTGCCATGAACCGCCTTCCATCCAAACGGGTGGCATCAGTAAACTGCCTCTAAACTGCTCGGAGGGAGAATGGGGGGCAATAAAGTTTGCCAAAATGGCAATAGTGACAATAAAGAGAATAAAGCAGAGCCCCGCAACGGCACCTTTATTTTTCCTAAAATAGAACCAAAACTGCTGCAAAGCACTTTGCGGCTTTTGGGCATAGAGTAACTCAGGTGAAACAGGTTGATTTGCCTCTAACTGCATTTCACCATCTTCTAAAATGACATTTAGATCATGATTATGATTTTGACTCATCTGATCCCCCTTATTTATGTCTGATACGAGGATTCACGACCCCGTAAAGTAGATCTACAACTAAGTTCACAAGGATAATGAGCGTTGCAACTAACAATACGCCACCTTGAACCACAGGATAATCTCGGCGCTGCAACGCTTCAATTAACCAACGTCCAACACCTGGCCATGAAAAGATGGTCTCTGTTAATATCGCACCGCCAAGCATTGTCCCCACTTGTAAACCAATAACAGTAACTACGGGAATCAAAGCATTTCTAAGTGCATGAATTAAGATAATTCGCCCGCGCCCTAAGCCCTTAGCTCTTGCCGTTAAAATATAATCTTCACTTAAAACTTCAAGCATAGAAGAGCGAGTCATTCGTACTATGACTGCTAAAGGGATCGTTCCTAGCACAATTGCCGGTAAGATAATATGATGCACCGCATCCCAAAAATCTCCCTCTTCCCCAAAGAAGAAGGTATCAATGAGCATAAACCCTGTTAAAGGATCTCGATCATCTAAAAACACCATATCACTCACACGTCCTGATACCGGTGTTAAGTCAAACTGCACAGAGACAAGCAAAATAAGCATCATCCCCCACCAGAAGATCGGCATAGAATAACCCGTTAAAGAGATCCCAACTGCCGTATGATCAAAGATGGATCCTCGTTTTACCGCTGCTAAAACACCTGTTGGGATGCCGACAATCACGGCAAAAAGCATGGCACAAATCGCAAGCTCTAATGTTGCTTTAAAACGCGGGACAAACTCCGTCCAAACGGGTCTTTGCGTCACAAGAGAGTTTCCTAAATCTCCGTGGAAAATCCCTTTTAAATAATCCCAATACTGAATGATATAAGGCTGGTCATAGCCAAATTGCGCACGAAGCTCAGCATATCTTTCGGGGGTAATTCCACGCTCCCCTGCTAAAATTAAGATAGGGTCACCCGGAATCAGATGGATAAAGATAAACGTTAATAGCGTAATCCCAATAAATGTCGGGATGACCATACCAAAACGCCGAAAGAAAAATTGAATCATAATATTTCCATGATGGCTGATTAAACAATAAGAAAGATCCAAATAAAAGAGCGCCAGAAACGATACTGGCGCTTATTTTGATCGTCTACTGTGATTAAAACTTATCACAGTAGACTCCTCATAAAGAGTAGATCTTATCAATTTTTAAAGAACAACAATTGTCACTATTTCTCTTCAACATCAACCTGATAGAAGTTATGTGTCCCAAGTGGATCGATTGTATAATTCACAACTTCTTTACGCACAGGCATATAAACCGTTGAGTGAGCAATATTTAACACCGGTTGTTCACGATGTTGAATCTCTTGCGCTTCACGATAAAGTGCAACACGTTTATCATGATCTGTTGTTGAACGTGCTTCTGTGAGAAGTTTGTCAAAATCTTCATTACACCAACGTGAATAGTTCGAGCCAGAATTCACCGCATCACAGCTTAAAAGGAATGAGTAGAAGTTATCAGGATCCCCATTATCCCCAGTCCATCCCATAAGCACCGTATCATGCTCACCATGACGGATACGAGTTAAATACTCGCCCCACTCATAAGTGACAATATTTGCTTTCACGCCAATTTTTGCCCAGTCAGCTTGAATCATCTCCGCCATACGACGCGCATTTGGGTTATAAGGGCGTTGTACCGGCATTGCCCAGAGCGAGATCTCAAAACCATCTTTTACCCCTGCTTTTTCAAGCAATGCTTTTGCTTTCTCGACATCATATTCATAATCTTCGATATCGTCGTTATAGCTCCACATTGTTGGGGGAATAAAGTTCTTCGCAGCTTGGGCGTTACCTTGGAAAATCGCATCGATAATATCAGCTTTATTCACCGCTAAGCTCAATGCTTGACGCACCTCTAACTTATCAAGCGGCTTTTTATCCATGTTAAATGCTAAGTAACCGATATTTAATCCTGTCAGCTCTTTAACTTCCAAGTTTTCATCTTTTTGCATACGCTCAAGGTCTGCAAGGTTTGGATAAGGCATTACATGACACTCACCCTTTTGCAGTTTTGCATAACGCACAGCAGCATCAGGCGTGATGGAGAAAACTAAACGGTCTAGTTTTGCCGGCGTTCCAAAATAATCATTAAACTTTGTATAAAGAATACGGGAATCTTGCTGATATTGTCTAAACTCAAAAGGTCCTGTGCCAATTGGTACTAAGTCGATCTGCTCCGGCGTGCCTTTTGCTAATAAGACATCGCCATACTCTGCAGATAAAATGGAAGCAAATGCCATCGCAAGGTTTGCCAAAAATGGTGACTCAGGGCGAGTTAAGGTAATTTTAACCGTATAATCATCTAACTTATCAACCGAGCTAATTAACTCGTTAAACCCCATTGCCTCAAAGTACTCAAACTGACGGCTTGAGACATTATGATAGGGATGTTCTTTATTCATCTGTCTTTCAAAAGTAAAGACTACATCATCGGCATTAAAATCACGTGTTGGCTTAAAATCCCGATTACTATGGAATTTTACGCCCTTACGAAGATGGAAGGTAAACTCCTTACCATCCTCACTCACATCCCAAGATTCTGCTAAGCTTGGTTCAAATTCTGTTGTTCCTAATTTAAATTCTGTTAAACGGCTGTAAATAGGAATACCACTCGCATCAAAGGTCGTCCCTGTTGATGAGAGTTGTGGGTTAAATGTTTCAGGAGAAGCTTCAGAACAGTAAACCAATGTTGCTGCGCTTGCGCTCCCCATTGCTAATGCACCGACGATTGCAATCGCCCCTAGGCTCTTTTTAACGCCCGTGCTTAGCTTTGACAATAATAAATTATCGCTCATAACTCTCTCCTTAATACCTTTTGAAAAGTGGTAGATTTTATCTCGTAATATTTTTAGTATTTTTACAATGTAGAAACGTAGAATTAATGATTAGATTTTAAAATCTAATAAACAGACATAGCGTGATAAGAAGATAAATCCCTTATCAACAATAAGATAGCCTTCGTAATTATTTTTATCATCATTTAATTCTGCTCTCATTAATGATTACCTTTAATTCCCCTAAAAAGCAATATTTTTACGCTATTTTTTTCAAATAAACACCGAATTTACTAGCATTTTTGACGGTAGACATATAATTCATGTTTAATTAAAAAATCAAAAGTCAGATTAAACCTTAATGTTTTACGCTTTAATAAGCGGGAATTTATATCATCATTTCCCTTAAGCTTAAAAAGGCTTACCGACTTGTATAGTAAAATTGATTTAAAAGTCACGGAATGAGATTGCCAGCATATCGGTTATGAGAAGCACAAGAATCGTTCTATCCGGCATCAGGCAAACTGATTTGATGTACACGCTATACCACTTTACTTTTAAAATCGCTTTTATTAAACCAAATCGGTTACTTAAGATGGCAAAATAAAGTGGCAAAGCCCTTAAGAACTTTGCCACTTTATCTGCTATTACTAATATCTTTGATTTTAAAAGACCTATCTTACGGAGAGAGGGAATGCTTGCATTCTTATGACTATCTCTTACCCGCAATTTAAATCCACAGCTTTTCTTAACGCTATTGCACTATTAATCTACTCATCGATATCAACTTGAGAAAAATTATGTAATCCAAGTGGATCAACCACATAATCTTTAACCTCTTTTCTTACCGGCATAAAGACTTGGGCATGCGCAATATTAAAGACAGGTTGCTCACGATAAAGGATCTCTTGCGCCTTTTTATAAAGGGCAATTCGCTTATCTTGATCCGTCGTTGCAGTCGCTGCTACTAATAACTCATCAAACTCAGGGTGACACCATTTAGAGTAATTAGAGCCCGCTTCAGAAGCCGCGCAGCTTAATAAAATTGAGAAGAAGTTATCAGGATCCCCATTATCCCCAGTCCATCCCATCAATGTCGTATCATGCTCGCCATTACGAAGACGGGTTAAATACTCGCCCCACTCATAAGTGACAATATTTGCTTTGACCCCAATTTTTGCCCAATCAGCTTGAATCATCTCCGCCATTCGGCGCGCATTTGGATTATAAGGCCGCTGAACTGGCATAGCCCAAAGAGTGATTTCAAAACCATCAGCTACCCCCGCCTTCGCTAACAGGGCTTTTGCTTCTTCAGGATTATAGTCATAATCCTGAATTTCATCGTTATATCCCCACATTGTTGGCGGAATAAAATTCTTCGCAGATTCTGCACTTCCTTGATAAATCGCATCAAGAATATCCGCTTTATTAATCGCTAAACTTAAGGCTTGGCGTACTTCTAACTTATCAAGCGGCTTTTTATCCATATTAAAAGCTAAATAACCGATATTAATCCCGGTACGCTCTTTGACCTCAATATCCTTATGATTTTGCATTCGCTCTAGATCTGCAAGATTAGGATAAGGCATCACATGACATTCCCCTTTTTGTAGCTTTGCAAAGCGCACCGCAGGATCTGGGGTAATAGAGAAGATTAAACGATCTAGTTTAGCCGGCGTTCCAAAATAATCATTAAATTTAGTAAAGAGGATTCTTGAATCCGCCTCATAGGATCTTAGCTGAAAAGGCCCTGTACCAATGGGATTAATATCAATCTCTTCAGGCTTGCCTTTTGCGAGCAATTGCTCGGCATATTCTGCTGATAAAATAGAGGCAAAAGTCATCGCTAGATTTGGCAGAAAAGTGGCATCAGGTCTTGTTAATCTAATTTTAACAGTAGATTCATCAATTTTTTCAACAGATTCTATTAACTCAGGGAATCCCATAGATTCAAAATACTCAAATTGACGGCTCGAAACGTTATGATAGGGGTGGGATTTATCCATTTGTCTAGCAAAAGTAAAAACCACATCATCAGCATTAAAATCACGAGTCGGTTTAAATGTACGATTACTATGGAATTTAACGCCCTTACGAAGATGGAAGATAAACTCTTTCCCATCCTCACTCACATCCCAAGACTCGGCTAAACTCGGTTCAAACTCTGTCGTTCCTAGCTTAAACTCCGTTAACCGGTTATACATCGGAATGCCGCTGGCATCAAATGTCGTGCCTGAGGAAGCAAGTTGTGGGTTAAATGTTTCAGGTGAAGCCTCTGAACAATAAACTAATGTCGCGGCGCTAGCACTTGCAAAAATTAAAGAACTTGCCACGACAATGGCTCCCAATCCTTTTTTAACCCCCATATTTAACTTCGATAATATTAAATGATCTCGCATAACCTCTCCTTAAATACCTCTGATAAAAAACTCCGGCTCATAACGCGCTTTATTGTTTTGATAATATTGATGATGCAGCGCTAGATTAATGGTTAGATTGTTATAACTTAATAAGCCGAGCACTAATAATCACGATGAATAAATCCGCAGATATCGGCTCTTTTGACTTTATCGTTATATTTTATTGTTATATATACTAATATAATTTTAGTACTAACTAATGATTACCTTGATTTTCAAAAGATTGCAACAATAACATGCTTATTCACGACCCTTTTTCAATAATCCCTAAATATATAGTCGATTTGGTTTAAGAAACTTAATCTTAAAAGTAAAAGAGCAGAGCATATACATCCAATCAGCTAGCACGATGCTCGGTTGAGCGATTCTTGGATTTTTCATAACCGATGCGCTAGGAACCTTTTAGTCATTTTTAAACCGACTTAACTATAAAATGACAATAAAAAAGAGAACCTTGTCTAAGATTCTCTCTTTATGCTTTTGATTCAATACCTTTATAGATCTTTTTAACAAACCTCCCTAATCATTATTAGGGTCGATTCAAAGCTCATAACTATAACCCTTTATTACCCAATCATCTGCTACTAGCTAATGATATATAAAGGAAGGGATCAGATTAATAACTGGCTATTTAAAATAGATTCATGACCCATTGGGATAGTGGATTAGTCGGCTCTAAAAGTAGTTTAATCGCCATTGCGATACTCATTATAATCAATAAAGGGCGAATCACTCTCCCCCCATATTTAACAGCAAATCGAGCACCTAACTGCGCCCCGATAAAAGCGCCGACTGCCATTAATACACCAAGCAGAACTTGCATCTCTCCTGAAAAAGCAAATATCGCAAAGGAGCCAATATTCGAGGCAAAGTTTGCTAACTTTGTTTCCGCAATAGCATTCACCAAAGAGCTTCCTAGCATCAGTACAAATGCCACCATAAAGAAAGAACCGGTACCAGGGCCAAAGATTCCATCATAAAATCCAATTAAAGGAACAAATGTTAAAAGAAACAGGGTTCTTGAGATCTTCGCGCACTTCTCTTTAGCATCTAAATTAGGGGAAAACACAAAGTAGGTAGCGACACATAAAAGCAAAATAGGTACTACAACTTGTAAAAAAGTTGCCGGCAATCTAGTGGCTAAGAGTGCACCAATAACGCCGCCACTTAATGCCATAAAAAAGACCCATTTTGAGTGCTTCCAGCTAATTAATCCCTTGCGAAAAAAAGCAAATGTCGCAGAAAAAGAACCCGCTGAGGATTGCAGCTTATTCGTTGCTAATGCTTGTACCGGAGATAAGCCCGATAAAAGAAGTGCCGGCAAAGTAATTAAACCGCCACCACCGGCAATGGCATCAATAAATCCTGCAACCATTGCTACAAACATTAAAATCAGGATCATTTCTCCTGCCATACCTTCCCCACTTCGATCTTGTTATCATAATAAGCATTGATGTCATAAGTCAGAATAAAACCTTTTATTCTGACTTATGACATCATTTAAAATTGAATGAAATAGCCATATCATCAAGAATACTCTTAATCCATTGCTAGTTTACTCTTCACAGCAAGCAGTGTATCAAACCCACTCATAAGACGGTTATAAAATTATTTATAACCGCTTAAATGCTGGTAATAAAAATGGGAAGACTCTGATTAGCCCCGCATAATCTTCACCTTGTGCTATATAATTCTGCTACATTGGTATTAGCTTCATCACAAAATTTATTCAGACAATAAAAGATCACTTGGGATATTCACTATGAAAAGATTACTGTTAGGCATCGACTTACAAAATGATTTTTGTCACCCTGAAGGTAAGCTCTATGTACAAGGGGCTAGTGATGATCTATTTAATATTTTACGCTTATTAGAAAATGCCGGCTCTGCCTTTGATGAAATCTTAATCAGCATGGATTCACATCTTCCTATTCATATTGCGCACCCTAGCTACTGGCGAAATCAGAAAGGGGAGATGCCAACGCCATTTACAGATATTACTTATCAAGATCTTATTGATCAAAAATGGATTCCCCAATACTATCCTGAGTTTAGTGAACGCTACCTACAAGGGCTCACCACAATGGCTTATCAGTGCACCATCTGGCCGCCACACTGTTTAATAGGGACTAAAGGCTGGGAGCTACCGGATGCGCTCTATGCAGTTTTAACGCATTGGTCCCATCAAAGCGGTAAAAACTTTGAACTCTATAATAAAGGAAGTAATCCTTTTACCGAGCATTACAGCATTCTTAAAGCTGCCGTTGCCTTTCCTGAAGCGCCTTCAACACTTCTTGATGTAGCGCTTCTTACTAAGTTTGAAAGCTTTGATGAAATTGTGATAGTGGGGGAAGCGATGGATTTTTGCGTTGCGAGTACCATTGCAGATATCATGAAACACGCCCCTGAATTATTACAAAGAATCATCATTTTATCAGACTGCATGTCCAATATTATTACCGATAATCAGATCTCAGAAACAGTATATGATATTGCCCAAAAGCTTGGAGCAACGCTAATAAGTAGCGATCAATTCTTACAAAGATTGCCGGCATAAATAAGCATCTCCCTCTCTTAAAGTTTAGTTTTTTTGATAATTTACATTCTGTCGCTAGCTTCTCATTGAAAAGCGCTTATAATTGCTCGCACGATTGATACAAAAAAAGCCAAAAGATTTATGCCTGTTTCCTCTGCTAACAACACTCAACACTTTGATACCATTATTATTGGTGCCGGCGCGGCGGGTTTGATGGCGGCAAGCAAAATAGGTCAGTCTGGCTTATCGGTATTACTACTGGATCATGCCAGCAAAATTGGAGAAAAAATTAGAATTGCCGGCGGCGGTTTTTGTAACTTCACCAATACCCATATTGATGGCTTTGATGCATCTTCTTATTATGTTTCTGAGAACCCCAAGTTTGTCCGTTACGCATTATCCAACTACACGGCAGAAGACTTCATTTCACTCGTCAAAAAATATCAGATCCCCTTTACCGAAAAACATCGAGGACAACTTTTTTGTGATCGTGTACAAAAAGCATCATCTAAAGATATTATTGAGATGCTCCTAAAAGAGTGTCAATTAGGGCAAGTCAATTTAAAGAAGGAAACAACGGTGGAAGCCATTACCAAGACGGCCTCCCATTTCTCTATCAACTCAAGTTTAGGATGTTTCACGTGTAACCATTTGATTATTGCCACAGGAGGACTTGCTATCCCTAAAATTGGTGCTACCGATTTTGGCTATCAAGTAGCAAAACAATTTGGGCATACGATTATTCCCACAAGACCTGCGTTAGTTGCACTTCATTTTGATTTTTGGGAACAAGAAGGATTTACTGAACTTGCTGGGATCTCATTGCCAGTTGAGATCTCTACTAACTTTAGTAAAAAACCTAAAGATCGTATCACCTTCGATGAAGACCTCCTTTTTCGACATAAAGGTTTATCAGGCCCTGGTGTGTTACAGATCTCTAGTTACTGGGTACCAGGAAAAACTATCACCATCAATTTTGCCCCCAAAGTTGATATCCAAACAGCGTTAATTACGCTCAAAACAGAGGTTAAATATCACCTTGAAAGAGCTATTAGCGAATTAGTGCCAGCAATCCCAAAACGCTTTATCCAGTTTTGGTTAAATCGCGCACCTTTTTGCGAATATCTTGCAACGCCCTTGCCGGAAATTCCCCATAAAATATTAGAACAATTAGGCTCAAGCCTTAACGCATGGACTATCTCACCAAATGGAACAGATGGACACAAAACCGCTGAAGCTACGAGAGGTGGCGTTAATACCAAAGAGCTCAATACCAAAACAATGGAGAGTAAACTCACAGAAAACCTCTATTTTATTGGTGAGGTTGTAGATATTGTTGGCTGGCTTGGCGGCTATAATTTTCAGTGGGCATGGGGATCTGCCGTTTGCGCAGCAAATGCAATTCAAGAAAAAGATCCTCATCTTTCAAAATAGATAGATATTCCGTAATAGTATCTACCTGACATTATTCCAAGGGCCCTTTGGGCTTATAAAAAAACAAAACCAATGCTTTAATGACGCATTTTTTCTAAATGCTTATAATAGAGTTATTATAAGGTGCTTATTGAAACAGTGATGATCTCTTCATGCTCTCACTGACTAATCAATACGCCATTTGATTCAATATTTATGACGAGATTTAAAAGGCCTTATGTCTTACTACAATGAAAATGATCCCAAAATTGGGCAGATGAATCGCTTAACGATTATCCAAAAAACAAAGATGGGACTCATTTTAGAAGGCGATGTTCTTCTGCCACATCGTGAGATTCCTAAAGACCAACCGACCGCTGTCGGTAAATGGTTAGATGTGTTTGTCTATTTAGATAATCACAACCACTTAATTGCCTCTCCCAAAAAACCTTATACCGAAGTTGGTAAATTTGCCGATTTACAGGTGGTGGAAATCAATGATATCGGTATTTTCTTTGATTGGGGCTTATCTAAAGATCTGCTATTACCCTTTAGCGAAGAAGTTGGCTCAGTCAATGCCGGTGACTTTGCTATTGTTTATACCTATATTGATGAAGTTTCAGAGCGTATTACGGCAAGTATGAAGCTTGAAAAATTCCTTGATCAAGCTCCTCATCACTACACCGAGGGAGATCCTGTACAACTCATTGTTGAGAGCAAAACAGATCTTGGCGTAAAAGTCATTGTCGATCATCAATTCTGGGGCTTAATGTATCACAGTGATGTCATCAGTGAACTTGAAGTGGGCGATGAAATCCTTGGCTACGTTAAACATGTTCGTGAAGATGGAAAAATAGATATCGCTGAGCAACCTATCATCAATACGCCAGAAGCTCGTGAAACATTAGAAGATGCGATTATGCGCAAAATCAGTGAGTATGGTGGTTCTATGCCAATTAGTGATAAAAGCTCACCTGATCTGATTCATAAGCATTTTGGCGTGAGTAAAGCGGCATTTAAACGCGCTTTAGGAAATCTTTATAAAGATCGTAAAGTGATTATTAAACCTGATCAAGTGATCAAAAATCTTTAAACCATATAGTCTTACAATCTAAATGGAAACGATTTTAGAAGTTTTACAAACAGATTATTTAGGGCTCCTTGCAACAGCAATTGGGCTCATTTATCTCTACCTTGAGTTTAAAGCAAAAAAGAGTATGTGGATTGCCAGCATCATCATGGCAATCCTCTATATCTATATTTTCTTTAAGAGTGAGTTTTATGCCATGAGCTTAATCTATGGCTATTTCTTCATTATCTCCATTTGGGGCTGGCATAAGTGGCACCAAAAACAGCTTTCACCGGCAGGCTTAGATGCCTCCCAAAAAAGCACCATCCCCCTTGAGCGAATGCCTCAAAAAGCGATCACGACAATTATTAGCTATCTCATCATCTCCTCACTAATCATTGCCGGCTTACTCTATCTGCTTACCGACACCTCATGGACTATTCTCCTTAGCGACACCTTCGCAACAAGCCTTAATGTCGTTGCGATATGGATGGCAACACGAAGATGGGCTGAGCAATGGAGCTTACTAATTCCGGCAAATCTTCTCACGGGTATCATGCTCTTTATTCAAGCGCAATATCCCTCAAGTATCATGTTTATGATCTATTTTATTGTCTCAATCTTTGGCTTATTTCATTGGATCAAGCTTGCTGATCTCTCTTATGATAAATAAAAATGTTTCATGTGGAACATTTTAAAGAAAATATCAATCCTCTATAGATATAACCTTACTCTTAACGTGGCATTGCTTTAAAATAGGCATCTTCTCGTGTCTTTTCTTTTAAGCTATCGGGCTTCTCCCAACAATCAGCACCTTCTAATCCTGGGATGTCTTCAGCATAAAAATAAGGGACTTTACCTATTTTTTTCTGCTGTAAATAGTTATCCCATACTTTAAAGGCTGTCCCGCTTAAAAGAAATATCACCACTAAATTAATAATCGTCATACTGCCAACAAAGAAGGTGACGATATTCCATAACTCATCAATATTGACAAAAGCGCCTAAGATTAACATCCCTAACACCGCAAAACGATAAGTTATTAATACTCCTTTGCGTTCGCTTAAATAAGTGATGTTTGTTTCACCATAATAGTAATTCCCCACGATTGCAGTAAAAGAGGTTAAGAGCAAAATCGTTGAGACATAATAGGGTGCAAAGCCTCCTAAGTAATGGGTAATAGAAGCTTGTACTAATAAAATACCATTAGGAATTCCATGCCCATAAACCCCCGACATTAAGATAATAAATGCCGTACTACCATTAATAAAGACAGTATCAACAAAAACACCTAAGCTCTGTAAAAGTCCCTGCTTTGCAGGATGTCTTGTATTTGCCGTCGATCCTGCAAGAGTAGCACTTCCCATTCCTGTTCCGTTAAAGAGTAAGCCTCGTTTAACCCCTTGCACCATCGCCGATGCAATCGCCCCTACCATCATCTCTTTACCACCAAAAGCATTACTGATAATCAGCTTTAATACTGCCGGAAGTGCTGAGATATGCATTATTGATATCCCTAAAATGAGTAATAGATAAATCAATAAAGCTAAAGGCACAATAATCTCGGTAATATGTGAAACGCGTCTTAATCCTCCCGTAATCGCAACCGCAGTGATGACTAGTAGCACGAATAAAACGCCATAATTAGACTCTACAGAATAGGTCATACTGACCATATCTAAAATCGTACTCGATTGGACAACATTAAATAAAAGCCCAAAAACAAAGACAAAAACAATGGCAAATAATGCCCCTAGCTTCGGTGACTTTAATCCTTTAGCAATATAGTAAGCAGGCCCACCATGATAGAGATCGCCCCGTTTAACTTTATAAACCTGCGCTAAGATATTCTCGATAAAGGCAAGCGCCATACTTAAAAAGGCCACAACCCACATCCAAAAAATAGCGCCCGGGCCCCCTAAGCTAATCGCAAAGGTTACTCCGATAATATTACCTGCACCAATACGTCCTGCCATACTTAAACTAAAAGCTTGTAAAGGCGTTATTCCGACACTATTTTTCGTTTTCTCAAATAACGAACTCCATGTCTCTTTTAAGAAGCGTAATTGTACAAATCCTGTTTTATAAGTGAGATAACCACTTAATATAAAAAAGAGCGGCGCAAGTATATATAACCATATCAGATCTCCTATTAAGAAATGAAATAACTCTTTTACCATACGATGACCCCTTCAACTTTTGATTCACTAACAATTACTAATTCAGATAGTTCATGATAAATAAATATTTGTAAATAAACTTAAAGATAAATCTTTACATGAAAATATACTTATTACCCTCTTCTGATAATGCTCGAATATAACGGGACTAAGCATTATATTTTAAAACTGAATCCATCTTTGGTGAAACCTCAATGGTTGCAGCAACAGGGCAATGGCTCTCGACAAAAGCAATTAATTGCTCAATCTCTTCCTTTGCCGCGATACTATTGATATGGTAAATCGTTCTAATGGCGCTAAAACCAATAGGGATATTAGGATCCCCCATATAGCCGGCTGAATCAAAATCTCCCTCTACCTCAATTTCACATTTGGTATAAGCAATCTTTAACTTCTTTGCAGCGCTCTTAAAAACAATACTTTTACATCCGCCCATTGCCCCTAATAGAAGCTCCATCGGGGTCATACCTACATTATCTCCAATAGGTGCAGGCTCATCGGCCATCACTTGATGCTCTCTTGCCTTTATCGCAATTTGATAATTTTCATGAACTGCTGATGTTGCTTTATAAACCTTTTTTGTTTCAATTGCCATAATGAGCTATTTTCCTAAATTGATGAAAAGCCAAGAGAATAAAATGTGACCTTAATTGATCTTTACATTATGCGATGATTTCATTTGTAAAGCTAATCCAAACCATCTTCGACCCTTTTCTTTGACAAATTTCTCACCCCTACGATAAGATTACAGTAGTAACAATATCTTAAAGCTTGTCATCACTATTTATTGGGGACCTATTTTACTATGAAGCAACATCAATCCTCACGCCGAGATTTTTTAAAAAAAAGTGCGCTTTTATCACTAGGATCTCTATTTATTCCCCCGGCAATAGCGCAGCTCTATGAGACTAAAGAATCACCGATCACCGCAAAACATCTTCAACGACATCATCGCGCAGATATTCGAAGTGTGGATTTTGATTCTCATAATTTTATGCTCAATTTTAGATAATAAAAAAGCCCGACTCTTGTCAGGCTTTCATCTATTACACCTTAATGTTACTTGTTAACGTTAGTTTGTACCATTTTCTAGGTGTCTTCTTGAAGTCGCTATTAATCGTGCTGATCTCCATCGATGATATCCATTGCTAGGTCACCATCAATGATCACAGTATCTCCAGCCTTAAACTCCCCACTTAAAAATGCTTTCGCAAGAGGATTCTCAAGGTGCGTTTGGATTGCACGTTTAAGTGGTCTTGCCCCAAAGACAGGGTCATAACCAATTTCACCAAGCTTATCTAAACCAGCTTCTGTGACAGTTAACATCACATCATGATCAAGTAAGCGTTTCACCACACGATTGACTTGAAGCTGTGCAATTGAACGAATATGCTCTTTCGCAAGCGGGTGGAATACCACAATATCATCAATACGGTTAATAAACTCAGGGCGGAAATGTTCTCCCACAACGCCCATCACCGATTCACGCATCGCTAAATATTGATCTTTCTCACTTAGATCACTTAAGCGACTTGCTTGCTCTTGGATAAGGTGCGAGCCTAAGTTTGAGGTCATAATGATCACTGTGTTTTTAAAGTCAACCGTGCGACCTTGACCATCCGTTAAGCGGCCATCATCTAATACTTGCAATAAGATATTAAAGACATCTGGATGCGCTTTCTCTACCTCATCAAGCAAGATAACAGAATATGGACGGCGGCGAATGGCTTCTGTTAAGTAACCACCTTCTTCATAACCCACATATCCTGGAGGCGCACCAATTAAACGCGCCACTGAGTGTTTTTCCATAAACTCAGACATATCGATACGAAGCATCGCATTCTCATCATCAAAGAGGAACGTTGCCAGCGTTTTCGTTAATTCTGTTTTACCAACACCGGTTGGGCCTAAGAAGAGGAATGAACCGATCGGGCGGTTTGGATCTGATAACCCAGCACGTGAACGGCGAACCGCATCAGAAACGGCTGTAATCGCTTCTTTCTGACCAATGACATTCTCTCCTAAAACTTCTTCCATACGAAGGAGTTTCTCACGCTCACCTTCCATCATGCGGTTAACAGGAATACCAGTCCATTTAGAGACCACATCCGCAATCTCATTGCCAGTCACTTTCGTGCGCACTAAGCGATGTTCACGCTCTTCATGATTTTCAGCTTCTTGAGATTCCTTTAGCTGACGCTCAAGCTCAGGAATTTTCCCATACTGAAGCTCGCTCATTTTTGCTAAATCACCACTTCGTTTTGCCGCTTCAAGCTCAGTTCTTGCTTGGTCGAGATCCTCTTTTAAAGAGGTCGCTCCTTGCATGAGGCTCTTTTCAATTTTCCAAACCTCTTCAAGATCTGCATACTCTTTCTCAAGTTTAGTAAGCTCTTCTTCTAAATTTACTAACCGTTTTTTAGAAGCATCATCAGTCTCTTTCTTAATCGCTTCCCGCTCAATTTTAAGCTGAATGATTCGGCGATCAAGTTTATCCATTGATTCAGGCTTTGAATCAATCTCCATACGAATCTGGCTTCCCGCTTCATCAATTAAGTCGATCGCTTTATCAGGTAACTGACGATCGGTAATATAACGATGAGATAAGGTTGCCGCAGCAACAATCGCAGGGTCTGTAATCTCTACCCCATGGTGAATCTCATAACGCTCTTTAAGCCCACGCAAAATCGCAATAGTATCTTCCACCGTTGGCTCTTCTACCAAAACTTGTTGGAAGCGGCGCTCAAGTGCTGCATCTTTCTCAATATATTCACGATACTCATTTAACGTTGTCGCGCCAATACAGTGAAGTTCACCACGAGAAAGCGCAGGTTTGAGTAAGTTACCGGCATCCATTGCGCCATCTGTTTTACCAGCGCCCACCATCATATGAATCTCATCAATAAAGAGAATCACACGACCCTCTTCCTTCTCAAGCTCATTGATCACCGCTTTTAAACGCTCTTCAAATTCCCCACGGAATTTAGCGCCGGCAATTAGCGCCCCAAGATCAAGCGATAAAACACGTTTACCTTTCAATCCTTCCGGCACTTCACCATTGACGATACGCTGCGCTAAGCCTTCTACAATCGCTGTTTTACCAACACCTGGTTCCCCAATTAATACCGGGTTATTTTTCGTACGGCGAGACAGCACCTGAATTGCACGGCGAATCTCATCATCACGCCCAATCACAGGGTCAAGCTTTCCAAGCTCAGCACGCTCTGTTAAATCTACAGTATACTTATTGAGTGCTTCACGGTTACCTTCTGCATTTGGATCTTGCACGCTTTCACCCCCACGAATGGAATCAATGGCTCTGTTTAAAACATCTTTTGTAACGCCGGCACTTTTTAAAGTTTCAGCAAGCTGCTTGTTCTCATCTAAAATTCCTAAGATAAAAACTTCTGAAGAGAGATAGCCATCACCACGCTTATGCATCTCTTTTTCTGCCGCCACTAAAACTCGTTGTAAGTTTTGGCTAATATGGATATCGTTACTTCCCGAAATTTTTGGGAATTTCTCAATCGCTTCCCCTACTTTTTGATTTAATACCGCAATATTCGCGCGGCATTGACGAAAAAGAGGGAGGACCGAGCCCTCTTTCTGATTAAGCATCGTACTTAACACATGTTCAGGTTCGATATACTGGTTATCATTAGTGAGCGCTAATGTTTGAGCGCCACTTAAAGCATTTAAAAATGCTTGTGTAAATTTATCTTGGTTCATCCGTAGATTCTCCCTTTCAATATTAATCGTAGTTGGGTTCACATCTCTAAGCCTTATTATTTTCTACGCATCTTTCTTTAGAACTTAGATCATTCCCCTCACAACTACAAAATGGGGATTGCTTTTTGCTTTTCAAGGATTTTTTTACAAAAAAAGACAATTAATAAGAATTAACCTATTAATTGTCTTGATAAGATACTTATTTATGAGCAATAAAAATTTTTCAATCTTTTTCTGTAAAAAGCGCAACAATTGCCGAATGATTACGCTCTGCCGCTAACGCCTTTGGCGTGAATCCTTGAACGCTCTCTTGGTAAGGGTCAGCCCCTTCTATCAATAGCTTTTTAACAACTTCTACAAGTCCCATTGCCGCGGCACGGTGAAGCGCACTAAATCCTTGTTGATCTACCAAAGAGATATCCGCCTTTAAAGATAAAAGCATCTCAATCCCTTTCTCTGATTTAAGCTCTATCGCATCCATGAGCGGCGTTGTTTGCGATAATGAAAACGCATTAATATTAACGCCCTGTTCATGAAGGGCTTTGATCATCTCAAAATTATCCGTATAGAGCGCCCAATGAATTGGGGTAAAGCCATCTTGGGCTAGTAAATCTTTCTCTACTAAATTTTGATTTAAAATAAGCTTCACGCTCTCAACATCATTGTTAGCGATCGCAATATGATAAGCCGTTGTGCTTCGAATCTCTTTGAGAGAGCTAAAGAGCGCATCTTCATTAAACACCCCAATTTTAGCGCGATGACCAAAGAGTGAAAATGCCCAAACAGCGGCGCGATTAGGCTCTGATTCTAACTCATTTAAAAGAGGCACCGGCACCGTTTCACCTAAAACATAGCTCAGCATCAAGAAATTCACCAACGCAATGGTTTGATTCTCCGTCTCAAAGCCACTATCTAAAATAGCGCCTTCAATCTCTCTAAGCTCAATCTTATTTTCCAGCACTTTAACCGCTGCCTTTGCTACTAATTCCCGTGACCAACTACGAATAAAGTAGATAAACGCGCCATCAAAAAAGATCGCCCAACGATCTTCCGGCGTTTCTGGCACAAAAAGCGAACCAGGATAGAGCTTGCCTGCCGTATTATACATTAAATCACAAGTCACAATACGATCTTGCCCATTTTCCGTTGCCGGGGACAACCCTGAAAAAGATGCCCCATCTTCCATACTAAAAGAATCTAAATTCTTTAAAGCCCCGTCTTCAATCTCGCTACCTAATTGAAAGGTAATCGGTCTTAAATCAAGTAACGGCACTCCGTAAGGATTTTTATCATATCGAATCCAAGGAAGCTCCGTCGCTGTATCTTTTACTTCTGCCATACTGTTCTCTTCTTATTTATTAGATGTTTTGAATGAGGATTAGTGTACCAAAGACATTACCGATACCGAACCTTATAAAGTAGATATTCTGATAAATGGTTCTAATCAAGTGAACTACTAATTCTCATAGCAACCTATGATAAGATTAACCCATCTTTAATCTTTCATATAGGGTGCGTTTTATATGCTTAAAAACCTTCCGATTGCCACACGAACACTTATTATTGTGAATGTGGGGATCTTCATTTTAACAATGCTGCTTTCAAGCATGGAAGTAGTGGAACTTGATGTAATCTTTGGAAGCTACTATCCAGAATCGATTAACTTTCAATTCTGGCAACCTTTCACCCATATGTTTATTCATGCCGGCATTGGGCATCTTCTTTTTAATATGCTGGCACTCTTTATCTTTGGTTCTACCGTTGAATATCACTTAGGGACAAAGCGTTTTCTGATTCTCTATTTTGTTGCCGGCATGGGATCCTTTATTCTCTTTAATGCCCAAAGCTATTTTACGATTGAGCCATTAAAAAATGCGATTGAATATGTAGATATACGAAGCATTGTTGGTTTTAATGCACAGCTGACACCTGAGATTATTAATGAGAATATTCAGCTCGATCACTTTGGCCGTGCGACTGTCCCTTCCTTTTTTAATACAGTGCCGGAGATCATTGCGCTAGTTCAAGCCTATATCACCCCTATGATGGGTGCATCGGGGGCTATCTATGGTGTTTTAGTCGCTTTTGGATTTCTCTTTCCTAATACCGGCTTATCGCTGGTCTTTATCCCTTACCCAATCAAGGCCAAATATTTTATTCCAGGATTAATCGGATTAGAGATTATTTTAGGATTAATGAATCTCTCTTGGAATCCTGTGGCACACTTTGCCCATATTGGCGGCGCAGTTGCCGGCTTTGCGCTAGTTTACTACTGGAAAAAAAGAGGAGTTATCTACTAATGCGATCGCTTCTTAAAAACCGGCTCTTACTCCCTTTACTCGTGATACTAAGCCTAACGCTAAGCTTTGCGCAGCCTAATATCCATATTAGCCCAGCGGAATTAACCCGAGTTGGGGCGCAAATTTATCAAAATGAGACGGGCGGTAAACTTGAAAATATCGCCGTTTGGAATAATGGGGAGAATTTTCCCTCTTTAGGAATTGGGCATTTTATCTGGTATAAAGCCGGTGAAGCTGCCCACTTTGAAGAGACCTTCCCGGCACTAGTCCAATTTCTACAGCAAAATGGTGCACAATTGCCGGCAATCTTAAAAAAGCATCGCACGGCGCCTTGGCAAAACCAGGCGGCTTTTAATGCCGCAAAATCACGAGGGGAACTCAATGAGCTAATGCAATTTTTAGCAAATACCAAGGATCTGCAAACGCTCTTTATCTATCAGCGTCTACAAGGCGCTTTACAAAAGATGAAGGCAGTATCTACTTATCCTGAGTTTATTGAGATGAAGTTTTATGAAGTTGCCGGCAGTCAAAATGGTTTATATGCCTTAATTGATTATGTGAACTTTAAAGGGGAAGGCATTAATCCTAATGAGCGTTACCACAATCAAGGTTGGGGACTGGTGCAAGTCTTAGAGAATATGGATCTCACTTTTGCTGGCAATAATAAGGCTGAGATTGATGCGGAAATTCTAGCAAGCTTTAGACGCTCTGCGGAGAAAGTCTTAACCGATCGAGTCAATAACGCAGATCCTTCAAAAGGGGAATCCCGCTGGCTTTTAGGCTGGAAGAATCGTATTCAAACCTATCGCCCTTAATTCTTTTATGTCATCACTATTTCCTGCGCCAGCAGTTTTTCCTAAACCAAATTTACTATAAAAAATAGTGCCATTAACCAATATCATAAAAAAAAGCTGAGCCCATTACGGTTCAGCTTTTTTTTGCATTTTAGCTAATACTAAATTTTTCAGAGTTACGCGTCAGTTTTTTTAGATTTTTTCTCATCTTTTGTAGCTTCATTGGCAACTTGCGCTTGGCGCTCTGCATAGACTGCTTCAAAGTTGATTGGTGAAAGAACCACTGGAGGGAAACCTGCACCTGACACTAAGTTATCGAGCGCTTGGCGAGCATACGGATAAAGGATGTTAGGGCAGTAGCCACCTTTAATTGCTTTTAATTGCTCTTCTGGGAAGTTTGCTAATTGGAAAAGACCCGCTTGCTCAACTTCTGCAACAAAGAGAACTTTCTCTTCAAGTTTTGCAGTCACTGTTACTTTAAGCGCAACTTCATGAATTCCTTCTTCAATCACACGCTCTTCATTGCTGAGCTGAATTTGAATCTCTGGATTCGTTGCTGTCTTAAATGCTTCAGGAGCATTTGGTGACTCTAAAGAGACGTTCTTAGTATAAATTCTTAAAATATCAAATGTTGCTTGGTTTTCTTGGCTCATTACGATCTACCTTTTATATATTAAAACAATAAAGTTATTGTGGAAGTTTTCCTGAGAGATAATCATCCAGTTGATTTCTCTTATCTAACATCATCAAATCATCACAGCCACCTACATGGAAATCTCCAATGTAAATTTGTGGGACTGTATTTCTTCCTGAACGTGTTTGACACTCTTCCCAAAGTTTCGGATCGCTATCAACATCAATTTTGATAGGCTCAACACCATGACGTTCAAGGATTTCAAATGCACGACGGCAATAACCACATGTGGCTTTAAAATACACTTCTACTTTTTTCATTCCGTTTCTCCTTAATCCTTAGAAAGAGGTAAGTTCGCCTCCTGCCAACCAACTATACCGCCCACTAATACATTTAAAGGTGCTTGAGGATGCATTTTACGCAGTTTAATACAAGCTTCATTTGCACGTGGATCGGTATCGCTATATACAATAATTTGTTTATTTCCAAATTGCGCTAAACTCTCAAGCTTCTTCTCAAGCTCTGCTGCTGGAATATTCACAGCATTGGGGATATGCAATTTTTTAAAATCTTTTTTACTTCTAATATCAATAAATACAGCGTTATCATCGTTATATTCACGGAGCGCATCGGTAACGCTCATTCGGTACTTCTTTCCTCTTGCCGAGTTAATCTCATTGGCAATGAACAGCGTGACGACAACAACAAATGCCGCGACAAACATCCAATTTTGTTGGATAAAAGGCATAATAGAATTCATATAGTTACTCTTATTTTCATTATTATTTCATGTTCGCTCGTGATAAAACATCACGCAACCAGCGTGATATCTTACGCTATTTTTAGCATAAATGATACAAATCTCGGGAGATCCACCATTATGAGATCATCATGAATGGATCGATTTTAAATATATGGCGACTCAAAGTCCCGTTTTCAAGTCTTAAGTAGTCTCCTTTTTGATCCCAGTCACTTAATACATAACGCTCATACTGATCTAAATGTCTGTGATGCCCGGCTCTATGCGTATGACCATGAATAATAACCTTAATCTGATGATTTAAGAAAAATTGATCCACAAAACTAGCAGTGACATCTACAATCGCTTTTTTAGGCGCATTTTTACTCTTAGTCCGTATTTTATTCGCAAGCTTTAAGCGATACCTTTTAGGCAGGCGCTTTAAGATTGCCAAAACCCAAGGATGACGAATCCATTTTTTATATCGCTGATACTCAAGATCTTCAATACAGAGTTCATCTCCATGAATTAAGAGAATCTGTTCGTTAAAAATTTTAAGTGAATCCCCCACTAACTCCATACTTGCTTTTTTAGCATAATTCGCCCCTAGTGCGAAATCTCTATTACCGGGAATAAAGATAATCTTGGTTCCTTTAGCAGAGAGCGCCGTTAAATAACTTGCCACTTTCTCCGTTAAAGGGGTTTCAATATCATCCCCTGCCCAGAAATCAAAAAGATCTCCCAATATATAGAGCGTATCCGCAGTCGGTGCGATATTTTCAATAAACTCAAAAAAAGCCGTAGCGATATCGCTACGACTTTCACTTAAGTGGATATCGCTAATAAAGAGCGAGATCGGTGCTTTTACCATCAGTTAATTACTCACCAATCACTTCAACGCGTTCGATCAAGATATCTTCAACAGGCACATCACCATGACCACGACGTGAAGTTGTTTCAACTTTCGCCATCGCATCAATCACATCCATACCTTCCGTGACTTGACCAAATACAGCATAACCCCAACCTTGTGGTGTTTGTGATTTATGATCTAAGAAACCATTATCCACTAAATTCACAAAAAACTGTGAAGTTGCTGAATGTGGATCCATCGTACGCGCCATGGCTACTGAACCACGAACATTCTTTAAACCGTTATCCGCTTCATTTTGAATCGGTGCATGATGGCCTTCACGCTTATCAACCATTCCTGGTTCTAAACCGCCACCTTGAACCATAAATCCTGGGATAATACGGTGAAAAAGTGTTCCTTCAAAATAACCATCTTTGGCATATTGAAGAAAGTTTGCCGCAGTAATTGGCGCTTTCTCGTGATCTAAAGTAATTGTAAATTCACCAACACTTGTATGGAACTTAAGCATCTATCTATAACCTCATTGCTAAATTGATAACGAATAACCGCTATCAATATCAAAATTAAATACATCGATACACTCTCAATAAAGTCGTCTTCCTATGAAACCTGACTTAAAAGCCATCGACCTTTAGCTTACAACTATTCTGGAAGCACTTTATGAAGATTGTAATCAAATTGTGATTCGATCTCGATGATTTTACCATCTTTATCAGCAGGGAAGAGAACATTCTCACCTACAAAGTAACGCACCGCACCATCAGGACCGCCAGCAGTTCCCTCTAAAGTCACAACTTGTCCCGCTTTGTTCCACGTGAAACTTCCTTGTTCATCAAAGGTTTGATCCCCATCACGAGTCTCTAAATAGGTCTGTTGATAATAGTATGTGCCATCCTCTTCGAGCACTAATTCCACATTAATTCCTTCACAATCAGCGCAAGGTAACTGCCCTTTATAAATCCCTGCCCAATCTAAGGAGTTTTGTGAGGTATGTTCTCTTTCAAAAACGGCTTCTGTATTTTCCTCTACGACAGCAGGCGTTACTACATCCTCTTTTGGAGTATCGTTACACGCAGCCAATAGCAGAGATGCCCCTAAAACTAATAATAATTTCTTTTTCATATCGCCTCTTCATTGTCGTTTATATAAGATCATTTAATCTGATCTTCCGCTACTTCCATTTAAAAAGCGATTCATTATTGAACCGCTTCTCTCTATTTTAATGACTCTACTCAGGTTTTTCTACAAACTTCATGCTTTCAATCATAATAGGCTCTACAGGCACATCACCATGCATACCACGATCCCCTGTTTTTACTTTTTCCATTTTATCGACAACATCCATACCGCTAACCACTTTCCCAAAAACGGTATATCCATAGCCATCTTGCCCTGGATAATCTAAGAAGGTGTTGTTTTGAGTATTGATAAAAAACTGACTTGTTGCAGAGTTAGGATCCATCGTTCTAGCCATTGCAACGGAACCCCGTACATTTTTTAAACCATTATTGGATTCAATTTGAATCGGCGCTTTAGTCCCTTTTTGATTCATGTCGCTATCAAAACCGCCTCCTTGCACCATAAAACCATCAATCACACGATGAAAAATTAAACCATCATAGTAGCCATCGTCCACATAGTTTTTAAAGTTAGCCACAGTAACTGGCGCGGCTGCTTCATTTAGCTCAAGAACAATATTCCCGGCAGTTGTATCCATCTCTACATAAAGATTAGGGGCTTTAACAGTCTCTTCTGCCATTGCCACACCAGAGATTAATCCTGCCATTAAAGCACCTGCTAACATTAATTTTTTCATTTTTTCTCCTAAGAAAATGATGATTTTCTCTTAATTATTTCTGCTCAACAATTATAAAAATTTGAATCTCTTATCTAAAACTCATTATTCTGTGATATTCCCGAGAAAGCAATAACAAAAGAGCCCGAGAATATCGAGCTACTTTTTAAAATGATCCAAAAGAGACTTCAACTTACTGAATCACTTCAAGATATACTGCTTCAATCTTCACTCGATCTTGGTGACGGCTTTGATCTAATTCCCCTAATATTTTAACCGTTGTCTCAGGAGATACCGGTTGATTGCGCCATAGCTTTTTATCAATCTCGACAATAATCTCCCCTGTCTCATCTTGAAAGAGGTACTTATCTCGATCTCGTCCCTGTTGCGCAATAATATGCCCAACTACCGTCACATAAGTATCATCTGGCATTTGGCGAACAGCTTCAACCTTACTAATTTCAAAGGGGGAAATTAAAAGATCTTGTGGCGGCATCCCCACATCACTACCTGTAAATTGTGCTTGTGCAGAAGTTGCCAAGCCCATAAATACCATTGCTATCAGTAACTTTTTCATTAAAACCTACCTTATTCTCGGATGATTGCTATTGACAGTATAACGAATCTCTCTTAGCTGTTAATCTTTTTTTCAATAAGTTAATACGCCCTTTTTAATAGATATCTTCAAATCAGTTTAAAATCACGGGATCAAATTGCCAGCGCTCAGCGATGAAAAGAGTTATCCCCATTCTATCCGGCATCGTGCAAGTTAATTTGATACACACGCTGTACCCTTAAATACTATTAAAATAGTATTTATTAAACCGATTCGACGATAACTTCTAAAGATCTCTCTAAAACTACTATTGGGACATAAAAAAAGGTGAGACTTCGCTCACCTTTTGACTATCCATTCTTATCTTTAATTACGCGCGGCTTGAATACTCTTTAGTATCGGTATTGACGATAATTTTTGTGCCATTTTCAATATATTCAGGTACTGAAACCGTAATACCTGTTGAAAGTTTTGCCGGCTTATTGCGCTTTGTAGCACTTGCCCCTTTTAATTCTGGCGCAGTATCTACAACTTCAAGCACAACCGTTTGCGGTAATGAGAGCGCAACCGGTGCATCATTAATCAATGATACATAATACCCTTCAATACCTTCTAAAATAAAGCCCGCATCATCTCCTACCATCTTTTCACTCAAATAGTATTGACTAAAGTCTTCACTATCCATGAACACATAGTTTTCACCATCTTGGTAAGAGTAGGTCGCTTCCCTTTTGCTAAGTTGAACATCATCAAGCTCATCATCAGCACGAAGCGAGAGATCTAATTTATGATTATCGGGAATTGAGAACATCTGAATTCGATATGTGGTATTGCCACCCCTAGCCGTTGGCGCAGACTTTTCAACCTCTCGAACCAGATAATAGAGATTATTATGTAAAATAACATCTCCACGACGGATATCATTGGCTTTTTTCATGTTAATACTCCTCAACTCATCGATAATCATAACCGCATACTTGATACGGCGTTTATAACAACTTACCTAATCTTATGATTTATGCTCACGAGGATCAATATCAAAGTAATCCAAGCGTTTTTTCAAAGTTGAACGAGTAATCCCTAAAATTTCAGAAGCTTTTGACTGATTACCATCAGTATATTCTAAAACTTTCTCAAAAAGCGGACGCTCAACTTCATTAATCACTAAACGATAGAGGTTAGGTGGGTATTTCCCATCTAGCATCCCTGAAATTTCGTCTAACGCTTCTTTTACTGACTCACGCAATGGAATATGGTCTTTAAGACGCTCACGAGAAATCATTTTTTACTCCTAAAATATCTGTCAAAAATTAAAGTTACATATGAAAGAACAAATGGCCAACTATTGATTCGAAAAAATCTGGCGAATCCAATCAAGCTGTTTTTCTGGTACTCGCTCCCGCAACATAGCACTACGCCAATCTGCAGGAATTTCTCGGTCCCCTAAGTACCAAAGGATATGTTTACGCGAAACACGAATCCCTTTATCAACGCCATAAAATTCATGAAGCTCACTTACATGATTTAAGACCGTTGCTAATAACTCTTCTTGAGTTGGAAGATACATCTCACCTTGAGATAAAGAGCGAAACAGCCAAGGATTTCCCAAAGCTGCACGGCCAATCATGACCGCATCCGCACCTGTATGACTCAAGACTCGCTTTGCCTTCTCTATTGAATCAATATCACCATTTGCAATAACAGGAATACTGATCGCTTCTTTCACCTTCGCAATCGTGTCATATTCGGCTTCACCAAGAAAGCGATCTTCTCTCGTCCGTCCATGGATTGCTAATGCTTGTATTCCTATCTCTTGTGCGTGTTTTGCAATTGTTACGGCATTTTTGTTCTCACGATCCCATCCGGTACGGATTTTTAAGGTCACAGGAACATCAACTGCAGCAACCACTGCTTTTAAAATCTCTACAACTAAAGGCTCATCTTGTAATAACGCTGATCCTGCTGCTTTTTTACAAACCTTTTTGGCGGGGCATCCCATATTAATATCGATAATTTCGGCGCCACTTTCCACACTAAAACGTGCAGCATCCGCCATCATTGCCGGATCATATCCGACAATTTGTGCACTTACCGGCGCCACTTCCCCGTCATAAGTAAATCGAAGCTGAGATTTCTCTGTTTCCCAAAGCTCAGAGTTTGCATTTACCATTTCGCAAACGGCAAGCCCTGCTCCCATCTCTCGACAAATCTTACGGAAAGGAAGATCCGTTACCCCCGCCATCGGTGCTAGCACGAAAGGCGATGATATTTGATAAGGCCCAATTTTCATTACTGTTTTTTAATACCGTGAAGTCTAGTCCAACCGTCTAAGCTCTTATCTGCTTCAAACGTAAACTCTGCCTCATAAGCCCCTTTTACAAAGGCGGCATCATGATCTAAAAGTCCTGCTAAAACTAAGTGACCACCGGGTTCTACTAAATTTCCTAAGATAGGCGCAAGCTCAACTAATGGTCCTGACAAAATATTTGAAAGAACAACTTTTGCCTTTGTTGGCTTAAAATTCTCAGGAAGTGCCCCGTGAATGACTACATTATTACGCTCCGCATTTTGCGCAGTTGCGTAGATCGCTTGGGGATCAATATCCGTACTAAAGCACTCTTTTGCGCCTAAAAGCTTTCCTGCTATCCCTAAAACGCCAGAACCACAACCATAATCAATAATCGTTTGATTGATAAATTCTGTACGATTTTCAGATAGCCACTCAAGGCACAGCGCCGTTGTGGGGTGTGTTCCTGTTCCAAAAGCTAAACCCGGATCAAGTCTCACGGTCGCTATTTCTGGCTCAGGAGAGGGTAGGTGCGTTGGGCAGATCCATAAATTTTCCCCAAATTTAATGGGCTTATAGTGATCTTGCCAAGCCCTTACCCAATCTTTATCTTCCAATTCATTGGTTTCAACTATCGGCAAATAGGGCTCATCTAAATATTGCACTAAAAAAGCCTTGATCGCTTCAACATCACAAGGGACTTCATAGAGCCCTGTCACAAGCGTATTATTCCATAAGGGTGTTTCCCCTGGAAGAGGTTCGAATATTGGATCATCTTCGCCATCTTTCATCGTTACTGCAACTGCGCCAGATTCCACTAATGCTTCATCTAATGCTTCCGCAGTAAATCGCATGTCAGCTTTCAAAGTTAATTCAAACCATTTATTCATAGTTCACCGTGTCACTAATTTATTGAAGGGAAGAATACTAGCTAAGAAGTAAAACATAATCAAGCAAAAGTGGCGTTGACCATTTCTTTTTGATTTCTTAACCGGTCATAGATCATAACAAAAATCGCTAAAGAATTGCGCATTTATTTTACTTTTTCTCCTTTTGGAGCAAAGAGATATCGGCAAAAGCCTGAAAAAACCATTGCGAAACAGATGACTGACAAAAGCTGTAAAAATTTCTAAAAAGAAGATTCCCCGCCTCCAAACTCTAAACATAGTACACTGATCCTTTATGATTATTTTCAGTTTCACAACTTTTAAAGAGAAGAGGTTATTTAGATGAGTGAAAAATATGATCTAAGAAAAATAAAATGGCGTTCACGTCGTGGCATGCGTGAATTAGATGCCTTATGCGATCGTTACCTTGCCAATCACTTTGAAAGTGCCCCTAACGCAGAGAAAGATCTCTATCTAACGCTATTAGATATGCAAGACCCTGAGCTCTACTCACTACTTATGCATCGTGCGGAATATCCAACACCTGAAATTAAGGCTTTAGTGTTAAAGATGAATCCTGATCTTTTAGATGAGTAAAACTGTACATCATATACCTCAAAGCAGCTTGCATGATCCCGGATAGAACGATTCTAGTACGACTCACAATCAATGCCCGGCATCTTGCAAGCACATCTTCCAAGAAAAAATGCAAAAATAAATAAAAACACAATAGAAAAAGCCCAACTATAAATAGTTGGGCTTCTCTTTATATGGTGCCGGCACCACGAATCGAACGCGGGACCTACTGATTACAAGTCAGTTGCTCTACCAACTGAGCTACGCCGGCTTACTGCATTGCAGGAATAGGATTATAGGGAGGAAAAAACCTTCTGTCAACTCTTCCTAGAAAAATTTGCCACAGATATTCCCCATCCCTTACATAATGTTCTTATCCATCTTATTTTAACAAGGCATTTCTCTTCATACGCTTCCCATAATGAATATACCGGCGCATCGGTATGAGAATCGCAAGAATCGTTCTATCGGGCATCTAGTAAGCTCGTTTGATGCACACATTGTACAATTTTGCTTTGAGAGCAGCGCTTCTTAAACTGAATCGACTAGACGATACTCTTACATACATTCGCCTTACGCCTATACGCCTATATTGATGAAGGCAAGAAAAAACCCAATACTTAAAAGTATTGGGTTGATCTTTGATATGGTGCCGGCACCACGAATCGAACGCGGGACCTACTGATTACAAGTCAGTTGCTCTACCAACTGAGCTACGCCGGCTGAACTACATTTCAGAATTAGGATTATAGGGAGGAATCATAGTGCTGTCAACAACTGCATAACAATAGCTCAATCTAGCTTAATTTTTCTCTTAATAAAGCATTTTCAACACTATGCTTAGCCCGTTTAAAATGGGTAAAAGCATTAATCACGGATTGATCCCTCTCATCAAAAATCCCTGCTTTTGCTTTTTCCTGTAATAGCTGGAAAATCTCTGGGCGATACTCCTTATATTGACAATTTAATGCAGCATCTGCTTTAAACTTTGCAAATGATGCCTCAACCCAATGTAATTCACCTCTCTTTTGAGATTGATCTTGAATGCCCATCCCTTTTAAAACAACCGCTGAATGAAGCCCTGTTGTTTTATCAAGATGAAAACCTAGATGCGCGATTTGATACCCGATAGACTCCCAAAACTGTAATAGATTTACGGTTAATCCAAAGCTGACAGATAAAAAATCAATCTCTGCGCTCACTTTTTCCTCTAAAAAATGAACCATTGTTTGGCCAATACCTAATCGCCTTAAAGGTTTTACAACAGAAATTCGGGAAATTCTAATAGACTTTTCTAGCATTGCCTCTGGAAAATAGCTCTGTCCTGCTAACATCTGCGCCACTAAGTTACCTTTTGGGCGCCTTAAGCCATTAAATACAGTGGTTGTTAACTCTGGAGACAATCCTCCTTCTTCCATTGCCCAAATCGCGCCGATTAACTTTTTTTGATAATAAGCCAAAACAAAGATTTGAGAAGGGGCATCAAAAAGCCGGCGTAAATCTTGAATATTTGTCTGGTAATGCGTGTCATTTAATAGCTGATAAAGATCACTTAATTGGGCAAGATCACTTCGTAAGCTCGCCATATTTTGGCGATTATAAAATTGATACTCGATCTCTTCCTTAAAAAGAGTCGCAGGGGAAAAATGTAAGAGATTAGATGAGCGCTGATTTTGGCAATCGCCTGTTTGTAGCGAACGCAACATTAAATCATCGCACAACTGTTTTAATGGATCATTACCTAAAAAGCGCCATGATTGCTGAAGCTGATAGCCTTTTGTAATCACCACAAGATCTTGGATTTTTTCCCGTAATCCTTGCCCGGTCCCTTCATAATTTTCGACAGATGAGATCATCAAAACTTTATTAAAACGCCGGCATAACCTTTCTAAATGCGATAATGGCATTTTTGCAGCTTCTTCAATAATCAGCGTTTCTAATTGAAGATCTGTCTCTTCAATCGTTAAAAAGAGAGCATCAGGCGCTCTAAACTGTAATCCTTCAATCTCTCGGTATTGCTCAATCGCATTTTGATTAGGCGCTGTGAGAATATAATGACTCGGGTTGTCCGCAATCAGCTTTGCCCCTAACCATGATTTTCCAGAGCCTCTTTTAGAAAAAAGCGTAAAAATCCCTTCTGAGGCAGCAAGAAAATCTTGTGCAATCTGTAATTGCTCATAGTGATAAGCCCCCGCCTTTATCATTACATCCGGCTTTGCGGCAAAAGCGATCTCTTCACTCTTTAAAGGCGGAAAGATTTTCCCCTCTTCTAAACGATAAGCCCATTTAGAAAACAAGCTTTTTAAATAATTATGAAAATAAGGCGTCGCAATCGCTTCCTCATGAAACCTTTGGCTTTCAAAGATTCCCAAATTTTTTTGAGAAAGAATCATTAACATGCCACCTCTCGAAATTGTGGCAGCAATCGATAGAAAATAATCTAAAGCAAAGCCTCTTCGGGCATCAAAAAGTACCGCAGATGTTGTTAATCCTAAGTATTCACGTGTTTTACAGAGCGAAAACACACGATCACAATGAAGAGCAGGTTCATGATCAGAAAAGAAAAGCGCTTGTGGGTAGAGTTTAAAAAAAGCAGAGCAGAGCGCTGAAAGCTCACTATCATCAGAGTCATCACTAAGCTCAACAATCAATACCTCCCGTTTATAGGGATGCTGTATCTCCTTTAACCATTTACCAACCATCTCATTCCCTTCTATTAATCGCACCTTAAGCCTTTTATGATACTGCAGAATATAGTAGGCACAAAAAAACCTCCGTAAACGGAGGTTTTCTAATTTGGTGGGTCATGAGGGATTCGAACCTTCGACCAATTGGTTAAAAGCCAACTGCTCTACCACTGAGCTAATGACCCAAAGAAGAGTTAGTATTATAGTGATTTTTCACTAGAGGTCAACTCTATTTTTGGATAATTTTTACCTAAAAGATAAAAATTTTTGAGAAATACTTCTATTCATCCAATCTCGGAGGATAAAAAAATCTCCTAAAAGGAGATCTTTTTAATTTGGTGGGTCATGAGGGATTCGAACCTTCGACCAATTGGTTAAAAGCCAACTGCTCTACCACTGAGCTAATGACCCCGAGGAATTAGTATTATAGAGATTTAATCCCTATCGTCAACTCTGATACTGATTTTTTTTAGACTTTGTACAAAATAGAGTCAACACCAAAATATATTATAACAATAAACTACTGTTTTAAATCACTCTTTACTCAAAAAGAGAGATCTCTTTTTTCTAAAAATAGCCTCTTGACTAAAAACGATTAAAAAAGCCCTAATATTGGATCTTATAAAAAAAGCATCCAGCAAAAAAGAAAGGAGATCATCTCTATCGCAATCTTCTTAGACATCTGCTTTATTCTCCACTATGATCGTTAATTTAAGAAATAATAAAGAGACCACCATATCCCTTGCCATTTACCTTAACCTACATCTAATAAAGGATTTTCAATTGTGAAAAATCGCGTATTTGGAAGCACGCTTATTATAGCGGGTACTGCCGTTGGCGCAGGAATGCTCGCTATGCCTCTTACATCAGCCCAAATGGGTTTCGGGATGACTTTCTTTCTTCTCTTTATTTTGTGGGTTTTATTAACATTTACCGCACTTCTCTACGCTGAAGTTCATCAATATAGCCCTAATGATGCCGGAATTGCAGGGATTACTGAACAGTACTTTGGCTTAACAGGAAAGCTTATCGTCAATTTTATCCTACTCTTTTTTATGTACGCCGTTTTAACGGCTTATATTACTGGGAGTGGTAATCTACTCTTTAGCTTTTTACCTAAATCTTGGAACCTAGATCCCCAAAAAGCACAAAAAATTGCAGCCCTTACGTTTGCGATCCTCTTTGGTATTATAGTCACGATTGGTATTGCGCTTTCTGATATTACTAACCGCCTCTTTTTTGGTTTAAAAGTTCTAAGCTTTATCGTCTTACTCTACCTACTTTTCGGTCAGTTCTCTGTTAGTAATCTTCAATATACACCAACAGATAATCTCCTACTCTTTTCAGCCCTACCCATCTTCTTTATGACCTTTGGTTTTCATATCTGTACCCCAACGATTAATGAGTATCTACAAGGCAATAACAGACAGCTACGTTTAGCTTGTATCTTTGGCTCTACAGGGATTTTTATTATCTATATCATTTGGCAAATGGCAACTCATGGGGTTTTAGAGCAATCAAAACTCATTGCTATCTTAAATGAAGATCCTAGCTTAAATGGGCTAATTCATGCCTTTGAAATTACAACAGGCAGTAAAACCATTAGTGAAATTGTACGAATATTCTCTGTGTTAGCACTAACAACCTCTTATATTGGCGTTGCATTAGGCTTATCAAATGCCGTAAAAGATCTCTTAGCACATTTTAATATGCGTAAAAATAATTTAATGGTCGGTGCCATTACCTTTATTCCTCCTATTATTGTCGGCTTTACTTACCCTAATATCTTTCTTAGCGCTTTTGCATTTGCCGGTGTCATCTTTGCCTTTATTGGTGTGATTTTACCTGTAGTTCTTGCCTATAAGTCCAGAAAAATACATCCAAAAGGACAACATGTTCGTGGGGGAAATCTATCTTTAATATTAGCGGTTCTCTTTGCACTAATCATTATCTTTGTCGGCTCATTCCCTGAATTACTCAATCTACCTAAGGTTGTCGGTTAATACCTTAAAATAAGATTAAGAGAGCTTTGGGATTAAATTTTAAACATGAGATAGCAAGACAAACCGATTTAAACCGAAAATACCGTATTTTCAAATCAGTTTAAAAACAACTAATCCCGCTTGCAGGAAAGTCAGCTTAAAAGAGACTCAATCAGATTACCGGCACATCGATTATGAGAAGCGTAAAATTGTTCCATCCGGCATCAGGCAGCTTATTTGATTCGCACTTTGTACTATTTTACTTTTAAGACATTGTTTTTAAATCAAATAGATGACAACGCAATTAAATAACCGTAAAAAAAGGGCTATTACAATAATAGCCCTTTCTCTTTATCTACTTTATGATTCATTATTAATCTCTATTAGAGCTAATTATTGAATATCTAAATTGACCATTTCACGTAATTGATCAATATCTAGTAGTTTAATTTGTCGATGATTTACTTCAATCAATCCTTGATCTTGGAGTTTCTTTAAAAGTCTACTCACTGTTTCGACTGCTAATCCCAAGTAACTACCAATATCCGCACGAGACATACTTAATGAAAACTCTGTTGCAGAATAGCCACGACGTTTTAATCTTGTAGAAAGACTTAAAAATAACGCAATTAAACGTGCTTTCGCAGGTTGTGAGCCGATCATTGTCATCATCTGCTCATCACACTTAATTTCATGACTCATGATCTTTAATAGCTGTCTTGAAATATTTGGAATAGTGACTGCAATCGTATCAAGTTGATTATAAGGAATTTCACAAAGACTCGTTGTCTCTAATGTCTTAGCACCGCAAGAATGGGTTCCTGAACTTAACGCATCAAGTCCAATAATCTCACCAGGTAGATAAAAACTTGTGACATATTCGGTACCATCATTTGCAACTTTATAGGTTTTAACAGCTCCAGATCTCACCGCATAGAGAGATGTAAACTGATCTCCTGGATAGTAAATATGTTTTCCACGTGATAGTGGCTTGCCTCTCTGTACAATTTTCTCAAGTTTTACAAACTCGTTATTTTCTAAACCCACAGGGAGACAAAGTTGTTGCAAACTACAATTCCCACATGCGACTTTTATTTTCTTTTGCATGCCTTTTACCTCAAACAAGATATTTTAGCCCCTTATATATTTATACTAAGAGTCCTAATGCGCAATTCTAACACATCAATACGTTAAAACTACATATAATCTACCTAGAATAAATTTAAGGCTATAAATCTATATCTTTTATATATTTAAACTTCCCAATCAATATATCTGTTTAATATTTATTAAATATTTTATACAGCGATACATACTCCCTATTCAAATATATATTAAACCCGCTGTTTACGATATACATTTCATCTTATTTAGGGTCATCTTTACATTTTCTATCAATAATATTTACTATAGAACGCCATCCGCTAGATTTAAAACAACGACCCCCACCACCACTAATGTCAGGCTAATGGCCTTTTGTAATGTGAGTTTTTCTCTAAAAAAAATCGTCCCTGATATCGTCATTAAAACCGTTGATAAACCTGCCCAAACAGCATAACCAATACTCATATCAATACGACTCATCACTAACGTAATAATAAAAAGAAAGAGGGTGTAACCGACAATAACGCCAAGCAGGGTATATTTAGGCGCACCACATCCTAAAAATTTAAGGCTTGTTGTGGCAAAAGCACTGCAAAATATTGCAAAAATGAGTAAAACCCAAACATTAATCGCATCAAAAAAGGCAAAAATCTCAGTCATGAGTCACCTTTTTCTGAGGTTCAAAGGTTAAACCCACAACGCCTAAACTAATTAAGATAAATGCAATAATTTTGGTATTAGATAGATGCGCATCGAAAAAGAGAATATCAATAATAGAGATGGCGACCATTCCAATAGCCGTCCATAGCGCATAGGCAATTGAAATTTGTACTTTCGCAATACAGGCGACAAATGCAACAAACCCAAGTCCGTAAAATACGAGCATCAAAATAGAGGGCAAAATCATATTAAACCCATCTGATAGTTTCATACAAACGGTTCCTATAACTTCGAAACAGATTGCGATGGCCATTAGTAATACAGCTGGCATAATCCCCTTCTCTATCTATTATCTTTTAAATTTATGGATGTCATTCTACACACTTTTTTATGATTATTGCGATCTTATTCATATTCTTTGAGTTAAATCTGACTTCTTTTGAAACATTTAATGAAGCGATCAAAGCTATTTTAAAAGACTTTTAAGGCTTTAACCTTCTCTGATTGATCCTGATATCTCTCGACAAACCTTAAGAATTCATCTTTCATAAATCTTCTTAGTGCCCTAATAAACAAACTTCTAGATACACAACTCCGAAGTTAACGAGTAAATCTCTCGGCTTCAATCACTTCAATCAAAGTTAAGAGAAACAAGCTAAGAAAAACAGATTAAACAATTGCGCATCTAAATTTTTCCCCAAAAATGCATATCACGCGAAAGTCTATTTCTATATAACCTGTCTACCCTCAATGAACTATCACTTCTCTTATTACGCTTACTACAGGCGCGACTCTTTAGCATAGGAGTATATAAAAGCGCTTGCGTACTCATAGAGCAAATAATCCCTCTAAACTAAAAAACCTGTGAAAAACGAAAGAAACCGTGGTTTTATCTTCTTTTTAGAAAAAACATTTGCATTTATGTGAAAGATATATATAATAGCTTCTTCATTGACGCGGGGTGGAGCAGTCTGGTAGCTCGTCGGGCTCATAACCCGAAGGTCGTTGGTTCAAATCCGGCCCCCGCAACCAAACATAATAATAAAAGCCCGTTTTTAAGCGGGCTTTTTGCTTATTCAATTTTTTATGGAAAGCTGCTTTTATGCGTAAAGATCCTTATAATCTGACAGAACTTCTCTCTCCTTCAATCGAAGCGATGGGATACAAGCTTTGGGGCATTGAGTTTCATCCCAATACAAAAAATGCGATTCTTCGTCTTTATATAGATAAAGAAGATGGGATTGGCATTGAGGATTGTGAGATTGTGAGCAACCAAGTCGCAGGTCTTCTTGATGTTCATGATCCTATTACTATGGCTTATACTTTAGAAGTATCATCGCCAGGACTCGATCGTTACTTTTTCTACCCAGAACAGTTCGCAGCCTATAAAGATCAATTGATTGCCTTCCAACTACGTTCCGCAATCAATAACCGTCGCCGTTTTCAAGGTAAAGTCATTGACGTGACGGATACCGAATTAAGTATTAGTATGAAACTTGAAAATGACCAGTTTTCTGAAGAGCCGATATTAGTTCCTTTATCAAATATTGATCGAGCACAACTCGTGATCGACTTTTAAAATTTATAAAAGAGAGTTCTCAACATGAATAATAAAGAAATAATGCTCGTTGCGGAAACCGTATCTAATGAAAAAGGCATCTCTCGTGATGAGATTTTTGCTGCATTAGAATTTGCGTTAGCAGCAGCTGCACGTAGAACTTATACCATTGATGTTGATCTTCGTATTGAGATTAATAAAGCTGATGGTTCTTATCGTACATTCCGCCGCTGGATGGTGGTAGAAGATAATCTTCCTCAAGAAGAGCAAGTTCCTACACGCCAAATTACGCTTTCAGCGGCACAAATTGACGACCCAGAGATTCAAGTTGGGGACTTTATTGAAGATGAAATTGATAATATTCCATTTGCGCGCATTGGTGCACAAACGGCTAAACAGATCATTTTCCAAAAAATTCGTGAAGCAGAAAGAATGCAAATGGCTCGTCGCTATGAGCATCGTATCGGTGAGCTCATCCGTGGTACGGTAAAACGTATTGATCGCGGTAACTTCTATATTGATATCGGCGATAACGATGAAGCATTCTTAGCAAAAGAGAATATGATTCCTCGTGAATCTCTTCGTATCGGCAATCAAATCCGTGCCGTTCTGGAAGAGATTAGTATGGATAATCCAAGAGGCCCACAGATCGTTCTTTCCAGAAGAAGTGATGATCTTATCAAAGCGCTTTTTGAGATTGAAGTCCCTGAGATTAACCAAGGTTCTATCGAGATCATTGCCGCAAGCCGTGATCCTGGTAGCCGCGCTAAAATTGCGGTAAAAACACATGATCAACGTATCGATCCTGTAGGTGCTTGCGTGGGAATGCGTGGTTCACGTGTTCAAAATATTACTAAAGAACTCGCAGGAGAGCGTGTTGATATCGTACTTTGGGATGAAAATCCTGTACAGTTCGTCATCAACGCCATGTCACCTGCAGAAGTTCTCTCTGTTGTGGTCGATGAGGATCATCACATGATGGATATCGCGGTTAGCCAAGATAAACTTTCTCAGGCAATTGGCCGTGGCGGACAAAACGTTCGCTTAGCATCAAAACTCACAGGTTGGGAACTCAACGTCATGGGTAGTGAAGATGCACAACAAAAATATGAGAAAGAATCAGGTCGTACGCTGGATCTCTTCATGGAAGGTCTTAACGTGGATGAAGAGGTTGCTGAAATCCTCATCCGTGAAGGATTCTCCACCATTGAAGAAGTTGCTTATGTCCCTGTTGTCGAGATGCTTGAAATTGAAGAGTTTGATGAAGATATCATCGAAGCCCTTCGTGATGCCGCTGTTGAAGCATTAAATAATAAGAAAGCATTACTCCAAAACTTAGGGGATGCAGCACCAACTCCAGAACTCATCAGCGCACTTGATGACAATGAGTTACTTGCCATTACACTCGCAAAAAATAATATTCGCACATTAGATGATTTAGCAGAACTCTCAACAGATGAGCTATGCGAACTCATTGCAATCGATGAAGAAGATGCAAGTAAGTATATTATGGCTGCAAGACAGAGCTGGTTTGAATAATATGAATAGATAATTTTAGCTAGACATAGAGTGTCTACTTGGAAGATAAGAATGAGTGAAAAAGATAAAACAAAAAGCCCATCAAAAATTACGTTAAAACGCAAAACCCATACAGAGTTAAAAGTTGAAACAGCTCCTGGGCAAGCACGTACGGTTCCTGTTGAGGTTCGTCGTAAACGTACTTATGTGAAGCAGAAACCTGAAGACAATGTTGTAACACCAGATGAGATGGATATCTCAGTTGCAGCGGAAGAATCAGTTTCTGACGCTTCGGCTGTTGCTCAAAAAGCAGAAAAAACTGAGGCTCTTCCGGTAGACACCCCTGAACCAAAAGTAGAAATCGTAAAACAAGAAGTGAATACTTCAGAGAACACAGATAAAGCCGAGATGGAAGCAAAACGAAAAGCGGAACAAGAGGCAAAACGCCTTGAAGCTGATAGAGTTCAAAAAGAACGTCAAGTCGCTGCTAAAGAGCGCGCAGAACGCGAACTTGAAGAGAAAAAAGAAGCTGCAAAAGCGAAAAAAGAACAGCGTGATCGTGCACAACAAGAAGAGATTGCTCGTCTTAATCGCATGGCATCAGCCACAGAAAAACCGGTATCAAAAGTAGCGATTCAATTCCAAACACAAGAGGAAGAAGCGCCTGTTGAAGAACCTGTTATCGAACCTATTGTTAATGATGAAGAGGATGCACCGATTATTAAATCTGTGAAACGTTCTCCAAAATTAGAAGAAGGTAGTGCTGATAAGAAACCTCGTAAATCTAATGCTCGTCGTCATGATCGTGATGATAAAGATTTACGTGCGGAGATCTCTCTTAAGCGTGAAAATAAACGAGGTAATAGCCAAAACCGCCGTCAAACCAAACGCTCACAAGCACCACAACAACATGGTTTCCAATTGCCAACTGTCACAAAACAGGTGGAAGTAGATTTAGGTGAAACCATTAGCGTTGCAGATCTTGCACACAAAATGTCAGTGAAAGCCGCTGAAGTTATTAAAGCGCTCATGAACTTGGGTTCAATGGTGACAATTAACCAATTACTTGATCGTGAAACTGCAGCCATTGTGGTTGAAGAGATGGGTCATACCTTTAAATTTGTAAGTGAAAATCCTCTAGAAGAAGAGCTCATCGCTTCAATTGAACAAGGGGGTACAGATCTTATTAAACCTCGTCCTCCTGTTGTAACAATCATGGGTCATGTTGACCATGGTAAAACATCACTTCTTGACTATATCCGTAAAGAACATGTTGCAAGCGGTGAAGCAGGTGGGATTACTCAGCACATCGGTGCATATCATGTAAAAACAGATAAAGGCGTAATCTCGTTCTTAGATACTCCAGGACACAGTGCATTCGCCGCAATGCGTGCTCGTGGGGCAAAAGTCACAGATATCGTGGTACTTGTTATCGCAGCAGATGATGGCATCATGCCACAAACAATTGAAGGGATTCAGCATGCTAAAGCATCTAATACGCCGGTGATTGTGGCGGTAACTAAAGTGGATAAACCTACCGCTGATAAAGATCGTATCATGTCAGAATTGACACAATACGGCATTGTTTCTGAAGAGTGGGGCGGTGAGAACCTCTTTGCCTTTGTTTCTTCAAAAACAGGGGAAGGCATTGACCATCTATTAGATCAGATCTTAGTACAAGCGGAAGTTTTAGAACTAAAAGCAATTGCTGAAGGTCCTGCTCGTGGTTCTGTGATTGAGTCTAAGCTCGATCGTGGTCGTGGTCCTGTTGCTTCTATCTTAGTTCAATCAGGTCTTCTTAAAAAAGGGGATATCCTTCTTGCCGGTTATGAATATGGCCGCGTAAGAGCATTGATTGATGAAAATGGACAACAAGTTGATAGCGCGTCTCCTTCTATTCCGGTAGAAGTAATTGGTCTATCTGGGGTTCCTAATGCAGGGGACGAAGTTATGGTCGTTCCTGATGAGCGTAAAGCCCGTGAAATTGCGCTTTTCCGTCAAGGTAAATTCCGTGAGATCAAACTTGCAAGACAACATAAATCAAAACTTGAAAACCTCTTTAATTCAATGGGTGAAGCAGAAACAAAACGCCTCAACATTGTGCTTAAAGCAGACGTTCAAGGTTCTATCGAAGCAATTGTTAATGCGCTTCATGAGTTATCAAATGATGAAGTAACGGTAACCGTTGTCGCAAGTGGCGTAGGTGGTATTACAGAATCTGATGCAAACTTAGCAGTCTCTTCTGATGCACTTGTCATTGGATTTAACGTTCGTGCGGACAATAGTGCTCGTAGAATTATTGAAGAAGAAGGTTTATCTCTTTACTACTACAGCGTGATCTATGATGTCATTGATGAAGTGACAAAAGCATTAATTGGTAAACTTGCTCCACAATTTAAAGAACAAATCATTGGTATCGCAGAAGTTCGTGATGTCTTTAGATCTCCAAAAATTGGAGCAATTGCCGGCTGTATGGTAACGGAAGGTTTAATTAAACGTCATAGCCCAATCCGTGTCCTTCGTGATAATATTGTGATCTATGAAGGCGAACTTGAATCATTACGTCGCTTTAAAGATGACGTTAACGAAGTTCGTGCAGGTATTGAGTGTGGTATCGGTGTGAAAAACTATAATGATGTTCGCACAGGTGACCAAATCGAAGTATTTGAAACAGTGGAAGTAGAACGCAAACTATAATGAGTAATAATTCACGTTTAAAACGCATAGATGAGCAGCTCCGTCAGGAGCTCTCAATGCTTATTCGCAAAGAGATCAGTGATTCACGTGCCATGATGGTTTCCATCACCTTAGTGGAAACGGTACGGGACTTTTCTCAAGCTAAAGTCTATATCACCTATTTAGGTCCTAAAGAGGAACGAGGTGAAATTATCGACTTACTCCATGAGTATGGTCCTGAATTTCGCCGTCAACTTGGGAAGATATTACGCTTACGGACGATTCCTCGTTTTCATTTTATTTACGATGATCTCCTTGAAAAGAGTAATGCGATCACTTCCCTTATTACAGAAGCGATTCGTTCCGACGAACTAAAAGCTGAGAAAAATCGCCCAGATGAATCAGAAGATTAAACATAAACGCCGTCATATTGACGGCATTTTGCTTTTAGATAAACCTAAAGGCATCACTAGTAACCACATTTTACAAAGAGTAAAAAGACTCTTCAATGCTGAAAAAGCAGGCCATAGCGGAACATTAGATCCCATGGCAACAGGCATGCTGCCCATCTGTTTTGGAGAAGCAACCAAATTTGCAGGTCAACTTCTGGATAACCACAAAACTTATCAGTTTACCTGTAAGCTTGGGGAAAAAACCTCAACCGGAGATGCCGAAGGCGAAATTATTGAAACAAAGGCTATTGCGGAAAATTTAACAGCCTCACACATAGAAAATGCCCTCAATAGCTTTCTTGGGGAGATCTCCCAAATTCCTCCAATGGTTTCCGCTCTTCATCATGAAGGTAAAAGACTTTATGAACTCGCGCGAGAAGGAATTGAGGTTGAGAGAAAAGCCCGTAATATTACGATTTTGTCACTGACTTTAGATGAGTTTAATGAAACCTCTTTTACCGCAACCGTTACCTGTTCTAAAGGGACTTACGTTAGAGTATTAGCAGAAGATATTGCCCAAAACTTACAAACAGTGGGGCATTTAACAATGCTTAGAAGAGTGACTATTCATCCTTTTGAAAATGAGACCTTAATTCCTTTTTCAAAAATAGAATCATTAAAAGATCAATTAGATAGTTTAGATGCTTTATTACTTCCGATTGATCGTGCCGTCACTGATTTACCAATACTCACCTTTAATCAGGAGGATTCTGCCCGCATTCTTCATGGACAAAGGATACGAATAGAAGGTACACTCGATAGTAATTTATATCGCCTCTACAGTGACGATAACCAATTTTTAGGGATCGGTGCGCCTAATACGCCAACCTCAATTGGCCCGAAACGCATCATCCAACAAAGTTAAATTTTTTAATTGAGATTCACTTTTTTAATTTTTAATATTTATTTTGGAGGGTTTATGAGTTATCAACATATAGTTGTGCCAACGGGTGAGAAAATTACCATTAACAAGGATTTTTCTCTCAATGTACCCAATAATCCCATCATCCCTTTTGTTGAAGGGGATGAGGTGGGTGCAGAAATCACCCCAGTGATGAAAAAAGTCATTGATGCTGCTGTTGAGAAAGCTTATGGAAATGAGAAAAAAATCTCATGGATGGAAGTTTACGCAGGTGAAAAATCTACAAAAGTTTACGGTAAAGATGAATGGTTACCTAAAGAGACTTTAGATGCGCTTAAAGAGTTTATTGTTTCTATTAAAGGCCCTTTAACAACACCAGTTGGTGGCGGTATCCGTTCACTTAACGTAACAATGCGTCAAACACTTGATCTTTATCTCTGTATGCGCCCCGTACAATACTTTGCCGGCGTTCCTTCACCTGTGAAAGAGCCTGAAAAAGTAGATATGGTTATTTTCCGTGAAAACTCAGAAGATATCTATGCAGGTATCGAGTGGGAAGCAGGATCACCGGAAGCAAAAAAAGTGATCGATTTCTTACAAGGGGAGATGGGCGTTAACAAAATTCGTTTCCCAGAGACTTCAGGTATTGGAATTAAGCCTGTTTCAATCGAAGGAACTAAACGCCTTGTTCGTAAAGCGATTCAATACGCCATCGACAATGATAAACCTAATGTCACCCTTGTACATAAAGGAAATATCATGAAATTCACAGAAGGTGGATTCCGTGATTGGGGATATGAGCTTGCTCGTGAAGAATTTGGGGCAACCTTAATTGGTAATGGTCCATGGTGTGAATTTAAAAACCCAAAAACAGGAAAAATGATCACTGTTAAAGATAGTATCGCTGATGCTTTCTTACAACGTATCCTTTTTGAACCTGAAAAATATACCGTTGTGGCAACATTAAACTTAAATGGTGACTACATCTCAGATGCGCTCGCTGCGCAAGTGGGTGGTATCGGTATTGCGCCAGGGGCGAACCTTTCAGATTCCATCGCGATTTTTGAAGCAACTCATGGTACAGCACCTGATATTGCCGGTAAGAATATTGTCAATCCTGGTTCCATTATTTTATCAGCAGAGATGATGCTTCGTCATTTAGGCTGGACTGAAGCTGCTGATTTAGTCATTAAAGCGTTAAATGGGGCTATTAGTTCGAAGAAAGTGACTGCAGACTTCGCTAAGATGATGAAAGATGCAACACAAGTCTCTACAAGCGAATTTGGAGACGTAATGATTAGCAATATGTAATCATTATTTTCTCTAGAGAAGGAAAAAGCCTCTAATAAAATTAGAGGCTTTTTTGTGTCCGGTCATTTTTGTTCTATAGGTTACTAATTAATGCATAACTAACAATTCAATGGAACAACTAACTCCCTTACTTTCTTACTTAAATATTAAGCAGGTTTACAAACAGTTGTTTGAAGACCACGATCTGACTCTTTGGCATCAAACTCAACTTTTTGACCTTCCGCTAAAGTACGAAAGCCATCACCTTGGATAGTAGAGAAATGTACGAATACATCAGCACCACCGTCATCAGGAGTGATAAAACCGAATCCTTTGGATTCATTGAACCATTTTACAGTTCCAATACGCATAAAAAACCTCAAAAATAAATCTATATGATTTAAAATCATATTTAAAAATAGAAACTGTCTACGCTACATTTGTAGGTAGACAGCTCTAACATTAAGCGGAAATTCCACTAAATGCAAGATATATATTTTAATTATTTAAAAAGGTCCTCTATGCACATCGCTTACCTATCCCTTGGTTCAAACATTAATAATCCTCTTGAACAGATCAAAATCGCCCTCAAAGAGATTGATAATATTCCAAAAATTAATCTATTAAATATTTCCTCTCTTTATAAAACACCGCCTATTGGGCCAAAACAACCCGATTTTATTAATGCCGCTATTAAGATTAATACCTCACTTTCAGCACATGATCTGCTCACAAAAATGCAAGAAATAGAGCAAGCACATCATCGAAAAAGAGAGATCCATTGGGGGCCTAGAACGCTTGATATTGATATAATTTTATTTAATAAAGAGCAGATCTCTACAGAAAGACTCACCGTTCCACACCCTTTTATGCAAGAGCGAGCTTTTGTTTTGGTTCCTTTACTGGAAATAGAACCCATGCTAGAAACACCACAACATGGCTCCTTACAAGAGATCTTAAACAAATTGCCAGAGCGCCATGAAATTCAAATCATTGCATAATATTAAAGTTTAATTCGCCATTAATCTTCCCATAATAGTCTCTTAAATATCTTCAGGTGATTTTGATAAATCTTCCATAATCACCGATTTTGAGAGTAAAAATTAAAAAAGATAATCCTTTCCTAAAAGGATCCTATCCCAAATCTATTAATGATTTTAAAGTCACTTCTCTTTGAAATCTTCGTAAAACCCCGAGATTTATCTCGTAAGATCAGCTCATAATAATATCGTTCAATAAATTTAAAATTGCGATTATTCCCCAAAACAACAAAAGGATTTTCTATGAAAAAAATTGTCATTGCTAGTAATAATGCCGGTAAGATTGCTGAATTTAAAGCACTTTTTGAGCCATTAGGAATTGAAACACTCTCTTTAAAAGAGGCAGGAATTATTTCAGATCCTGAAGAGACAGGCCTTACTTTTATCGAAAATGCCCTTATTAAAGCAAGAAACGCGGCCAAAATAAGTGGATTACCTGCGCTAGCTGATGATTCAGGCCTTGTTGTCCCCCATTTAAATGGCGAACCTGGCATTTACTCAGCAAGATATAGCGAAGAAGCAACCGATAGTGCTAATAATGCCAAGCTATTACAAAAAATGAGCAACTTTCAAGATCAGGAACGCGCCGCTTACTTTAAAGCTGTTTTAGTCCTTGTTCGTGATGAAACAGATCCCGTTCCTTTAATTGCTGAAGGGGAAGCTCATGGTTTTATTACGAAAGAAATTTTAGGTTCTGGCGGATTTGGCTACGATCCTCTCTTCTATTTTCCTGATAAATCTCAAACTTTTGGCGAATTATCGAGTGAGGAAAAAAATCAAATTTCACACCGAGCGATCGCTCTTCAAAAGCTATCAACAAAATTAAATACTTTATAAACAACTAGATAGAACAGTTATACACAAAAAATTTAAATCAAGGTAGGATAAGTTATCCACAAAAATGTGGATAAGTAGTGGATAACTTTCATCTTTTTTATCGACAAACTCCTCCATATATTTGTACATGGACTTTTCAACAGCGAAAAATAGGCTTAAGATAAGTTATTCACTGATTTTTACCAAAAACTGTGGATAACTATAGCTGCTCATCATCATCTATTCTTTATAAAAGAGATGATATTAATAAAAGACCACAAGAATTTATTCATTTGATAGCAGTTTGGATTCGATCATTTATCCAATGATCTATAAAATTTAAAAAATATGAAATTTAGCTTTTAAGTTTTAATTTTTATAATTAGTCGTTAAAAATACGATTAAAACTCAAATTTAGTAGAGAATTTGTATGTCAAAGAGAACATTATTTATAGGGTTTATGTTATTTGCCCTGTTTTTTGGTGCCGGTAACTTAATATTCCCACCTACAGTTGGGCAATTAAGTGGTACAAACTTTATTCCGGCAATTATTGGTTTTATTGTCACAGGTGTTGGTCTTCCATTAATAGGAATTATTGCCGGGTCTTTCTCTGAAGAAGGATTTAGATCTGAAGCAAAACGCATCCATCCTCTGTTTGCGATTCTTTTTATGGTCACAATTTACCTGACCATTGGACCTTTCTTTGCTATTCCAAGAACAGCAATGGTCTCTTATGAAATGGCAGTCCTCCCTTTCCTTGAAGGAGGAATTGAGACAATATCTTCAAAAATAGGCTTTGCAATTGTCTATTTTGCTTTAACCTTTTATCTAGCACTAAACCCATCAAAACTCGTTGAAAGAGTTGGCCAAATCTTAACGCCTGCACTTTTATTAACGATTGTTTTATTGATTATCAGTGCTTTCTTTAAGCTTGATGCCCCCATTACAGAAGTGAGCCCACAATTTACAAGAGATCCTTTCTTTGTCGGTTTCTCGGAAGGTTATCAAACAATGGATACAATCGCGGCAGTCGCGTTTGCAATGATTGTTATCACAGCTGTAAAAGCAACGGGTTTAACAAAACAAAAAGATATCTTTAAACAATCTTCTATAGCCGCAGTCATTGCCGGTGTTGGATTAGGTCTTGTTTATATTTCTCTTGCTTGGATTGGAAATAACTACCCATTAAGCCCAGAAGAAGCAGCAGGGGGGAATATGGGGACTTCAATCTTAACGGGAGTTGCACGCCTGACTTATGGTGAAGGTGGTCGTATTCTCTTAAGTTTAATTGTATCGCTAGCATGTTTGACAACGGCAATTGGTTTAGTAGTAGCTGTTAGTAGCTATTTCCATGAGCTATATAATAAAATCTCGTATCAAGTCTATGCAGTGATCTTCTCCTTGATTAGCTTTATTTTAGCAAGCCAAGGATTAAGCTCTATCATCATGGGCGCTGTGCCGATTTTATTAATCATCTACCCAATTACGATCGTATTGATTGTTTTAATCTTCATTGATCGTTTCTTACGTGGTATGCCAAATCTTGCATTCCAATTACCTATTTATGTGACACTTATCATTAGTGCACTCTCAGTAACCCTTGGTTATGTGGGTGATTCAACATTTAAAATCAAAGCGACAGAGCTATTATCGTACCTTCCTTATCAAAGTAGCGATATGGGCTGGATGATTCCTGCTGTTGTAGCGCTTTTAATAGGAATTGTTTTAGGTAAAGCCTTTAAAACAAAACAAGGGATCTAATTTCGGTGAACTTGAAGGGACTAATAATCAGGAAAGCCGCTTAGTGCGGCTTTTTTTATGATAATTTAGACCATTAAGTTTTAGCTTAGGATAATTATCCGCAAAAAAACGGTAGAAATCTGTGGATAACTTAAAGATAAAAAAGAGTGAGATTTATCCAAATCTTCATCCAAAGATTTATATCAAGAGATATTCACATAAAAAATCAATGCAAAAGCTTGATTAATCCTCAATAATAAGGATAAATTGTGGATAACTCTGTTCACTCATCATTATCTTTAAGATATAAAGAGAAGATAGTAATAAGTAGAAACAAGAATAGAAATAACTTTTTCAGTGTGAGGGTTTTATGTTAAAAAAATTATTAATAGGAAGTTCATTACTTCTTGCATCACAAGTCATGGCGCAAGATGTGATTAAAATCGGAATTGAAGGATCTTATCCTCCGTTTAGCTATATCTCTGAAACGCAGACTATTGAAGGCTTTGAACCTGATTTAGCAAAACTATTTTGTGAGAAGATGGCACAAAAATGTGAAATCGTTCAAGTGGATTTTGATGCGTTAATTCCTTCACTCAATACAAAACGTATCGATGCAATTTTGGCTTCAATGTCCATTACCGATACTCGTAAAAAAGCGATTAACTTTAGTAACAAGTATTACCAAACCCCTGCTCGCTTTGTGATTCCTACAGGTAAAAGTATCGATATCACTGATGAGGGATTAAAAGGAAAACGTATAGGGGTACAAAGCGGTACGATTCATGAGATTTACATGAATGACAAATATAAGCGCACCGCAGATGTAAGAAGCTATCGTAGCCTTGATGAAGCCATGATGGATCTTGAAACGGGTCGTATTGATCTAGTGTTTGCGGATGTTGTGCCACTTGATATCGGTTATCTTCAAAAAGATTATGCAGGTAAAGTTGAATTTATAGGGCCTGCATTTTTTGAAGAAGAGTGGTTAGGAGAAGGAGTTGGTGTGGGAATTCGTAAAACAGATAACGAGCTCTTAGATCGCTTTAATGCGGCAATCAAGGCCACTCGTGAAGATGGTTCTTACAAGGAAGTTGAAGCAAAATACTTCTCATACGATGTTTATGGTGAAGAGAAGTAATTTCAAAATTATCAATTTTCGCTAAAAAATGATGCATTAATCCTAATTTTGAAGGCTTTAAGGTTCTAAAAGTTAAAAAATATTTAGATTGAGCTTCGTTCTTTAGGGAACTTTCAAGAAAAAGACAGATATTAAAAATAGACCCCATAAAAATCGGGGTCTATTTTTTTATCCACTATTTTTTATGAAAAACTGTGGATAACTAATGGGTAAAACTTGTACACTGTTTTGTATCGATTGGGCAATAGGTGCTTTAGGCTCAGTTGTGATAATATCTTGAAAGATTGGAGTGAATCATGATTGATCTCATGGGGATTTCTGGAAAGTGCTCTTATTACGAACTTTTGAGGAAAATGTCAGCGATATGGAAAAATTATTTTTACCAAAAATAGCAAAAGCAGAGGGAATTGTGATAATTCCTGGTTCGAAAAGTATTTCAAACCGTATTTTGTTACTTGCCGCAATGACAGAAGGCGAGACGATTATCCACAATCTTCTCAAAAGTGATGACACGGATCGAATGTTAGAGGCATTGGCATTACTTGGAATTGAAGTGGCCTTGCTTGATGAAACAACAAGAACTTTTCGAGTCAAAGGAAATGGTGAAGGATTCCCTAATAAAAAAGCAGATCTTTTTTTAGGAAATGCCGGCACTGCCTTTCGCTCATTAACGGCGGCTGTTGCTGTTAATGGTGGTGAATATGCGCTTTCTGGTATACCAAGAATGCACGAAAGACCGATTAAAGACCTGGTAGATGCGCTTCGAGCCTTAGGTTTTAAAATTGATTATTTAGGACATGATGGCTATCCGCCTCTAAAGATCGGTAAGGGCTCACTTATCGCTGATGAAGTCTCAATTAAAGGGGATGTTTCTAGCCAATATTTAACGGCATTATTAATGACTTTGCCGTTATTAAAACAGAAAATCACTATTAATATTGAGGGAGAATTGATCTCAAAACCTTATATTGAGATTACATTGATTCTGTTAAGAGCCTTTGGGGTTGAGATTAAGCATCATCATTATCAGCAATTTTTCATTCCTGATAATGCAGTCTTTAAAACACCGGGCGAATTTTATGTCGAAAGTGATGCATCGAGCGCTTCTTACTACCTTGCTTTAGGAATGTTTGGCGGTCCATTGACTGTAAAAGGCGTAGGGACAAACTCTATTCAAGGAGATATCCAATTTATTGATGCGCTTGAAATGATGGGGGCCGATATTACTTGGAAAGAGAATGAAGTGATTGTTAGAGCGCCTAAAGATGGGGTTATTAAAGGTATTGATCTCGATTGTAATCATATTCCTGATGCCGCAATGACATTAGCAACATTAGCCGTTTTTGCAGATCAAAAAACAACTTTAAGAAATATTGGAAGCTGGCGCGTTAAAGAGACAGACAGACTTCATGCAATGGCTACTGAACTTCAAAAATTAGGGGTAACTGTTGAAGAGAGTGAAGATGCACTTGTGATCTATCCTCAAGAAGATCTGTTACAAGATGTTGCCATTGAAACTTATGATGATCATCGTATGGCGATGGCTTTTTCACTGCTTTCAATGAAAGAAGCTTTAACCATTTTAGATCCTCAATGTGTGGATAAAACATTCCCCACCTATTTTGAATTATTTAAAACAGTCACCGCATAACAAGAGGATAAGAGATCACGAATGTTTAATAGTCCTTTTAAGACACTTTATAAACAAGGATTTTCATTAGTTGAACTAATGATTCTCTCCGTGATCGTGGCTATTTTAATTGTAATGTTTTCTCAAAATGTCTTAGGTATCAATGATGAATCGAAGATGATTAAAGCGCATCAGAATTTAAGATCGATTGAAGGCGCGTTAAGTATCTATCGAGATGATCTATTGCGATATCCTTCTAATGAAGAAGGGCTTAAAGCATTGGTGGAATCACCGAATGACCCTAACTGGAAAGGACCTTATATTAAGGCGGATATCTTAATTGATCCTTGGGGAATTCCTTATTATTATGAATTAACAAAGACGCAGTATCTCTTAATTACTTTAGGACAAGATCGAAAAATGGGTGGGAAGAAGCTCAATCAAGATGTTGTTTATCAAAAATTTTTACCCTAAGTAATAAGTATCATGATGGACTTAAAAGACTCTTCCCTAGAAGATTGCGATAGTTTAATGCAAAATCATGCACCCTTAGAGATTCTCTATCAAGATGAAGAGATCATTGCCATTAATAAACCTTGTGGTTGGTTTGTTCATCGTTCTTTATTAGATCCTAAAGTGACAGAGATTGTTTTACAACATCTTCGAGATCAAGTAGGACGTTATCTTTATCCCGTTCATCGTCTTGATAGACCAACTTCCGGCGTTTTATTATTGGCATTTAGTGCATCGAGCGCGCGTTTTCTTTCTGAGCAATTTATGCATGATCAGGTTGAGAAAGAGTACTTAGCTATTGTAAGAGGGTATCTTTTTGATAAGGACAAAATTGAGCATCCTTTATCGGTTATTTTAGATAAAATTGCCGATAAAGGCATTGAGAAGAAAGAGGCGCAATCCGCTTTGACAGAGTATGAAGGATTAGCACAAGTAGAACTTGAGTTATCCACAGGTAAATATCCAACCTCACGTTACTCTTTAGTCTCATTAAAACCTAAAACAGGGCGAAAACACCAATTGCGCCGGCATATGAATCATATTGCTCATCCTATTGTAGGCGATACAACTTATGGTGACTTACGGCATAATAGGCTCTTTCTCCAAGAGTTTGGTATCAATAGGCTACTCTTACATGCTTATAAAATAAAGATCATTCATCCTATTACCAAAAAGGAGCTTACTATTGAAGCTCCTTTGGATGAGTTGTGGATAACTCTGTTAATAGCGCTGGGATGGAAAATTCCCTAAAGCGATGAAATTAGAATATTTCGAGGATTGCATTAAAGAAATTTTCAAGATTTCCCTCAATAGGGTTACGCTCTTTTTTCGGTGTTTCATCAATTACTTCAAAAGCTGCCTCATCATCTAGAGATTCAGCGGGGTTTAAGTTTGCCACTTTTTCACAACCATCTCTATCGCCAAGGTCACAAGCTTTTTGGTACCATTTTTGCGCTTCAATTAAATCTTCTGCGACATATTCCCCATATTCATACATGAAACCCACATTATAGGTAGAATCTGAATGTCCTAAATTGGAGGCTTTAAGATAAAGGTTGAACGATCTTTCTTGATCGATATCCACGCCTAATCCTTCATCGTAAATTGTTGCAAGATAAAAGAGCGCCTCAGTATTCCCACTATTTTCTATCTTTTCCATAAACTCTCGGGACTTACCATAATCTTTTTCAGTACCATCTCCGTGAAAGCTCATGACTCCTAAATAGAAATAAGCATCTAAAGAGCCTTCTGCCGCTGCTTTTTCCATTAAAGCGTAAGATTGTGAATAAGTATGATCACTATCCGTATCTAAGCCTTCTAGATAAAAAAGGTAGCCTGTTAAGAAGAGGCTTTCAGCATCATTATCTGTTTTAACTTTCTCTAATAAAACATCTGTTTGTGATTTTAAGAATTCGAGGGCAACATCATTATCGGCATTTAATACACTTTGCGCCGTAAGTTCTAAAGGCTCAGAAGCTTCACTCCCCATAATTTCATTAAAGAGCGATTCTAGCTCTGTATTTGTTTCACTATCATGACTATTGCCATTGATTTTATTGTCAACAAGTTCGACTGCCCTACAAGCTTCGTTATAATTAACATCACAGCCTTTTTGATACCATTTTTTTGCTTCTTCATAATCAACATCGACATATTCCCCATATTCATACATGAATCCGATATTGAAAGTAGACGGCATATGCCCTAAATTGGCCGCTTTTTCAAACAGCTTAAAGGACTTTTCATAACTCTGCTCAACACCCTCACCGCTATCGTATTGTACTGCGAGGCTAAAGATCGCCTCAGGATATGATTCAAGTTTGGGATCTGCATAGAGAGAGAATGATTTCTCATAATCTTGCTCGACACCATTACCATAATAGTAGAGCTCAGCAAGGGAGTAGATCGCATCTATAGAACCTAGTTCAATTGCTTTTTCAAAGAGAATCTTTGCTTGTCCATAAGCATAACTATCATAGTTATCATCCCCTTTCACTTGATAATAAAGACCAAGAAGGTAGAGTGCATCACTCTCTTTAGATTCTGCTTTTTTGATGATCTCTGGATAATAATCCACAAGCATCATATCGCGATCGTAATCATCTTGTTCAAGAAAAGTGCTAACGGCAGGAATGCTTCGGCTGCTAGCAATAGGACCATGATAGTTTTCGACAATCTCAGAGAAAACAGTGTCAAAACTTAAGGTATGAATTTTAAGTCGATTTACCGCATCACAGCCGTGGCTATCGCCATTATCACAAGACTTTTGATACCAAGTTGTTGCGGTATTAAGGTTGATTTCAATATCTGGGCTACTTCCCATCTCATAATAATACCCCAAAGTATTAATAGAAGTATTATCCCCAAGTTCAGCAGCTTTTCGGTAATATTCCATCGCTTTAGGAATATCTTCATCAAACCCAAAGCCATTCATGTAAAGAGCGCCGAGGCTAAAAAGCGCATCTTTTTGTTTTAGCGCAGCGGCTTTTTCATAGTATTGCGCTGCTTTTTGATAATCTTGTGGAACTCCTTCCCCATAGAAATAGAGTTCTCCTAGTAGGTAGATGGCATCTTTTGAGCCTAACTTTTCAGCTTTAAGAAAGTTCTCTTTTGCTTTATGAAAATCCTCCGCCTTTTCATTATCTTCCCCTTCAGAATAGTAGTAATAACCTAATAGGAAAAGATCTTCGGCATTACCCTTTTCAGCACCTACCTGAATTTTATCAAGCATATTTGTCAATGCTGCATGACGATCATAATGATCCATTGCTAGTAGCTCAGTGACAGTGGTAGATTTCGAACTGCTCTCACTATTGCTACTATTTTGACGATTAATGGTTTGATCAATATAGCTTTCAAGAGGGGAAGCGGCAAAAGTTGGCACCATGAAGCTAGAAATAAGTAATGATAAAAGCACTTTTTTTGAAGACATTTTAAACATTAAAATCACCTAAGAGATTGTCTTTTATAAGAGAGATGCTCAATTGAGCATCTTGAAAATTTGAGATAATAGTTATCAATAGTATAAACGTAAAAGAAGAAAGGGCCTTGAACTTTCTTTCATTCAAGGCCCTTTTTTTTAATAGGTAATTCAATATATTAGAGATTAATCCTTATTTTTTTATTTGTTAGGAGGAAATTAATCTAAAATTTTTCCCTTTGTTTCCGGGATTAGGAAGATAAAGGCGAGAGCGGATAAGAGATAAACGCCAGAGATAAAGCCTAAAGCTGTACTAATATTATATTGCATGGCTAGAGCGCCAATAATTAAAGGTGCAAAGCCTGCAATACCACGACCTAAGTTAAAGATAATATTTTGCGCTGAAGACCTTGCTTCTGTTGGGTAATGTTCAGAAAGAAGCGCGCCATATCCCCCCATCATGCCATTGACAAAAAATCCTAAAATTGCACCAAGGAACATGAGAATATAGTAATTAGATTGTTGAAAATAGATCCAAACAAAGGCGGCGCTGACTACTAAAAAGAAGATGTAAGTCGGGCGGCGACCAAAACGATCCGATGAAGCACCAAAGGTTAAGGTGCCAATAATCATGCCGATCGTCGTAATCACGGTCCAATAAAAAGTCCCTGAAAGGGTAAAGTGATGTTCTTTCGCTAACATGGTGGGCATCCAGATCATAATGCCGTGAAATCCAAAGTTTTGTACACTTGTTGCGATAATAAGACCAATAGTTGTGAGAGTTGTTCGTGAATCTTTAAAGAGCGGTTTAATAGAGATTTTATTACGATTTTCTTTCTTAACTTGTAACCAGATATCGGGCTCTTTAAGATTACGGCGTGTCCACCAAACAAGAAGTGCGGGAAGCGCGCCGATTAAGAACATTCCGTGCCAACCAATATAAGGGGATAAAAGGCTAACAAGTGCCGCTAAAACAATTCCGATTTGAAAACCAATGGCGACAACAGCCGTTGCGCGTGAACGTTTTTTCGCAGGCCACGTTTCAGCAACTAAGGTCATACCAATCCCAAATTCTCCGCCAAGCCCAAGCCCTGCAATAAAGCGAAAGAGTGTAAACATCTCTGCGGATGTGGAAATTGCAGCAAGACCTGTAAAGAGAGAGAAGAGTAAAATTGTCCAGTTAAAAACACGAACACGACCATATTTATCAGCAAGCATTCCAAAGAAAATTCCGCCAATTACCGTACCGATAAGGGTGATGGTTTGGATCATTCCCCCTTGTGCATCGGTTAAACCAAATTCTGCCTTAATCAGAATAAGGGCAAAGGCTAAAATCATAATATCAAGGCCATCCATTGCGTAGCCTAATGTGGAAGCGAGCAGCGTCTTCCGATCCCCTTTCTCGATGGTCGGGGCGTGATTGTGCTGTGTCATAAAACATCCTTTCATGAACGTGGGCGAAAAAAAATTGAGGAAATGCTTGAGAAATTTAAGCGCGAAGTATTATAGCAAGTGAGCGAGAATTAAGCATATTTAATCGCCTCTTTAAAGAGGCTTTTAAAAAAGAAACCTCAGTGAAGCGTTGTATTTGTCAGATAAAGAAAATACAATAGCCGGACTTTTGGCGCTTGATAGCGCTTGTGGTTCGTAACCATCCCACACTAAAAAACTAGGAACTAAATATATGACACACTCAAAAAGTGCTCAACTTGAGAACTTAACGTTACTTGGAAATCAAGCAACAATCTATCCCACAGAATATACATCGACTGTTTTAGAAACTTTTAAAAATGATCACCCTGAGCGAGAATATTTTGTGAATTTTCATTGTCCTGAGTTTACAACACTCTGCCCAATGACAAATCAGCCTGATTTTGCAACCATTTATATCTCTTATGTTCCACAAATTGAGATGGTTGAGAGCAAATCGTTAAAACTTTATCTCTTTAGCTTTCGTAATCATGGTTCATTTCATGAGGATTGTATTAACATTATTTTAGATGATTTAATCCAGCTGATGGATCCTCTATATATTGAGGTTCGTGGGGAATTTACACCGCGTGGTGGAATCTCTATCCATCCTTATGCCAATTATGGCAAGCACAATACCAAGTGGCAGGCGGTTGCAAACAGACGATTAGAGAATTTTAATTTTTAATGACGTCATTGATCTTCAATAATGCATGATTAAAACGCTCTAATAACCCTCTTTAATAAACAACAACTAATGGAAAACGACAAAATAGAGACCATTATCAGGTAATTAATATTACGTCTCCATTCTATTAGTTCAATGGTCCTTATCAACAATAAAAAATGAGTAATCTTTAGTTGTTGTTTATTAAACTTACTGTCTGTTTTTACGGAATTTAAGTCATCTGTAGAAGTGAATATTTTTGGGGTATTTTTTTATAAATTATTTCCTTGAGTTAATCATGATGATGTTTAAATGATTTTTTTTGCAGGAAAATAGAGAAAGGTTTCACATGGAACATTTTTTATACAAACAAGAAGAGAGAGCGCGAGCTTTACCATGGCTTGTGGTTTTTCATATTATGGTGATTGCATCGAGTAATTTTTTAGTACAAATTCCGATGTCACTTTTTGGTTTTCATTCTACATGGGGTGCATTTAGCTATCCTTTTATCTTTTTAGCGACGGATTTAACGGTAAGAATTTTTGGGGCAAAACCTGCGCGAAGAATTATCTTTTTCACGATGTTCCCGGCATTAATCGTCTCTTATTTAATCTCTGTTCTTTTTGATGGGGGATCTTGGCAAGGAGCCATGGCGTTTGATGCTTTTAATCGAGGTGTTGCCCAGATTGCATTTGCGAGTTTCGCAGCTTACGTGATTGGGCAGATGATGGATATCGTGGTGTTTAATCGTTTTAGACAAAACTATCAGTGGTGGATAGCGCCTTTTCTTTCCGGCATTATTGGGAATTTAGTTGATACGATTGCTTTCTTTGGAATCGCTTTTTATCAAACAGAGGACCCCTATATGGCTGAGCATTTAGTGGAAGTAGCAAGTGTGGACTACCTTTTTAAGATGGGGATTTCAGTATTACTCTTTTTACCTGCTTACGGTGTGATCTTAAAGATTATTACAAGATCCTTAACAGGAAAAATGGTATCTAATAAAGTTTAAGTATTTGATTTTAAATTATTTTTTTTTGAGTTTTGTAAAGGGTGCTAATCTTTTAGTAACCATATAAAAAACCGAGATAGAGATTAGATCTATCTCGGTTTTTTTGAAGCGCTTTTCGTATAATGGAAGATCCTAACTTCTGCTTGTGGATAACATTATGCATTACTTTACCGCCAATGACTTACAAAACCTCTGGGATAACTCTGACTATTCTAAGGAAAATCATATTAGTGAACCTTTTACTGTAGAGCTATTACAACAAGTAGAAGCCCAGCTTGGCGGATATAAATTGCCAGCTGCCTATATTGAATTGATGACTCAACAAAATGGGGGGGCATTAAGTAGAGATTTTTTCTTTGCCGGGGAAGAGAGTGATTGGGCAGATGGCGGGATTTGGGTGTCTGAGATTTTTGGGATAGGGTTTGATAAAGCTTATTCTCTTTGTGGAGAATTTGGCAGTAATTTTATGATTGAAGAGTGGGGATATCCTGAGATTGGCATCTGCTTTGCCGGCACGCCAAGCGCTGGGCATGAGATGTTTATGTTCGATTATCGAGAGTGTGGTAAATCGGGAATTCCTAAAGTTGTTCATATCGATCAAGAAGGGGATTATCGAATAACCTTAGTTGCAGAAACATTTGAAGCTTTTATTAAGGGACTTATTCCGATGGATGAAATTTATGAAGATGAAGATTAATTCATATTGGGATCTCATAGGAAAAGGTGACTAAATTTTTCCTTATAGACATGTTTATCTTTAAAAATCCACATATTTGTATAATAAATATACAGTCAAGAAGTTTTTTAGAAAAAGTTTTAGGAAATAATATTAATTTTTAAATATTTATGGCTCGAGTAATCAATTGATAATATTGGATTACTCGAGCTTTTTGACTTTTATCTTGCTCAAGGAAGAAAATTAATTGTGATTTATAATTTGGGAAACGCTATCTGAGTTTGATATGTTGTTAATGAAGGATATGGAGATAGCTTGTAGAGCTGATAAATAGAGACATTTACTTAAAAAAGCTCACAAACTATGGATAACGCTAACATCGAAATCGTTATAACAAGAGTTCTAACAAAATTAAAGAAATAGAACCGACATAACAAAGTGTTTGAAAAGAATTCATTAAAAATGATTTTTAACCATGATGTAGTTACACCAAAGGAGGCTCATAATGAGCATTTATTCAGCAGGAAAGAGATTCCGTGAAGCGCTTAAAGAAGAATCACCTTTGCAATTGATGGGTGTTATTAATGCCAATCATGCACTGTTAGCAGAGCGAGCGGGATTTAAATCAATTTATCTTTCAGGAGGCGGCGTTGCAGCAGGATCTTTAGGGATCCCAGATCTAGGTATTACCACTTTACAAGATGTTTTAATCGATATTGATCGGATTACGAATGTGACAGATCTTCCTTTAATTGCCGATGCGGATATCGGTTTTGGAACTTCTGCTTTTAATGTTGCAAGAACAGTAAAATCTTTTATTAAAGCGGGTGCTGCCGGGCTTCATATCGAAGATCAGGTGGGAGCTAAACGTTGTGGGCACCGTCCTAATAAAGAGATTGTCCCTTTAGATGAGATGGTTGACCGCATTAAAGCAGCTGTTGATGCAAAAACAGATCCTGATTTTATGATTATCGCAAGAACCGATGCTTTAGCTGTAGAAGGATTAGACAGCGCATTAGAGCGTGCGGTTGCTTATATTGAAGCGGGTGCTGATGGATTATTTCCAGAAGCGATTACAGAGCTTTCGATGTATCAGAAATTTACAGAAGCCGTGGATGTTCCTGTGCTTGCGAATATTACAGAATTTGGGCAAACACCTCTTTTTACCATTGAAGAGTTAAAAAGTGTTGATATTGCCATAGCACTTTATCCATTATCGGCTTTTAGAGCGATGAATAAAGCTGCTGAAACTGTCTATCAGACCATTCGTAAAGAAGGTACTCAAAAGAGTGTCCTTCCGCTGATGCAGACTCGCGATGAGCTTTATCAAAGCATTCGCTATTACGATTACGAGGACCAACTCGATCAATTGTTTGCATCAAAGAAAAAGTAAAAAGCTTATAAGCTTTGTCTCTTTTTCTTTCGGTTATAAAAGTGATTTTTGAAAATTAAAAGTCCGTCATTTCAACATTTTAATAAATGGTTATCGATTACTAGCATGGGCTCTCCATACCTTGCTAGAAGATCAGCATAACCAAAATAAATATACCTAAATTAGATTCCAATAGGTTTATCCTGAAGGAGGATATTATGCCGACAACGTCAGCAACTTTTCGACCCAAAAAATCTGTAGCACTCTCTGGCACTATTGCCGGAACCACAGAGCTATGTACGGTAGGTCGTAATGGTAATGAGCTTCATTATCGAGGCTACAATATTATGGATCTTGCCGATAATTGTGAATTTGAAGAGGTAGCCCATCTCTTAATTCACGGTAAGCTCCCCAATGAAAATGAGCTTAGACTCTATAAACAAAAACTTCAAGCCCTTCGCGGTATTCCTGTCTCAATGCGTAAAGCTTTAGAGACTCTCCCAATGTCCGTCCATCCCATGGATGTATTAAGAACAGGGGTCTCGCTCTTAGGTTGTATCTCTCCTGAAAAAGATGATCATAATAATGCCGGCGCGAAAGATATTGCCGATCGCCTAATGGCCTCTTTAGGTTCAATGCTCCTTTATTGGTATCACTATAGCCACAATGGCGTGCGTATTGAGCTTGAGAGCAAAGAGGATTCTATAGGGGGACATTTCTTACATCTGCTTCATGGTAAAAGACCACCTAAATCTTGGGTTAAAGCGATGCATACCTCATTAATTCTCTATGCAGAACATGAATTTAATGCCTCAACCTTTACCGCTCGCGTTATTGCCGGGACTAATTCGGATATTTACTCTGCTATTGCGGGGGCTATTGGCGCTCTTCGTGGACCTAAACATGGTGGGGCTAATGAAGTGGCCTTTGAAATCCAGCAACGTTATGGCTCCCCTGATGAAGCGGAAGTGGATATTTTAGAGCGTATTGGCAATAAGGAGATCATTATTGGTTTTGGTCACCCTGTTTATACGGTGGCAGATCCAAGACATGAAGTGATTAAACGTATCGCCCTAGAGCTCTCTGAGGAAGCTGGAACCGTTCGGATGTATAACATTGCCGATCGTATTGAAGCGGTCATGAAAAATCATAAAGCAATGTTCCCTAATCTCGATTGGTTCTCGGCAGTCTCTTATCACATGATGGGAGTACCAACTGCCATGTTTACGCCTTTATTTGTGCTTTCTAGGGCATCGGGGTGGGCAGCGCATATTTTAGAACAACGTAAAGATAATAAGATTATCCGCCCGGGTGCTGAATATACAGGACCTGAAGAGCTTAAATTTATCCCTATTGCTGAGCGTGAGTAATCGCATGAAAGATCTGTTATAGAGCTCAACACGACAGATCTTTCCTGATTAATTTTGTCTTGGCATTGAAGTTACTGAATTTCTTTTTTATTCACATTGAAGTTTAATATTTATTATTGATAGGAGATTATCTATGTCACAAGAAGTCACCCAAAAGTTTGATGATGTTCTTGAAAAGATTGTCGATTATGTCAGGGATTATGAAGTAAAGTCTGATCTTGCATACAAAATCGCACAATACTGTTTAATTGATACTTTAGGCTGTGGTTTAGAGGCGCTTGATTATCCTGAGTGCGCGAAATTAATGGGTCCAATTGTGCCAGGAACCGTTGTTCCTAATGGGGCGAAAGTGCCAGGAACACAATTTCAGTTAGACCCAGTACAAGCAGCTTTTGATATCGGGATGATGGTTCGTTGGCTTGATTTCAACGATACATGGCTCGCCGCAGAATGGGGACATCCTTCAGATAACTTAGGCGCAATTTTAGCAGTTGCTGATTGGTTATCAAGAGCGGCTATTGCCAATGGTAAGAAGCCTTTAACGATGAAAGCAGTTTTAACGGCGATGATTAAAGCCCATGAAATTCAAGGCTGTATTGCGCTTGAAAATGCCTTTAACCGTGTTGGATTAGATCATGTTGTTTTAGTAAAAGTGGCATCTACAGCTGTTGTGTCTGAACTATTAGGATTAACGCGCCAAGAAGCCTTAAATGCATTATCACTTGCCTTTGTTGATGGGCAATCTTTAAGAACTTATCGTCATGCGCCTAATACGGGATCTCGTAAATCATGGGCAGCAGGAGATGCAACGTCTCGAGCGGTACGTTTAAACTTAATGGCTCAAAAAGGAGAGATGGGATATCCATCTGTTTTAACAGCGAAAACTTGGGGTTTTTATGATGTTTTATTTGAGGGAAAACCATTTAAGTTCCAGCGAGATTATGGCACTTATGTGATGGAAAATGTCCTCTTTAAGATCTCATTCCCTGCTGAATTCCACTCTCAAACAGCCGTGGAATGCGCTATGACCTTAAAGCAAAAGCTCAATGCAATGGGCAAAACATCAGAAGATATTGAGCGAATTGATATTAGAACTCATGAGGCTTGTATTCGTATTATCGATAAGAAAGGTCCCCTTAATAACCCCGCAGATAGAGATCACTGTATTCAATATATGGTGGCAGTGCCACTTATCTTTGGACGCTTAACGGCGAGTGATTATGAAGATAATATCGCGAAAGATCCTCGTATTGATGCTCTTCGTGATCGTATTATCTGTACAGAAGATCCGGCATTTACCAAGGATTATCATGATCCGGATAAACGCTCTATCGCTAATGGATTAACGATTACCTTAAAAGATGGCACAAAACTTGATGAAGTGGTTGTGGAGTATCCTATCGGGCACGCGCGTCGCCGTGAAGAAGGAATGCCGGTATTAGTGGAGAAGTTTAAAACAAACGTAGCTCGCAGATTCCCCGCTAAACAGCAAAAAGCGATTCTCGATGTCTCATTAGATAAAGAGGCGCTTTGGGAAATGCCAGTCAATGAATATGTGGATCTTTATGTGATTTAGCATTTTCTTGTAATTATTGATCTTATTTTATTGTTTATCGCTCGGAAGATTGGGCTCTTCCGAGCTTTTTTTATCTATTTTTAATAAGAGGATAATTGATTTAATGCTAGAGTAAATGGGCAAATAAAAAATTATCTGTGAGTCAAAAAGCGATTGTTGGGGATAGATATGCGTGTAAAGGATTACCTATTTAGTGTTGCGATATTAACGTTAGGAATGGGATTAGGGCGATTTCTCTATACCGGTATGATGCCGGTAATTTTAGAGGAAGGGATCTTTGATTTTAAAGCACTCTCTTATATCGCAAGTAGTAACTATTTTGGTTATCTTTTTGGGGCGTTATTATTTTCATTTTCGCTTTTTCATCGGCCACAATATTTAAAAAAGTCCTTAATATTAAGTGTACTTTCAACTGCTTTACTGCTTTTTTTGTTATCTGTGCTAACAAGCTTTCCAAGTGTTTTAATGATTCGTTTTTTAGCGGGTATTAGTAGTGCAGCAGCAATTATTTTTGGGGCCATTACAGTTTTAAAATATTTCTCTTCAAGTTTTATGACGGCCTCTTTCTTCTCAGGAGTTGGCTTAGGGATATTATTAGGTAATGAGTTGGTAAATATCGCCTTAATTAAGCAATATACGTCCTTACAAATTTGGTTTTATATCTCTCTTTTTGCCATGATGATTGCGCTCTTTATTATCTTTTGTCATCCTAAAATCGAAGTGGGAATCTATCACCCTAATGCACCGATTAATGATGATTACTCCGATAACAAGGAGAGCTCTATAGCAAAAAGTGATTTAGAAGTTAAAGATCCCCCTTTTAAGTTATTACAAATTTCTTGGGTATCGTTAATCATTCTTTACGGTTTTGCCGGATATGGTTATATCATTACCGCAACGTATTTACCTGTCATCGCGCAATCTTTACCGGCATCCAAATTAACACCCCATTTATGGTCTTTGGTGGGAGTAGGAGCGATTTTTAGCTGTTATTTTTGGCTCTATCTAGAGAAGAAAATCGGTGTTTTATCAGCACTTTTTTGGAATCTTTTAACACAAAGCCTATTTGTTTTACTCTCTATTTTTAGTGATTCCTTATGGTTATTAGTGATAAGTGCTTTTGGGCTTGGGGCAACCTTTATGGGAACAACGTCACTAGTAATGCCATTAGCCCGAAAACTGATTGTGCCTAAAACCTTAAATTTAGTGGGTTTAGTAACCTTAACTTATGGTATTGGGCAGATTTTAGGACCACTTGTCACAAGCGTTATTGAAGCGATGGCAAGCTCATTATCACTAGCCTCGATTTCAGGCTCTATAGCGCTATTGATCGCAAGTTTGATTGTGTTATATGAGAAGGTAAAGTGGGGAATTAAATGATCCCTAGAAGTCACGGCAATGCTTTGGGACTGAAATCTTGTAAAAAACAGATAATTAAAGCAAATCCATAAAGACCCAAAATTACCATATAGCTTGTTAACCCTTTATTTGTTGCGATCATCGCTCCGGCAAAAGCGCCTAGAATAAAGGTGATTATTAAAAGCGGTAAAATGATTTTATTATTATGTGCCTTAGTAGGATCTTTTGTTTTGGTGATTAATGCGCTAATGAGTGAGGTTGTCATGCCGGTAATATAGGTAGTATGTGATCCAACGCCCATGGATTGATTAAAAAAGCCATTTTGAATCCCCATCGCAATACTAATTAAACTAATCGCGATAAGCTTATATATATAAATTTCGGCATGCAGATTTACGATAACGGTAATCAATAGTAAGAGTGTGATTAAAAAGAGCGTTAAACTATTGAGAAAGCGCTGCTTGAGTTTAATTCTGATAATCGCACCACTAATAGACCCTATTAAAAAGCTGATTAATGAGACTATTGAGAGCGAAAATACCGGCATATTGTGTTGCACAAGATAGATGGCACTTAAAATACTATTGCCAGTTAAGTGACCAGTAAAAACCTCAAAGTTAATAAAAGAGCTTGCATCAGTAAAGCCGCCAATAAAAGCAAGTAAGAGAAATAGAGGGACATTTTTCATAAGCAAAGATTTATCAGCAAGGGCTTTGAGAGAGTTTATAAAATAGATTTTTCTATAAAATATCTTAGATTAAGAGAGATTGACATCAAAACCTCATTAAAGTAGCTATGATCTTAAACAATCTGATTCGGTCACTTTTAAACCGATTTCACTATACTATATTACGAAAGGTTTATTAGGGAGGATTGCGCGTTTATAAAAAAAGAGTGTTCAAAGAGAACACCCTTTTGACCTATAAATTGTTTGAATAAGATTGTGATAGCTACTCTTTTTCGGCCTCTTTAGATCGCTCTGCCATTCCCGCTTCAATCTCTTTGCCTAAGAAGTAAGAGATTGCCGTTCTTATCACAACAATGCCTCCTAAAATAAGCATATCTTCGATTGAAGGATTCATTATTGTTTCGATAATATCTGAAGCAATAAGAACTTCTAAGCTTAAGAGAATGTAGGAACCTAGATAGATTTTGATTCCATTATTCTTAGTGGCAACTTCAAAGTGATCGCCTTTAGAAAATTCATTTCTAATAAAATCAAAAGCAGCCTTTACAGCACCTACAAGGAGAATAATCACCGAGAAAGCGTTAAGGATATTGACAATATATTCTACAATTTCCAGTAACATGGATTATTTACCCCAATTACCCGGATCTTTATTCCACTCTGTTAATGCTGTACGCTCAGTTTCATTGATGATATTTTTAGCCAGAGCGGTTTCAAGAAGCGCTGGGTAATTACTTAATGTTGCGTAACGTAGACCCTCTTTTTCAAAGTTTTCAGCAGCAATTGGTAATTCATAAGAGAAGATTGCCGCAACGCCAATTACATCCGCACCCGCTTCACGTAGCGCATGCGCACAAGTAATTGAGCTACCGCCTGTAGAGATTAAATCTTCCACAATCACCACTTTTTGACCTGGTTTAACGATCCCTTCGATCATATTGCCGCGACCATGTTTTTTAGGAGAACTTCTCACATAAACCATTGGCTTTTCTAATACCGCACTCACCCATGAAGCGTGAGGAATTCCGGCGGTTGCCGTGCCTGCGATAACTTCAGCTTCTGGGAATTTCTCTTGAATGAGTTTTATGAGGTTTTTAGAGATAAACTTACGAACCTCAGGGTAGCTCACAATCAATCTATTATCGCAGTAGATAGGTGATTTAATCCCTGATGCCCATGTAAAAGGCTCATTTGGCGAGAGTGAAACCGCATCAATAGAGAGGAGTGCTTCGGCAACGTCTTGTTTTATCATAGTGTTCTATCCCATTCTTCTTTAACAGTGTAATAAGCTTGTAGTGGATCTTTTGCTTGTGTAATTGAGCGTCCCACCACAATATAACTAGAACCATTTTTCTTCGCATCAAATGGTGTCATGATACGTCTTTGATCATCGGCAGCATCTGAAGCTAGGCGAATTCCTGGTGTGACGCACAGGAAGCTTTCGCGTGTATTTTCTTTCACCATTTTAGCTTCAAGCGCAGAACAAACAACTCCATCAAGACCTGAGTTATTTGTCATCTTACTATAGTGAATAACAGACTCTAACAGGCTTGTTTGGATGTTTTGTTCTTGCTGCATCTCCTGCTCGCTCATGCTTGTTAATTGCGTGACGGCAATTAAACGAGGACGTTTTGAGTTTCCGCTCCCAATTTCTAAGCCTTCAAGAGCTTCTTCCATCATACGTTTACCGCCAGCAGCGTGAACGTTCACCATATCAACGCCCATTTTTGCAAGACCAATCATGGCGCTCTTAACGGTATTAGGAATATCATAGAGTTTTAAATCTAAGAAAACTTCATAGCCTCTTGCTTTTAACGTCTCTACTAACATGGGGCCTTCATTATAAAAAAGCTCCATACCGATCTTAATATAAAGCTCTTCTTCTCTTGGCATCATTTCCAAAAAAGCCTTGGTTTCAAGGTAGTTTGGAAAATCGAGGGCAATAATTGGTTTTGTCATTATTTTTTCTTTCTTGTAATTTTTTCCAAAAAAAAACCGACTAGTGTCGGTTATTCATTAAATAAAAAGAGCGGTGATTAGTAACTATTTTTACCTGTCCCATGATGGCTCTCCTTATTGATCAGTTTTTATGTTCTCAAAAATTTGCAATATCTTAGCACTAGAATAGCAGAATGGGAAATATAATTTAATCTGTGGATAACGCTGTTTATAAAGCCGTGAATAACTATGTGGAAATGCTATGGATACTGAATGATCGCTATCTCTTGTAAGATCTGTGTAAGAGATTGCTCTACTGATAAAAAGGCGGTATCAAGTTGAAGAGGGGCTCTATCCCATGTTTCATAGGACCTATTATTAATCGCTTGCCAACTAGGCGGCGTAAGACCTTCAATATCGGGAATTCTATTTTCAGCTTGTAATCGGTGCTTTTTTTGGTCTGAGCAGATAACCTCTATCTCTAAAAAAGGAAGTGCTAATGATTGGGCGATATTGCGGTAATCATCTCGAATGAAACGAAATTCATTCACGGAATCCGTGATAACAGTACTGCCTTGTTGCAGATTCTCTCTTGCAAGTTCATAGAGGATTAAATATCCTTCAGGTCCGATCTTTTTTTGTGGGAATTGGCGGCGAAGAGACTGCTCAATGGTATCGACTCGTAGATATGTTGCTTTAATGGTACTTGCTAATTTTTTTGCAATGGTACTTTTGCCAACGCCTGATAATCCACTGAATATGATTAGCATAGAGTTTCCTCTGATCTTTTATCGTTAATAAGACTCTATCTTACAATAATCGCATTATATAAAAATAAAGGGATCGCAAGAAAAGGCATTTATTGTTTATCTTAGAGTCTTTTTTAAATAGTATCTCTGAAGTCGAATCAACTTTTCTTCAAAAAATGCTCTCTTTTTTATGCAAAATCAACTTATGTTTAAAATAAGTATTATCGATTTCAAGAAATTTCAGACCTGTTTTTTAAAAAAAAGCTAGCATAAAGAGGATAGGGATCATTTTATCTAGTTGAATTTGCAATGTTTTTATAAAAATAAAATCTTTTTTTCAAAAAGAGTAGACAAATGAAATAAAGTATCTAATAATAATGATTCTCAACAGAGATTAAAGTTCAATTGAGAACTGAAACATTGGGTGGTACACTTCATCTTAATCGTGATGATAGCAATTATGATTATCATTCGCTTAAAGTGAAATAAAAGTATATAAGATAACGATAATTATTTTATCGATTTTGTCATAAACATTTTGATTAAAGAGAGAGCTTTGATGAAAACTTTGTTAAAACGTAGCATGCTTGTATTACCTCTAATGATGAGTTTATCTTTAGCAAACCCAGCTGAATCAGCAAGTGGTGTTGTGATGGACTTTGGTGCTGTTGACACATTAGTCGCACTTGATAAAACAGATGCGATTGTGGCATTACCTATGAAAAATCTTCCAAAGTATTTAGGTAATGTTGATACGGCAAAGATGAAAGATGGTGGCGGTATGAAGGATCCTAATGTGGAACTTTATGCTGAAATTAAACCAGGCTTTATCGTTATCTCCCCCCGTCTTGGTGGTCGAGTTGATGAATTAAGTCAATATGCGCCTGTTTTAAACTTTGCTGCAAATGCAGATGATTATTATGCATCTGTGACCCAAAACATTTTAGAGTTAGCTAAATTAGTAGATGCTGAAGATGCCGCTAATAGCTCGCTTAAAGAATTAAATAGCAAATTAGATGCTGTGAAAAAAGAGATCGCAACGAGCGATAAACGCGCATTAACAATGATGCACAATGCCGGCAATGTCTTTGCAGCGCCTGCAGGTGGTCATGGGAAATATATCCATAATTTCTTAGGCGTTAAAAATGCGGTAACTGAGCCTATTGAAGGTCGTCAGGCGGTAGATGCGGCATATCTTAATGAAGTTCAACCAGATGTTCTTTTTATCGTCGATAGAAGTTCAGCAATTGGTCAAGAACCATTAGATGTGACGGCATTTACTAAAGATATCGTTGCAAATGCAAAAACCAAAGATGGTAAAGAGATTAAGGTTGTTTATCTTGATCCAACACTTTGGTACTTATCAGGCAATGGTTTGATGAGTATGGAAATCCAAGCAAATGAAGTTCTTGAAGGACTTAAATAGTTTTTATTGGATTTATCCTTAAATTTTCACACAGTTAAGTTGTTATTTTAGTAGTTTCTGCTCTTGGCCCTGACTTTTAGAAATAAAAATTTGTTGACTTCCTCCAAAAACCATGCAAATTATATCCTAAGAATTTCTAAAAGATCAGGGTTCTTTTTTATCTTGATTCTAATCAGTCACGATAAAAAAAGAACTTATGTAGTGGATCTATCAAGGCTTTTTAAAGTTTTGCACTATTTCTCGATCTTTAGAGTTCTCAAAAAATAGTTATTAGAGAATTCGCTTGTTTTACTTTTTTATTGATAGGATCAATCTATGATTGCCATGTTATCTGTTCGCATTATTCGTCGTTGGTGGTTACGCGCATTTTTGAGCGGGCAATCACTGTACTTGAGTGGAAAATAGAAAAGTAAGCAGTGACCAAAAGTGAAGAGCCCGCAATATGCGGGCTTTTTTTTCACCCTCAATATTGCGGCAATATGAAAAGAGAGGGAGAAAATGTCAGAGGTTATATTTAAAAGATCAGAGATATTCACTATTAGCCGTGAGATCAGCATTGATTTTGAACCATTTAAGCTTTTTAAAGCGATTATTCAAGGAGAGAAAAAAGCTCATGGTATGCTCTTTGAATCAGCAAGAACAGATGATCAAACAGCCTTAAAGAGTATGCTCGTGACTAAAGTCTCTTTGCGTATTACCGCATTAAAAGATGTTGTCACAGTGACGGCAACGAGTTTAATAGGGCAATATCTTTTATCTTTTTTAAAAAATGCACTACCAAGTGCGTTACTGACTGATGATGAGTTGGTAGCAACTTTTCGTTTTGAGAGTGATAAAAGCCGTTATCCTCGGGGTGTTTTAACGATATTAGATCCTCTTTTAAGTTTAAAAAATCCAGAGTTTGATCCTTTTATTGGAGGGTTATTTGGCTATGATTTAGTAGGGGAGTTTTACCAAGTCCCTATTCCTGAAAAAGGGCGGGCGCAAGATCTTTGCCTCTATTTTTCTGAAGAGATGATTGTGTTAGACCACAAGGCTAAAAGAGGGACTTATGAACACCTTTATCTTGATGCACTTAGTAACTCTCGTATGGAAGCTTACCGTTCATTTAATAGGCAAGCAGAGGCTTATGAGGCCTTAGTTAATCGCTTAAATCAAGAAGAGGATCATATTTTCCCCACAATATCCTCAGAGTTATCCACAGAATCAGTCGCTACAGCCTCGGATAAATCTTCTTTATTATCCTCATCCTCTCCACAGTCTTCTTCGCAACCTTATCAACAAAGTTATCCACAAGTTAAAGTAGAGATGCCGATTGTTAGTGCTAAAAATGGGGTGAATGTTCCCGATACGAAAGGATTTACGGCAGCGGTAAATCAGTTTATTGAGCAGATTAATGCCGGCAAACTATTACAGATCGTGCCATCACGAGCATTTACCTTGCCATGCACAGATCCTTTTGCCAGTTATTATGCGCTTAAAACGGCTTATCCTAGCCCTTATCTCTTTTATCTTCATGATGAGGATTTTACGCTCTTTGGCGCATCGCCAGAATCGGCTTTGAAATATTCTCCGGAAAATCGTGAGCTTGAGCTTTATCCTATTGCCGGCACTAAAAAGAGGGGGATGATTGATGGGGAGATTGATGGAACGCTTGATCAAGAGATGGAAGGATTATTAAAATCAGATAAGAAAGAAGTCTCTGAACATATGATGTTAGTTGATTTAGCTAAAGAAGATCTCTTTCAAATCTCTGAAGTAGGCTCAGTTCATGTGAAAGAGCTTATGAAAATTGATCGTTACCGTTATGTTATGCATTTAGTCTCTCGAGTTGCTGGAACTTTAAAAGCCGGATTATCACCCATAGATGCTTATTTAGCAGTAATGAATATGGGAACTTTAACCGGTGCTCCTAAGGTTTATGCAATGGAGGAGATCTATCGCTATGAAACAGAAGCAAGAGGCAGTTATGGCGGCGCCATTGGTTATATTCAGGGGACAATGCATGGCGATCGATTTGATAGTGCAATCGTGATTCGCTCGGCATTTGTTCAAAAGGGAATCGCTAAAGTACAAGCAGGTGCCGGAATTGTGGCAGATTCAATAGCAACTAGTGAAATTGAAGAGACAGAAAATAAGGCAAGTAGCGTGGTGATGGCGATTTTAAAATCGCAACAAAAAGCATCATAAATTGTGCAGATCACTTTTTTAGCATGAAAAAGATGAGCGGATGTTGGGAAATATGCTACGCTCGATAATGGCTCATCTTTCAAAGATGTTTAATTTGATAAAGAGAATAAAAACACCCCTTTTATTGGAAGATATTAAACATCAATGGACAAAATCTATTTCACTGCAAGTGAGCATTATTAGAGATTATTTGTTATGAAAATAGAGGAGAAATTTCATGCAGACATTGATTCGTCTGAGCCAGTTTGTTGGGAAAACATTTGCCCTTTGGGTATTACTATTTGCAGCCCTTGCTTTTTTTGCTCCAGATACCTTTAAAGTGATCGGGCCTTATGTCCCTTGGTTACTTGGAATTGTGATGTTAGGGATGGGGATGACGTTAAAAGTCTCTGACTTTAGTGAAATGTTAAAACACCCTAAAGCGGTAATTTTAGGGGTTGTTGCTCAGTTTTTAATTATGCCTTTACTGGCTTATGGGTTATCGATCGCGTTTTCACTTCCACCGGCAATTGCTGTGGGGGTTATTTTAGTGGGATCATGCCCGGGCGGCACCGCATCGAACGTGATGACCTATTTAGCAAAGGGAAATGTCGCGCTTTCTGTCGCTTGTACATCTGTTTCAACCTTATTAGCACCCTTTTTAACGCCGGCAATTTTCTATCTTTTAGCAAGCCAATGGATCGATATCTCAATGAGTGCGATGTTTGGCTCTGTTATCAAAATGGTGTTATTGCCAATTGCTTTAGGGGTTGTATTACGAATGATCTTTAAATCAACGATTGAGAAAGCGACAGAGGCGCTTCCTTTAGTTTCGGTGATCGCCATTGTGTTAATTGTGGCAGCTGTGGTTAGTGGTAGTAAGCAATCGATTATTGAATCAGGCTTACTAATTTTTGCAGTGGTAATTTTACATAATGCCCTTGGATATCTATTAGGATTTTGGGCGGCGAAAGTTATTAAACTTAATTACAGTGATTCAAAAGCGGTTGCGATTGAAGTGGGGATGCAAAATTCAGGGTTAGGCGTTGCTCTTGCAAAAACACATTTTGCACTGGATCCTGTAACGGCAGTGCCTAGTGCCATTTTTAGTTTTTGGCATAATATTTCAGGCCCCTTATTGGCAACTTACTGGTCTTCTAGAAAAGAGAATTCTAAAGAGTAATATCATTTGCTATCTCTATGATAATTTTAAAGCCGATCTTAAGATCGGCTTTTTTGTGGGTGATAACTATACAAAACATCATTAATAATGCTAAATTAATAAGCATTATGGATATAAATAGCGAGAAGATCTCTATTTTTTAATAGTACCTAAAGAGAGATTTTGGCAGATAATTCTTTAAAAGAAGAGAAGTCTTAAGATGACTAAAAGCAATATAAATACTCATTTTTAGCATTGATACATTAAAAATGAGGGGCAATTACTATTCTTTATCTTCTAACTTAATGAGTTCTAAGAGTAAATTATATTGGTAATGATAATTTACCAATATAATTTCATCCATCTTCAAAAGAGATGGATAGAGCGGAGTGAGAAAAAGCGGCCATTAACTATAATAAATAAATCATTAAGTCTATTAATCGGTATTATGAAGGGGTAGTAGTGATGACTCAAAGGATCGAAGATCAATGCAAAAATTATTTCAAGAAACGCTAACTTTAGATGATTTAGCGCGAGAACAATATGAGCTGACACAAGAGATCATGATGGAGCATGCGGCAAATCGCATTTCGCAATTAGTCAGACAATTGACTGATCAAAAAAGAGAAGAAATCCCGCCTTTACCAAAGATCGTAATATTTTGTGGTGCCGGTAATAATGGGGCTGATGGATATGCGCTCGCACGGATGTTACAGGCTGATTTTAATGTGATTGTGTATGAAGTATTTCCTGCAAAAACAGCATTAGCACTACTACAAAAAAGACGCGCCTTAAAAGTGGGTGTGACTCTCTTAGAGCTTGATGCCCCCTTATTAGATAAGATGAGTTTTGACGCGGATATTTATATCGATGCGATTTTAGGCGCTTCTCAAAAGGGAGAGTATAGTCCTTTTTTAATAAAGCTCATCGCAATGTTAAATGAGACGCCAGGCATTAAGATTGCTTGTGATCTACCCACAGGGATGCCTAAATATCCAATTAAAGCCGATTATACTGTGACGATGGGAGCTTTAAAGGAGAGACTGTTTTTCGATGATATGAAGGATTTTATCGGAGAGGTTATTGTGGCAGATCTTGGTATATCCCGTCACCTTTATGAGAGAGAAACAGCGAGCTATCTTTTAGAACTAAAAGATTTAAAACTTCCTCACCGCGATCATCATGATTCACATAAGGGAAGTTATGGTTTTGTTAGCATTATTAAGGGGGATCAATCAGGCGCTAGTATTTTAGCAGCAAAAGCAGCGATGGCTTTTGGGGCAGGAATTACGGCACTTGTGGGGGATGGGGATAAACCGTTTGAGATTATGCAAATGTCAGAGATCTCCCCTAAAACAACCGCTGTCGCGGCCGGTATGGGGCTTGGCAATAAAGAGATCGATATTCCTAAACTGAGAGATTATCCCATAGTTATTGATGCGGATCTTTTTACGCATAAAGCATTGCTCCCTCTTATTAAAGAGAAAAAGGATCTTATTTTAACGCCACACCCAAAGGAATTTAGCGCTCTTTTGGATTTAGTAGGATTAGGCAATTATACAATTGCCGAGATTCAGCAAAATCGTTTTGCACTTGCGCGTAAATTTACTCAAGAATTTCCGGTAGTTTTAGTGTTAAAGGGAGCAAATACGTTGATCGCACAAGGGGGCTTTCTTTATGTTTCAACTTTGGGTACCAATTATTTAGCTAAAGGGGGAAGCGGGGATGTACTAGCGGGAATGATCACAGCCTTGCTTGGACAAGGATATCTGCCAATAGATGCAGCAATTCAGGGGGTATTAGCGCATTCCATCGCCTCAATAAGGTTAAACATGAATGATTACGCAATGACCCCATTAGATCTTATTGCGGCTTTAAAAACCTTAGCGTAGTTTTATGAAGAAGTAAGAAAGTTTAGGAAGATTATTATTATCTTCTTAGAGAATCAATATCAAATTGTGCCGTAATTTATATGAATATATACATTTATATATAATTATTTATATATTAATATGAAGGCATGAAGTTAAAAGTATCTGCCACTCATTATCTATCTGGAGAAGTTTATGTCTAAGAAGAAGGTTGCAAGAATTGTTGTTGAAGCGCTTGAGAATTATGGTGTAAAACGCTGCTACGGTGTTGTGGGGGATACGCTCAATGATGTGACCGACGCAATGCGGCATCACAGCCAGATTGAGTGGGTGCATATGCGCCATGAAGAGGCAGGAGGATTTGCCGCGGGCGCTGAATCCTTTATGACCAAGAATTTAACAGCCTGCGCGGGATCTTGTGGGCCTGGAAGTCTGCATTTTATTAATGGGTTATTTGAAAGTCATCGTAATGGCGCGCCGGTGGTACTCATTGCAAGTCAATTGCCGACCAATGTTTTAGGGACAAATTTTCCGCAAGAAGTGGATTATATGCCGATCTATAAGACTTGTTCAGTCTTTTGTGAAGAGGTGACAAATCCTCAGGAAGCAAAGCGGATTGTGATGAGTGCCTGTCAGGCAGCTTTAGCTGAAAAAGGGGTTGCGGTGGTGATTTTACCCTCAGATATTAGTGCAACCGAAGTAGAAGATCTGCCGATTATGCAGCAGTACCAACCCAAAGCACCTTTAATAAGACCTGTAGATGAAGAGGTTTTGGCGATAGCTAAAATTTTAAATGAAGGCTCAAAAGTAGGTGTTTATGCTGGGGCTGGCTGTGAAGGCGCGCATGCTGAAGTGATTGAGCTGTGTAAAATATTAAAAGCACCGATGGCACATACCTCAAGAGCGAAAGATTTTGTAGAAGGAAATAATCCCTACAATGTTGGTATGACCGGAATGCTCGGGGTAAAATCAGGTTATGAGATGCTTGAAAATTGCGATACGCTCATTATTTTAGGGGCAGATTTTGCATGGTCTCAGTTTTACCCAAAACATGCCAAAATAATTCAAATTGATATTGATGCTAAAAAATTAGGATTACGTCATGCTATTGAGTTAGGGGTTATCGGGAATATTAAAGAGACATTAAAGGCATTATTCCCGCATTTGACGGCTAAATCTTCGACAGAATTTTTAGATAAGTATGTTTTGATGCATCAAAAAGCGATGGCAAAACTCGATCAAAAAGCCATTGCCGGCAGTGAAGATCTTATTCATCCCCAATATTTAACTGAGCTTTTAAGCCAATATGCCGATAAAGATGCCATGATTACTGGCGATACCGGATCTGCTATGGCTTGGATTTTACGTCATTTTCAAACAAATGGTGAGCGCCGGACATTACTCTCGATGAAGCATGGCACGATGGCAAATGCGATGCCACAAGCGATAGGCTTACAAAAAGCTTATCCAAATAGGCAAGTGATCTCCATGTCTGGGGATGGCGGTCTTGCGATGTTAATGGGGGATCTTTTAACATTAGTTCAAGAGAAATTGCCGGTAAAAGTGGTGGTATTAAATAATGGAACATTAGACTTTGTAGAATTAGAGATGAAGGCCGAAGGCTTAGTTAATAGTTACACAGATCTGCATAACCCTGATTTTGGTAAAGTGGCTGAGGCTGTTGGGATAAAGGGTTTTACAGTGAAAGGATCGCATGAGTTAGAAGCAACTTTAAAAACCTTTTTAAGCTGTGAAGGTCCTGCCTTATTAGATGTCCATGTAAGTCGCTTAGAGTTAGTATGGCCGCCGCATACGGAGTTTAGTAATTATGAAAATATGGCGCTCTATGGGGCTAAAGCGATTTTAGGGGGAGAAGGGCATACCTTTTTCGATATGTTAAAAGATAACTTTTTGAAAAAATAGTTTTAATAAGTCATTGAAAATGCTGATTTCCCGGAAGTTATAAGGGGATTTCAGCATTTTTTTATGAGGCAATATTCATAAAATGAGAAAGAGGCAAGGATGCTTATGTCAAAGAAAAAAGTCGCACAAATTGTCGTAGAAGCTTTAGAACATTTTGGCGTAAAGCGCTGTTATGGCGTTGTGGGAGATACCTTAAATGATGTGACAGATGCGATGCATCATCATAGTCAGATCGAATGGGTCCATGTCCGCCATGAAGAAGTCGGGGGATTTGCCGCCGGTGCTGAATCCTTTATGACCAAGAATTTAACAGCCTGCGCGGGATCTTGTGGTCCTGGAAGTCTACATTTTATTAATGGCTTATTTGAGAGCCATCGCAATGGCGCGCCTGTTGTGCTGATTGCGAGCCAATTACCGACGAGTGTATTAGGGACAAACTTTCCGCAAGAAGTGGATTATAAGCCGATTTATCAAGGCTGCTCTGTCTTTTGTGAAGAGGTGACAAATCCTCAGGAAGCAAAACGAATTGTGATGAGTGCCTGTCAGGCGGCATTAACCGAAAAAGGGGTTGCGGTGGTGATTTTACCTTCAGATATTAGTGCTACAGAGGTAGAAGATCTTCCGATAATGCAACAATATCAGCCTAAATCTCCTTTAGTTTTGCCTATTGAGAGCGAGCTTTTAAAAATGGCGGAGATTTTAAATCAAGGAGAAAAGGTAGGGATCTATGCCGGTGCAGGCTGTGAAGGGGCACATGCAGAGCTCATTGCACTAGCGGAGAAGTTAAAAGCTCCTATCGCTCATACTTCAAGGGGGAAAGATTTTGTAGAAGGCCATAACCCGTATAATGTGGGCATGACAGGAATGATGGGAATTAAGTCTGGATATGAGATGATTGAGCATTGTGATACGCTCATTATTTTAGGGGCTGACTTTGCGTGGTCACAGTTTTATCCCAAGCATGCCAAAATTATTCAGGTCGACATTGATGCTAAAAAACTAGGAATACGCCACGCTATTGAATTAGGGGTAATAGGGCAGATTAAACCGACATTAACCGCTTTACTTCCTCATATTAAGTCAAAAACATCAACGGTATTTTTAGATAAATATGTCTCTTTGCGTGAGAAATGTATGGCAAGACTAGATCAAAAAGCGGTGGCAGATAGTGAGAAACTTATTCACCCTCAATATCTAGTGGAATTACTTAATGAGTATGCAGATGATGATGCGCTAGCAACGGCTGATGGGGGGTCTTCAACCGTTTGGTTGTTACGTCATTTTCAAACAAATGGCAAGCGCCGAACCTTAATTTCGTTAAAACATGGCACGATGGCAAATGCGATGCCGCAAGCGATTGGATTACAAAAAGCCTATCCTCATCGTCAAGTGATCTCCCTCTCCGGAGATGGGGGATTGACGATGTTAATGGGGGATCTTTTAACATTAGTCCAAGAGAAACTGCCTGTTAAGGTTGTGATTGTTAATAATGGCGCGTTAGACTTTGTCGAATTAGAGATGAAAGCAGATGGAATGGTCAATAGCTATACTGATCTGCATAATCCAGATTTTGCAAAAATGGCCGATGCGATTGGGATGAAGGGATTTTCAGCCAAAGGCTCTCATGAGTTAGAAGCAGCGGTAAAAGCTTTTTTAGCCCATGAAGGCCCCGCGATTTTGGATGTTCATACTAGCCGTTTAGAATTGATATTTCCCCCGCATGCAACGCCTTCTAACTTTGAAAATATGTCTCTTTATGCGGCAAAATCAATGATTGGAGGCGAAGGTGGAACCTTTTTTGAGATGCTTAAAGATAATTTTTTAAAGAAATAATGTTATAAAAATGTAAATAAAGTCTAATAACTTCCATCAATTTGCATATTGATGGGTAAATGATTGGGATGATCAATTTATACGTCTTTAGTTAAAAATCTCTTTAGATAAAAGGTTTTATTAATTTAATAGATACAATAGCCGATCTCTCTATTTTAAGGGGCCTCGGCTTCTTTTGTTGCATGTAAGTTTTTGATGATTGATAGGCGTTTAATACACAATATTTTGAGGGTTAAAAAGAGTTGTCAGGCGCTATAGATATTAAAAACGAAAGAGATTATAAAAAATAATTTAAAATTTAAACTAGCCTAAATGGAATATAGATACATACACTAACTTATATAATCAATAACTTATAGGGGTATGGTATGTCTAAGAAGAAAGTTGCTCAGATCATTGTTGAGACATTAGAAAATTTTGGGGTAAAACGTTGTTATGGTGTTGTCGGTGATACTTTAAATGAGGTAACTAATGCGATGCATCATCATACAAATATTGAATGGGTGCATATGCGCCATGAAGAGGTGGGCGGTTTTGCCGCGGGTGCTGAAGCCTTTATGACACGAAATTTAACAGCTTGCGCAGGATCTTGCGGGCCTGGTAGCTTACACTTTATTAATGGATTGTTTGAAAGCCATCGAAATGGTTCCCCGGTCGTTTTAATTGCCAGTCAGTTACCGATTAACGTTTTAGGCACAAACTTCCCTCAAGAGGTGGATTATAAGCCTATTTACCAAACATGTTCGGTGTTTTGTGAAGAGATTAAAACAGCCGCAGAAGCGAAGCGTGTCGTGATGAGTGCTTGCCAAGCGGCACTAAATGAAAATGGTGTTGCGGTGGTGATTGTGCCTTCTGATATAAGTGCCTCAGAAATTGAAGATGCGCCAATTATGCAGCAATATCAACCGGAAAAACCCTTAATTAGACCGACAGATGCCGAGCTATTGCGAGTGGCTAATTTCTTAAATCGTGGGGCGAAGGTTGGTATCTTTGCCGGCATTGGTGCGGCTGAAGCTAAGGAAGAAGTCATCGCCTTATGCCAGCTGCTTCAAGCACCTTTAGTGCATACTTCAAGAGCGAAAGATTTTTTAGAAGCAGATAATCCTTATGATATCGGGATGACAGGGATGCTTGGGCATAAATCTGGTTATCAGATGATTGATCATTGTGACACACTCTTAATTTTAGGGGCTGATTTTGCTTGGCCTCAATTTTATCCTAAAGATGCCAACATTATTCAGATTGATATTGATGCTAAAAAATTAGGTTTACGCCATGTTGTCGATCTCGGCGTAATCGGTAATATCAAAGAGACATTACAAGCATTAATGCCGCATATTACTGCTAAAACAGATACTCATTTTTTACAGACATATCAAAAAATGTATCAAGAAAGTTGTGCAGAGATGAGCAAGAAAGCGATTGCTGATAGTGCAACATTAATTCATCCGCAATATTTAACAGAGCTTTTAAGCCAATATGCAGATCACGACGCTATCTTAACAGGCGATGGAGGATCTGCGATGGTTTGGGGATTACGCCATTTTAAAACAAATGGTCAACGTCGAACGCTTTTTTCAATGAAGCATGGCACGATGGCAAATGCGATGCCACAAGCAATTGGACTACAAAAAGCTTACCCGAATCGCCAAATTATCTCTTTATCTGGGGATGGGGGATTAACGATGTTGATGGGAGATCTTTTAACGATTGTTCAGGAAAAATTGCCGGTAAAAGTTGTTGTTTTAAATAATGGGACCTTAGACTTTGTCGAATTAGAGATGAAAGTCGAGGGAATCGTGGATAACTATACGGATTTAGAAAATCCTGATTTCTCTAAAATGGCCGATGCGATTGGTATGAAGGGATTTAGAGTGACAAATTCTCATGATTTAGAAGCAACTGTTCAGCAGTTTTTAAAACATGAAGGTCCGGCGATTTTAGATGTGCATACAAGTCGATTTGAGCTGATTTTCCCGCCTCATACCACGCCTTCAAATTATAGCAATATGGCGCTTTATGGGGCAAAAGCGATTATTGATGGTCGTGGAGATGAGTTTTTTGGGATGTTAAGAGACAATTTTATTAAAAAATAATATTGTCTAAAATTTAATAACAAGAAAGTAATAGAAAAAATCGATAAAAAAGCCACTTTTAAAAAGTGGCTTTTTGTATTTTTAACAGATCATTGATTTGATCTATTAAGGCTATTAGTTAATAGCTGTTGTGAAGCGTTTACCCTGATCACTTAATGCGGAAATAATCACAATAGCAGCAGCAATAGTTAAGATGATAACAACACCTGTGATCGAATTTGTCGGAGAGTTTTGTACCAGTGAAAGCGCAAGTAATGGCGCAAAACCACCGGCAATCGCTGTCCCGATTTCACGCGCAATTCCAATACCGGTGGCGCGGACATGGACAGGGAACTGACGACTTAAGAAAGAACCTTGAGCGGCGAACATGAGGGGAGCAAGGAAACCTGTACCAATCCCAATAGCAACGCAGATCCAGATGCTTTGCCCTGTTTCAAGAAGTGCCATGAATGGATAGGCAAAGATTAAAGAGATCACGCCGCCAACTAAGATCACTTTTTTACTACCAAAATCATCACACAGACGACCGGAAATTGGAACTACAAAAATCGCAAATAAACTAGCAATAGTCACAGCTAAAGAAGAAACTTTGGCAGGAGAATCTTTAAATTGTGTGAGGTAAGCGATAGAGAATGTTTTAAAGATATAGCTTAATGCAACATAACCTGCCGCAACAAAGAATACGACAATTAAGCTGCGTTTATGTTCTGTAAAAAGCTCTTTAAAGATCGATTTAGAAACCGTAGATTTCTGCTCTTTTTTAGAGGTTTTAGTAAACTCTGGAGTTTCAGGTAAACGGCTACGCACCCACACTCCCACAAGTACTAAAGCAAAACTCATGATAAAAGGAATTCTCCAACCGCCATCAATTAAGAATTGATCTCCACCAAGGCTTAAGAGGTAGATAGTTAATGATGAGAGGAGTAACCCTAAGTTTAAACCTAATGCCGGCCATGCGCTTTGGCTACCACGACGTTTAGGATCTGCATGCTCATAAGAGGTTACAACGGCAGCTGCAAGCTCAGCACCTGCGGCAATACCTTGGCAGATTCTCAAGAAAATAAGAATCACAGAAGCCCAAACACCGATTGTAAGATATGATGGCGTTAAACCAATGGCAACGGTACAAATTCCCATGAGATAGAAGGTAATGATCATCATACGCTTACGACCAAATCGATCTCCAAACCATCCAAACATAATGCCGCCAATAGGTCTTGCTAAGAAGCCAATCGTAAATGTTGCAATCGATTTGATCATGGCATTTTCATCATTGGGGTTAAAAAATATTTTTGAAAATACGATAGATGCCATCATTGCATAGAGGTAAAAGTCATACCACTCTAGCATTGAGCCGACAACCGTTGCCGCAGCAACGCGTCTTAGGCGTGTTTTTTTATCAACATCACTTTCTGTTTTAACGTCTAATGGAATATTTCCCATACAAGAGCTCCTTTATGATTGAAGTTGTTGTATCAATCATGATCTGTTTTATGTAGTTGTTATTAAAGCCATTTTAATATTGTTATATTGGCTGGAATTATTTTAAGAAAGAGACATATTTTGTAACGTTTTTGTGTCAAAATTTGTCTGTCATATATTGATTAATCCTAAATATATGATTCAATTGCTGAAAATTGTAGAAAGCGTTGCAAAGCTTACAGATGAGCTTTGCAAGAATATTGCAGGTATTGTTTGAATTTATAATATTTGCAATGTACAGCGAAAAGATACTACCTTTTGCACAAATATTCAATAGTTGCATGTAACATACTGATTATAATTGTAACATGAAATAAATAAGATGAACCATAAAACAATGGTTTATATTAAGTTTTGATGGAAAAATTATCATTAAAAAAAGTTCCTATTTCAAGGAACTTTTGAGTATTAATAGTGTTAGATAATAAATTATTTAGAATAAGAGCGTACTGTTTCGATCAGAAAACTCGCACCTAAAGGGATAATGTCATCATTAAAATCATATTTACTATTATGCAGACCCACAGGATGGTTATCACTCTTACCATTGCCGATAAATAGATAGCAGCCGGGGACTTTTTCAAGGAAGAATGCAAAATCTTCGCTAGTCATCTGCTCTTTAATATCAAGAACAAGATTTTCTCTTCCCACAAGTGCGGCTGCCACATCGATAGCACGCTCAGCTTCAGCCTTACTGTTAACGGTAACAGGATGGCTGATTTCCCCAAAACGAACAGTTGCGGACATTCCAAATGCTTCAGCCATTAACGGGACTAATTGTGAAAGTTTTTGGAGAATATCAGTGCGAACGGCTTCATCATGGGTGCGAATTGTTCCAGCCATATCGGCATAATCGGCAATGACATTGGTGGTATCACCGCAATGCATTTGCGTAATGGCGACAACAAGGGATGCGGTAGGATCAATTGTTCTGGCGACTAAGCCCTGTATTCCTTGGTAGATCTGTGTGGCAACTAATAAAGGATCTTGCGTGTTATGAGGCTGAGCAGCGTGCCCACTTTTACCATGAACACGAATATAAATACGATCTGAACTTGCCATGATAGGACCTGCTTTAATCGCAAATTTTCCGGCTTCAAGTGTGGGCCAATTATGCATCGCATAGATTGCATCGACAGGATAACGTTCTAAGACTTTATCTTTAACTACCATGGTTTCAGCACCGCCTCGTCCCTCTTCTGCAGGTTGAAAAAAGAGGATTACTTTGCCGCTAAATTGGCGATGCTTTGCCAGATATTTTGCTGCCATGAGTAACATGGTGGTATGCCCATCATGACCACAAGCGTGCATTTTACCCACGAGTGTTGATTTATGAGAGAAGGTATTTTCTTCTTGAATCGGTAGCGCATCAATATCGGCTCTTAATCCTATGGTTTTTCCAGGAAGCGTGCCTTTGATTGTTGCTATGACCCCTGTTTTCGCAAAAGAGGTGTCGATGGTATCAACACCATAATCTTCCAGTAATTTCACAACCGTTTTTTGGGTTTGTTGCTCTTCAAACCCTAGCTCTGGATGTTTATGAATAGATTGGCGAATGTTTCGTGCTTCTTCCTGCCATGACTGCAGAGTTTCTAAGGGGCTCATAAGATCCTCAATGTAATATTACAAAAATTGAAAATTGACGAAATATATAGTTAGCTCTCAATTTATCGGGAGTTTTAGGGAAGTGCAAGAGAAATAACAAGGAGAGATCATCCTACAAAAGAGTAAAGTGAAATCATCGAGAAAAATAACGCCCATAAATATCAATGACCATAAAAAAAGGCTCATCAGATTGATAAGCCTTTTTCAATTTTCTAAGATCTTAAAGATTAGATCGTTGAGACTTTATTAATAAATTTTAAAGGTAGCTTTTTGACATTAATAATAACGATCGCTAATACAATAACGGAGCCAATAATATCGGTCATCGTTTCTGGAATAACCAGCATAAAGGCACCCGCCGCAAGGATGATTCGACCAATAATGCTTAGATCTCCTTTAAAGTGCCCCTCTACCGCCGCACTTAAGGCAATAATGCCGATGATTGAGGTAATGGTAATACTAATCATGTCAAATAGTGGCGGCATTGGAAACTCTGTTGCATTCATCGCAAGGCCTGTCGTATCAATCATTAGCATTGCCGGATTATAAACAAACATGAAAGGAACGATGAAACCTGCTACAGAGAGCTTCAAAGATTGCCATCCTGTTTTCATAGGATCTCCTCCTGCAATACCCGCGCCGGCAAAAGAGGCAAGGGCAACTGGTGGCGTGATATTGGCAAAAAGCCCAAAGTAGAAGACAAAAAGGTGGGCAACAATGGTAGGAATTCCAATATTGGCTAAAGCAGGGGCGGCAATGGTGGCTGTAATAATATATGCCGGAATAGAAGGTAATCCCATTCCTAGTACCATTGAGGCAATCATCGTGAGAAGTAGAGTGACTAAAAGCATCCCTTCCCCTGTCCCTGTGATAGAACCAATAAGCTCAGTTGCTGCAGATGTTAAGCTTAAAACCCCAATGACAATTCCAATAACGGCACAAGCTGCCATGACTGAAAGGGATTGTCTTGCTCCATCTTCTAATGCTTCTAAGATATTTCTAATGCTCATGCGCGTTGCTTTTCTAAACTGGCTTACAACGATTGCAATACCGATGGTATAAAAGGCGGCAAAAGCGATAGGCACATTATTACCTAAGAAATAGACTAACGCGAAAATAGGTAATAAGAGATGGCCTCGCTCTTTTAAGACCTCTTTAACCCGCGGGAGATCCGCTTTAGGAATGCCTTTAAGATTATCTTTACCCGCTCTAAAGTGAACTTGCGCAATGACACCAAGATAGTAGAGAAGTGCCGGGAAAAGTGCTGCCATTGCAATTGTTCCGTAGGAAATCCCGGTTGTTTCGGCCATGATAAAAGCGCTTGCCCCCATTATGGGCGGTAAGATTTGTCCTCCCACTGAAGCACTTGCTTCTACGGCGCCGGCAAAGTTTTTGCTATAGCCGACTTTTTTCATCATCGGAATTGTGAAAACACCGGTTCCTACAACGTTACCAACAGCTGATCCATTGATACTTCCCATAAAGCCACTGGCGACAACGGCAACCTTTGCCGGTCCCCCTTGTTTATGACCTGCAAGTGCTAATGCTAGATCGTTAAAGAGCTGCCCCATACCCGATTTATTAAGGAATGCGCCAAAGAGAATAAAGAGGAAGATGAAGGAGACGGAAGCCCCTACAGCAGAGGAGTATAACCCCTCGGTAGTAATATAGAGATGACCAAAGATATCGCCTAAGTCAAAGGGGCGGGTTTGAAGGATTCTTGGCATAAAGCTCATATCACTAAGAAATGGATAGGCTAAGAAAATCGCGGCAAGCACTGGTAAAATCATTCCCATCACACGGCGGGCAGCTTCCATCACTAAGATGATCGTCATAATAGACATGGCGATATCCATATCATTAGCCATACCGCCTCGCACTGTTGCGATAGCGTTGTACTCATTAAAGAGATAGCCTAAAGAGACAAATGAGAGGATGACTAAAATCCAATCATACCAAGCAACTTGATCTCGACGTTGTGAACGATATGCTGGATAGATTAGGAAAACTAAAGCAATTCCAACAGAGACATGCGTTGCCCGATAAAGTAGCTCCGGCATGGGATTATAAGTTGTCCATAGATGGAAGAGGGAATAAAAAATTGCAAAGCAAGAGATAAAGTAGCGAAGATATTTGCTACTAGGCGCTCTTACGATAGATTCACGATCAAATTTCTCTAAAATCTGTTCGGTATCTGCCGGTACAGCTTCTGCAATTTGATAGTGTTCATTATCATTACGACTCATGACAGTTCCTTATTAATAACCGTTGCCAAAAATTTAAAAGTTGATTGCGAATTTGTACTTCGCTAAAGTGCTCATGATTGTTGTAGATCTTCCAAAGTCGATTATCTGGAAGAATAATAGTTGAGCTAACGTCTTTATCGATGATCCAATTGATCTCTGGGATCATTTGATTCATGCGATAGTGAATCATTGAATCTTGACTCTCCAATACTTCTCCGTCATGAGGAACACCGGCACCAAAAGTTTTAAACTTTGTCTCTGTTAAGAGAAAGCCCTGATCTTGTCGCTCGTAATATTCTAACCAAGGTGTTTTATCGACCGAGTGAATCCATGACAATCCAAAATAAGGTTGTGCGATTTTGCAGTGAATTATGGAGGTCTGAATCACGGTAAAGTTTTTTGAGTAAACACTACCGATAAGGAGAAGAAGTAGGGCGATACAAAATATCAGCCCTACTATTAAGAGAGATTTTTGCGAATAATTACTTCGCAGCTTGCTCATCATAGTATTTTTTCGCGCCAGGGTGGAGCGGTGCTACTAAGCCTTTTTGAGCATTTTCAAGAGAGATACCTTTTGCTGCTTGGTGAGCATTTGAAAGGTTATCTAAGTTTTCAAAGAATGTTTTAGTGAGTTTATAGACATCATCTTCACTTAAATCTTTACGAACAACGAGCGCATTAACGATAATTGCCGTTGGTACAGCTTCTTCGTTGTTATAAGTTCCTGCCGGGATCTCTGCCGATAAGAAGTAAGATTGATCTTGTGCAATTTCATCTACCATCGGTTTTCTGATTTCAACAAGTTGTAGGTCAAAACCTTGCTCAAGCTCCATGATAGAAGCATTAGGAAGGCCACTTGTTAAAACGGCAGCATCAATTTTACCACCACGAAGCGCATCTACTGCTTCAGCAAATCCTAAATAATCAATACGAAGATCATCATAAGTAATGCCATGACCATTTAATAGGGCACGAGCATTCATCTCTGTTCCTGAGTTAAGATCTCCTACAGCGACTCGTTTACCTTTTAAATCATCCATTGTTTTAATACCGGATTTTTTAGAAGTCACGATTTGAACATAGTTAGGGTAAAGGGCTGCAACTTGAACTACATTTTCGATTTTTTCTGGAAAAGAGCCAGTGCCTTCAACCGCTTGGCTTAAGACATCACTCATCGTCAGCGCCATTTCCGCTTTGCCTTGATTGACAAGGTTAACGTTTTGAATGGATGCCCCTGTTGATTGTGACTTTGAGTTAACACCATATGTTTTAGAGTAGATTTGCCCAAGAGTTGTCCCGATAATATTATAAGGACCTGATGAGCCGCCTGTAGCAATGGTGACAAAGCGAGTTTCTAGTTGATCGGCACTAACGCTCGCATTAGTATCATTTTTATCAGTATTATTATCATCCTCACATGCCACTAACAGTGCAGATAATGCGCTAACCATTAATAGTTTTTTAAGTCCAAAAGTCTTCTTCATTGTTAATTTTTCTCCTAAGATAGATTTGTGGTGTCACTTATTATTATATTGATATACAGCATATTTGTAGCGTAAAGCCTACGGCTTGTATAGTGCTATTTTCTATAGAATATAGCATGCCATAAAAACAATAACATGCAACATGCTGGTTTTGTTATTTTATTTAATAGGTCATTACGTTTAATAAAAATCCGATATGACGATAAATATTTCTGTTGAGTCAATAAATCTATTTAAAAGGTTTTTTTGTCTTTGCGTAGGAAAAGAGGCGTAGTTCTTGAAGGCTCATTAACAGAATGATTATTCTTTACAAGAAAGATGGCGATTAAAAGGGGAAATAAGGGAAAGCGTAGACCTAGCTTTAAGAAGACGTGTATACTTAGGCTATTATTTTTTAAAGAGATTAAAGGCTAAATATGCGGTTAAATTCCTATGAAGTGATTCCTGCACTACGAAATCATGGTTCAAGAGTTGCGGCGCTATTAGTGGCGGGGGATGAGCCTTATTTATCTTTAAATCTTGCTGATCAAGCTCGAGCATTTTGCCGTGAAAATGGTTTTCAGGAGCGAGAACTCTTTGAGGTTGATGGGAAGTTTGATTGGGGAAATTTTACAAGCTCAACACAATCTTTGTCGCTCTTTTCAGAGAAAAAGATCATAGAGCTACGTTTTAATAATGTGCCCGATCGTAAAGCGCAAACAGCGCTAGAAGAGTATTTTACTAATCCCCAAGAAGATCTCTTTTTATTAATCTCAACGCCGCAATTAAAAGCCGCGCAGCAAAAAGCAAAATGGGTCACGACAATTGATCAAGCTGGAATTGTTTCGATTCTCTATCCTCCTCGTGTGCATGAGTATCCTGGTTGGATCTTTAATGAAGCGAAAATGCGTGGCTTAAAATTAGAAAAAGAGGCCGTTGATCTATTGGCGCAAAATAATGAAGGGAATCTCTTTTCGGTGATTCAAGAATTAGATTATTTAACGCTCTATTATGGGGATCAGGTGATTTCAGCAGAGGAGCTTCGTAGTGCTTTAACGCAAAGCTCAAAATTTATCGCCTTTGATTTAAGTGATGCCATTTTAGAAGGAGATATTCTACGCATTAACCGTATTATTACGGCATTTGAAGAGGAAGGAGAAGCGGCTACATTAGTCAATTATCTACTGCAAAAAGAGATCTCAACACTAGGTGAGATGTTATTAGAGCTTAGTAATGGCAAGAATATGCAGCAAGTTCTCTCAAAAGTATGGCGTAATAAGCAACCCCTTTATCAGCAAGCGCTCTCTCGATTAAATCTACGAACTTGGAAAAATGTGATGAAGATGGTGGTACAGATTGATGGCGCGATTAAAGGACAGATTCGAGAAAACCCATGGAATGCTATTCGTCGTGTTGCATTTGCGCTATCTGGTCAAAGGCTGCTCTCCTTAAGTGCGATTCCTGTTGTAAAATAGGCGATGAATATTTCATAGATAAGGGTCTTCGTGATCCAAACGATATACTTTAGACGAGATAGAGAGTAGCAATCTGTTGATGAATACGCCTGAACATGAATTAAAAGTTTTATTAGAAGCGATCTTAATGGCCTCTGAAATGCCATTATCTTTGCGTGAGATCTTAACTATTTTAGAAGGGGAATCTTACGCTGAGAGCGATATTATTCGGGCGCTTTTTGAGTTAGAAACTCAGTATCGAGAAGCCGCTGGTGGTATTGAATTAGTAGAAGTGGCTTCTGGTTGGCGTTTTCAAGTGCCGGAGCGTTTCTCTGCTTGGGTCGGCAAACTCTTTGAAGCAAGACAACAACGTTATAGTGCAGCTTTTTTTGAAACATTAGCATTAATTGCTTATCAGCAGCCGGTGACAAGAGGCGATATTGAAGCTGTTCGCGGCGTTGCGGTGAGTAGTAATATTATTAAGACGCTAGAAGATCGTGAATGGATTAAGGTTGTTGGGCGTAAAGAAGTGCCGGGTAGACCGATGCTCTATGCGACAACAGAGCAATTTTTAGATGATTTAAATTTAAAATCTTTAAAAGAATTACCACCTTTACCAGAGCTTGAAGCACTATTTAGTGAAGTGACGGAGAGTGACGAATCTGCTTTGGTGATTTAAGCCAAGTTAAGAGATCCCAGATATTCTTTATTCCAAAGATAGAAGCTATAGATTGTAGATAAGAGGAGATATTAGAGATGACAAAGGCGAATATTTTATTATCACTCTTATCATTTGTATTATTGCTCCTTTTAATTGCTTCTGCCTCAATGACGATAGGGGTAATGGTGGCGACCTCTTTGAAAGAAGATCCAAAATCATATGCCATTCCTTCCTATATCGTACGAGCCTCTAGATTAAATCTAGATCACGAAGCACAAACGGAATTAATGTCCTGTATGGAACGGGCAAAAGTCCTGCATATGTCAGAAGCAATCGCAAAATGTTTAGATCGTTATGATGATAAAGGTGCAGATAACGAAGTACCTGCACCTTTATAGATAGTGGGATTTAAAAGCGGTGAAGATCATCGTGATAAGTCAGATTAAGAGTTATTAAAACCTATTTAAACCTATTAACATCCATTAAATGGCATCAAAAATAATCTCTAATCTGTCCAAAAATCAGAATTCCGGCGATCACAACCATTAAAATGCCGGAAACACGGCTAATTATTTCAGCGGCTAAAGGCCTTGTTTGTAATACGGTTTGTGAGCCATATCCTACGAGTGAGTAGACGATAAAGCTACTAAAAATATGGATTAACCCTAAGAGAATGAGTTGAATCGAGAGATCCCAAGAAGAGTTAGGATCGGTAAATTGAGGTAAAAGCGCTAAGAAGAGCAATAAGACTTTAGGGTTTAAGCCGCTGACAAAAAATCCTTTGATGGCCCAGCTTTTAGAAGAGCTGATATCAGTCATTGCTGCACTACTGGGGCGAGAAGGTGAGCGAACTAATCCAATTCCTAGCCAAAGAAGGTAAGCCGCACCAAACATAGTAATCGAGAGCATAATCATCGGGTTTTTCGCAAGAATCGCACCGATTCCAAGAGCAACAATAATGGTTGCAAGAAAATGGCCCATTAGCATGCCTGAAACGGCAGGGAGTACCACTTTGCCACGAATCCCCGCGGAGATCGCATATGCCCAATCTGCACCGGGGGTCATGACAAAGAGAAATGATACTGTCCAAAATGTTAATAAAACGCCGAAATCCATCTCAATAAACTCACTTTTCCTAAATAACTATTAAAAATTAGAATAATCTTCTATTAGAAGTGTTAACGTTAGAAATAATAGCGTTTCTTAGGGAGGATTTTCTTCCAAAGTTGCTTCAATTTATATGAATTATGAGTGGAATCTTCTATATGGACATCATTGATAAAAAAATTCTTTCATCCCTTCAAAAAGCGGGAAGAATGTCGATTACCGATCTGGCAAATGAGGTTGGTTTAAGTCTCTCTCCTTGTCATAGACGCGTCAAGCAACTAGAGGATTCAGGTGCCATAAAGGGATATACGGCGCAGCTTGATCCTTGTAAAATTGGTCTACAATTTTCCGCTATTGTTTTTATTCAATTAAAGACAGGGGATAATGATTCCATTGAAAAGTTAGAAAATGCCCTTATTGATATTCCTGAAATCGTCCAAGCACAAAGATTGTTTGGGGATCCTGATTATATGCTTCATGTTGTTGCTAAGAGTCTTGAAGATTTTCAAAAATTATATGATGGTAAGCTCTCAAAGATCCCCAGTATTTTACGTTTAACCTCGACGATTGTGATGAAGAATATTATTGCTGAGCGAAATTTCCCGATCTGGTAGGAAGAGATGTTTATCGCTTTATAGGAATATTCATAGAAAAACCTTAATAACTTCTTTGATTCCTTTATACTAACCCTCTTACTTAGCTATAGAATGAGTGATTATGTTTAGACCTTTACCGCTATTTATCGGCTTACGTTATACCGCTGCTAAACGGAAGAATAACTTTATCTCTTTTATCTCATTTGTCTCAATTGGGGGAATTGCACTGGGTGTGATGACCATGATTGTTGTGCTCTCTGTGATGAATGGTTTTCAAAAAGAGGTGGCAGAGCGAAGTATTGCCATGGCTTTTCATAATCAGATTTTAAGTGAAGAGAAAGGATATATTGAAGATTGGCAGACATTAATGACTGTTTCCGATCAACAAGAAAATGTTATTGGTAGTGCGCCTTTTATTGAAGGGCAAGGGCTCATTAATTCATCCGGAACGATGTTGCCGGTGAAGGTCTATGGGATTGATCCTGTTTATGAACCTAAAGTCTCTCCTATTGCAGAAAGTATTACGATTTGGAATGAAGAGAAGGGGCAATATGAAGCCGGCACTTTTGAGGTGCTCAATGAAGCGCCTTTTAGTGTGATGATTAGCCGTGATATGGCAAATCGCTTGGGACTTAATGTGGGCGATTATATCTCTGTGATTACATCCGATATTAATGTGACGGTTGCCGGCGTTGCGCCGCGCATGAAGCGCTTAAAAATTGCAGGGCTCTTTAGAGCCGGCGTTTATGAGTATGATATTAGTAATGTCTTTATGAATATTAAGGATGCCGGTATTCTCTACCGCGTCCCTAAAGATGCCGTCACGGGGGTTCGTTTAAAATTAGAGGATCCGATGAAAGCGCGTGAAACTGCTTATTATTTGCAGGTAAAACCGGAGATAGTGGATAATTATGGCGTTTATACTTGGGTGAATCAGTTTGCCGCACTCTTTAAAATGATTGAGATTGAAAAGATCTCCATGTTCTTAATTATGAGCTTAATCGTCGCAGTTGCCGTATTTAATGTGGTTTCAATGTTAGTGATGGTTGTCACAGAAAAACAATCGGAGATCGCAATTTTAAGGACTTTGGGAATGCCGCCTCGTAAAATTATGGCAATCTTTATGGTGCAAGGAACATTTATTGGCTTTTTTGGCGCAGCAATTGGGATTATCTTAGGCTTATTGATCGCCTTTAATGTGGCAGATATTGTGAAATGGATTGAAGGATTAGTGGGGAAAACACTCTTTGAGCCAAGCATTTATCCTATTTCCGAAATTCCATCGATAGTGCTTTTTTCAGATGTGGCTACGATCTCTGGTATTGCCTTTATTTTAGCGAGCTTAGCAACGCTTTATCCTGCATGGAAAGCATCTAGAACCCAACCTGCGGAGGCGCTGCGTTATGAGTAATATTGTCTTAGATGTCCAAAACATCTCTAAATCTTTTATTGATCAAAAACATGAGATTACGATCTTTAAAGATTTAAGCTTCCAAATAAAAAAAGGGGATCGTATTGCGATTGTAGGGGCATCAGGTGCCGGCAAGAGTACTTTAATGCATGTGATTTCAGGGTTAGATAAGCCAACAAGTGGCGATATCTACTTAAACGGGCATCATTTTAATAAAGAGTCTGAGGCAAAAAGGGGTTATCTTCGTAATGAGTACTTGGGCTTTATCTATCAGTTTCATCATCTATTGCCGGAGTTTTCCGCGCTTGATAATGTGGCGCTCCCTTTAGTTATTGGCGGCGGAGATATTCGAGAAGCGCGTGCTGAGGCGGAGCTATTATTAGGTCGGGTCGGTTTATCACATCGTTTAACGCATCATCCTGGGAAGCTTTCAGGCGGGGAGCGCCAGCGAGTTGCGATTGCAAGAGCCCTTGTCACAAAGCCATCGGCAGTATTAGCTGATGAGCCAACAGGAAACTTAGATGAAGAGAATGCACACGCAATTTTTGATTTAATGTGTGAGATTAATGATGAAGTAGGAACCTCATTAATTGTTGTAACGCACGATAACTCCCTTGCTCGCAAGATGGATCAATGCTGGCGTTTACAAGATTTAAAATTAACGCATCTTGAGCGCTCTGACATTTAGCGCATCTTTAGACATAATCATGGTGTAATAGCCATATCATTTAAATATATAAATATGGTAGAGTCACCAACCTTCATTAATAAGTGAGGCTGTGGTTGGTGAGACTCTATTTTAGAGGTAACAGATGGATTGGTTGATGCAGATTGTTGATATTTTTTTGCATATTGATGATTACTTAGAGATCATCGTTGCACAATATGGTGCTTGGATCTATGCGATATTAATATTAATAGTCTTTTGTGAAACAGGATTAGTTGTCACGCCATTTTTACCCGGTGATTCTCTTCTTTTTGCCGCAGGAGCGCTTGCTGCAATGGGATTAATGAATATCTGGTTGCTCTTTTTTAGTCTGTTAATTGCCGCGATTATTGGAGATGCGGTAAATTACCAAATTGGAAAACATTTAGGGATTAAACCTTTTAAAGAGGATGCAAAAATCTTTAAATTGAAGTATCTTCAAAAGACAGAAGAATTTTATGAGCGTCATGGTGGTAAGACAATTATTTTGGCGCGTTTTATCCCCATCGTTCGTACCTTCGCACCATTTGTCGCCGGAGCAAGTTTAATGTGCTATCGCCGCTTTGGTTTTTATAATGTGACAGGTGCGCTACTTTGGACGGCAAGTATGCTTGGGGCGGGTTTCTTTTTTGGAACAACGCCGATAGTGCAGGAGAATTTTTCTTTAATTGTTCTTGGGATTGTTTTTGTCTCCGCATTGCCAGTTGGCATTGAGATTTTGAAAGCAATAATTGCAAAATATCGAAATAAAGTTGCACAAGCGAAAGATAAAGAATAAACTTTTGCTAATCTGAGTCTATCTTCCATTTCTATTTTTTATGTAAGCCCAAAGGTTAACAAGACGTAAACAAGACGGCTTTTTAGGGAAATGCGGGGGCGAAAAGCCCGAATATCCACGAATTACATCATCTTTTACATTCTAAACATGTTTAGAAAACTTTCTTATACTTTTAATAAAATCAATCTATGAATCTAACAGAATTAAAACAGAAAACTGCTCAAGAGTTAGTTGTTATTGCAGAAGAACTCAATATTCAGGGTTTAATGCGCGCTAAAAAACATGAGCTTATCTTTGCGATTTTACAAGAACAAGCTGATAAAGGTGGCGAAGTCATTGGCGATGGCGTTCTTGAAGTTCTTAATGATGGCTACGGCTTTTTACGCGGTGTAGATAGCTCCTTCTTAGCAGGACCTGATGATGTTTATATCAGCCCATCTCAGATCAGACGTTTTAATCTTCGCACAGGAGATACCGTTTCAGGTGTGATTCGGGCTCCTAAAGATAATGAAAAATATTTTGCGTTAGTGAAGATTAATGAAGTGAACTACGAGCCGATTGGTAAAAATCGCCGTAAAATTGCTTTTGAAAACTTAACGCCTATCCACCCAAATGAGCCATTAAAAATGGAGCTTGGAAATGGATCAAGTGAAGATATCACAGCAAGAATGATTGATATCGTCGCGCCGATTGGTAAAGGGCAACGTAGTATGATTGTGGCGCCGCCAAAAGCGGGTAAAACGATTATGATGCAAAATATCGCACAATCAATTGCGATTAATCATCCTGAAGCTTATCTTATCGTTCTTTTAATTGATGAGCGCCCTGAAGAGGTGACAGAGATGCAGCGCCTTGTAAAAGGGGATGTGGTTGCTTCAACCTTTGATGAACCTGCGCTTCGTCACGTACAAGTTGCCGAGATGGTGATTGAAAAAGCTCGCCGTTTAGTGGAGCATGGCCGTGATGTTGTGATTCTTCTTGACTCAATGACGCGTTTAGCGCGTGCTTATAACACTGTCGTGCCATCTTCGGGTAAAGTGCTCTCTGGTGGGGTTGATGCCAATGCGCTTCACCGCCCAAAACGTTTCTTTGGTGCGGCGCGTAATATTGAAAATGGCGGAAGCTTAACGATTATTGCAACAGCCATGGTTGATACGGGCTCGAAAATGGATGAAGTGATCTTTGAAGAGTTTAAGGGAACGGGTAACTCTGAGATCCAATTAGATCGCCGTATTGCGGAAAAACGTATTTTCCCAGCAATCAACGTGAATAAATCAGGAACGCGTCGTGAAGAGTTATTGATGAATCCTGAAGAATTACAAAAAATGTGGATTTTACGTAAGTTAATTCACCCAATGGATGAAATTGAGGCTGCTGAGTTTGTGCTTGATCGCATGCGCGAAACGAAGACAAATGCAGAATTCTTCCAAATGATGAAAGGTTAAGAAATTAAAGGGCTGCTGAAAAATTTGCAAAGAATGGGGGTTTGCAGTAAAATCCCCATCTTGATTATTTTTTAATGCAGACCACTTTTGATTGACGAATCTTAAGAGCATTGAGAGATAGGCCAATAACATTAATTAATGGATAAATTATTATGTCAAAAGAAAACCAAATCAATTATCGCCCAGTTGTGTTCCAAGACGCATCGAGCGATTTCGCAATTTTAACTCGTTCAACAATCGCAACTAAAGACACAATCAAATGGGAAGATGGTAATGAGTACCCATTAGTGCGTATGGAAGTTACTTCTGCATCACACCCATTCTTCACAGGTCAACAAAATATTCTTGACGCTGAAGGTCGTGTTGATCGCTTCCGTAAAAAATACGGTCGTTAATTTTCGTGAACGAAGCAATTGGTATTTAAAAGAAAAGCATCTCTATCTGAGATGCTTTTTTTTTGAAAATTATTTTCTACGTCTCTCTTATTGGGAATAAATTTTCATGTTAAAAAATATTATTCAAAAAATTTTGTTTAAGATCGATCCTGAAAAATCTCATGAGCTCTCATTTACCGGTATTCGTTTATTGAGTAAACTCCCTTTTTTACAAAAGCGGTTGATTGATCCTGATAATATTTTAGAAGATCCAAGACTTGCGCGAGAGGTCTTTGGACTCAAGTTTAAGCATCCTGTGGGATTAGCTGCGGGCTTTGATAAGGATGCAAAGCTTTATAAAGAGCTTGGGCAGTTAGGTTTCTCTTTTGTGGAAATCGGGACAGTGACGCCAAAGGGGCAATCTGGAAATCCCCGAAAACGCTTATTTAGATTAGTGGAAGATTTTGCCATTATTAATCGAATGGGATTTAATAATGATGGCGTTGAAGCGGCAAAAATACGCTTACTCAAACGAGAGAAAGGTTTAATTATTGGCGGTAATATTGGGAAGAATAAAATTACGCCTAACGATAAAGCGGTAGAAGATTATCTCGCCTGTTTTGAAGCACTTTTTGAGGTGGTTGATTATTTTGTCGTCAATGTCAGTTCGCCTAATACTCCAAATTTACGAGATCTCCAAGAGAAAGCCCCACTTTTAGCACTTCTTAAATCTTTACAAGCACAAAACCTGCAACATGAGAATCCTAAGCCTATTTTACTTAAAATAGCGCCAGATTTATCTGAGTCCCAATTAAAAGAGATTGTTGAAATTATTGATGAATCTCATATCGCCGGCATTATTGCGACAAATACAACCATTCAAAGAGAGGGATTAAAGTCTCAAGATCGTGATGAAATGGGGGGATTGAGCGGTGCACCCTTAACAAAAAGATCATTAGAGGTTGTGCGTTTTTTAGCAAAAGAGAGTGGGGGAAGATTCCCTATTATAGGGGTTGGTGGAATTATGAGCACAAAAGATGCTTTAGATCAGCTCGATGCTGGCGCTTCTCTGGTGCAATTATATAGCGGATTTATTTATGAAGGGCCTCAGTTAATAGAAGAAATTAACAGGGCGCTATTAACGCGATTAGAAAATTGAATCACCTAGTAACCTTAAAGCCTATTTTAAATTGGCATTTAATGTACTAAGATGGACGGATCACATTATTTATCTCAAGTTTGAGTTTTTTTATTAAATGGCTAATGTAGAGCATCTTTTGAAAGAAAGGATGTGTAAGCAGACAGCTGGAGGAAAGAAGTATGAGTACAAAAGATACTGTTACCTTTAAAAATAATAGAACCGGTCATGAAGCTGAGTTTCCAATCTTGGATTCAGTTTACGGTAACTCTGTTATTGATATCGCAAGACTAAACAGCGACATGTCGATGTTCAGCTATGACCCAGGTTATGTATCAACGGCGAGCTGTGAAAGTGCAATCACTTACCTAGATGGTGATAAAGGTGAATTGCTCTATCGTGGTTATCCTATTGAGCAACTTGCTGAGAAGAAAGATTACCTTGATGTTGCTTATCTTCTTTGGAATGGTGAGCTTCCTGATGCAGGACAATCAAAAGAGTTCAAAGAGATCATCATGACGCATTCATTAATGCATGAAAACATGAAGAGCTTCCTTCAAGGTTTCCGTTATGACTCTCATCCAATGGCGATGTTAGTAGGATCAGTTGCATCGATGGCAGGTTTCTACCACGACAAGATGAATATTTTTGATCCAGAGCACCGCATGATTATCGCGCATCGTTTAATTTCAAAAATGCCAACGATTGCGGCAGCTGCTTATAAGCATGGTCAAGGTCAACCAATCCGTTACCCACGCAATGATCATTCATACGCTGGTAACTTCTTACAAATGATGTTCTCAACACCATGTGCGGATTACGAAGTAGATCCGGTTGCTGAAAAAGCGATTGATGTTCTCTTCACACTTCACGCAGACCATGAGCAAAACGCATCAACATCAACTGTGCGTTTAGCAGGTTCATCAGGCGCTGATCCATTTACAGCAATTGCTTCAGGTATCGCATCACTTTGGGGACCATCACACGGTGGTGCTAACGAAGCTGTGCTTGTAATGCTTGAAGAGATCGGTCATGTAAGCAATATCGAGAAATTTGTTGCAAAAGCAAAAGACAAAAATGATCCATTCCGCTTAATGGGCTTTGGTCACCGTGTTTACAAGAACTTTGACCCACGTGCACGTATCATTAAAGGTATTGCTGACCAAGTTCTTGCGAAATATGGTAACGATCCATTAATGGAGATTGCGGTGAAACTTGAAGAGATTGCACTTAAAGATGAATACTTCATCGAGCGTAAACTCTATCCAAACGTCGACTTCTACTCAGGTATTATCTATAAAGCATTAGGTATTCCTGTTGAGATGTTCACGCCAATGTTTGCAATTGCCCGTACAAGTGGATGGATTAGCCATTGGGCAGAGATGATTGCAGATCCTAAGATGAAGATTGGTCGTCCACGTCAACGTTATATCGGACCAAAAATTCGCGATATTAAGTAAATAGATTGATCCTCAAAGTTGATCTTTGAGTCATTCCGATAAATAATAGGGAGGTGTAGCTACTTTGTAGTTACACCTTCTGCATTTTTATAACATCTATTTGGAGAAATTTATGTCTGCAATTAAATCGATCATTGCACGAGAAATTTTGGATTCACGCGGGAACCCAACTGTTTGGGTACAAGTGGCTTTAGAGTCAGGTATCAAAGGCGAAGCAGCTGTACCAAGTGGTGCTTCAACAGGGGCAAAAGAAGCTGTTGAACTTCGTGATGGCGATAAAAAACGTTATGGCGGTAAAGGTGTTTTACGTGCATGTGAAAACGTGAATGGCACAATTGCAAAGGCGCTCGTTGGTGTTGATGCTACTAATCAAAAAAATGTAGATGACATTTTATTAAAATTAGATGGTACAGATAACAAATCTAACTTAGGTGCTAACGCACTTTTAGGTGTTTCTTTAGCAGTAGCACATGCAGCAGCTAACGAGAAAGGTTTACCACTTTATGCCTATCTTGCAGATCGTGAGACTTATACACTTCCTGTACCGATGATGAATATTGTTAATGGTGGTGCTCATGCTGATAACTCTGTAGACGTACAAGAGTTTATGATCCTTCCTGTGGGTGCTTCATCATTTGCAGAAGCTATTCGTTATGGTGCGGAGATCTTCCATGAGCTTCGTAGCGTGTTAACCGAGAAAGGTTTAGCAACAGGTGTGGGTGATGAGGGTGGTTTTGCACCAAACTTAGGTTCTAACGAAGAAGCGCTAGAAGTGATCATGACCGCAATTAAACGTGCCGGTTTTGAGCCTGGTAAAGATGTATTCTTAGGTCTTGATATTGCGGCATCTGAGTTCTTTAAAGATGGGAAGTATGTTTTAGCATCAGAAAACAAAGAATTTACATCAGAAGAGTTTGCCGCATTCTTAGAAGATTGGGTCAACCGTTATCCTATTATCACGATCGAAGATGGTATGGATGAAGAAGATTGGGCAGGTTGGGATGCGTTGACAAAACGTATCGGTGATCGTGTACAAATCGTGGGTGATGACTTATTTGTAACGAATACAAAAATCCTACAAAGAGGGATTGATGAGGGAATTGCAAACTCTATCTTAATTAAGCCAAACCAAATCGGAACGCTTACAGAGACAATCGATGCCATCAATATGGCAGATAAAGCCAATTATACGGCAGTTGTTTCTCATCGCTCTGGTGAAACAGAAGATACAACGATTGCAGATATCGCCGCCGCTTCTGTTGCAACACAGATTAAAACAGGATCACTTTGCCGCTCAGACCGTGTTGCAAAGTATAACCGTTTAATTTGTATCGAAGCAGAGCTTGGTGATAAAGCTGTATACGCTGGTAAGAATGGTTTTAAAGCGGTGAAATTTTAAGTAACCCTCTAAAATAAGTTATAATAGGCGCTTAAAAATTTCGTGAAAAAAGTGAACAACGATTTTTATGAAATTGTCATTAAGCGCCTAAATTGCAGTAATTGCCAAAACAAATTTGAATTAGGACTAATATAGTACTATATTAGTCCTATATTTATTTTAGAGAGTTTTAACATTGAGAATTACCCGAGAAACAGATTATGCCCTTCTAGTCCTGACGAAGCTTGCTTCAAAGGAAGAGAGAATGAGTGCCTCAACATTAGCTGAGATCTGTGATTTGAACGTTTCTTTAGTGGGAAAAGTATTAAAGCTACTGGTGAAAGCGGAGCTTTTAACTTCCACACGAGGTGTTTATGGTGGGTATCAATTACAAAAAGCCCCTGAAGAGATCACCCTTGTTGATGTGATTGTCGCAATTGAAGGTCCGATGGCAATGAATGCTTGTAATGATCTTGAAAATCCTTGTGATAAATCACATGGCTGCAATCTAGCGCCGCATTGGAAAATCATTAATCAAAAAATTTATGAGAGTTTCTCCAAAGTAACATTGCAATCTCTACTAGGCCCTCCCAATGAATTGAAGGTGGATATCCAATTATCAAAGCCTTTAGCAAAGCCTCTATAAAACCCATTTTAGTAATTATAAGAATGATTGATTATGACAGCAGAAATCACAGAAAAAGATAGAATTGAAGCGCTCACCAGTGAAGAGTATAAGTATGGCTTCACGACTGATATCGAGCAAGAAACCCTCCCGCCAGGACTTGACGAAGATGTGGTTCGTCAGATCTCAAAAATCAAAAATGAGCCAGAATGGTTATTAGAATATCGCTTAACCGCATATCGCGCATGGCTTGAGATGGAGTCTCCTGACTGGGCGCATTTAAATATTGAGCCAATGGATTATCAAGCGATCTCCTATTACTCCGCGCCAAAATCAATGGCAGATGGTCCTAAGAGTTTAGATGAAGTAGATCCTGAGCTTCTCTACACTTATGAGCGTTTAGGAATCCCGCTTGAAGAACAAAAAATTCTAGCAGGTGTTGCGGTAGATGCTGTATTTGACTCAGTCTCTGTGGCAACAAGCTATAAAGGTCGTCTACTTGAGCAAGGCATTATCTTCTGCTCATTTAGTGAAGCAGTTCAAGAATATCCAGAGCTTGTCAAAGAGTATTTAGGAACCGTGGTTCCTCATGATGATAACTACTTTGCAGCGCTCAATGCGGCAGTATTTACAGATGGTTCATTTGTCTATATTCCTAAAGGCAAACGTTGCCCAATGGAGCTATCAACATATTTCCGTATTAATGCCTCCAATACAGGACAGTTCGAGCGTACATTAATTATTGCAGATGAAGGAAGCTATGTTTCATATCTCGAAGGCTGTACTGCGCCGCAGCGTGATGAGAATCAGCTTCATGCAGCTGTTGTTGAATTAGTGGCAAAAGAGAAAGCAACGATTAAATATTCCACAGTCCAAAACTGGTACCCAGGTGATGAAAATGGCGAGGGTGGTATTTATAACTTCGTAACTAAGCGTGGTATTTGTGATGGGTTCCAATCAAAAATCACTTGGACACAAGTGGAAACTGGCTCATCCATTACTTGGAAGTATCCAAGCTGTATCTTAAAGGGCGATGAATCTGTGGGCGAGTTCTACTCAGTAGCGCTCGTTAAAGATCGCCAGCAAGCAGATACAGGTACTAAAATGATTCACATTGGTAAGAATACGCGCTCAACGATTATCTCTAAAGGGATTTCCGCAGGGTATTCAGAAAACTCTTATCGTGGACTTGTTCGTATCGGACCAAATGCAACAGGATCACACAACTACTCACAATGTGATTCCCTCTTAATGGGCGATAAGTGTGGTGCACATACATTCCCTTATATTGATGTTCGTAACTCAAGTTCTAAAGTTGAGCATGAAGCATCAACTTCTAAGATCTCAGAAGAACAACTTTTTTACTGTCAGCAACGTGGTCTATCGGAAGAAGATGCCATTAACCTGATTGTTAATGGTTACTGTAAAGAGATCTTCGATGAGTTACCGATGGAGTTTGCCGTAGAAGCACAGAAGTTAATTGAACTTCGCCTTGAGGGTAGTGTGGGCTAATCGAGCTTGCTGAAATAGAGTTAGTGAAGCTTAGATGAGATTGATAGCAGCTTCACGCAGATAGAATGACAACAGTTAAATGAGAGTAGAAATATGTTAAGTATTAAAGATTTGCACGTAGAAATTGATGGCACTGAAATCCTTAAAGGTGTGACGTTAGATATCGAAGCGGGAAAAGTTCACGCAATCATGGGACCAAATGGTTCTGGTAAAAGTACCCTTGCGAATGTGATTGTTGGTAAAGATGATTATGAGATCACGAAAGGCGATATCTTATTTGAAGGTAAGAGCGTTTTAGAGATGGATCCTGATGAGCGTGCGCAATTAGGTATCTTCCTTGGTTTTCAATATCCGGCAGAATTACCAGGGGTGAATAACCATTACTTCTTACGTAGCGCATTAAATGCGATCCTTCGTTCACGTGGTGAGCAAGAAGTCGATGCGCTTGAGTTCTATGAGATGCTTCAAGAGAAGATGAAAACAGTAAAAATGGATTCATCATTCTTAAAACGTTCTGTAAACACAGGTTTCTCCGGTGGTGAGAAAAAACGTAATGAAATTTTACAGATGTTAGTGCTTGAGCCAAAATTTGCAGTGTTAGATGAAACAGACTCCGGTCTTGATATCGACGCACTTCGCGTTATTTCAGAAGGAATTAACTCTCTTCGTAGTGAAAATCGTGGTTTTCTCTTAATTACGCACTATCAGCGTCTATTAGATTATGTCCAACCTGATTATGTTCATGTTATGACAGATGGCAAAATCGTGAAAAGTGGTGGTAAAGAGTTAGCACTTGAACTCGAAAAAGATGGTTATGTGGCATTCCGTGGAGAAGAAGCGGGCGGCACACGTACTCATAAATAAGGAGATTTCAATGTTAACAATTTATAAAGAGAACGCGAGTCGTGAGCGTTTTAAAGATACGCCATTTCGTAAGCTATTTTCTGTAGAGTGGAGTGCGCCTGTTTCACGTGAAACTTCTGCGCCAGTTAATGAAACATTGCCAGAAAATGCGGTGATTCTACCAATCTACAATGGTGAAGTAAGTGCCCGCTGGGTGAGTGATTTAACGCTGCCAGAAGGCGTATTGGTTAGAGGGTCTAGCAATCTTTTAGAGATCCGCATCGTGGAAGGCGCAAAGGTTGAGCGTCCTATCGTGATCTATAACTTAACAGATAGCCAAGATAAAGCGATTCAGATTGATTTTGATATTGTCTTAACGGTAGAAAAAAATGCCGAGAGCTCAATTCTTTTAGTGGAAGCGGGAAATGGACAATATTTAAATCTTGGTCGTATGAATGTTGATATCGCTGAAGGTGCGGATGTTCAATTTATCCGCGCCGGTTTAAACGATGATAAAGGCTCAAGTCTTTTCAACTTCACAGCAGAGCAAGCGAAAGAGAGTAAGGTTCACTATATGAGTTATCAAACGCGTGGCGATTTAACGCGTTCAGATATTAATCTTCATATGAATGGTGAAGATGCTTATTCAGAACTGAATATCTTAAATATTGCAGAAGGTCGTGAGCATATTTCGCATATCGTGAATATGGATCACCGTGTACCAAACTGTGAGAGTAATCAGCAAGTTAAAAACATCCTCAAAGATCGCGCAGAATCAATTTTTGATGCGCAGATCCATGTATATCAAGATGCACAGAAGATCAATGCCGATCAGATGACACGTTCGCTTATCTTAAATGATGGTGCAAGAGCGTTAACGATTCCCCGACTTTTAATCTACGCTGATGACGTTCGTTGTACCCATGGGGCAACGGTGGGTTTTATTGAGCCTGAGCACATGTTCTATCTTCGTTCACGTGGGATTCCTGAAGCTGAAGCGAAAACGATTTTAATTCGTGCATATGCAGCAGAAGTTTTAGAAACGATTAGCAATGAATCGATTCGTGAATGGTTGCAGCATCGTTTAGATCAAGATATCGAAACCCTCGCATAATTAAAATAGGCTCGATGTAAGTCGAGCTTTAAGGCAGGTATATCGCTGTAAGATCTGTTGGTGAAGCATTACTAACAAGGCAGAGATATACCTGTTTTAGGTTAATTACTTTTCTCACCATCTTATTTTCATGATTGATCTATTCATGAGTTTTTATAGAGGCCTTGTATGATTGCATTACCTAAAATTCGTCAACAGTTTCCAATTTTTAATGAAGAAGTCAAAGGGCATCGTGTTGCATTCTTAGACACCGGTGCATCAGCGCAGAAACCACAGGTTGTGATTGATGCTGAGAAAAATGTATATGAGAAGTATTATGCTAATATTCACCGTGGTGTTTATTACTTTAGTGAAAAGTCTACGCAGGAGTATGAAGCGGTACGTGAAATAGCGCAGCGCTTTATTAAGGCGGCAGATACTCGTGAAATTATCTTCACAAAAGGGACGACAGAGAGTATTAACCTTGTGGCTCAAAGCTATGGGAGAATGGTTTTAAATAAAGGTGATGTGGTGATGATCTCTGAGATGGAGCATCACGCTAATATTGTGCCTTGGCAGATGATCTGTGAAGAGAAAGGTGCTGAGCTTAAAATTATTCCCATTAACGATGCCGGCGAACTTCTTTTAGATCAGTTTGAGGCTATGCTTGATGATCGGGTGAAGATTGTTTCTGTCACACAAGTTTCAAATGTACTCGGAACCATTAATGATGTGAAGCTCATTATTGATAAAGCGCATGCAGTGGGCGCAAAAGTCTTAATTGATGGTGCACAAGGCGCCGTGCATCAGCCACTTAATGTTGTGGAATTAGATGCAGACTTCTATACCTTTTCAGCGCATAAACTTTATGGGCCAACCGGTGTTGGTATTCTCTACGGAAAGCGTGAGTTATTAGAAGCAATGCCACCTTATCAAACTGGTGGGGATATGATTGATGTAGTGACTTTTGAGAAAACAACATTTGCACCGCTCCCAAATAAGTTTGAAGCAGGTACCCCTAATATTGCTGGCGTGATTGCTTTTGGTGTGGCGATGAAGTGGGTGGAAGAGATTGGCTTTGAGACGATTGTGGCACACGAAGATGCACTACTTCAATATGCGATGGAAAAACTTGCAGAGATTCCGGAAGTGCGTGTGATTGGCACGGCAAAAGAGAAGGCGGGCGTCATTTCATTTGTGGTAAAAGGTATTCATCCGCACGATATCGGTACGCTCTTAGATCATGAAGGGGTTGCAGTACGAGTTGGGCATCACTGTGCACAGCCTTTAATGAAACGCATGAAAGTGCCAGCAACAGCTAGAATGTCATTTGGTGTTTACAGTACAAGTGAAGAAATCGATCGCTTAGTTGCAGGCTTGAAAAAAATCATTTCTCTGTTTGCATAAGTTCAAATAACGACTTTAGTTGTCGTGATAAATCACCGGATATTTAAAATCCCGAAAGCATAAAGTTTTCGGGATTTTTTTATGGATGGCAACTGGCAAATCATTAGCGTTTTATAATCGATTCAATTTATAGTCGATTCGGTTCAAGAAAGACTAATTTAAAAGTAAAACACCACAACGTGTGAATCAAACAGACTTGCACGATGCCGGATAGAAGGATTCTTGCGCTTCCCATAACCAATGCGCCGGCAATCTGATTCAGTCATTTTTAAATCGATTTCACTATAAGAAACATTATTTTAAAAATAAAACAATACAGTACGTGAATCAAACTAGTTTGCACAATGCCGGATAAAACGACTTTTGTGCTTCTCATAACCGATGTGCCGGCAATCTGGTTCAGTCACTTTTTAACCGAATTTACTATAAAAATAAAACAATATAGCGTAGGTATCAAACCAACTTGTGCAATGCCTGATAGAAGGTCTATCACACTTTTTATAGCGGATATACCGGTAATTGGACTTAGTGACATTTAAACAGGTTTTACTATAAATCTATAAATTGATAAAGATAAGTTATTTCCATAATTCTCTATAACAGTATCTTTGTGGAGATTGATATAGAGGGGAAATTCAGCCTTATTGATCTTCCAGTTATAAGGTTTACATGGTAATACTTCGTCTACTCACTATCTTTTAGTGGGTAATCTTCAGCACGAAGCTTTGTGATAATCCGTGCGCCTGATCCTGTTAAGAAGTCGCCCACAGGTGTTCCGATCAATCCTTCCATAGGTGCTGTATCTCGGAATTTGGATGTCGGCTGAGTTTGGATAAAGTCGATTGCTTCTTGGAGCGTCCCTTCTAAGATTAGCGGTGTCACTTCTAAGTTTAGATTTTTAGCAATCATCTCTACCACATGGCGATCGCAATATTTTCCATCCATTGCGACAACATCAAAGAGCACAAAACCGACGCCATCAGCTTTGTATTGGCTACCACGGGGTTCTTCAATGCGTTCGCCATAACCTTCGCCAACAAGAATACAGCCAGGATAAACATGCTTGGCAATCTCTTCTTGTTCAAAGAGGGTTTCTAAATAGGCTAATAGATGTGGGGGAATTTGAGAATTGTTGTTTCGCCCTAAAATAGTCA